>PBNG01000084.1 GCA_002723015.1 Roseibacillus sp. | reverse complement strand
GAGCGATGGCGGCGGGTCGCAAAGCTGCCGGGGTCGTCGAGCAGATCGCCGGAGCGACGTTGCCGAATCGGGAACCTCGGAGCTGCCGGACGATGAGAACGGACGTTGGGGCTGTGCGCCGCTTGTCCGCCGCCGTTTGACCGCAGGTTTCGGGGAGAGAGGGTTCCGGGAGCTCGCGGCAGCATTTTACCGTCGGATTCCCGGAGACGGTCTGCTGGGGCCCATGTATTCGGAACAGGACGCAGCAGGAGCGGAGGAGCGGCTTTACCTGTTCCTATGCTTCCGCTTTGGAGGAGACCGCCGATACCCCGAGCAGCGGGGTCACCCGCGGCTGAGGATGAGACATATGTCTTTCCGGATCGGTGAGGCAGAGCGGGACCGGTGGATGGAGCTTATGGGGGACTCCATGACAGAATGTGGACTTTCCCCGGAAGTACGCTCCGAGCTGCAACCCTTCTTTGCGCAGGTCGCAGATTTCATGCGAAACCAGGGTCCCTCGTAAACCGCGTTTCTCGGTCTTAGAATTTACCTGATAATGATGGGGGGCGCGGGCGGCTTTGGTTCCTGAGCTGGCTTTTCCCCGCGTTGGGGGTCCAGGATTCCGGGGAGATCCTCTGGTTTCCGGCTGTCTCTTCGGGAACTGCGGGTTCTTTCCCCGACTGGCTGAAAGTTCTCGTCCGCCACATCGCGCTCCCTGAGTTGAATGATGGAATAAAGGGCTTCCTCAAGTTGGGGTGTAGATCCGAATGTGTAGACCTCACGGTTGTCTTTCTTTCGCGCTCCATAGAGCACAAAGCCGATGCATTTGTAGCTCCCGTAGGAACTCTCCTCGGAATATATATTCTGCTCTTTCTCGAAACTGACCGTATGCCCTCCTCCGGCGGGCACTTCGAACTCTCTGGTCTGGACTGCGAGGACCTTGTGTTTCTTGGGGTCGCTCAGAGAGCGTCCGATGAGCATGTATTTGAGAGAGCTTTTCTCCAGCTCCTTGGCGTTGTCGTTGTTCTGAAAATCGACGCCGAGATCATAAATCTGCCGGTAATACCTGTTACTGGATGAAAAAAAGCTTCGGCGCGATTCCTTGGTTGTCTTGCGGACCATGTTGGGGGTAACGCGAAGGGGAGGGATTTGAGCTGCCAACCACTTGCGAATATAGGTTTGATCGATCTCGCTGAGGCTCGCTATTTTCACTGTGGCCGTGCGCTTGTTGGCCATCCGGAGAGTAACCTCACTTGCTGAAGCACGGACGATTTCTGCCTCAAGGGTCTTTCCCTCAGAGTTGGTGAAGGGGCGCGCGTCGAGAGAGTGCCATGGCAGAAAAGCCATGGCCGCAACCGGGAAAAGGGAAAACCTCATGGGCGGAGACATTGTAGGCGTATTCCCCGGGGGGGAGCGATTAAATTCTGGGTTCTGGAAGGGCGTGGCAGTGAAGACCGGGGGTCACTTTGGATGCACCTCCGCTCGCCAAGTGGCTCCTCAGGTTCTATCGTATCCGGCACAAGACGGATGGACGTGGAGTTTAAAGTCATCGGCATAGCCTTTGCCCTTTGTGCTGGGACGCTTTTCGTGGGGGTGATTCCCTACTATGCGGTTCGTCACCTCGGACGTGACAAGGTGCCGCCCATACCGAGGGGACGGGTGCCGATCCGGGGATTCGGGTTGCCCGACGTGTTTGGGGTTTCCCTCATTTTCGGGTTTTACGTGATGCTCTTCCAAGGGGCCAGGATGAGTGGGCCGGAGTCGGAACTTATGGCGGGAGATCTCGTCGTTGGGCTTATTTTTCAGCTGGTGATTCAGGCCCTTGAGATTGCCTTCGTTGTTCTAATACTCTTCCGCAGGGTGAACCTGGCTGATGCATTCGGACTGCGCTGGCGGTCCACCTGGTGGAAGGTGGTTTTTGCGCCGGCGGTGGTGTTCGTCATGTGGGGCTTCATGGCCTCGCTGGAGTTCGCCGGATACAACGCGTGGCTGGGACAGTTCATTGAAGGGGATGGAGTGCAGGAGAGCGTCAAACTCCTGCAGGAAAGTACAGAACCATTGGTTCTGGTCCTGATGGCTCTGGTGGTTTGTGTCGGGGCGCCTCTGGCGGAAGAGGTGGTATTCCGGGGTTACGTCTACACGGCGGTAAAGCGGATGGCGGGTCTTCCGGTGGCCGTGATCCTATCAGGGTTGCTCTTCGGGGCGGTCCACGTGAATCTGATGGCTCTTCTTCCCCTGACCCTCCTGGGTATCATTCTTGCACTTTCTTATGAGTATACAGGATCTCTCTGGGCCCCGATTGCGATTCACTTTTGCTTCAATGCGGCAACCGTCGCAATTCAGATACTATTGAAAATTAATCCTGAATGGGTCAACGAGCTCGAGAAAAATGCTGGATTTATCCCACTATGGTGAAGATGTGGTGGTGGCCCGTTTGACCGCCCTGCTGGAGAGCGGCCCAGGCCTCGTGACTGGTCCCGGCGATGACTGCGCGGTCGTGGAGGGAGCCGGAAGGGGTCAGGTAGAACTTCTGAAGACGGACTGCCTGATTTGCGGGGTACACTTTCTTCCCAGCGCGCCTCCGGGGAAAGTTGGATGGAAAGCTGTGGCGCGAACCTTGAGCGATTTTGCAGCGATGGGAGGATGGCCCCGGCACCTGCTGGTGACCGTGGCCCTGCCTGCCGATTGCCGGATGCGCTGGGTGGAAGAGGTCTACAGGGGGATGAATAAATGTGCTCGTGCCTTCGATTGCTCCATTGTTGGCGGGGAGACTTCTTCCCTGCCTTCGGGCGCCCCGGTCATGATTTCGGTGGCGGGCACTGGAAGTGCGAGGCGTTCTCAGGTCGTCCTGCGCAGCGGTGGACGTTCCGGAGATCTTCTCTTCGTGACGGGAAGGCTCGGAGGTTCGCAGAGGGGACGGCATCTGAGCTTTATGCCACGAGTCGTGGAGGCGGACTGGTTGTCGCGGAACTTCCGGGTGCGTGCCATGATGGACCTGTCCGATGGTCTGGCGATGGATCTTCCGCGCCTTGCTTCTGCAAGTGGGTGCGGTTTCCGGCTGAGGGAAGAGGCGCTCCCGCGATCTCGTGGGGTCACGGTCGCGGAGGCCCTGAGTGATGGAGAGGACTATGAACTGCTCCTTGCGATTTCGGAGCGGAGCTCGCAGCGGTTGATCGCCGATTGGCCAGAGCGATTTCCAGGGGTCAAGCTCACCTGTATCGGGGAGCTGTCCGCGGAAGGATCGGAAGGATCGGAAGGATTACCGGGAGGGTGGGATCATTTTCGCGAACAGGCCTGATCCCATTAAATGAAGGCAGGCGGGCTAAATTATTTAAGACATCCGTAATAAATTCTTTTCAGGTCCTCCCGTGGCGGGTAAACCGTTTGCCGACTTTCTGGTCTCCTTTCCCTTCCATGAAGAGCTTCTTTTTTGCCTCAGCACTGATGGTCCTTGCTCACCCTGCCCCGGCAGATGTGTTCGCGGAAATTGATACTCCGAATCCCCTGATTGGAATCGCAAGCGTAGAGGAGTCCCCGCTTGTTCTTGTCGGGTTCGCTCCGGACTCCGGGGCGCAGGAGACAGACTCCGAGTTGCAGGATCTCCGGCAGGATCTTCGCGAGGCGGAGGCAAGATTGCAGGAGACCCGCCGGACTGCTGAGGCCGTTGTGGAGGAGCGAGACGAAGCTCGTGAAGAAGTTGGTGCCCTGACCATGGCGAATCACAGAATGCTGATGGAGATCAGGATGCTGCAAAAGGAAAAGGAGCAGGCCCGACAGGAGGCGGTAGTCTGGAAAGCGCGTGCGGAGGAGAGCATGAAACAAGCTTCCGCGCTGGATGAAGCGGGTGTTGAGATGATCGGCCTCAAGGAGGAGTTCCACGCCCTGAGGCAAGATCTGGTCCGTGTGCGGGAGGAGCTCAAGGATCCGATTGAACGGGCTAGTCTCCGAGAGCAGCTGGTGGCTGCGCGGGCACATGGGGAACGATTAGAAAAGGAGATTGCGGCAGCCCTCAAGAGCGGGGAGGAGGCGAGAAGGGTCGCTTCGCGTGAGAAGAGGGAAATGACGGCCAAGATCATGGATCTGAGTTCAGGTGCAGGAAGTTCAGACCAGCTCCGGGACGATTTGCGAATTTCAAGGGCTGGGCACTTGAAAGCGCTCGTAGACGTAGAATTGCTGAAGAAAAACCTCGGACGTGCCTCACAGAGGGAGGAAAGAGCCCTTACAGCTTTGCGACGGGCTGAGCGGGGTGTCGAGGCCGTGCAGGCCGAAAAGGCCGCAGTGGCGCAATCCCGTATGCAGGTTCAACGTGATCGGGATGAGGCCCGGAAGGAAGTCGACGATTTAAGGAAGCAGATTGCGAAGATGCGTTCCGAGGGGGAGCAATCGCGAGCTTCCGTGGCTCGATTAAATACCGAGCTTGCTAATTCAAGAAGCTCTCATGGTCAGGCCTTGCGATTGGCGGGTCCTGCGGCAGACGAAGCTCGTGGAGAAGGGGTGCACCTTGCTTCCCCGGGGGAGCTGGGTGGGATGGAACGCGGGCAAGAGACACCGCGGGATGCGGCTGGAAACAGGGTGTCGGATCCTGAAGATCCTTGAGTGAAGGCCAGTAGACTAGACGTAGGGTAAAGCCTCGCCCACGCTTGAAGTCCTCTCCTCGTTGTCGAGGAGCTCCTGGATGGGATCCCAGCGCCCACTGATAAGGGCATCACGGGCAGAGTCGGGAATGGCGCAATTGAAAGTGTGGCCAGCGGAGGAGCGAACCTCGAGTTTCTCGACGTCAACGGTGATCTTGGTGGCCGGGTCGGCGTCGACGGCCTCGCGGAGGTGATTGATCTGGTCGGCAGTGAGTGTAACGCAGGGCATGCCTAGGGTGGTCGAGTTGCCAAAGAAGATTTCGGCGAAGGACTCGGCCACGATGGTCTTGAATCCATACTTGTTCAGCGACTGCGGGGCGTGCTCACGGGATGAGCCGCAACCAAAATTCACGCCGGCGAGGAGGACGCTGGCACCGTTGAAGCGTTCTTCGTTGAGCGGGTGGTCGGTCCGCTCGCCGGAGGTGGGGTCGAAGCGGACATCGTAGAAAGCAAACTCCCCGAGGCCGTCAAAGGTAACGCACTTCATGAAGCGGGCTGGGATGATGCGGTCGGTGTCGATGTCTGCGCCTGGGATGTGGACTGCGGTCCCGGAGACCGAGGTTATTTTTTCGAGAGCCATGCCGGAAAGGAGTCAGAAAGGAGTGCTCAGGCGGCCGCGGTGGCGGGGTCCACGTTAAAAACCTCACGGGCATCGGCGATGGAGCCGGTGACCGCGGCGGCAGCCACCATGACAGGAGACATCAGGACGGTCCGGCCGGTGGGGGAGCCCTGGCGGCCCTTGAAGTTGCGGTTAGAAGACGAGGCGCAGAGCTGGTCACCGACAAGTTTGTCAGGGTTCATCGCCAGACACATGGAGCAACCTGCAGCGCGCCACTCGAAGCCGGCTTCCTCGAAGACTTTGTCGATGCCTTCCTTCTCACACTGGATGGCGGTGAGTTGAGAACCAGGGACAGCGATGGCCTGCACTTCCTCGGCAACCTGATGGCCCTTGAGGAATCTGGCGGCCTCGCGGAAGTCGGAGATGCGGCCGTTGGTGCACGATCCGATGAAGGCCACGTCAACCTTGACGCCCTTGATCGGAGTTCCCCCGGGGATCTTCATGTAGTCGAGAGCCTCTTGGAAGGACTTGGCCTCGACATGGTCCCTAGCTTGGGTGGGATCGGGGATGGTTTCGCCGATGCTGATGCCCTGGTCCGGTGAGATGCCCCAGGTGACCGTAGGCTCAATGTCGGCGGCGTTGATCTTCACAACGTGATCGTATTCCGCGTCTTGGTCGGAAGCGAACGACTTCCAGTTGTCGACCGCGGCGTCCCACTCGTCTTCTCGCGGGCTGTAAGGACGGCCCTTGAGGAATTCGAAGGTCTTCTCGTCGGGATTGACGTAACCGCATCGCGCACCACCCTCGATGGCCATGTTGCAGACCGTCATACGCTCCTCCATGGTCATGTTATCGAAGAGCTCGCCGGCATACTCGTAGGCGTATCCAATGCCGCCCTTGGCCCCGAGGAGACGGATAATGTGGAGGGTGACGTCCTTTGCGTAGACGCCAGGACGGAGTTCCCCATTCACCTCGATGCGGCGGACTTTGAGAGGTTCCATGGCCATCGTCTGGGTGGCGAGGACGTCCCGGACCTGGGTAGTTCCGATCCCGAAAGCGATCGCTCCGAAGGCGCCATGAGTGGCGGTGTGGGAGTCGCCGCAGGCGATGGTGGACCCGGGTTGGGTAATGCCCTGTTCGGGGCCGACCACGTGGACGATGCCCTGCTTGCCCGAGGCGAGGTCAAAGTAGGTGACTCCGAATTCATCGGCGTTTTCCCGCAGGGCGGTCATCATGTCCGCTGCGAGGGGGTCGGCCGGGGCGTCCTGATTTACAGTAGGGACGATGTGATCGATGGTCGCAAAGGTCCGATGAGGGTATTTCACTTCCAGCCCGAGATCCCGGATCATGCCGAAAGCCTGCGGACTGGTCACCTCGTGAATAAGGTGCGTGCCGATGAAAAGCTGAGTGCGGCCATCGCCCAGAGTGCCCACGGTGTGAGCATCCCAGACTTTCTGGTAGAGGGTCTTTCCCATGTGGTCCCACCTGTGGCGGGGACGGGGAACCTGCTCTGAAATATGCTTTCGGGCAAGTCACAAGTAGACCTGGAACGGATACAGAGATCCCCATAAACGGGGAATTGGGCAGCATATTGCCTCTTCACGGCATGATCCATGCCGCAGCGGGGGGACGGCAAAATTTCTGATTATGAGGATCAGTAGACGTAGTCTGGCCCGCCGAGGGGGTCTTTTGGCGTGATTCGATCCTCTGGAAGCGTATGTTTTCCGAGCTGTGTTTGAGGTGCGTGATAGACCACAGATGGTCGAGAGAGCTCTCCTCGTGCGCATATGCTTCGATAAACGAGAGGAGGAGGAGTCGCGGAGCCTTTTGAACGAACTAGCGGAACTGGTTACTACGCTGGGGATCGGGGTTGTGAGCGACCAGTTGGTGAGAGCCCGGGAGGCCCAGAAGAAATTTCTATGTGGGAAGGGAAAGGCTGAAGAAGTTTGTGACCACGCGCGCGAACTCAAGTGCGACTGTATCATCTTCGATAATCAACTCGCGCCCAACCAGCAGCGGGAATGGGAAGAAGCGGCCGATATGACGGTCATCGACCGCGAGGAGGTCATCCTGGATATATTCGCACGGAGGGCTCAGACGAGGGAGGCCCGGTTACAGGTGGAGCTGGCAAGGATGGAATACGCTCTCCCGCGGATGGCCCGGATGTGGGGCCACCTTGACCGGGAGGGCGGAGGCGGGTCGGGAGGATCAGCGGCAGCACGGGGGATGGGGGAGCAGCAGATCGAGGTTGACCGCCGCATGGCCCGCAAGCGGATTGACAGGATCAAGGCAGACCTTCTCACTGTGAGAAGGCAACGTGCCACGCAGCGCAAGGAAAGGCAGAAGACGCAAGCTCCTCATGCCGCCATTGTTGGTTATACCAATGCAGGAAAATCGACGTTGTTGAATCACCTTGCCGGGTCGGAGGTTCTGGAAGCGGATATGCTTTTCGCAACTCTGGATCCTACGACCAGGAGAGTTGCTCTTTCAGATGGGCAGGACCTGTTGCTGACGGACACGGTAGGGTTTGTCAGAAATCTGCCTCATCGTCTGGTGGAGTCCTTCAAGGCCACCCTCGAAGAGGCAGTTCTCGCCGATTTCCTTGTGCACGTCATGGACGCCAGCGAACCAGAGCTCGAACGTCTCTGTGGCACCACCCTCAAGGTAATGAAGGAACTTGGCGCCGCGGACAAACCGGTTCTCACGGTCTTGAATAAAATCGACCTCCTCGATGACCCTCACCGGATCAAGGCGCTGGAATCCCAGTTCCCGGACGCGGTTTCCATCTCGGCCAAGAGTGGTGAGGGTATGGAGGATCTCCATCATAAGTTTGTCGACTACCTCGCCAGGGCTGTGTCGCGCAAGCGCTACCGCATTCCCCAACACCGGGGAGACTTAGTGTCCCTAATCCATGCGGAGGCCAAGGTTCTCGGGACATCCTACGAGGGGAATGATGTCATTGTGGAGGCCTTGGTCAGCAGGGAATTGGAGGGACGGCTGGAAGCAGACAGTGCGGTCGGGCACGTATAGAAGTGTCAGGGTATAAATTTCCTTCATTGCCGTGATTATTGATTCTGAGGACGTAGGATGGGGAGGCGGCGCCTGAATTTAATGCTCTCCGCCGGACCTTGGCAGGCACGCTGCACCCGCGACGTGGTTGACTTGGCAAACAGGGCAGGTTCGATTATCTTGCACATGTCGATATTCAATAGACATTAATGAAAGTGACGCAATATGCGGCTTCCTGCTGGGCGCCTCCGGTCCGGACCGTGCTACTGGCCGGAATATTCTCCGTCCAGTCGCTCGCTCAGGAAGAAATTCCGTCAGGGCAGCTACCGGAACCTACGGACTCACGGAAGTATCACGATGAGGCGCCACCCTCTCCCAGAATCGAGGGGAAGGCCCCAGGCAAGGCCGTGATCGTCCTCGCGGCACAGGCAGTGGATGAGAAGGATCTTGCCGCAGTAAAGGCGCGTGAGGCGAGAGCCGAAGCTGTCGCGACGGATGTTCGTCTTCAGATCTACCTCGATGAGAAACGGTTCGGGCCGGGATTTATTGACGGGAAGCCCGGAAAGTTCACTACCAAGGCGGTGCACTCCTACAACCGAAGTGTGGGGCGTCGTCCTGACGACTGGGAGGCTCTAGTGAAAGAGGCTGATCTCATGGTGGGCCAGACTTATGCGTTTGCAATTGTGCCCGAATCCGCCACGGAGTGGGTTAACCCGGATCTTCCATTGGAATATGCCGAGCAGGCAGTGGAAGAACGCATGTCGTATCGGAGCTATCTTGAGTTCATGGCGGAGCGCTATCACACCTCTGAGAGTTTTCTGGTGGCCTTGAACGGAGTAGCGATTACCAGCGGTATTGCGCCTCGCAAAGGACTGAAAGTGCCGAATGTTTCCCCCTTTCTGATCGAGGGTCTGAAAGAGGGAAGGTCTCATGGGGCGGATGTGGGCCTCAGCTCACGGACAGTGGTCATCGACACCATCGGGCGGAACCTCTTCATCTACGAGAAGGGTGCAACTCCGCCAGCTCCTGGGGCCGCGGTGGTTGTCTCAGAGGAGAATGAAAATTATGAGCCTCAGAAGTTAGTTGCTATGTTTCCGATTACTCCGGGGAAACTTGAGCAAACCCATCACGGGGAGTGGGCCATAGCCAACTGTCTTGAGCTTCCAAGCTGGTATTATGACAAACAGCTTCTTGATACTGGGGTTCGTAGCAAGGACCGCAGTAAGGTGCTGCAAATCCCTCCCGGGCCGAACCTGCCCGTCGGCATATTGTGGTCGGGGCTTACCAAGTCGGGAATAGGAATTCATGGCACGGCCAGCCCCCGGACGATCGGACGATCTCTGAGTGCGGGTTGTATTCGACTCGCCAACTGGGATGCGGTGCGTCTTCCGAGTCTCATCCGTCCTGGGGCAAAGGTGGTTGTTCGCTGAGAAGCGGCATCCGGATTTACGCTCGGCAACCCGCGGGGCTCCGGGCACAATAGGCGCTGTGTCCGACCCTGTAATTGTGTCAGAACGATCAATGGTGGAGAAGGGCGCTCTCGTGCGCGCGGTGTTATATGCCGTGGTCATCCTGTATCTTGTGACGGATCTTTTTGTGATTGGAGGCCCCTTGCGACGGTCATTCGCCCGGAGGGCACCAGACAGCGCTGAAGTAGTGGAGGCTGCCAAGGGAGCAGGAGTAGTAGCGCGGATTCACTACCAGCCCATTCTGTTGTCCCAAGTGAATCGCCGGNTGCAGGAAAATCTGTGGCGGACCGGGCGAAAGGAGGAGGGTCTTCCTCGGGAGGAGAGGCTCCTTCTTCGGCGCGCAGCCCTGAACGAACTCATCGATCTACACCTTCTTCGACTCAAGGTCCGCTTCAGCCAATCCGAGGTTCCAGTGGCGGAAGAGGAGATCGCGGTTGAAGTGGCAAGTTTTACCGCCCGCTTTCCCAGTGAGCAGGCATATCTTGATTCGCTTCAGGACATGGGTTGGAGCGAAAAGGAGCTGCGTTTCAGAATAGCGGCAAGAATCCAGCANGAAAAATACCTCGCCAGCATGATCGACGTCACGGTCGGCGANGAAGAGGCGGAAGTTTGGTATGAGGAGAACCGAGAACAGCTGGGACACCCGGACCGGGTGCGGGCGAGGCATATATTTCGATCGACTGTCGGCATGGGAGCGGCCGAGGCGGAGGAGGTGGCGACAACGCTGGAGGAAGCGCGAGAAGCATTGTCCAGGGGGGCCGAATTTGCCGAATTAGCCCGTCGTATCAGCGAGGACAGGAAAACGAGCGGCAGCGGGGGTAGTCTAGGGTGGTTACAGCCTTCCCGTGTCCCCGAAGGTCTCGAGGAAGCTCTCTTTAAACTGGAACCCGGCAACCCTGTCGTGGTCCAAACCGGCATGGGGTGGCACCTTCTGGAAGTCCTAGAGAAAAGGAAGCCGAGGGAGCGAACATTCGCGGAGGCACGAGAGGAGGTTCTGCTTGCCCTTGAGGCGGTCAAACGGAGGGATGGACTGAGGGAATACCGCAGGGGCCTTCGGGAACGGGAGAAAAACCATATTGAGGTTTTTTTCGACGTTCTCGAGCGCGGCCTGTGATCAGGNTTCCCCCGCCCTCAAAAAACAAGGCCGGCGTCTTCACGCCGGCCCTGCTGTAAAATGATCTATTACTTGGTTGTTCAGTTCCCGGGNTGAGGCTGCTTGAGAAGATCGGAAGGGCTTTCACCATCCCATGCATCGGCCTGGGCCGAGAGGATATCGTTTTTGGACCCATCCAGCACTTTGTAGTCGCTGATTCGCATGCGCATCGCCTTGGCAGCTCCGTCGATCCTTACGACCACTACCTTGTTGTCCCACGTGTTCGGGTCCCACTCGGAACTGTNCTTCTTGTAGCCATCAAGAATAATCGGGCGGCTTCCAGTGTCGAGGTTGGTCTGGTCNGTGATGTAGGCCCAGTGCACGTCACCTTGCTGAAGGACCTGCTCGGCCTGAATCCGGCCTCCCTCCTTAACCTTNTCGTCCGGCGCAGCCTTGTTTGCAACGGCTGAATTCTTCACCCAGAAGATCGTCTCAGATTCTGTATCTCCNGAGAGAAACATCTGCCTGAAGAAGTCATTNGAATACGTTGTTCCNGTTCCTCCCTCCGNGACATATTCGGCNGTATCCTCGCTGGGATATTGACCGTCAAAATCTGTGGCGAACGAATCGAGAGCCAGCTTAACCTGCTTTGAATTGCTGATGGCCTCCGCAAGTGCGGCGCGTTTCAGAGCCTTGAAGATCTGCGGGGTGGCAAGGGCGGCGAGNGCGACGATAATCGCGATCACGACCAAGAGCTCCACCAGGGTAAAGCCCTTCCGTCTGCTGCTTTTTGCAATGTTCATATGTAATCCGGGTTTCTTTTTTTTAAATGTGCTCCGCGCGGTAACGCGGGTCAAGTCTGCCTGCAGGTTAAGCCTTCAGACAANCGGCGGGATACTANCTTTCTGCCCCTGCCTCACAAGGGGAAAAGCTCAGGAGCTACCCAAATCGGGTAAAGATGTGCCGAGTGCCTGCCCGGCGGCGAGGATGGCCTCGCGCTGTAATGCCACAAGATTCTCAATCCCGTTCCGAGAAAGTTCGAGCATCTCCTGCATTTCGCTGGAGGTGAAAACGCTCTCCTCCCCGCTTCCCTGGAGCTCAACAAAATTTCCGTCCTCCGTCATGACAACATTAAAGTCGACCGAAGCATCCCGGTCTTCGGGGTAGTTGAGATCGAGAATCGGGAGCCCATTGCAAACGCCGGCGCTGACTGCCGAGACCAGCTGGGTGAGTGGGAAGTCGGTGAGCCTCCCGTTCTCGATCAGCCGGTTCAGTGCAATGGCAAGGGCAACACAGCCCCCGGTTATGGAGGCCGTCCGGGTGCCTCCGTCGGCCTGAAGGACATCACAATCAACCCAGACGGTTCGGGATCCTAGTTTCTTCAGGTCGGTCACGGCCCTGAGGGCACGACCGATCAGACGTTGGATTTCCGAAGAGCGGCCATCAAGTTTCCCCCGGNTGATATCGCGTGATTTCCGGTCATGGGTTGAGTAAGGAAGCATGCTATACTCGGCGGTCAGCCATCCTCCGGCAACAGCCTGTGCCTTCATCCAGCGAGGGACGTCNTCCTGAATCGTTGCAGCACAGATGACACGAGTGTTGCCAAAATTGACGAGCACCGAGCCCGTGGCATGGGGCGCAACGTTGGGCACGAAGGAAACAGGGCGGAGTTGATCGGGAGCGCGACCATCTGGGCGGGGCATGGGGGGAGCCTAGTCAGAGGAGTAGGTGCCGCAAGGGGGGAAACGGGAAAGGAAGTAATATTCTGGCTTTCACACTTTCACATTTCGCGGAGGATCCGGTAAGGTAGACGGGTGGGACAAGNCGGGGAAGACGTCGAAAAATGGGCTTCCGATGTCATTTTCGGACGGGCTCGNGGCATGGGGGCTGCAGTAGCNCGGTTGCTCTTCAGNTTACTCTCCTATGTTTTCGGAATGGTAGTTCAGAGCCGCCTTTTCCTCCATCGGAAGCGCTGGAGGCAACAGGCCCAGTTAGGGACCCGGGTTGTAAGCGTGGGGAACCTCACGGTTGGGGGGACTGGCAAGACNCCAGTGGTCGAGCTGCTCGCTCGTTCCCTGCGGGAGCGAGGCCGTAAGGTCGCCATCCTCAGCAGAGGTTATAAAAGCCGAAAGCTTGATGAACCCCAGCGATGGTCTGATCTCAGTCTCGCGGAGCGAGCAGGGCTCCCGAAGATTGTCAGTGATGGGGAAGAGTTGCTTCTGGACGCCGTGTTCGCGGGGGATGAACCCTACATGCTGGCAAAAAACCTNAAGGGCGTGCANGTAGTGGTAGATAAGAACCGGGTCAAGGCCGGACGCTTCGCCGTNAAGGAAATGGGTGCGGATATTCTGGTTCTCGACGATGGATTGCAATATCTCGCCCTNGATCATGAGTATGATCTTGTCCTCGTTGACCAGAATGCGCCGTTCGGGACCTCAGCGCAGGCTCTTCTGCCCCGGGGAACATTACGGGAGCCCCCCCGGAACCTCTGCCGCGCGAGCCACATCATGGTGACCAAGTGCCGCGGGCTGACGGACGAGAGCCTTCTCTCTACGCTGCGAGATCATAACCCCTCTGCGGAGGTGATGCAGGCAACCCATGCACCAAAATATCTCGAGCAGGTTTTTGGAGGTAAGACCCTCGCTCTGGAGGAGCTTGAGGGAAAATACGTCGCCGCCATCAGCGGGATAGCGGTGCCGGAGAGTTTCGAGACGTTGCTGCAAAAGCTTGGCGCGCAGGTTGAGTTTCACCGGGTTTTCCCCGATCACCACCACTTCAGACAGGATGAAATCGATCGATTCATGACCCGCTGCGTTGAACGGGATATCGAGTTAATTGTCACGACGGAAAAGGATGCTGTGCGCTTCCCAATGCCCGGTGAGCTTGATGTTGATATTTATTTTTTACGTATCGAGGTGGAAATCATCGAGGGTCAGGATGTATGGGACCGCNTTATCGNTCATCTCGTGGAGTCGGGAGAAAAATCCGCAGTGGATTGGACAGAGGACCGGCTAATGCTGGATCCCATAGGTTCTTGAGCCAATCCAGGTTGACCACTACCTTCTAGATAGAACGAGAGCTGAGGCGGGAANATGCAGGANACGGAATGGATCGTAGCGGAAGTGCCGGAGGGGGTTAGCTCCGGCTCTCACGGACGTGACGACCTGCCGTTCATATTGCGTATCCTTCTTGCGCAGCGCGGGTTCACCGATGCCGGGCACCTTGAGGCATTTCTTCGTCCACGCCTTCGGGACCTGAGCAACCCNTTTGAACTGCCGGACATGGATCTGGCGGTCCGAAGGATCCTGCAGGCGGTAGATAGCGGTGAGCCCACGTGTGTCTTCGGTGACTATGACGTGGACGGCATTACATCCGTGACGATCCTTGCCGAACTTCTTTCGGCTTACGGGTTGGAAATCCAGACGTTCATCCCGATCCGGGGACAGGAGGGGTATGGGCTGAGTGATCTTGCGATGGAGCGCTGTCTCGGGTCCGCACAGANGCCTTCCCTTTTGATCACGGTTGATTGCGGCACGGCGTCCGGTGAGCAGATACAGAAACTGGCAGCTCAGGGGATAGAAGTGATCGTTGTAGACCATCATGAATCAGGTNCGGGTGGNCGGCCCCCTGCCGTGGCTGTCGTNAATCCGAAGCTCGGGGACGCCTATGGGTATCTCTGCTCTGCAGGGGTGGTTTTCAAACTTGCCCATGCGCTTCTCAAGACGCGGCAGATTGAGGGGGTAGACCTCAAGGAATTGCTGGATCTTGTGGCAGTGGCGACGGTTGCGGACATCGTTCCTCTGGTCGATGAGAACCGGCTGCTGGTTCGTCATGGATTGCAGCGGTTACCGCGGACAACCAACCCGGGATTGAGCGCACTGATGGAGGTCAGCGGGATGAATGGATACGTCAGCAGCAGCGACGTGGGCTTTCGGATTGGGCCCCGGATCAATGCGGCAGGCCGGATGGATGCACCCGAGGATGNCCTGACCGCCCTGATGACAGATTCCGGAGAGGTGGCAGCGGCGATGGCGGAGCAGTTGGACGAGCACAACAGGAGGCGCCAGAAGCATGAGAAGCAGATGCAGGGGGAAGCNCTCGAGGTTCTGAGCAATGNAGCTGGCAGTGAGGCGCCCGTGATTGTTGTCGGATCAAGGCGGTGGCACCCTGGGGTGGTTGGTATTGTCGCCTCCAGACTCATGCGGGCCTATCATAAGCCTGCATTCGTGATTGCCTTCGGGGAGGACGGACTAGGCAAGGGAAGTGGTCGTAGTATAGAAGGGGTTTCACTGGTGAGGGCGATCGATGCGTGTGGAATGTTTCTTGAGTCGGGAGGAGGGCACCACATGGCAGCAGGAATTAGTCTCTACGAGGACAGGATGGATGAATTTAGGCAGGCTTTTGGTAATTACGTTCTGCAAACCACAACTGCTGAGGATCGCCGCCCACGCCTGCATATAGACGTGGAGGTGCCATTTGAGGAGCTATCGCTGGATTTTCTCGCCAGTTACGAGCTCCTGCAGCCCTTTGGTTCAGGGAATCCTCAGCCTGTCTTCATGTCTCGCGACGTCTGGCTCACGGAGTCCCCGCGCCACTTGAAAAACCAGCATCTCAAGCTTTCTCTCAGGCAGGGACTTGTTGAGCGGGATGCTATTTTCTTCGGAGCTGGGGATCGTGAACTCCCTGATCCGCCATGGGATGTGGCGTTTACAATAGATCGGAACTTTTTCCGGGGACGCCTCTCTCTGCAGGTGAGCGTGAAAGATATCCGTCGGGCTGAATGAAGACGGGCAATTTCGTGCGGATCATGAGATCGCTGCCTCGGGGAANGAAAAAGCAGGAGGGGAAATGAACAAATGGACTCCAGACTTTCCGCTCTCCTCCCTTGAACTGTTTCAGCAAAAGGAGGTGCAAGCCTTGGCGGAGGCTAACCTCCACGTTCTCGAGGACCTCTTAAACTGGTTTCCCCGGCGATACGAAGACCGCCGTGCTTTTGATGCCTTTCCGGTGCAGGTCGGTGGCGAGGCGGTGTGTGTGCGGGGGGTGGTAGTCGATTCCGCGAGAAGAAGATTCGGGGGACGTCGTCAATTCTACGAGATTGTGGTGGAGGGCGCTGGGGACAGCCTCCTTTCCTCGAGCAGGCTCACCTGCCGTTGGTTCAACATGCCATACCTGCACCGGATGGTGGCNGTCGGGCATGAGGTCGTTCTCTATGGGAAACCCAAGGAGCAGGGATCGCGGGTGGTCATTGATCACCCGGAATTTGAAGTGGTGCAGGATGACGGGGGGCCGTCCATCCATCTTGAACGGATTGTTCCGATCTATCGCAATATATCAGGGATCCCGCCACGGCGTCTCAGGGAACTGCTCCATGAGTTGCTGGGTCGCTCCGAAATGGACTGGGGCGAGGGATNGAGTCCTGTCTTTGGGGGCCATTCCAAGGGGGAGATGCTGCGGGAGGTTCATTTTCCGGAAGAAATGGAGAGGGTCCCNCTCGCCAGACGTAAATTCGCACTTGAGGAGTTCTTTCTTCTTCAGCTGCGGGTTCTCTGGCGGCGACGAAAGTTTCGCGCTCAACCCGGAAGAATTCAGGGCCGAAAGACCGCGCTCCTGCGTTCCTTTTATGAAAGCCTCCCGTTTGATCTGACGGGTGCCCAGAAGCGCAGCGTCCATGAAATCACATCAGACCTTCGAAGTGAACTCCCGATGAATCGATTACTCCAGGGAGATGTGGGATCTGGAAAGACGTTTGTCGCCATGTGCGCGATGNTCCTNGTCGTGGAATCGGGTAGCCAAGCTGCCCTGATGGCTCCGACCCAGATTCTGGCAGAGCAGCATTACCTGACCTTCAGCAAATGGCTTTCCCCATTGGGAGTACGCGTGGCTCTCGTTACGGGGTCNAGGAAAGAGAGGATTCATCTGGAATTGGAAGGAGATCCGCAGATCGTTATTGGNACTCATGCGCTTCTCTACGACAGCGTTGACTTCAGGGATCTCGGACTCGTGGTNATCGACGAGCAGCATAAATTCGGGGTCACCCAGCGGAGCAGGCTTATTCAGCAGGGGATCATGCCAGACGTTCTCGTCATGACGGCGACTCCGATTCCACGGACCCTGACCCTAACGATGTATGGGGATCTGGATGTCTCGGTCATTGACGAACTTCCTGCGGGCCGGGGGAAAATTATNACAGGGATGCGGCAAAAGCCCAAAGTGAGTGATGTGACCGCCTTTCTCCGGGAGCAGCTTGGGTCGGGGAGGCAGGCCTACATCGTCTATCCGCTTGTCGAGAATAGTGATGCAGTGCGTGCGAGCTCCGCGAAGGGAGAGATAGACAAGTGGTCAAAACGTCTTCGAGGCTATGAGGTTGGCCTGCTGCACGGGCAGATGGATCCCGGGGAAAAGGATGAGGTGATGTCCCGTTTCCGGGCGAATGAAATTCAGGTTCTCGTGGCAACAACAGTGGTGGAGGTTGGGGTGGATGTGCCTAATGCGAATGTGATGATCATTTACAACGCGGAGCGCTTCGGTCTGGCGCAGCTTCATCAGATGCGTGGACGCATCGGTAGGGGGGCTCACCAGAGTTACTGTGTATTGGTTACGGAGGGAAAGAATGAGGAGAGCAGACAGAAGCTGGAAGTCCTGGAGAGCACTACGGATGGTTTCAGAATTGCGGAGGAGGACCTTGCGCTGCGCGGCCCCGGTGAGGTGCTCGGCACGGCACAGAGCGGGATGAGTGATCTGCGCTTCGTGGAGTTCCTCGCCGACGCGGGGCTGGTGCGGGAGGCGCGGCAGTTGGCCGAGAAAGTGCTGACCAGCGATCCGGAGCTGGCGGGGTCCCCAGGGCTCAGGGAAAAAATGGAAGAGGGACTGGGCGCCCCCTGACGGGCCTGCTAGTTTTCCAGAATCTCGACCTCGTAACCATCGGGATCGGTGACGAAGGCCATCTTGCGTTCCCCAGCTGCAAACTTTTCCTGCCAGTCTTCGGGCCAGATCTCGATGCCCCCGGCCTCAAGGGTGCCGCAGTATTCGACGACGTCAGGAACCCCCACGCAGGTATGCATCAGGTCCTCAGGGAAATTAACCTGGAAATCCGGGGAGTAGGTCAGCTCCAGAAAGTGGTCGTTGCCTGGCAGGTGCAGAAAGGCGAGCTTGTTGCCTTGTGGAGAGTCCTTTTTCTCGCCGAGTTCNAACCCCAGCTTTTGATAAAANGCAATTGAGGCTTCCGGATCNGAGACACGGATCCGGGTGTGCAGGAACTTGATCATGAGGTAAGTAGCGAAAAGCAGGGACCTGTAAGCAAGGAAAGAATCGCAGGAGGTTGCACAATAGCGGTCTCGGGCAGGGGGAATGATGGCGACGGAAGAGGATTGCCTCTTGCTACGCCGGAAGACCGTGAGTAGTAACCGTTATCGGATTGCAGTCTTTCAGCCTGACCCTTGCGCTCCGCTATCTCAACCCGAAGCGGACCTACTTCTCGCTCATCACCCTAGTGTGTCTTCTGGGAGNGGCGGNGGGGGTGATGGTGCTCATCGTGGTGCTGGCAGTGATGGCTGGTTTTGAGAGGGAGGTGAAAAGCCGTTTACTGGGGTTCTCACCACACATTGAGCTGAGAAAAGAGGGAGTGGTCGTTACCACAATGGATGGTGGAGTGGTGACTGGAAGTCTGGCGGGCAGAGGGGACTGGGGCGTTTCACTTCGTCTTGAGCCTGGACCCGAAGAACCAATTTCCATTCCCGCCGGCGACATCGTGTCCATAGTAGGNACTCCCCTGCTGATAAGGGAGTGGAGCGATTTGAAGGANCGTATCGACGAGGTCAGCGAGGTGACGGAATCCTATGCCCAGCTCAGGGACTTCACGATTCTCGAGAAATCAGACCGATTTTTGCCGGTGGAGTTCCGCGCGATCGACACTTCCAACCGGCACCAGATGGCCGCCCTTGAGGAGTTGATTCTTGATGGGGGCANCGCGGATATAGGTCTTGANGAGAGGGCTGTAGTAGCGGAGTCGACGGCGAGAAATTTCGACATCTCGGTGGGGGACAGGATTTTGCTTCACTCCGCCCGCAACCTGCAGCAGATGGGCGATTCGTGGAAAATNACGGACCAGCCTCTTGTTGGGAAGGAGCATGCGGAANTTCTGGAGCGGGCCCGTGCCGACCTCGTCAAGGAGATGGTTCTTGAAGATGGGAAGGAAGTCTTCCAGTGGAACTTCCTCGCGGGGCTCTATGATTCTCTTGATGAGCTTCGGAATGGAAAGATACGACCCAGTGAGCGGGAGGCCCTGAACACGATTCTTATCATCTTTCAGGAAGGCAGCAGGAGCGAGGATGAGGACAGATTTGTGTTGGAGGCGGGTTCGTTGGAGAGGGNGCTCAAGCACTTGGACCTCCTCGGACAAATGGACCGGGAAGTAGAGGATGGCCGATTGNTGCGTGGCCTGCGAGAGGTGGCNCTGCCCCGGGACCTGGAGGTTGTGGGGATTTTCAGTACGAGCCAGCACGTGATGCATCCCGCGGTCTTCGTGCCTCTTGCGACCGGGCAGGAATTGAAGAANATGGAAGGGGGAGTAGAGTCGTTCGGCGTGCGCGTTGATGACCCATACAAGCTGGAGGAAGTTCAGGATCGGCTTGAGCAGGAGCTTGGGCCTTCATGGTCCGTGCGCAGCTGGCAGGATCAGCACCGGGCGTGGGTTGATCTGATTGCCCGTGAACGGATGATGATGTATTTTGCGCTCTCGTTCATCGTGCTGGTATCAGCATTCTGTATCATGGCGGTGATTTTTACGATCACCATCATGAAGAAACAGGAGATCGGGGTCATGAAGGCACTGGGAGCGACTCCCTTTCAAGTTGTTCGCGTCTTTACTTTCCAGGGCTCGATCGTGGGCTTGATGGGGGCGCTTCTGGGAGTGGGCCTCGGGCTCCTCGTGGTGCATTTCCGAGACCCCATCTACCGCGCTCTCAAGGGNGTAGGATTTGATGTTTTTCCTGCAGAATTCCATGGCATCGATGGCTTGCCTGCACATGTCAACCTGAATGAGGTCGCGGTTGTTGGAATTGGCGCGTCAATCCTCTGCGTGATAGCGGCGCTTATTCCGGCCTTTCTGACATCCCGGCGTGACCCTGCTCGTTGTCTGCGNAATTACTAGGTCCCTGTGNGATGGAAATCTGGATTGTCGAGGATGGAGGAAAAAAGGGCCCGTTTGAGACCTACCTGCTCCGTGAGCGCATTGAGGCGGGCGAACTCTCTGGGGACGAACTGGCCTGGCACAAGGATCAGGATGGCTGGGTGAGCCTGCGGGAGATGGATGTCTTCCGGTCGGCATTTGTGCCGGCGGAAGGGGAGAAGCAGGCCCCTCTGCCGCCCCCGCTTCCCGTCGAACCGTATCCCTTTATCCGGTTTTTCGCGCGCTGGTTTGATGTTTTACTCTACCTGCTTGTCTTCTGCTTCCTGTTGCGGTGCATGGGTTACNAATTCCTTCAGGTGCTCTCCAGCCCGTCCCTTTATTTCTACTTTCTTCCCTACGTTTTGCTGGAGGCCGCCATGCTTCACCGGANAGGAGCAAGTCCTGGGAGATATCTCTTGGGAGTCCGGATTACTGCCGCTGATGAACAGCTCCTTGGGCTGCAGACAGCGCTCATTCGCTCGCTGCGGGCCTTCATCGTGGGTTTGGGCCTCATGGTGCACCCCTTTCTGACGGGGATCTGCCACGTATATTGTGTCTNGTATCTCATGCGCCACAATAAGGCGCCTTGGGATAAGATGACTTCGACCAGGGTTGAGANTAAAAGATTAAGGGTGTTTCCGTNGATCCGTTTCNGTCTTCTCTTTCTGACTGTGGGAGTGCTTCTGATTGTTGTCCTGCTGCCTACCTTTCGNGAGTTTCTTGAATTGGCACNGGAACAACTGGAAAGGGCACGTTGATCCACCCTAGAGGAACCANAACATTTAGAGAAATATGCCCGGCACCGTTTACTTTGATCTGGAAACTCAGCGTAGTTTTAATGATGTCGGAGGAGCAGCGAATCTCAGCCAGATGAGAGTTTCTGTGGGATGCTCCTTCTGCACGGATTCCGGCGAATACCGGGTTTATCCTGAGGATGAGCTGGAGGACCTGATCCGGCTCCTGACCGGGGCTGATCTGGTGGTTGGATATAACCATCTCCACTTCGACTACGGAGTACTTGAGGGCTACACCGTTCTGGACCTTGTCTCCCGGACGGTCAATCTGGACCTCATGGCCGATCTCAAGGAGACCATGGGCCGGCGGGTTGGTCTTGGTCATGTTGCGGCGGCTACCCTCGGGGCTGGCAAAACAGCCGTTGGAGTCGATGCGTTGAAGTGGTGGCGCGAGCACAAGACCACCGGGAGCAGCGAACCTTTGATGCGGATCGCGGAATACTGCGCCTACGATGTGAAGGTAACCAAGTGCGTGCACGAATATGGCCAGAAGCATGGACACATCAAATTCGACGATGGCTCTGGGAGAGAGCAGGAGGTCTCTGTGGACTGGTAGGTAGAGGAGTGATCCGCGGCCGAAATGGCTCTTCTCTTANGCCCTGATGAATGAATTTTCACTNTTTTGGGGAAGGAGCTCCCTCCCCGGTCCTCGGCTTAACCACGCAATGTGTTCTTTCGCCACAATAGGAGCAATTGAACGTGTTCGTAAGGAGAATGTCCCGGGCGACTCGGAGCCGATAGCTCCAGAAAGTACGTCCAGCATGTCGGTTCCGCTGGGCTCTTGAGCCGCGAAGAACCGGCCCGCGGCAGAGAGGGCAATAAGCGGAATGAGCAAAAAACCTGTANAAGAGAAAAAAGACCAGGCTGGCCAGAAGCCCAAACAAACCCTGAAGCGCTCGATCTGGTAACTCCTTGTAAAACGCAAATAAGATGAGCCCGATAGAGGACGCGAGAGTGACTGCAACGAGCATAANAAAAACAGAGCCTAACCTCAGTGCGAGGACGGAACGGCTGCTGGAGAGTTTATGCATTAGCGTGGCGAATTATTGCAGACCGCGTNCCAGATCCNGAAAGNCCTCCGCCCGACAGATNTTCACGGTCTTGGTGATTGGTGCCGAATGGAGCACTGTGCAGTGATTTCTGGCCTGAATGCTGTTACGGCAGAGATTGGCGGGCGATCATTCTGGTCCAAGGAGCATCCTAAGCAAAGAAACCCATCATCTGCAGCACCTTGAACAGCACNAGAAGGAATAGGACGAAGATTCCCCATATGAAATACTTCGCGGTGGCTTCAATAGATTTACGAGTCATGGTGCATGCGTTTCCTAAACCATAGGGGCCCTCCGGAACAATGCAAATCAGTGGTCGCTGCGGATATGGGGAGAGACCAAGTCCAGTCGGCAGTGGTTGTTGCGCCACCTNAATGGGAAAGAACAAGGTGTTGAGCCCTGCGTAAGAATGCGATTCAATACGGAAAGATGCCCTATCGGAGAGATGACCGGCTCGAGTTGGCGCTGCGCGCGTCCAACGAGGGCATCTGGGACTGGAATGTTGCTTCTGACGAGATTCACTATTCTGGACGGATTCTCCGCTTTTTCGGGCGGCGCAGGGAAGAGATGCCCAACTTGTTTTGTTCGGTAGAATTAATCCATGAGGCAGACAGGGAACTTTTTGTTAGCAGGGTCGAAGCGATCCTGGAAAAGGGAGGCGAAGACTTGCTTGCGGTTGAGCCGAGAATTCGGGTTGCAAAGGGGGTGGGAGAATGGAATTGGTTTCGCATTCGTGGTGTCGTCGTGCGGGACCCGGATGGGANAGCAACCCGGGTGGCGGGTTCGATGATCAATATAACGCCTCGGAAGCTCGTGGAGCAGGAGCTCCTTGAGGAGCGGCACCTCATGAGGCTGCTCATCGACAATGTGCCCCTGAACGTGTATTTCAAGGACCGCGATTCAAAGTTCACACTGGTCAACAAGTCGATGGCCACATGGAACGGGTTCGGAAGCCCAGACGATGTCGTCGGTAAGAGTGATCATGATCTCTTTCGCGAGGATCACGCGAACGAAGCTCTTCGTGATGAACGACAGATCATGGAGAGCGGAGACCCCATCCTTGGTTACGTTGAGAAAGAGACCACTCCCGCAGGGGNGGAGGCGTGGGTTCTGACTACCAAGATGCCTCTGATAGACAGGGTAGGAAAAATTGTTGGCACCTTCGGGGTCTCGAGCGACGTTACGGAGCTTGTTCGCACCCAGCAGTCACTCGCAGAGACTGCCGCAGCCCTGCAGGGTCGCAATGACGAGATGGAGGAGGAGCTGGCCCTGGCTCGGGAGGTTCAACAGGCCCTTCTGCCGCATGAGTATCCTATTATCCCGGCGGGATCTGGGAGCGGAAGGCTGAGATTTGGCCATCGCTACATACCGATCTCCGGCCTGGCAGGGGACTTTTTTGAGGTATTCCCCGTGGGAGAACACAGCGCGGGATTGTTCATCTGCGACGTGATGGGACATGGAGTGCGCTCAGCTCTCATCGTGTCCATGCTACGCGGCCTCGCGGAACGTATCCACGAGGTCGCAGAGGACCCCGGAGAATTCCTGGGACAACTGAACAGTGGTCTTTCGGCGATTCTGACTGAGGCGGACATGACGATGTTCGCAACGGCATTTCTTGTTGTCATTGATCTGGAGGATGGAGAGTTGCGATATGNCAGCGCNGGGCATCCGNCACCGATTATGCGCAGTAACGAAGGACAGGCAGGGGTGCTGCCGATGGGTGGGCGCGGTAAGGGAACTGCGCTGGGGCTCTTTCCCGACGCAACGTATGAGTCCCAGACCCTCAAGCTGGGGATGATAAAGCAGCTCATGCTCTTTACCGATGGAATCATCGAGGTAGAGAACCCGGACGGAGAGGCCTTTCTCCAGAACAGGCTGGTTCAGGCAGTCTCGGAGGAACAATGTTCAGGAGTAGATTTGCTCCTCGATCGTGTTCTCGATCGTGTTCTTTCCTTTGCCGAGAGCCGACGCTTTGACGATGACGTCTGTCTGCTGGCGGTCGAGATTGAGGGCGATTGATCCGGATTCCACTAGCCGGAGGGGCCTACCTTCTCCCGGTCACAAGAGTCCAGTGTTTGGACACGACCCCGAAACCGAGAACCGAGGGACCCTTCGCCAGCATGATGTGGCGATGCCCGTCCGAGTAAAACCACGACTGGTATGCTGAGGAAAAACTTCCTTGCCCCGCTGCGATGCACTCGCCCGAGGGGCCTCCTTGGAAGCCCGCTTTTCGTGCGCGATCAGAGAAGGTTTTTTTTCCGGGGACTGGAGAGGTGTGGGAGAAGAAGCCGATCCGGGCCATGTCGCCCGAGTGTCCAGTTGCTGAGGCGCTCAACCTTTCTTCCAGCTTCAGTGGGCGCAGGCCAAGCACGGTCCGCTCATAGCTGATCAAGCGGCCGAAATTTTTCTGGGGTGCGCTCGCCCAGCTTGATGCCTCGTTGTGCTGGTTCGCAGATGTAAGCATGGCGATCTCTGATCGCATGGCGCCAAGAACCTTTGCGGCTTTCATGTAGCTGCTGCCGTCGAAGCTGTCTTCGAGGGCTGACCTACGGCGTTCCTGATCGCTGATTGCCTGAGCTTCTTCCCGGGTTTGACCCTCAAACCGGGCCAGCTGGTCGTGGATTTCGACGAGGGCGTCGGTGACTCCGTCAATCTGCTTGTCGATTGCAGTGGTATCTGTGTTGGCAAGCTTTGAAGCCCTCTGGTAGAGACTATCCAATTTTTTCCACTCGCTGCGGAGTTTGTCGATTTCCTGCCTGTCTTTTTGCCAGTCCTGCATCATGAGCGGGTAGATCCGGGCACGCTCTCCGTTCAGCTCATCCACCACTTCGACGAGTTCCTGATAAGGATTGCCTCCCTTGCTTTTACCGCTGAGAGCATCCGCGAGGCTCCGTTCGTGGTATTGTCTCGCCTTCTGAAGCGCTTTCCTGAAGGACGGAACCGCCTCCTTTCCAAGGAGGTGAACGCTCCGGTAGGCGGCCTGCCGACGCTCTGGGATCCCGGATTGCATCCATTGGAGCGCCTTCATGAGGACCTGCTTGGAGGGGGGAGCAGGCGTCTCGAACTCTTCTGCCAGAAGCAATCCTGGGAATATGAGAGCGAGAGTCAGAGTGTAGCGCGTGATCATTATTGGGAACAGGAGTAGGAAGATGCGTCAAAACAAGTCTGGATGCACGCGGATTTTCGTTTCTTGACCTGAGAGGCAGAGCTAGTTTCCTTCCGACCATGCTGAGGCAGCTTTTGACATCCAAGCTCCACCGTGCGGTGGTTTCTGAAGCTTCCGTGGAATATGAGGGGAGCATTGAAATTCCCGCCGATCTTGTTGAGGAGGCCCGGTTGGTTTCCGGGGAAAAGGTTCTGGTGGCCTCGATTACGACTGGAGCGAGGCTTGAAACGTATGTCCAGGTAGGCCCTCCTGATACAGGCAAGATCATCATTAATGGTGGAGCGGCACATCTGATAGGCAGAGGGGAATTGGTCACCATCATGGCGTTCAGTCTATGCGAAGAGCCAGTTGAGGCCCGGAAGCTGCTTCTGGATGAGAGCAATAATATTGTTCGCGCCAGCGGGTAGTGTCGGATCGCTGGAGCACCCGGGGACTTAGTTATTTAAGCGAACCGGGACTGGCTCGGAGGATGTTCCAGCTGAAGGCAAAACCCATTCAATTAATTCGGAGCGCTGTTTTACTCTCACCTTCCGGTCGTCGTAGTAGATAGTTTCTTCCCTGAGGATTCCAACATCCTGCGCCAGCCACAGGCTACGTTTGAGGTAGGTAGTGTGCTCCTCTCCCGTGACAGGCTGACGGGAGGTTCTTTCGGAAGTGATCTGTATGCGCGTCGCTTGAAAAGTGCCCACGGGGACGGTGAGCTCTCCCTGCTCAATGACTTTGAAAAGAAACGAGTTTTCGGAGCCTCTCCCTTTTGCCTGCCAGCTTTGACCGGGACGCATTTTTGCCCTGGCGAGGGGGACTCCTTCGTTGAGTAACTGAGCTTCTTCTGCCCTCAGGGGAGCGGGGACCCAACCCCAGCTGAGAATCTCGTCCGGATGTATATGGTAAAGCTCCTCCCCTAGCTGTTCCCCATCTTCTGATATTGCGATCGCGGTTAATATGTGTGGGAAATCGCTGAATTTTCGTTCCCCTTTGCAATGGCGCGTTTGGACAAAGGTGACCAATTGAGCTGTATCGCTGGACTCGATATATCGGCTGGCGTCAACCGGAGAGAGGGTAGTTCCGAGGGGGACCTCTTTCTCAACTCGGTATCTCCATATTTCGCCCTGCTGAGGGCTGAAATAAGGGGTTCCCTGCGGCCCGGTCTCTTGCAGATGGAGTCCTTGCTGCCGGGGGGAGGGCGTTTTCTCTACGCAGTTCACCAGTATTCCCCCGATAAGGAAGACCGGCAGGAGAAGCTGAAAGTAGGTCCGTTTCACGAGGGTCGCTGGGGAATAGAGACAGTGATGTTATTGCCCCCACTCCAGTCGGCGTGGAGGCGGCGCTTCCAGTTTGTTTCAGGAAAGAACAGGGGGCCGTAGCGGCGCTTGCGGAAACCCAGGATACCCATCAATGTCAGTACGCAAAAGGCGACCGAGCCTGAAATCGTGGCAATGGCAGGGAATGACCGGCGAGTCAGTTGAGCTGACGGCAGCATATGGGCATTACCTGTGGTGGCCCGGTCCTCCCCGAGAAGGATCCGGCTCGTCCAGAAGGTCAGCTCTTCAGCTGTTTCAAGGGCGAGGGCCTCTACTCTGGCCCGCGTGTGTGGCTCTTTCATTCCGCGGGTTACCGCGGTCTGGCGTGCGACCTCAATGGATTGGTCTCCGGGGAGCGGTTCGGCATCGCTCCGGGTGACCACGACGGGCCGATGAAGTGATTCGGGCACATGCAGAACGACTGCCCACAAGGGTTGTCGTGACCACGCATCTCCGATTCGCTGAGCCAGATCTTCCATGCTTGTTCGGGGCGGTATGCCGCGGCTCCACAGGACGACGATGACGTCGACGGCATGATCTTGGCGAAAGCGCCCCAGTTCTTCCTCCAACCTATGGATGCGATCTTCGCCCAACCAACCGCTGGGATCGAAAACCTGGCCATCTGGCGAGGGAGGGAAGGCGATTCCCTGGGACCTTGTGATCCCCGGCATGATCAGCAGGAATAGGATCAGGCAAAAGTGGGGCATCAGGTCAGGCTCTTAGTTGTGATAGGTTCTTGTCCCGAGGGACAGGACTCCTCGCTGGCTGAGAGCAGGGAGACTTTCGAGGCATGGGCTTTGGGGCCGGTGCTATCCGTCGGTTGGCTGCTGGGCCTGGGGTCGGGCCCTTGGAGGGGTTGCCCGGATCTGTGAATCGCGGTGCAGGCAGACGAGAGGAGATCCCGGCTCTCGCGGAGAAACCCGGTCAGCCCTTCCTTCCAGTGGCCATCACCTGCGCAGGCAGCGAGTTCCTGAAGGGAGGCTTCCCACGATTCATGAGCGATGAAGGACTCAAGGGCGTAGCCCGTGGTAAGACTCAGCTGTCCGGAAGTGAGGTCAACAGTGATCAGCAGGTTCCAAGCGCGTGACGTGTCGGCGTCCGGTGCTGTATTGAAGAGCCAGAAGGAAAATTCCTCGACCGAGCAGCCCTCCTGTAACTGGACGAAGCAAAAGCAGATGTCGACCTGAGGAATGCGTTTGCGGAGGGCCTTGTAGGGTCCCAGAAGATCTTTTCTTGTCCCGGTAGGGAGGATTTGGCCGGGATCGAGGACAAGTGAAAGGGAGGGTGGCTCAAAAGGAAACAAGTCCTCGCAAAGGGAAAGGCTAAATCCGCAGACCCTGCAAACTTCCTCTGGTTCGGTAGTCCGCGAGCTACAACGCGGGCAGAAAACCTCTCCCGTGCGCTGCTGGAGAGAGCGTTCCCTGAGGGATTTCGTGTTGAATTGAGAGGCCACCTTCGATGGATCGAGAGAGCTATATACAAAACCCTGATATTCGCTAAAAATAAATGTTTAGCAGAGTCTACCCCTGATGGAGTACGCCCTACAGCGAATTCCGGTGGGCTGCGCTCCGACCCGGCAGGGGCTTGAGGCCGCAGGTTGATTGAGACTGGTGATAAGAATGGTGGAGATTGAGGAGCGCCCTTGTCCTTGCCGAGCGGCCTTTTGGTAATGTTATATAACTGATCTTTAGTTGCTTATGCTGTTCGAGGGACAGGGCTCGGAACTTGCTTTACAAGCATGGGAAGCGGAACCATAGTCCCGCCCCTCATTTTTCGGTTTCCATGAATATTCTGATCAACCTTCTGCTCATTGCCTTTGTAGTGGTGAGCTGTCTCCTCATCCTGGTGGTTCTCATGCAGCGCCCTAAGCAGGAGGGACTGGGGGCAGCGTTCGGCTCCGGCATGACGGATCAGATGTTCGGGGCCAAGACCACCGACGTCCTGCAGAAGGGAACTGCCTACTTTGGGACCGCCTTTCTCCTGATCGCCTTGGTTCTGTCTATCCTGATCGCTAAGCGAAATTACGAGGAAGCGATTGAGGGTAGCTCCGCGCCCCAAACTGAACTACAAGCGGCTCCGCCTGTTCCTGATGCCAATCCCGACGACGCGGGTCTTTCGGAAGGGTCAAAAGAAATAGACCCTCGGGATGAAGCATTAAGGAAAGCGCTTCAAACGCTTCCCGTTGATCCCACGCCCGCGCCGGAGCCCGCGCCGGAGCCCGCGCCGGAGCCCGCGCCAGAGCCCGCGCCGGAGCCCGCGCCAGCAGAGCCCGCGCCAGCAGAGCCCGCGCCAGAGCCCG
>PBNG01000083.1 GCA_002723015.1 Roseibacillus sp. | reverse complement strand
GAGGGGGGACGAGAACAAAGAGGTTGAGGTAAAGCTTGCTCGTCTCGGTGAGCTCCTTGATGGCTCGNTGNANGANGCTCTGANNAGGAAGGNTCTGATGAGGAAGGNTCTGANGANGNAGGCTCTGATGAAGGAGGNTCTGANGAAGGAGGGCTCTGATGANGNAGNNTCTGANGAGGAAGGCTCTGATGAGGAAGGCTCTGAAGCCCAGGGCGGCGAAGACCCTGAAGAGCAGAACGAAGATGAGGCCCGGATGGATTTACAAAAGCTGCTACGGGAATCGCTGCGCAGGGGGAATCTTGATCTGAATGAAAGAGACTTGGAAAGACTCGGTGGGATGGCGGAGCTTGAGCGTGCCCTGAGGGAGATGGCTGACTCCATCGGNCCGGAAGCNCTTCGCGACATGCTAGAGATGCAAATTCAGAGCGGACCAGATGACTTTTTTGCATCCGCCATGAANGCGCTCCAACCGGTGACCAGTAAGGCCGCGAGCTCAGTGGTGGCAGTAGAGGTGAATGGAAAAGTCGTCGCTCTGGGGACAGTGGTTTCTGACAGCGGCCATATTCTGACCAAGAACACCGAGACTCTCGAAGGCGAAGTGTCACGACCCGGGGCGAGCGGACGGGTAGNCCTTAAGCTCATCCAGCGTTTCCCAAAGCGGGATCTTGCGCTTTATCAGGGAGCGCCNGAAGGGCTTGAGCCTGTGCGATGGGCCAGCAAGAAAAAGTCCCCCATTGGGACTCTTCTGACTTCACCGGATCCTGATGGAGAACCTCTTGGGATCGGCCTTGTCAGTGTCCTCCCGCGTGCTCTGGGCGAGATCGGATTCCTTGGAATACAGGCCGGTGAGGGAGAGGGCGGAGNGGTGATCGTGCGAATTGTCAACGGAAGCCCTGCGGAAGAGGCTGGCTTGCGCGCCGATGACGTCATCACGCACGTTGATGGAGAGGCCCTTCAGGACCCGTTTGCTTTCGGAAGCAAGATCCGGACNTANCGAGCGGGGGATAAGGTGGAGTTCACTTATCGCCGGGGAGAAGAGGAGGAGAAAATCGGTGTGAAGCTTGCCTCCCGCCCCGAGGAGCAGAGTTCTGATCGTTTCAGGCGGATGAACGAAATGAGCGGGCCACTGTCGGACCGCCTGTCGGGCTTTCCGCTGGCTTTGCAGCACGATATACCCCTCGACCCCTCGGTATGCGGGGGCCCGCTGCTTGATCTCCAGGGCCGCTGTGTCGGCATTAATGTATCCCGGNCTGGTCGGGTGAAGACCTTNGCCGTTCCTACCACGGACATTCGCAAGTTGCTCTCATCAGTGGACGAGTTGAATGCGAGCAAGCCCTCCGAACCTCCGGTGGCAGAAGCACCCTCGGATCCCGCTCCCTCCGATCGNGGTAGCGAAAGAGACAAGGAGCTGGAGGAAGTTCTCGANGAACTCCGGAGAGTGGAGGGAAGGCTCCNGAAACTCGAGGAAAGGTTGGAGCTCCTGCGGAAGGAATGAGGTTCTAGCCCGTCGCCGAATTCCAGTCAGCAATCCGGGACTGCTGAGCCTCAAAGAGGTCCTCGGTGGAATCGTGAATCGTCACGGAGTCGATGGTGATGTCCTCCATGGGACGGTCCCCCGGACCCGTGGCGGNATTGGCAATCGCATCGACGACTCCCAGCTCACCGGTCACTTCGCCAAAGACGGTGTGTTTGCCGTCGAGGAACTGTGTCGNCTTGTGGGTAATGAAGAACTGGCTGCCATTGGTATTCGGACCTGCATTGGCCATGGAGAGCTTTCCGGCACTATCATGGCTACGATGAGGGAGNCACTCATTTTCGAACTGGTATCCTGGATTGCCCCGACCCGATCCTTCGGGGCANCCGCCCTGAATCATGAAGCCAGAAATCACGCGGTGAAAGATCAGGCCATCGTAAAAACCCTTGGAAGCCAGATTCAGGAAACTGGCGCAGGTAACGGGAGTGTCGCTTGCAAAAAGCGAGATATCGATGGCGCCCTTGGAAGTGTTGAGAGTGATCTTGATGTCATCCATGGCTCTCTTTTAGGGAGGAAGTTGGAAGATTCAAGTTCCACCGGGAAGGTTTCCCAGAAGAGAGGGCATGGGTGGCAGGCGTTCCAGGACCTCCGCGGGAGTGTATCCAGAGGACCTGAGGCTGGCGATGGAGAGGGCGTCATTGCGGGTAGCCAGACGTTCCCCGGCCGCATCACAGACGAGTTCATGGTGGAGATAGAGGGGTTCAGGATAACCAAGAAGATCCTGAAGAATCCGGTGTATATGGGTTGAGGAGAGGAGATCCTCACCCCGGCTGATGAGCGTGACCTTCTGCCCGGCGTCGTCTGTCACGACGGCGAGATGGTAGGAAGTCGCAATATCCCGGCGNGCAAGAACGACATCCCCCATAGTATCGAGATTGACGGCGATAGTGCCAAGAAGAAGGTCCTGGAATGTGAGGTCGCCGCAACTTTCAGCGGCCTTCGCAGAATCGAGGCGCCACGAATGCGGTTCCCCTGTTGAGATTTTCGCTGTTCGTTCATCAGCACTGATGGAGCGGCAGGTTCCAGGGTAAACAGGACCCTCAGGGCCATGGGGAGCATTGGTCATGCGTGATACCTCGTCTGCGATCGCACGGCGTGTACAAAAGCAGGGGTAGATGATGCCNTGCTCCTGCAGGNCGGAAAGAGCGTCCGCGTAGGTTTCAAGTCGATCGGACTGTCGGAGGGGTTCCTCGTCCCATGTAACGCCCAGCCATCCAAGATCTTCCTCAATTAAATTGTAGTACTCTGGTCTTACCCGGGTCCTGTCGATGTCCTCAAATCGCAGGAGAAAAGATCCACCATGATGTTCCGCAAGGTCCCGGGCTACGAGGGCTGCATAGGCATGACCGAGGTGCAAGGGCCCGGTAGGGCTGGGGGCGAAGCGCGTTCGCATGGGAAAAGTTTCGGGGTTCAAGTTGAAGGTTTCAAGTTACGTGTGGTCGAGGCATACTGAGGAAAAGGAGAAGGTCTGTTAAACAGGTGTCAGAATATGGAGATTGCCCGATGAGCACCCGGAAACTAGAAGCACGAACAGGAGGCGGGGGTAAAAAGGGCCACCCGGGCCTTGGGTTTTTGGCTGCTCTGATTGTCATTGCATGGCTCGTCGAATTGATTGACTGGCATTTCAAGCTGAGACTTGATCAGTATGGGGTTCTTCCGAGGAGNGTGACGGGTTTGAGGGGGATTATCTGCATGCCGTGGCTCCACGCGAACTGGGATCATCTTCTGGACAACACCATTGCGATCCTCGGACTGGGAGTCATTGTGATTCTGGCGGAGGGGAGGAGATTTGCCATGACGACACTGGTTCTTGCCTTAGTCAGCGGAATTGGAACCTGGCTTATTGCCGACTTTGGTCATGGAAAATCCATTCATATCGGTGCAAGCGGTTTGGTCTACTCTTACTTTGGCTACATTCTCGCGCGGGCAATCTGGGGGCGACGGATGGTGTGGGCGGTGGTTGGTATCGTAGTTGCAGTGGTTTACGGGGGGATGATTGGAGGACTTTTCCCGGAAGGAGACCATATTTCCTGGGAGGCTCATCTAGTGGGGCTTCTCGGTGGAATATGGCTGGGNCAGCGCCACGCCTAAAAGACGTTGCGACGGCAAGGTNCCTGCGCAGCTAGANAGCTTTTCCAGCCACTNGGAGATGNTGCTCGGCCGGAATATCCCGTGAAAATACACCTTTAAGGCAGGGGAGGCTGGCCGCCCCCCGGCGAGGTCGCAATTCTGCTGGACATGATCCCGGGGCTTTCCTTGCATGGCCATTATGACTATCGCATCTCGGATTGGATTAAGCGCTGTTGCCGGACTTGGTATTCTGCTGGCGGGCTGTGGAAAGAAGGGCGGCGGNGATGAAGGGTCGCTGAAGGGGAAAACCTATGGCAAGTTCATCATCCTCGATGAGGTTATGACGGATGGAGGGGACCGCTCTCTCGCGAAGAAGAACGCTGAAAATACCCTCAGCAAGTATCCCGAGGTGGACGCCATGATCGGGCTCTGGGCCTANAANGCGCCCCAGTGTCTTGAGGCTCTCAAGGANGCTGATAAGCTTGGCGCAGTAAAGGTGTTCTCATTCGATGAGGACCCGGTGGCTCTGGACGCGATCAAGNATGGTTTCTGCGAGGGCACGATTGTGCAGGATCCTTATCTGTTCGGATATGATGCCATCAGATATTTGAAGGGCATCGTAGTGGATGACGAGATGCCCGAATTGGGCGAAGGAAAAAATATACCGGTGCCGATTCGTACGATCACTACGGACAACGTTGAAGAATTCCGTAAGACTGTGGTGGACCGGTTGGCTGCCGGAGAAGAATCCAAAGGAGCCGAGGTANCCGCGGATGCGCCCAAATTCGCCTTTATCACAAACGTGGCGGACCCCTTCTGGAGTCATGCCGAAGCAGGGTGTTACGTGGCAGCCAAGGACCTTGGAGTCGCAGTAGAATTCCAGATGAATAGTGCCGGAGACATTGCGGGACAGAAGAAAATCGTTGAGAACATCCTCAACAAGGGAGATTGCAAGGGCATCGCCATCAGCGTCCTCAATCCGGAGAATCAGACGGAAATGATCAACTATGCTGCCGGATATGTTCCGCTGATCACCCACGACAGCGATGCTCCAGACTCCAATCGCCTTTTCTTTCTGGGAACGGAAAATTACCAGGCCGGTCGAGAGCTCGGTAAGCTGATCAAGAAGTCCATGCCTGAGGGNGGAAAACTCATGCTCTACGTGGGAAAGATTGACCAATTGAACTCGATTCAGCGCCGCGACGGTTTGCTCGATGAACTCGCGGACAAACCCGCCAAGTAAAAGGTGGCTGCAGATCCGGACTCCCAGCCACTCCTCGAGGCTCGGGCGATCACTAAGCGCTTTGGCGGAGTGCGCGCCCTTGAGGGAGTGAGCGCGTCCTTCCACGCCGGGGAGGTCGTCGCCGTAATGGGAGAGAATGGGGCCGGTAAGAGCACTTTGATGAAGTGCCTTGCCGGAGTTCATCAACCGGATGCCGGGGAGGTNGCGGTTGATGGAAATGTGGTGACGATCGCAGATGTCCGGGCTGCAGAAAACCTCGGGATCGCATTTATCCACCAGGAGTTGAATCTTGCAGAGAACCTTGATGTGGGNGCGAACGTCTTTCTGGGCAGGGAGCCGCGAATCTGTGGTCCATTTTTCAATCGGCGTGAAATCCGAGTCCAGACNCGGAATCTACTGAAATCTCTCGAGCTCCAGATTGCACCGGACACGCAGGTAAGAAACCTGTCCATTGGCCATCGTCAAATGGTTGAGATCGCCAAGGCGCTTTCGCAGGAGGCTCGCATTCTTATCATGGACGAGCCTACCAGCTCACTCTCGCTTCATGAGACCAAGATTCTGTTTCGACTCGTAAACAGACTTCGTGAAGAGGGGATGTGTATCGTCTTTATTTCTCACCGGATGGCAGAAGTCGAGGAACTGGCGGATCGCGTGATCGTCCTGAGGGACGGTCATAACAGTGGAGACCTTGGAAGAAAGGAGGTCAGCAGGGATAGTATCGTGTCTCTCATGGTGGGTCGGGAGCTGGTAGCGCATGAGAAAACGGCCGTAGAGGCTGGAGAGGTCCTGCTCGAAGTCCGCGATCTCAGGGTCGCANGATTTCCTGACACCGGAGTGAGTTTTGAGGTCCGATCCGGTGAAGTCGTTGGCATGGCGGGTCTGGTGGGAGCCGGTCGGACGGAGGTGGCACGGGCGGTATTCGGGATCGATCGTGCGCTGGGGGGCTCGACGCGGGTCAAGGGTGAAAAAGTGGATATCAAACACCCACAGGATGCGATTCAGGCGGGACTGGCGCTGGTGCCCGAGGACCGAAAGGCGCAGGGGGTGATACTGAATATGGCTATCCGCGATAATGTGGGCATGGTGGGGCTGAACCAGTGGCAGAGAAGCGGGTTTGTTAATGATCGACAGGTTGATGAGCANGCGGAAGAGGCCCGGAGGTCGCTGCGGATNCGGACTCCCAGCACGAGACAGGAGGTTTCCACCCTNTCGGGGGGAAACCAGCAGAAGGTGGTTCTGGCCAAATGGATGCCNCTGCGCCCTGAGATCTTTCTTCTTGATGAGCCGACCCGGGGAATCGATGTCGGATCCAAGAGCGAAATATATGAGGTGATCGACAAGATGACAGCGGACGGAGCGGGGGTTCTCGCGATTTCGAGTGAGTTAGAGGAGATTCTCCGTATCTCGGACCGTGTCCTCGTCATGCATGAGGGACGCATTGCTGGTGAGGTGAGCAGAGACGATCCACAGTTTTCAGAGAAAGGAATCATGCAACTTGCTACCGGAGGAAAATAAAATGTTTTCAGTGAAGAAACTACTAAGGAAAAACCCCAAGCTTCTGGTAATCTTCGGACTACTGNTCCTCCTGTTTACNGCGACGAGTCTTCTGCAGCCATCCTTTCGGGATCCGGGCACCCTGACCAATACGATGCGATGGATTGGCCTTTATGGAATCATCTCCATTGGAGTTGCGTTTGTGATCATTACTGGCGGGATAGACCTCTCGATAGGTTCGCTGATTGCTCTGTCAGGGGTCATGCTTCCCATGCTCCTCAAGGGCGACATCTTCTTTTCTGATCCTGTTCCGGTTCCGCTGGCCTTTGGGCTCGTGCTGCTCATTTCCCTNGCAATTGGTCTTTTTCACGGAGTCCTGGTGACTAAGCTTGGGCTTCAGCCTTTTCTCGTCACCCTTTGTGGTCTTTTCATTTACCGGGGCCTCGCGCGGGCTGCAGGAAATGATCAGACCCAGGGTTTTGGGGGAGACTTCGGGGGGCTCAAGGATGCATTGGTGAAAGATAAGCTCTTCGATTTTGTGCCCATGTCGTTTGTGGTCCTGATAATCATCGGAATTATTACAGCCATCGTGCTCAACAAAACGGTCTTCGGGCGGTATCTCCTTGCGGTCGGCCATAATGAAGAGGCAGCGAGATTCAGTGGAATCAAGACGGACCGGGTCAAGATAGCCGCCTATATGATCTGTTCACTCCTTGGAGGGTTTGCCGGGATGCTCTTCGTCCTTGATACCAATGGAGCCACACCCTCGTCTTTCGGGAACTTCTACGAGCTGTATGCCATAGCGGGGGCGGTTCTGGGCGGCTGTAGTCTCCGGGGTGGGGAAGGCGCTATTTTTGGCGTGATCTGTGGTGCCGCCCTTGTTCAGGTGGCCGAGAAGGCAGTCTTCTTCCTCGGGGTCGAGGAGAAGTCCAAGTTTACCGTGATTGGGATCTTTATTCTCATTGGCGTTATTGCGGACGAACTCTTTCGGCGGCTCANCGACAGGAGGAGTGGAGCGGGTGGTGGAGGAGATCCGCCAGGGGAAGCTGCGGAAAGTTCCTCCCCTTGATTGGGAAGCCCGAGGATAAGAAGCACCAGTATTTCGATTCCTCTCAGAATTACCACGGGGTCATGCCCCCGTTCACGTAGAGGGTCTGTCCGGTAATGAACGACGCCTCCTCCGAGCAGAAAAACCGGACGGCGTGCGCGACGTCATCGGGAACCCCCCAGCGACCGGCGGGAATCTGAGCGAGATAGGCATCTTTCTTATCCTGCGGATCATCGGCATGGCGCTCCACGGGAATCCATCCGGGTCCAACCATGTTCACAGTGATTCCGAAGGATGCCAGTTCGCGGGCCATGGAGCGAGACCAGCCGATCTGCCCACCCTTTGCGGCAACGTAGGCAGAAAAATCCGGGACTGATGCTGAGAATACTTCACTGATGATATTCACGAATCGACCCCATTTCTTCTCCTTCATGAAAGGAAGTGTTGCCTGGGCAAGAAGGAAAGGACTCTTGATGAAGAACTCGTACATCTCCTGATAAAAATCCTCGTCATACTCTTCGATTGGTTTGTGAGGTTGAGGCCCCGTTGCATTCGGAACCACAATGTCAATAGGGCCGATTCTGGAGGTTACTTCCTCGACGAGCGCTTTAATCTGAGGCGCCTTTGTAACATCGGCTCCAACTGCAATTGCCTTTCCTCCCTCCTCGTTAATTTCATCTGCGAGTTTCTGCGCGCGATCAGTATTATTGAAGGCGTTGACGGCGACCGAGGCTCCGGCTGAGGCAAGGTTCCGGACGATGGAAGCTCCAAGGCCCTTGCTGCTTCCAGTGACGAGGGCCACATGGCCGGAGAGAGAGTAGTTCGACATGAGGCGCAGATTATCTCAACTCGATCGGTCTGAAAGTCTCAATTAGTCTGCTCCACAATCGATTTTCAGGTGATTGCCGAGATGCTCCATGGGACGAATTCATGATCTCCAAAACCGTGGGACTCGGACTTTGTACGAGCTCCCCCGGCTACTTCAATTATTCTCCTGAGGATTCTCTCCGCGACCTCCTTATGGTTTTCGGTTCCATCTGCAATGGTCCCGGCATTGAGATCCATGTCTTCTTCCATGCGTTGAAACATGGGAGAGTTGCTCGCAATCTTCAGGGAGGGACAGGGTTTATTCCCGTAGACCGAACCGCGGCCGGTGGTGAAGCAGATCAGATTGGCGCCCGAGGCAACTTCTCCGGTGATGGACATGGGATCGTATCCGGGACTATCCATGAAGTGGAGCCCCGTTCCGGAGAAAGGCTCGGCGTATTTGAGCACAGACTGCAGGCTTGTTGTTCCGCCCTTACTGATTGCCCCGAGAGACTTCTCAAGGATGGTCGTGAGTCCCCCGAGCTTGTTTCCGGGTGCAGGATTGTTGCTGATGTCCCCGTCAAGTCTGGCTACATAGTCTTCCCACCACCGGATCAGTGAAATGAGCTTCTTCCCGACCTCCGGGTTGGCGGATCGCCTCGTAAGAAGGTGCTCTGCGCCGTAAACCTCTGGAGTTTCTGCAAGAATGGCTGAACCGCCCAATCTGATGAGCTTGTCGACCGCCATGCCCAGAGCCGGGTTGGCGGTGATACCTGAGAGTCCGTCCGATCCTCCACATTGGAGGGCCACGCATATCTCGCTGACGGGCACGGGTTCGCGCCGGGCTCTGTCTGCATGGGGAAGAATTTCAGTATGAAGCCGGTCGAGGCACGATTCGATTGTGCGGCGGGTTCCACCGTGATGCTGAATCGTCTCGAGGTGAAGACTGCCCTCCGGAGGTTTGCCAAAGTGTTCCACCATGAGAGGAATCTGATTGGCCTCGCAACCCAGTCCTACCATGAGAACAGAACCGAAATTGGGATGTCGGGCATGACCCCAGATAGTGCGTTGCAGCATACGGAATCCCTCATTCTTTGTGCTGACAGCACAGCCGCTGCCATGGGTAAGAGCAACCACACCATCGACATTTGGGAAATCATCAAGGACTGCACGTTTTTCAACTTCCCTCGCAATGAGGGATGCCACGGTGGCCGAGCAATTGACCGAGGTGAGAATCCCCACATAGTTACGGGTTCCGACTTTTCCGTCATCCCGACGATATCCCATGAAGGTAGGCCGCTCGTCCTCCGGGACAATCTCAGTGACGCATGCATCTCTGGCGAAGGCGTAGTCACCTGAGTGTTCGGTCATCGCCAGATTATGCTCGTGGACGTGTTCTCCTGGTAGAATGGGGCAGGTGGCCTGCCCTATGACCTGCCCGAACTTAAAGACGTTGTGGCCGGAAGGAATCCGAGTGATTGCCATTTTGTGTCCGCCTGGGATCCGCTTGAGGGGTTCGACCTGACAGCCCTCTACAGGGTGGTGCGCCTCTAGAATGCCGCTTGCAACAATGACATTATCGTCTGAATGGAGTTGGAAGGCCTGGGTTCTGGACATGAGAAGGGTGCCGGTGATGCAACCCTGATGGGCTGGCACCATGTAAGCCTCCCCGGACCAGCGGGTCGAGCCGCTTTACTACTCCGATCGAAAGGGAAAATGATGATCGAACAGAGCGATCATTGACCGGAATCGGAAGGGGCAGGAATCCAGGCTTCAGGCCCTGTGGGGATTGATCCCGCTATTCGTCTTCCTCGTCTTCCTCGTCTTCCTCGTCTTCCTCGTGCTCTCGACCAAGGCGTTCTTCAATTTGTTCCCGGATGGCCTCCTCACGATTCTGTTCAAGCTCCTCCAGCTCCAACTCCCTCTCCTCCAGCTCCATGGTGCGTTCCTCCAGCTCTGTTAACTCTCGTTCGAGCTTGATTCGTTCAAGATCAAGAATTCCTTCAAGGTGATTCGTGATCACCTCTTCAAGCTCCTGGTGAAGGGCTTCCTCTTCCTCCTCTCCGTTATGTAAATCCTCGGTAATCCGGTCAGCAAGTAACTCATTCCGATGGATTGCAATAAAGGCTTCTGCCGCCTCATGACCGAGGTCTTCCCAGAAGAGGTAAAACTCGCCTATGAGAACCCTGGCCATTTGCCACAACTCGTGTTCGGCCTCTTCGTCCTCGGCTTCGGAAGCGTCGTTGATATCGTCCAGCGCTTCCGGGAAATGCTCCTCAAGGAAAACAGCAATTTCCGCGTTCGTTCGTCGATCAAGATCCTCATCGACTTTCGCGTGGTCTTCTCCAAATGCAGGAAGCATGGCTGAGGTGAGAAACGCGCTGGTAATTATATGCTGGAGAAATTTCATTTGGGATAGTGCTTTGGAGCCCCGGTCTGAAGACGGGATGGCTTACTCATAGATTGCTGGCAGGCCGCTGGCAACACGCCATTGGTGAGATTGGAGATTTGAGGATTCAGTGACGGCCGCTCGCTCAGGAAGTGCCGGAGGGGTGTGAACCGACCTCCTTATGCGTCGCACGTTCTCCCACTTTGTCCTACTGTCTTGAGGGTGATCCCGGAGGCGATGACAAGGCGCTGAGCTGAGATTTGACTGCCGGGCTGGCACAATAAGGATCCTTGAAGGTCTTGCCGTAGGCCACCAGATCGCGGGCGAGGGATGTGACAAGGTCCTTGCGGCGGGGGTCATGAATAAAATTTTTCAATTCATCGGGGTCTTCCTCCAGATCCAGTAGCCACGGCTCATCGGAGCTGGAAAGAACCAGTTTGTATCTCGGGGTAACGGCCGCGATCCATCCGACCTGATCATTGTTGGCGCGACTTGTTGACCGAAGAAACGTAATATCACGCCAACCGTTGGGAGTTTTGCCAGTTTTGATAATTGTGGAGCAGTCACGGCCGTCTTCCCTGCCTGCAGACCTTACGTTCATGAGGGCCATCATGGTCGGGAGAAAATCGACGGTGTTGATTACGTGGTCTACCCGCCGGCCCCGTGGAATCTGCTCCGGATAGCGAATGACAAAGGGAACCTTCGCGGAGGCTTCAAGAGGAACACCCTTGTTCTGGCGGTGATGCTCCCCTCGCATGTCACCGTGGTCCGCAGTAAAGACGAAAATGGTATCATCAATCAGTCCGAGTTTTTCAAGATGACGGAACAGGCGTCCAACATTGTCGTCGATGCACTTCATCATCCCATGATACTGGGCCATTCGATAGTGGCACTTAGGGGAAGGCTTGGCCCAGATTGGGGCCGTTCCAGCCTTTTTGTCGTAGGTCCGTGGTTTCACCACTACATCATCGTCAAACATCGTATCATAGGGCGCGCGGACCGTGTCCGGGCCATGCGGATCCGGGATGCTGAGCATGTAGCAGAATGGATTTCCTCTGTTCGCGGTGATAAACTGCATCGCCCTGGTGGTGAGAAAATCTGTCGCGAAAGATTGCTCGTCAGCTCCGGCGATCGCGTAGCTTGGTTTTCCGTTCTGGCGGGCCTTGATCCGGGGTCCCTGCGGGGTATCTTCAAACTGCTTCCAGTGCCCGCGGTTGAACATGTAGCGATTGTCACTGAAGCCGAATTTGCGGGAGGGTTCCCATTGGGGCTTGCCTTGTCCATCCAGATGCCATTTCCCTCCGTAGCCGGTGGTGTATCCGGTTTTGGCGAGGATCTCGGCGAACGATACCACCTCATCCCCAAGGGGTATGCTGTTATTGGTGACCGGGGTATTATGAGGATACTGGCCACTGATCAATGAGGCGCGAGAAGGAGAGCACACAGGAGTTGCTGCATAAAACTTAGTACAGATTGCTCCTTCCCGGGCGATCTGGTCAATATGTGGAGTGTCGCAGACTGCCCCCTTTGCCTTTCCCCACATGAAAGCTTGCTCCGGTGGGAGGGTATTGCGGTAACAGCCAATGGTGCGAAAATTCAACTCGTCGCAATGGATGATCACAAGATTAGGCTTACGCGAAGAATTCCGGGGCCGTGTGCTTGCAGCTGCTGTTCCTGACAGGGCACTGCCGGAGGCTGCGGTGGATGACTTCAGGAAGTGGCGACGTTTCATGGGCGAAGCGGCAAGTTGAATGATGGGAGCCACCGCCTCACGAGAGGAGCGACAAGTTGTGGGACAGGACAAACTACAGCTGGTCCGTAATGGACTCAATCAGCGGCGCAAACTTGAGTTTGATATCCTTGAGTTTCAGCGGGGTGGAGTTGCTAAGGTCAGGTTTGAATACCCTGGTAACGAGCTGCGAGACCAGATCGGGATCAGAGAATGACAGATTCAACTCGCGGTTGATATGGAGGCTTATGGTATCGAGGTTGGCAGAACCCACAGTAGCCCATCCATCGCAGACCATTGCTTTGAGGTGAGTCATGCCCGGATAGTGATATACCCTGACCCCACCCTTCAGAAGATTACGGGCTGTAACGTAATTTCCTGCATCCATGATCTGATGATTTGCCTTTTCGGGAAGAATGAGTCGGACGTCCACACCGCGGCTTGCTGCAGACATGAGCTCATTTTCGATCGTGTCGGAGGAGAAGTAAGGCATCTGCACCCAGATACGCTTACGGGCGCCACGGATTGCATGCCGCATCGCGAGAACAATATCGTTACGGGCGTTTAGGACATCGGTCCTTAGTAGTCGAAGGGGAACTCCCGGCCCGTCTTCAGGTTCGATCGCGGGCTCTCTCACAAAGAGGGCGAAGTCCCCGAGAGGGCCATTCCGTCTCCATGTCTGATCAAAATCCCTGCTCAGGGCATCCACGACAGGGCCCCTGACACTGACCATGAGATCATGCCATTCGTGGCGTGATTCGCGACCCAGGTTCATGCCTCCGAGGAAGGCGACTTGCCGGTCAAAGATATGGAGCTTGGTATGGTCGGTGATCAACCATGGGTTCAGGGTTTCACGGAGCAGGAGGCTGGAATTTCCCCGGATGAGATAGGTGCCGATGTCAGCAGGTTGTTTGAATCCTTCCGGGAGGCCGGAAGGCGGCATTCTCCCATGCGCCATTGTGCTTCCGAGGTCGTCAAAAATAACCCGGACCGGCAATCTCTCCGCGCGAGCACGCAGCAGGTCAGCGCAATGAACGCCGATATCGTCGTTGTCAAAAATATAGACCTGACTGTCTACGGAGTGGCGCGCCCGGCCAAGTTCCCTCTCAAAGGCCGAAAAAAATTCACGGCCTCCAAGATGGTATTGGAGTTCCCCGTGGACCCGGACCGGCAGGCCTGCCTTATCGAGGTGAATCTCAAATTCCGGCGATCCCGGGCGCGGGGGCTGTGCGCGCCTCTTCTTTCCAGGCCCTGCTATGGGCAGGCTACCCTCGAAGAGGGTGGCGCCGCGCCTCCGGGAGAGAGTCACCCCGAGATGAAAAGTAGTGATGGGGTGGCGGATAACGGAACCAATGGTCGACCGGAACGCGGTTTTGAGCAGGGGGCGTTGCAACGTGAGATCCTCGGCCTCTCGTCCGGGTCGCTCTGCTCCCATTCCAGTCAGAGCAAGAAGGGGACAGAGAAGAAACTTCAGCGGGTGATGAATGAGGGGGCCGCTCACTTAGGGAATAAAATTTTAGCTGAACAAGAGATGCAGTGCTTCGGGGAGTAAGAAATCTACTTGGCTGGCTTGACTGCGAAGTAGGAGCCCGCCACGACTTTTTCAGCAAGGAGAACATTGATGGCAACTTCGCGACCGGACTCCTCGTGAGAAGGATCTCCACCGCCGAAGTCCCAGAACCAGCCCTCATACTTTCCGGAGAGAGCTTCCAGGACCAAGCCCTTGCTGGTGAGAATCAGTTTCCAGTGACAATTATTGGTGGGCTTTCTGGCCAGCCTGAGAGCGGGGGTTACCGTCAGGTTAGGACCCTCAGGACGGGTCTTGGCGCTATCGTCTCGGGCAATGACCCATCCCTTGTATTTTCCTCCTGCTGCCCTCACGAGATACCCGTGTTCGGTTTCGACAAACTGCCACCCTGAGGTGTCCCGGGCCTTGCTCGCCAGCGAGATGCCATTGGCGGTCTCAATCCCATCAAGTCGTCCGGCTTCGGCGCGTTCCGTAATGTCAATAAACCAACCTTTGAACCGGGAAACCACCGGGCTCAGAGTGCGGGCACTGCTCACACTTTTCGCGCCTGCTTCCTTCTCCTCGCGAAGGCCCTTGATGAAGACATCATGGCCCGTAGCGGCTGGAGGACTCTCTGCTGAGGCAAGGCCAGAGCAAACGGCGATGGTCGCAATTACGGGAAAACTGAGGGAGCAATGTCTCATGATGCCGGCGTGTTACCACCGAAGGTAGTGGGAAGTCCAGCAAGACGGTCTTGAAAAAGCGGACTCGGACTGCGGAGCGGCGATGGGATCATCGTCATGGCGATACATTATCGGTTCACCCCAGAAAAATGAAAATGTTTGGAAATCCGCCCCTCGTCCCGAGCCCTGAAACTGATCTTAAGTTCAGGGACGGGGGGAATGATGGGGAGGCCGTGCTGCGGAGGATTGTCCAGTCCGCAGAG
>PBNG01000082.1 GCA_002723015.1 Roseibacillus sp. | reverse complement strand
TGAAGCTCCGCACCCATCATCTCTCCTTCCGGACCGTCGAGGAGTTCTACAATCTTCGTGAGGATCCTCACTGCCTGTCTAACCTGATCAACTCAGAGTCCGCACCTCCCGGGACTTCTATCGCAGTCAACCAGTCCCGGGAGCGCNTGAGNTCCTTGATGTTCNGGATTTCGGNCCNCGCACTGCATGCCTTTGACAAGCGCCAAGATCCCCACGCCCTACAATCGTTCATGGAAAGCTACACGANCCGGGCTACCAAGGAGATCGAGCAACTGCAATCCTACGAGCAGATCAAGGGATACCGATTCTGACCGGATCAGTCCCTTACACCAAATCCCTCGCGCCTGCGCCGGTCATCTTCCGCCTTTTTCCGGGCCCGCTCTGCCGCCTGCTCTGCCTTTCGCTCCTCCAATTCGCGAGCCGCCCGTTGAAAGGGCGATTCCCCGGGCCGCGAGGGCGGCGGCATCCGTTTTCCGTCGTTATCCTCCATGGGNAGACCGGGAGCCGGTCGCTCTTCTCCCTTGGTCAGGAACTCAATGGGTCTCAAAGACCCGGTCGTGAATCGTAATTCATCCACCACNATCGCTGAGCCCCCGACCGATATGCGAAAGGGCTGGCCACTTACCGGCCTTAGCACTTCGAGGGGCAGGAGAGCTGACGCGATCATGCTGTTATCCAGAAAGATTCTCATGCTCCCGTGGGTCTCGGANGAACGGGGATTCCAGACCGCTGCAAAATGGTGCGGAAGACCATCATAAATCGGCGCATTTTCGGCAACCGCCTGCATTTTCTCTGATCCCGTATCATAGATGAAGGCCATGAATCCTTTCCCGCTCTCTCCCGGACTGAGTGCAAGCCGCCAACCGGCCTCGCCCGTTTCATTCGAACCCGGAACCGTCCCGCCCAGAGTCCCAGCCGTCAAGCGCCCGGGCTTGAACCAGCCTTCGTAGGTAAAAGGGGTGTCNCCTTTCATTTCGAAGCTTCCCGCGCCTTCCCTGCTCTCGGCGACGTGGGAGATCTGGCTCGCAACCACATTTCTTTTCCTCGTCAGAGGAACGGGGTCAGGCGCGAGGGCCTTTGCCGGTTTCCATCGTGCGAATGATCCAAGTGGTCGAGTACCGATATAGTCCCCGAAAATCCCTTTTCCCANCTTGCTCTTGTCGAAGCCCCANTAGGAAATGGACCTCGGCGGAGCCATGATTGGAGTGTCAAATCGCCCGAGACGATACAAAACACATCGTTCATCCTCGGTGAATCCACGCGCCCATATTGCGGCCTCATCGATACAAAAGTCCGCATTCTTACTGCCCACCTGAACAGCCGCGCCCTCGGCCGGAGGAGAACCGGGGACATCGGGGACGACCCTGGATTGNACCCTGTGATCTAACCAGATTGATACCTCCCCATCAACGCGCTCCAAGAGGATATGATGCCAGAGCAAATCCCTCGGGAACCCAAGAGTTGCCGGAGTATTCTCTCCTACCGCAGCCTCAATCCTGTCATCGACCATCCGCACCTCACAGACACCGTCCAGAGAAATCAGGGTCGCATCGGGCAGCGTCTTGGGGCTCGCAGGAGAATCCGTATCGGCAGAATCCTGCAGGGACGGATCAGGCCGTTTCAGCCAGAAGGCGACGGTAAAATCGTTGACCTCGAGAAGAGCCTTGACCGGTGAGCGCATTGCTTCGCTGCCGTTTTCCGCCACCAGTCGGCAGGCCATCCCGATCCGGCCGAGAATACCCGGACTTCCACTGGTCGCGTCGAGATCCCGTTCTCCTCCGGAAAGATCACGGATCCGGAACTCCGTGGACTCCTCATCGAATGGCGCATAAAAAATGAGGCCACGGGTAGGGGGCCGAAGGGAGGCNACCTCGGCGGGCTCCGGTGGTATCGGAGCCTTTCCCAGAGGTAGAGCATTCTCCGCGATTACCTGCTCGGGCTCACCGGCGGGATCGGGTTCAACATTTGACCTCGATTCACCTGCTGGCCCAGATTCCCCGCCCGGCTCGGACTCGCCGGACTGCTCGGCCTCTGGAGAATGCGGGGAACCNANGGAATCGTCATTTACAGCCACCGACTGAGAATTCTCGGTATCATCGCTCAACAAATCCAGGTTCCCTTCCGGGAGTCCGGCCGGTTNAGCCACTTCCTCGGGGCTTGCTTCCAGCTCCGGTATCAGGTCAGCACCATGAACGGGATCCAATCCCGATGACTCCTCGTAATGGAATGCCNCTTGGGGAGCAGGATCCGCACCACCCGGGGTGACCTCATCCTGCTGGTTCCTCCCGATCTCCTTAAAGACGAAAATCCCGATGCCAGTTGCCAGAACGACGACAGCGAACAGCGACATCCACGACAGCACACCTCGACTGCGGCGGGCAGGATACTCTGCCGGCGCCCGGATTGCAGGCTCAACAACGGACCCCACTGAGGCAAGCGAAACCACGACATCCTGTTCTTCGTGCTCGAGCCTCGGGCCACCCGGAAATACCGCCTCCATAGCATCTCTTCCATCACCTTCCCGGCACCATGGTCGAAGCAACAGACCAGCATCGAGTATGTCTGAGCGATAGGAATCAACGTCAAACGTCACTCGCCGGAATAGGACTTCGTGGGTTTCATTGTCNTAGATGACATAGGAGGCCCTCGGATCCTCAGCACTGACCGGTTCTCCTACCGATCCGACATTCACCAGATAACGGCAGTCCGGGGAAAGTTGCCGGTCTTCTGCGGGAAGACTGTCAATTACTCCATCCGCCTGCAGTCGGTAGCAGCCCGCCTCTCGCGCATGCCCGAGGAAGGTCACCCGGTGCGCAATCGCGTCAAAGTTTTGACGAGCTTCATTCTCACTCCCTATCCCGCTGTAGCGCCCCGGTTTTACACACTCCCCGTGAACAAAGAGGATTCCTCCTGTTTCAAGGGCANGTGGACGTTCGCGNAGGTATGAAAGCGCCTCCTGATGAAGGTGCTCCCGTGTCCACCTGATACAATGATTTGTAGCCTCATCCGGATTCGCCTCTCCCAGCAATCCGGCCAGAGCCGCATCGCAGTCTCCCAGAACAATATTCCCGGTCCGAGCTCGCAGATCCTCAAGAATCTCCGCCGTCCCCGCACCGTGACCAGACACATCCCCGAGACAGATCGGCATATCAATTCCAAGGCCGACGAAATCGTCAACGATGGCATTCCATGCCTGACGATTACCGTATATCTCTGAAAAGATGGCGTAGCGCATCAGACCTGAACAACTCCGGTTCGTAAGTATTCAACAACATGGGCCGCACCGCAATTTCCGATTGCACCCATCCAGTCAAAGAAACCATGGGGTCGGAGAGTCAGCCAACGCCGCGGCTCATCCATGTCCCTACCTGCGATAGAAATCGACCCAGGACAATTCGATGGCAGGGGCCTTTCGGCTCAGAAGCGATTGAGGAATTTGAATTTCATAATATCCCCCTTGGCGCCCCGGATCGGCACCTNGTCCGGANTCGACCAGATAACGCCCACTGAGCGGACTCCCTTCTGCATCAAGCATCCGGGTTGGCAGGTGNCCATCAGGACGCGGCACACCCTCTCCATGATAGGCGCCCGAAAAAGTCTGGTCTCCCACTTTGAGCTCGAACCCCTCAAGCCCACGAAGGTAAATATGCAGGAGGACTTTGCCCGGCCACTGNCCACTACGCAGATGAATTGAACCACTACCGATACCTCCTTCATCCGTGACTTCAAACATCACGAAGTCCCTTTTCGAATTAACCTTGATATCCCGATGCACATTCTCGGCACCTCTTTCCTGAAGCTGTATTTGAAAACGGGCAGGCAGATCCACCTTGACCTCCTTGGCTTCTATCGCCTTCGTTAGTTTCTTTAACTCCATTACGATGTCCGGATGCTGCCCGGCAAGATTGTTCCGCTCACCGATGTCCGCCTCAAGGTCATAGAGTTCATCGNCCTTTTTCCGTCCGTCCTCAACGGCGTACCCGTGGAAATGCGCGTCCGGTCGTAGATATTTCCACTTACCCTTTCTNACACCCGCACGGTTGAAATAGAAGTATTCACGTCCCCTCTCTGTTTTTCCGAGAAGTAGGTCGGTCTGGTCAATGCCATCAATACGGCGATCGTCTGGGACCCTGAAGCCGCAAAGGTTTGCGAAGGTAGGAAGGAAATCTATACTCGCAAAAATAGCATCGCTGGTCCGATCGGCTGGCACCTTNCCAGGCCAGCGCACGATGCAGGGAAGACGGTATCCAGCCTCATAAGGAGACCCTTTTCCATTCCTGAGCGGACCAGCCTCTCCCCAGAAGGTGGAGCCCTTAGGATGCCCTTTCTTCCGCTTGGTATATTTGTCCTGGTTCCAAGGCCCATTGTCGCTCGTGTATATCACCACGGTATTTCCAGAGAGGTCCAATTCATCAAGCACATCGAGAAGTCTTCCCGTCTCATGATCAAACTCCTCGACCACGTCTCCATACAGTCCACCCTCCGATTTACCCCTGAAAGAAGGCGACGCATCAATAATTGTGTGCATCATGGTGTGAGCGAGATAGAGCATGAATGGCTTTTCGGGATCTCGCCTGTTTTTGAGATAATCGATGGATTTCTCTGTGTAGAGCCTCACCAATCCCCCCATATCCCGGCTGCTTCCCGCGTCCTCGTTATTCTCGTGGAAACGAACCGAACCATTGTCATTGGCCCCGAGAGCGCCAAAGTAATAATCAAAGCCCTGGGCGTTCGGCATGCGGTCGACAATTGGCTTCCGGTTGGAAACATCCCATTTGCCGATGCAGGCAGTCTGGTATCCAGCCTTCCGGGCCAGCTCCGCCCAGGTGATCTCCGAGGCAGGCATCCCCCAGCCTCCACTCCGAACTGGCTGACGTCCGGTGAGAAGGGCTGATCGCGAGGGTCCACAGACAGTTTGAGAGTAAAACGAGGTGAACCGAGTCCCTTCGCTCGCGAGTCGATCGAGGCGTGGGGTTTTATTTTTCTTGTTCCCGTAACAGGCCAGATCCGCGTAACCCTGGTCNTCGGTGAAGATAATCACGACATTCGGTCGCAGCGGCTCTCCCGCTAGAGCAGGAATAGCAAAAAGCACTGCAGCAAAGAGAGATATGATAACCTTCATGGGGAGGGAGAAGCGATAATTCAAGCGCCCGAGGCCTGTTGTAACGCGAAAACGTGGACAATAAGGCTTTTCGAGCGCGAAAGGTATGAAACCATAGCTCCAATGAACCTTTCGAGAAGGAAATTTCTACGAAGTCAGGGCGCGCTTCTGACGCTCCCTTTCATGCCATCGCTCGCGTCCGCCAAGTCTCTCAAGGCGCAGAAAAAGCCGGACAAGAAAATGGTCATGTTCTACGTCCCCAATGGCATCAACCGCCGCGGATTCTTCCCCGGTGAGGAGCAGGCCCAGCTGCCTGGCTTCGTTGGAGGGTTCAATGCCGACAAGACCAAGCAGCAGAAGCGGGTCGAAAACAAGNTCGGCATCTCTCCCCTGGNGTTCAGCTCTTCAATGCAACCACTACGAGAGCATGCGGACGACATCACTCTGGTCACCGGGATGGAGCGCACNTTCAAGAACGGACAGGACGTTCACGCGCAGGGAGCCTCCTGCTNCCTCACCAGTGTCTCTCCCGAACAAGCCGCCGAAAAAGGATGGCGTTATCCCAACGGCCGCAGTCTCGATCAGGTTATTGGCGACCATGTCGGGAACTCCACGGTGTTCAAAACCCTCGAGATCAGCTGCAATGGATTCCGTGCGCCCAAGGAGCCCATCTACTTTGACAACATTTCGTGGTATGGACCTGACAAGATTGCACCGTCCATCAAGGATCCCCAGAAACTCTACGAGCGCCTCTTCAAGGCTGATAATTTCCAGTCCCATCTCAGTGATGTCTCCTCTCTCATGCTTGCTGATGCCAAGAGCCTCTCCCGGAAGCTCGGCACGGATGACCGGGAAACCCTGGGCGAGTTCATGGAGATGATCCGTAACGTGGAAATTCGGATCGCAAAACAGAGGGAGCGAATCGCAAAAGCAGACATCCGGATTCCGAAGGACGAAATTCTTCCGCGTGGAGAATATATCCGCCTGCAGACCGATCTCATGCTGCTCGCCTTCCAGATGGGCATGACGAACATCAGCACTTTCATGATCGGGCCGGAGCGCTGGGATGCGACCCTGATGTATGAGGGCGTTTTTGACAAACCGGTTCAGCACCACAACATGACTCATAATCAGAAGGGCGACGGATGGAAAGAGGTCCAGAAGATCGACATCTTCCACCTTGAGCAATACAGCTACATGCTGAGGCGGATGAAGGAGATCCGGGAGGCAGACGGAAGCACCATGCTTGATAACTCACTCGTTTCCTACGGAGCTGCTCTTGGCGATGGTGCCACCCATCAGTTCTATGACCTTCCATTTATTCTCGCCGGCGGGGGACAGGGCCAGATCAAACAGGGCCGTTTTCTCAGGTGTANGAGTGGCACTCTCAATTCCAACATGTGGCTGACGCTCGCTCAGCTGATGGGAGCNGAAATCAACTCCTTTGCGGACAGTTCAGGAGTGATTTCTGACCTTTGGACCTAGAGTAGCAAGAAGTCGGGAAGCCCGCACCATGGCCNCAACATGCGCATATATGCCTCTGAAGGCTTCTATTATGCTCTTTCTGGTAGGTTCAATCCTGCTGAATGCTGCCAGCAACGCGGCGGTCACTAGCTCAGATACCAGAGCGCAATTCGATTCACTTCTCAAACCGCTCTTCGCGCAGCACTGCATCAAATGCCACGGAGGAGAGAAGACAAAGGGCAAGGTCAACCTNAAGGAGATCACCTCTTTTGGACACCTTCAGACTAATCCCAAGCTACTCAAAGAGCTGGTTGAGGCTGTCGATTCCTACGACATGCCCCCCGAGGGAGAGCCCGAGATTCCAGATGACCGGCGCGATGAGTTGGTTGCCAGTTTGAAAGCCATGCTCCGTGAAGCCGCGGAGGTAAATCCGGAGGACCAGCGGGTTCAGATAAGGCGACTCAACCGGTTCCAGTACAATAACACCGTTCGTGATCTTTTCCGTCTCAACCGCGACATTTTCGCGCTTCCGGAGAAACTCATGACTCGCCACAGTAATTACCTCGATCCCGACTCCCGCAAAATGCCGGAAAAGGTCGAGGTCGCCTGTCATTCGCTTTCTCCCCCTGCAGGGATGCGTGAGGTCAAATCCTTCCCCAAGGATCTTCGGGCCTACCATGGATATGACAACCAGGCAAACCAGCTTTCATTGTCACCTCTTCTTCTCGACTCCTTCCTGCGCCTCAGCGTNTCGATCATTGAGAGCCCNGACTTCAACGAAGAGACCGTGGGCATATGGAACGATTTCTTTCGCGAACCGAAAGAGGGCAACCTTCGGGAAGAAATCCGGGCACGGTTGAAGAACTTCCTGCTCCTGGCTTTCCGCAGCGCCATCGAAGATGACACCCTTGATCGATACACCGACTACACCTTTGCCAANATAGGGCAGGGCCTTTCCTTTACCGAGGCGATGAAACGAGCGGCCTCCGCCACCCTCTCGTCTCCCCGCTTCCTTCTTCGCTATGGGTCAACGAGTGCCGGGAAAGACCTTTTCGTTGTAGCAAGCAACCTCTCCTTCTTCCTCTGGAACAGCGGACCGGATCTTGAGCTTCTTCATCTGGCCGGGAGTGGGGNNCTCGCCAGAATCGAGGTGTTCAAACAGGCCTGTAATCGCATGATGGAAGATGCCAGGATCGAGCGCTTCCTTGATGCCTTCCCTTCCCAGTGGATGCAGCTTGAGAATCTTCTCGGCGCTACTCCGGATCCAAAACTGGCGCGGCTTTTCAACGTCGACAAATCCAGCCCCGCCAGCGTCCAGATGATCCTCGAGCCACTTCTCCTCTTCGACGCCATGTTCCTTGAGGACCGGCCCGTCATTGAACTCATCGCTCCCCGCTTCTCCTACCAGAGTGAATTTCTCCATACCTGGTACAACTCAGACTTGGAGCCNCCCGCCATTGACGCCAAGGCAATCCTGTCCCGCAACAAGTCCAACGACGAGAAGCGCGCCGCCCTGAAAGCCGCTATTCAATCGAGGGAAGCAGAACTCACCAAACTGTTAAGCCCCGTCAAGGCAAGACTGCTGAAGGCTCGGCGCAAGGGAGGAAAGCCAGTCAACCTTGACCCTGTAGCAGCGTGGGAATTCAACAATAACCTCCGTGACTCCGTGGGATCTCTGCACTTGAAAAGTCACGGTAAAATTGTGCTCGAGGAAGGCACTGTTACCCTGAAAAGCTCCTACCTTCAGAGCCCTCCCCTGTCATTCGACCTGAAAGAACGAACCTTAGAGGTCTGGGGGATGGTGCACAACNTCGATCAGGATGGTGGCGGATTCATGGGAGTCCAGGGCCCCGGTGACTTTTTCGATACAATCGTCCTCGGCGAGCGGAAGAGGCGACACTGGATCTCAGGTAGCAACCGCTTCGCCCGGACCAAGGACTTTCCAGAATCCACCCCTGAGATGAAACCGGACCAAAAGATTCACCTCGCAATGGTCTACGATACTNATGGCTCGGTGACCCTTTACAGAAACGGGATGCCCTACGGCAAGCCCTACCGNACCAGCCTTGCAACCTTCCCCAAAGGCAGAAGCTCTATTATTTTCGGTGTGCGTCATCTGCCGGCAGGNGGCGGCAGGTATCTTGATGTCAGTCTGGCGCGAGCGCGGTTGTATTCGCGCGCACTGAGCGCCGAGGAAGTCGCTGGATCCGCCGGGGGGCTCTACGTCACTGAGTCTGAGGTAGCGAAGGCTCTCACTCCCGCCCAGCGGGACAGGCGCNGCACCCTTGTTCGAGAGATTGAGCAGGCCCGGAATTCCTTCGACAATGTCCCCGCCAATACTGACCCCGGGCGAGCACGACAGGACGCCAGAAAAATATTTGANGATGATATTCGTAGTAAACTGCGCTCGAGAGCCTTTACCCGGCGCAATGCCGACGACCCTCGTTATGGGGGAGTCATTACCAACGCAGCGATGCTGAGCATGACCTCCGGCCCAAAACGCACGCATCCCATTGCCCGGGGAGCCTGGGTCATCGAGGNGATTTTNAACGANCCTCCCCCACCNCCTCCAAACAATGTGCCCCCTCTGAACGAGGATGCTGCGGACAAGAATCTNACCATCCGTGAGAAGTTTGCAAAGCACCGTGAAAACCCGGACTGTGCCGGCTGCCACTCNCGACTTGATCCTCTCGGGTTCGCCCTTGAGAACTACGACATCATCGGAAGATGGCGTGACAAGTATCCAAATGGAAGAAACGTCGACGCCAGCGGCACCTTGATGAAGAAATACGCTTTTGAGGGAGCNGTCCGCTTCAAGGAATCNNTGGTGAAGGAAGACCGTCGTTTTGCGCGTGCCTTTACCGCCCATCTCATGCGCTATGCCACGTCGAGGGAACTGACACCGGCAGACTTCCTTGTCATTGANGAGATCGTCGAGACTACAGCCTCCGAAAAACATCGGATGAGATCTCTCATCGAGGCGGTCCTTCTGAGCGAGAGCTTTCTCCAGATCAACTGAGGGTAGCCATCGGGGCCTTTCGGGGGATGGTTGCGGCACGATCATACGTCCAAGGTTGGAAAGGTCTGCCGCGCAAATCCTATTCGTCTCGCTACAAACTTCTGACCGTGATAGGAANGTGCGCAGAGTGATTGATCGCAGCGACTGCTTCCGGATAGATGAAAACCAGCATGGTGAGAAAGCGACCTATTCCCGATTCGCCTTTTCCCGCGGAGAACCAGTCTACACCGTGCGCGGGGAGCCCTCTGGCACCCGNACNCGGGAAAGTATCGAAATTGCCCTGAATCAGCATGTAGTCGATTACTACGCCGTGTATCTCAACCACTCCTTCAGTCCCAACCTCTGCCTGAAGGGACGCCAGTTCTTCGCGGTCCGGGAGATAGAACCGGGGGAGGAACTGACCTTCAACTACCTTGAGACGGAGAGTGCAATCGCGTCGCCTTTTACCTGTTACGCTACCGGGAGAAACGTCAACTCACAGGCCCGCGGGGCTTCGGTCGAGTCTTTCAAGCAAGGCTAGGGCAGAAGAGATACTACCTCGCTTCCCTTCCGCATCGGTCCTCCCTGAAGGATGCGGGCCCTGAGTCCGCCACGACCCTTCAGAAACTCATGCACTCCATCGGCAGCAGCCTCATTCATCCAGTAGCATGGTGCCGCCTCCTCAGCCCCCTCGAATTCCAAGCTGCCCACCGNAAACCGCTTTCCAATGAGGTCCTCCAAGGGAGCTCCCTTGANGAGAACGTTCCTTCGGAAGACTGAGGCACAGAGGTCTGGAAGACCAAACTTCTGCNTTACGTCCTCGTAGACCTGATAGTCAAAAAACGTGATCTGCCCCTTGAAATTCTCCTTATGATCAAAGTAGCGATCTCCGCGGATTCCACGTCCCGAGACACATTCAATGACATCAGGGTCATTGATAGTGTGATCGAGGGATCCTTTTCCATGACGCCCCTTGTAGTTGTGCCCACTGGAAAGGAACAAATGGACGATATCAATCTCCCAGGTCACGGTGCCTATCCTCCAATATAACTCATTTCCACCTTATGTTTCTTTCGCGCCCCTCGTCGCTCGGAGTATCGATCCCCACGATCTGCCCATATTCCCTGGATTGCGAGCCGCAGAGTTTCCTCTTTTCCCGACCGTATCAGTTGTCTCACGTCAAAGCCACTCGCTGCAAAAAGGCAGGTGTACAGTTTTCCCTCCGCTGATAGCCGCAGTCGATTGCAGCCACCACAGAATGGCTCAGTCACCGAGGAAATGAAACCCACCTCTCTATTCCCCGCCCCAATCCGGTAGCGGCGGGCGACCTCTCCCTGATGCGCCGGATTCAATCTTTCCATGGAGAACTCAGCCGCGATTCGATCATGGACCTCTCTCGTCCGCACTACCTGTTCCATCCGCCAGCCATTCGTCTCACCAACATCCATGTATTCAATGAACCGCACTGGTATCTCCCGCTCGCAACCCCAGTGAACGAGCGGCAGGATCTCACTCTCGTTGACGCCACGTCGCAAAACGGTGTTTATCTTGACCCCCAATCCGGCGGAGCGTGCTCTTTCAATGCCATCAAGAACCCGACCCACCTTTGCCCCAACCCCATTCATCCGCGCGAAAACTTCCCCGTCCAGCGCGTCGAGGCTGACGGTAACACGGTGCAAGCCTGCGCTTCGTAACCGCTCCGCGTGACGCCCAAGCAAGGTCCCGTTGGTGGTCATCGCGAGATCATCGACTCCGTCGAGAGCGGAAAGTAGCTTTACCAGCTCTTCCAACCCCCGCCGCAGGAGAGGCTCTCCCCCCGTCAGACGAAACTTGCGAATTCCAAGGTCGGCGACCAAGCCCGCTAGATGTGCAATCTCCTCATAGCTAAGAAGGTCTTTCTGGGGAAGAAATTGGTAGTCCGGGCCGAATACCTCGGCAGGCATGCAATAGCGACAACGGAAATTGCACCGGTCGGTGACGGAGATGCGTAGATCTCGCAGCGGGCGGTGGTGCTGGTCCAGAAGCATCCAAACCACCCAAACCTAAAGGCGCCATCTCGCAACTAAATACTTGGGTATTTTCCCATTCCCTGTGGACTGGAAGCGCGCCATGAATCCTCTCATCACTCCCGAGGCTGCGGAAGAAATCACCCTGTCAACCACCCCGAAACTGGCAGTGGAAAGTATTCCCCTTGAACAGGCCCGGGGCCGAGTCCTCGCAACCGCCCTTCTGGCCGACAGGCCCCTTCCTCCCTATGACCGGGTAATGATGGATGGCATATCCTTCCGGGAAGCTGATCTAACGAAGGCTCATAAACTGGAGATTGGAGGAGATCATCCCGCCGGTGCCCCGGCGCCTCGCGAGACTCCGATTGGGCACTGCTGGGAAATAATGACCGGAGCCTGCCTTCCACCTGACTGCGACACGGTGATACCCTACGAACAACTTACACGACAGGATCGGCATTTCTCCGTGAGCCCCGGTTCTTTCGTTCCGGGCCGGTTCATTCACAGGAGAGGCAGCGATCATGCTGCCGGTGAAACTCTTGTTCCGCCCGAGACCGTCATCGATTCCCGCGTTGCAGCCGTCGCTGCCACCATAGGTGCTACCACCTTGCCGGTCCTCCGGAAACCCCGGGTCGCCCTCTTCACTACGGGAGACGAGGTGGTTGACTCCACCAGCAGGCCAGCAGACCACGAGGTCCGTCAATCCAATGCCGCGGCTCTCCACTGTGCACTCTCTGCGGCCGGTGCCTTATTAACTCATTACCAGCACCTGCCGGATAATCCCGATGCTACCGTCTCCGCCGTGGAGGAGTATCGGGATTGTGACCTCATTATTTTCTGTGGTGGAATTTCCAAGGGTAAATACGACTTCGTCCGTCCAGCGCTGGAGAGACTTTTCGGATCTCCGGCTTTCCACGGCGTCGCCCAGCGCCCCGGAAAGCCTCTGGCCTACTGGGAAGGGGCTCCAGCCGTTTTCGCACTTCCAGGAAACCCGATGTCTGTTCAGATCACCTTTCATCGCTTCGTTCTTCCCTTCCTGAAAGCAGCCCAGAAGCAAACCCCCTTGCCTCAGATGGTATCCCTCGGATCTAAAATCACGTTCGAGCCGCTACTCGCTTACAGCATTCCCGTCAGAACCCGCCGAAGAGAAGCCCTCGTGACAGCCCAACCTCTACCTTTGTCCAATTCTGGAGACTTTGCCTCCTCCATCCAGTCTGACGGCTTCGTCGAGCTACCTGCGGAATATACCTCTTTCCCTGAGGGTGTTCTGGTTCCCTTCCGAGCTTGGACCTGAGGTCGCAAATCATCTCGTTTTTTGTTAGTTGTGTCATATCGTGCCCTGGTGAGCGAGCACTCTCATCTGAATAAAGCGGGCCATCCCAGAATGGTGGATGTCAGCCCCAAAGATGTCACCAGTCGCTATGCCCGGGCCAGCTGCAGTGTCATTCTGGGATCCGAACTCTTCGGCGAACTAAAGGAAGAGGGGTTCCAGAACAAGAAGGGCTCGATCATCACCACCGCGATTCTTGCAGGAATCATGGCAGCCAAGCAGACCTCCTCCCTGATCCCTCTCTGCCATCCTCTGCCCCTCGACAAGTGCGATGTGACGATTGAGCCCGGAAATGACGGCTCTCTCGACGTCATCTGTGAATGTTCAACAAGTAGTCGGACCGGTGTCGAAATGGAAGCTCTCACCGGGGCCTCCATTGCAGCACTCACGGTTTACGACATGTGCAAGGCGGTAAACCCATCCATCGTGATCACTGGAATCCACCTCGAGGAGAAGCGAGGCGGTAAAAGCGATTTCTGCTCGACTTAAAATACATGAGTGTCCCCCTCTATGGAATCCTTCTTGCAGGAGGAAAAAGTATCCGCATGGGCTGCGACAAGGCGGACCTCGTCATCGTCGAGGGTCTTTCCATGCGTGAAAGGGGAATCCAGTTACTCGGAACCGTCACCGCGCAATCCTACCTCTCGATTGGAGAGGACGATGATCGCATTTACAATTGCCCTACCATCCGGGACCTGCGGAAAAACGCCGGACCCATGGCGGGACTTGAATCCGCATTTGCTCACTCGCCGGAGGCTGCCTGGCTGGTCACCGCCTGCGACCTTCCTTTCCTGACCCCTTCTACCCTGAAACACCTCGTGGAGCACAGGGATCCGACATGCAATGCGACCTGCTTTAAGAGCCGCTTTGACGGCAAACCCGAACCTCTTTGCACTATTTACGAATCCTCTTCCCGGGCTGCGCTGGAGCAAGCGCTCTCTCATGGGCGAGGCTGCGCGCGACGATTCTTATCGTCACTTACCCGCCGGGAAATTGAGCTTCCCGAATTATCCGCTCTCGACAACTGTAACCGGCCTGAGGACCTCGAGGAAGCACGCCAGAGCCTGAACCATGGACGTTCGATAAAGAGAATCCATACGGAATATTGTGGCGTTCTCAGGGAAAACGCAGGCCTTGATTCCGAGGAGATTCAGACCGAGGCAACCACTGCCGCAGGATTGTGGGAAGAGCTCCGTATGTCCCGTGGGTTGTCGCTTGAAATCGATTCGGTGAGAGTTGCAGTCAATGATGAATTCAGTTCGTGGAGTCACCAACTGTTGGACGAAGACAAGGTGACCCTCTTCCCCCCCTTCTCCGGAGGCTAGTCCCATGTTCCGCCTTACCACCGTCCCTATAGACCCAACTACCCTGCGGAATGCCGCTGACAATCCTCACGCAGGCGCTGTTTCAATATTCGAAGGTCTCGTCCGTAATCATCACGAGGGTCGTAGAGTGCTCCGTTTGGAGTATGAAGCTCATCGTGCGGTAGCAGAGAAGGAAGGACGCAGAATTCTTGAGGAAGCCACTGAGAAATTCGGACTCGATTACGCGGGAGCAGTACACCGGACCGGCTCCCTTGAGATCGGAGCGTGCGCTGTCATGGTAGTGGTTTCTGCCCCGCATCGGGCCGAGACATTCGCGGCCTGTCGCTTCGTGATTGATGAAGTCAAACGCCGCCTACCCATCTGGAAGAAGGAGTTCTACACGGATGGATCCAGTGAGTGGGTCGGGTGTGCAGGATGCCGGGGAACGCATCAGCACTGACCTTGCACTCTCCACCCGATTAACTAGAATGGGAAAGTGCGCCGGTTCTGTCTGCTCCTCATCTTCTCCCTCTCATCGCAGAGTTCGGCTCTCTCCGCCCCTGTTCCTGATCTCGAGATTCTTTTCCTCGACGCCAAGATGTGGACCAAGCCGGTCGGCGAAGTACTCCGTGATCGCAAAACCCTCGGTTTTCACTGGCTATCGAAGGAGCGTAAGGACGCAAGGAGTACGCGGAGAGGACTGAAACTCTGGGAGCTCCCAGTGGGCGAAACCATCCTGCGAAGCCGGGACAATACCCTGCACTCCTTTGACATCTCAATCTACAACAGGGGGGACAATGGAGAGATGGACCAGGACCGTTTCAAGGCCCTGACCGAGAAGTGGCATGGCCTACTCGTCGAGAAGACCGCTCTGGATGGAGAAAAAATGAATCGGACCCAGAAAGGTAGTGTGATCTCAGCTGATCGCTGGGTATGGAAGTGTCCCGGCGCTTTTCTGGTCCTCACCTCCAGTAAATCCAAGGCCTCACGTGGTTACACCCCCGAGTTCCTGAAGCTCAGCCTTGTCTCGGTTCAATACGGTGAGGAAATCTACGAGCAGAGATCCGGTCTTACCAAGGGCATGGCAAGACGACGTGATCTTGTCGCCAACCGCAAGACTGCGGCGAACGGCGATGTCTTCGTGCAGGGCGTTCCGATGGTTGACCAGGGTCGCAAGGGATATTGTGCAGTGGCCAGTGCGGAGCGTGTATTCCGATATTACGGTCTGCCGGTGGATCAGCACGCAATGGCCCAGATCGCCGAAAGCAGTGCGCAGGGAGGAACCAACCCGGCCAACATGATTGCGGCCCTGAAGAAGGTCGCTGGCAGAACCAAGACCAGGCTTCTGGTCCACTATGAAATCGAAGATCGAAAGATCAAATCCGAGATCAAGGCCTACAACCGGTTGATAAGGAAGAACGAGAGGGGTAAGGAATTTCGCGAAGGAGCGATTATCCCTTACCAATATTTCCTTTCGAGCTGCCACGGTCCGACACTCCGCGAGGTCCGTGCCAAAGGCACTGCTTTCGATCGCTTCCGAAAACAGATCAGGGACAATATAGATACGGGAACGCCGTTGCTTTGGGCCCTGCAAGTTGGCGTATTCCCGGAGCGGGGAATCCCTCAGCAAGGGGGAGGTCATATGAGGCTGGTGATCGGGTATAACTTGAAGACTGATGAGATCATCTATACCGACTCCTGGGGGCCGGGCCATGAATTCAAGCGTATGAGCGCGGCCAATGCTTACACGGCTACGATGCACCTCATCACCCTCAAACCGTCACAGTAAGTGTGAAGGAGAAGAGGCCGGTGGCTGAAACGAGCACTCTCGGCTGCGTTATCTCCGGAACCTGGACCCTCCTCTCTCTTCCATTCTGGCTCGCGGCCGCGGGACTCTTCGCGGTCTCCACAATGCCCACTTCAAGGCTTTTCGCCGTCGCGCTCATCTGCCTTCTTCCTCTCCCCCTCAATCTCCTGCACTGGAGGAGAACCAGCCGGAAAATTGCCGCCTTGCTCCTACTCGTCGTTGGTGGATCTGCGCTCTTTCTCTGCGGTCAGAAGACAGAGAACTCTCCTGGTAAGACAGACGATCCTGCCCGGCTTGTTTGCTATGACGAGTCTCCCAGCCACTTGCTGCCATGGGGCTTTGTTGCAGAAGTAGATCAGTTTTCCCTGCGTTCCTACTTCATGGCCGCTACTGATTCGGACTTGAGCTGGTCGCGAGCAGCCGAGCTTCGTGAGATCATGAAAGACCTCTACAGTGATCTATCCCAGGATCCCCAACTCTCCTCCCTTCCTTCCTTACTGGGAACAACCTACAGAGACATGCTTGGGATCGAGACCGCCGCCGGACCTGTCTTCACCTATATTCCTGAGAAATCCGGTTCCAACGGATCAGGAAAGAGAGCAGCGCTCGTCATTCTCCACGGTAGCCTTGGAAATTTACAGGGCTCGTGGTTCCTCTGGAAGCAACTCGCCGATTCCACCGGCGTAGCAGTCGTTGCCCCGACCTTTGGTTCGGGCGAATGGAGTCGAACCGGAGGAAGAGCTGCAATCGCACAGGCCAGGGAATTCTGTATCACCCACCCGGATATTGACGAGGGAAGGCTGATCCTTGCCGGGATTGGCAGAGGTGGGACTGGAGCCCTGCAGGAGGCTGCAGCTTTGCCGCAGGAATGGGAGCGCCTTCTCCTGCTTGCTCCGGTCACCGAGGAGCTGAAAATTGGATCGAAGTCTTTGAGCGATGCGTGGCGCGGCCGAAAAGCCATGATCATCAGCGAACATGGGGAAACGTCGTTTCCCGGGCAATCTATCCACAATGCGCTGACCGTGATGGAGGCGCTTGGAATCCGACTGACTACGCATTACCTTTCAACGGGAGATCGGTTTCTCTTCCTCTCAGATTGGAGCTTAATCCGGCAGCAGATCGAGCCTTGGCTGAAGGAAAAGCCCTAGGGCACGCGGCCCCGCACAATCTTTCCAAAGGTTGCTGGGAAAGGCACGCCACTGAAGCAGCAGCAGACCGCCTGATTTAACAGCCTGAGATTCTCAAGCCAGAATCTCCTTGAGGACATGCCCATGAACATCCGTCAATCTGCGATCAATACTGTTATGCCGCACGGTCAGGTTCTTGTGGTTGATTCCCAGAAGGTGTAGCATGGTCGCGTAGACATCGTAAACTTGGGTAGGGTTTTTCCGGTCCAGCGGCTTGTATCCCCACTGGTCACTTTCTCCGTGGGTCACCCCACCCTTGACCCCTCCACCGGCAAACCAGTTAGTGAACACGAAAGGATTGTGGTCGCGACCTTTTTGCCCTTGGGTGCTCGGCATGCGCCCAAACTCAGTCGTCCAGTGAATAATGGTATCCTCCAGCAGGCCGCGCTGCTTGAGATCCTGGATCAGGCCTGCCGTACCGCGGGCCATGCCGAGGGAAAGCGACGGATGATCACGGGTCATGTCCTCATGGCTATCCCAGTTACGACGTGGAAAGCTATTATCATTACCACTCCAGATCTGGACAAAGCGGACCCCTCTTTCAATCAGCCTGCGGGCGATCAGGCACTTCCGACCGAAATACTCGGTCTCTTCCTCGGGGTTAATATTCTTTGGGTATTTCGTCTTCATCTTATCCAGCCCGTACATCTTAAGGATGTGCTGTGGTTCGCCGGTAATATCCAGAGCTCTCGTTGCCGAGAGCTGCAAGCGGGCTGCCAATTCGTAGCTGCGGATGCGCGCATCAAGACGCGGATCTCCGGGGCGGCTTCTCCTATGGCGCCTGTTCAACTCGTTGACGAGATCAATCCCTTCCCTGTGGCTGGATTCGGAGACATAATCGGCGTGAGGGTGAAGGTCCTCGATAGGATTCTCCCGTTGTGGAAAGATGGTTGTCCCCTGCGTGTGCGTAGGAAGAAATGCTGAGCCCCAGTTCTTGGGTCCATTTGAGGCAAAGCCCCGGTGATCGGGTAAAACCACAAAGGTAGGAAGGTTTTCACTTTCCGAACCCAGTCCATAACTCACCCATGATCCAGCCCCGGGGAAACCGGGCAACTGAAATCCAGTGGCCTGCAGGTAGGTAGCCTGACTGTGGACCCCCGTTTTACCCTCCAGGTTGTGAACAAACGCCATGTCGTCGACCACTGTTCCAAGCGGAGCCACGATATCACTCATCAGTTTCCCACACCCCCCGTAAGACTTGAAGTCAAAGGGTGACTTCATCCATGGACCCAGCCCGTTCTGAAAGGCCTCAACGCGCTCTCCAAAATCCGATTTCTGACCATGCCTTTTGACCAGCTCAGGCTTGAAATCAAACATATCGAGATGGCTCGCGGCCCCGGCCATGAATAGCTGAATGACCCTCTTTGCCTTGGGGGGATGGTGCAGGACCGGCCCGGTTGCAGCAGACAGAGGTTCCCTCGCCAGCATTGAGGCGAGAGCCAACCCTCCAAAGCTGGACTGCTTGAGAAAGTCTCTGCGGGATTCCGAAGAATTCATGTCAATCAAGGTAACTGAACTCTGAAAGGTTGAACAAGGCACGGCAGAGGTTCTGCAAGCCATATTTGCGGGCATAATCTAGCAGCAAAGCGGCTTCTTCCTTTACCGGTGCCCTCCCAGTCACCAGAAGATGCCCGCGGGCAACCTGTCCGGCCAGATCCTCTTTTTCCCTCTCAAGCCGAGCCGCGAAGTGCCGAGCCATCGCAACACTGAATTTATTGTTTAGAAGACTGAGAGCCTGCAAGGCGGTGAGCGTCTCATTGCGTTTCGGCGTACTCTGGGAGGAGTCGGCGCAATCCAAGGTCGTCATGAAGGGATTAGGTTGCGAGCGCACAATAAAGCGATAGATCGAGCGGCGATGGCTTCTGGAGTCTTCCGGATTGAATTTATGGTATTCGTAGTGGGGGGAGTGAGCAGTCTTTTCCAGAGCAAAAAGATAATAGCCTGGTCCACCCATCTCAAGATTGAGCTTTCCACTCACGGATAGAACGGCATCCCGTATTTCCTCTGCGGAGAGCTTTCTGCGATTCATCCGCCAAAGAAGACGGTTCCCCGAATCCTCCCGGGCAAACGTTTCGTTCCCTGCTGACGACTGCCGGTAGGTCGCGCTCATCACCAGCAGCTTGTGCAGTCTTTTGAACGATCCTCCCTGATCCCGGAAATACAAGGCCAGCCAGTCAAGAAGTTCAGGATGGCTCGGGGTCTGCCCTAGTTCACCGAAATCATTGGGGGAGGCGACCAACCCCTCACCAAAATGCCATTGCCATGCTCGGTTGACGATGACCCTCCAGGTCAACGGGTGATCTCTCCTCACCAGCCACTTCGCGAGAGCGGCCCGGCGGTCGGATTCATCATGATCTGCCGGCAGGTTGAATTGCCATGGCTCTGCCTTGAATATAGGCAGGGTGCCGGGGCTCACCTCGTCGCGAGGCTGAGTCACCTCACCCCGATGGAGAAACCGGATAACGCGCGGCTTACCGTTGGTTGGCTTGAACTGCCCCTGTCCCTTGAAATGAGTGGAAGCCGCATACACCATATTGCCTTTGGGCAGCCCCTTTATGAGATCGTCCTTTTCCCTGATTTCCCCCTCAAGCCTCTCAAGGCGCTTTCTTCGCTCCGCCGTGTAGAGTCTGGCCAGGAGGTCTTCTTTCCTCTTTTCGACCCGGGCTAGGCTGGCCACGGACTGCCTGTCCCCTGCCCTCGCCCAGATTCCATCGGTCAGGTTGGATTTCCGCCAACGTATCGGAGCCTCAACAGAATCCAAGGCGGACACTTTGGCACTGAGAGCACGATTACTACCTGATTTGTCCAGCACCTCAACCTCGGCAAGAGCAAAATTATAGTCTTGGGCAGCCCGTTGCGCCAACTTTGTGGCATGAATGCGCAGGAACCGCGCAGAGGATTCCGTCTTGTAGCCGAGCGGCATGAGACCGGGATTGGGAAAGTCCCTGGCAGACTCGTCGACCAGAACCTGCGAGCGAGAGAAGTCCTTCCGATTGGAGGCAATAATCTGGAAGCGCACAGGGAATCCGAAGCCTGCACCAATATTGTTGAAACTATCATGACAGGCGTGCAGCACGATATTCTTGATGTCCACTCTTTCACCAAGATCGATCTGCACCCACTTCGCCTGGTCCGGGGATGACTCCACTTTACTGTGGTAACCAAACTCGGGACGTTTGCTGGACGGGTTTGACTTCTTCTTCAATTCCTCAACGGCGGATTCGAGTCCAGTCAACTCATCTCCACCTTCTTTCCTGACGGCGCTCTCAATTCCGTTTTTTTCGGCACGAAGGGCAATGAGCTCCCCCGACAGCTGAGAACGGCGTTTTTCCGTCTGGGGATCACTGCCAAAATTACGCTCAGCCTTATCCACTGCTGCAAAGACCGACTGGAGGCTGTAGTAGTGTTCCTGAGTGTAGGGGTCACCCTTGTGGGCATGACAGCGGGCACACTGGATGGTTACCGCACAGAAGGTATTGAAGACATTGGTGACCATATCATCTCGATCCAGATTTCGCGCCACCTTGCCATCTATCTTTGCTTCAGGCACCTCGGCATGTCCAATGAAGTCCCAGGGGCCGGCGGCCAGAAAACCAAGACCGAGAATACCATCCGGCGTATCCGGATACAGTCTATCTCCCGCAACCTGCTCCTGTATGAAACGGGCATAAGGCTTATCCTCATTAAACGAGCGAATGACGTAATCCCGGTACGGCCATGCATTTGGTCGTAACTTGTCCTTGTCGTAGCCACAGGTGTCCGCGTATTTGGCTACATCCAGCCAATGGCGGGCAAACCGCTCCCCGTAGCGAGGAGAGGCCAGAAGCCGATCGACAAGAGCCTCATAGGTCTTCTCCGGATCCCTCTCGTAAGCATCCAGAAAATCCTTTGTGTCCTCCGGGTTCGGTGGCAGGCCAGTAAGGTCATAGGTCAATCGACGAATGAGTGCCAGTGGCTTAGCTTCTCGCGCAGGTTGCAGGCCGCTGGCCTTCAATCTTCTCAGAACGAATCGATCGACTTCGTTGCGACCCCAGTCCTTCTGTTCCGGAATCTGAGGATTCACCAGCGGCTTTCGAGACCACCACTCTTCAACTGCCGGACTGCCAGAGCTCATCGGGCTCAGAAAGAACCCGAGAAACAGCAGTGACGGCGTTCTCAGTCGAATCATCGGCAGACATATAAGTACCATAAATTCGCGCTCCCGCCAGCCCTCACTTTATCGCTCCAAGGAGTGAGTGTCACTCCTGCGGGGATGACACGGCAGAAAGAGACGCCAATCGGCTTGGGCGTTTCATTCCTCTATTCACTCCACCCAGCCCGGTAACTCAAGGCGACGCCATTCGCACGTTATCGATGGAGAGTCCGCTGAAGGCATCCGGACTGCTGTCGCTTATGAAGTTAAACTCAATCACTACACTTTCGCCGATGGCCTCCACGACCACCGGAACGGTCTGGGAAACCCAGCCCGCATCAAAGAAGGTCATATCAATGGCGACCTCCTCGCCAAGCAGCAGCAGGTCGGAGGCTCGCAGGAAGCGCACGGATGCAAACTCACCAAATCCATCGCCATCACGGAAGGCCTCGAAAGTCAGTTCCGCTGCTGCCACACTCGTCAAATCGACGGCCGGAGATCTTAGGGAGATATCCGAATCCACCCCGAAGTCTCCAAGATTTGTGGACCACGCGTTCGCAGAGCCATCCGCACCAGTCAAGGGACCAGTCGTCCCATTTGGACTTCCTCGCTCCCAGTTGGTATTACCGAGGGCATCATTCACAATCGCCACCCATCCCGTGTCGGTCTCAAAATCATCTTCAAAAAGAGGCGGTGCAGGAATCTGGAACACCTTATAAAAGGCCTCGGCTTCTGCAGCCGCAACATCTACCACCAGGGAGGTAGTCTCACCTGGACCAGCCTGGATACCCGTAAGTATGCGGGGCCACATCGCCGGGTCCCCCCTGAGGTCCAGACTCTTGGCAATCTCAAAAACCTGACCCGGGACAGACTCCCAAACCAGTTCCGTGGTATCTGCTACTGCGTCGTGGATTACATCAATAAGCTTCACCTCGGGAATCACCGTCCCCACAATCTGGATAGCGTGAATTCCCGCATTCCCTGAGCCACGGTTCACCTGAACCGAAAAATCAG
>PBNG01000081.1 GCA_002723015.1 Roseibacillus sp. | reverse complement strand
CCCCGGTAGTAATTGAACCAGTTATCAACGACGCGCTGGAGTTCACGACACCCCTCCTCCGCAGTCTTGAATATCCGTTCGCGATTTGCATCTGGTCCCTTCTCTTTCTGATGCTTCCGGCTCTTCATTACCTCGCCCTTGACCCTTTGTTCCTCGCGCTCAATTTCCTGTGCGAGGCCCTCCAGACGCGGGGCAAGTCTCTGTGGGTCGTATTTCTTCTGAGACCGCCTCTCATATTCCAATGCCGTTATCTTTTCTGCGAAGAGAAGAAATCGGGAAGCTGCCTTCAGGTGTTCAGCCTCAGCCTTGAACTGTTGATGGTCCCTTTCGATTTTTTGTCGGAAGAGAATGTAATCGACCTTACCCGACCGATTCATCTGATCAAAGTTCATGCTGAGGAGAACACGGTGCCATTCGCTGAAGAATTTCTCCATCCCTGTAATTCTTTTCGCCTCCAGCCTGGAGGGGAACTGCCGCTGGAAAGTTTCCCGGTCTTTCGAAAAGCGGTCCAGAAGATCCCTGAAATCATTTGCGTGTGACATGGAAATCTCTTCTCCATCGGGACCCGTGTAACGTGGACCGGTGGTGGATACTTGTGCGGGAAGAAGAGATGTCCCGGCTAGAATCAGGACCGCAGGAATAAAAGTTCGTATTTTTAAACTCATGGGGAGGAGCAAGTTAGGCTACTGTGCGATATTGTAATTCGGTGGCTCGATGCCAAGAAGGTGCTTCCGGAAAAAATCTTTCCTGCGGCGATCACCGTGGCGTCCACCGCCCCCATGTCCTCCATTAGGTACTACGATCATATCAAAGTCCTTGTTCGCACGGATAAGGGCGTCCGCTAACCGCAGGGTCGATTCCGGTGGCACATTGTTGTCCAGTTCACCTACGATGAGGAGGAGTCTCCCCTGTAGTCTGTGAGCGTTATCGATGTTGGAAGATGCAGAGTAGTGAGGTCCCACGGGATATCCCATCCATTGCTCGTTCCACGATGACTTATCCATCCTATTGTCATGGCATCCGCATGAGGAGACCGCGACCTTGTAGAATTCGGGGTGAAACAGAAGGGCGCCGGTGGAGCTTTGGCCACCGGCAGATCCACCGTAAATGCCGACCCGGGTTATATCATACCAGGGGTTCTTGCTGGCGTAGGCCTGATGCCAGAGGATTCGATCAGGAAAGCCTGCGTCCTTGAGGTTTTGCCAGCAGACATCATGAAATGCCTTGGACCTGTTTGCGGTTCCCATCCCGTCTACCTTGATTACGACAAAGCCCATTTCAGTCCACGCCGAGTAGCGGCGGCCTGCACTCCAGCGCTTGGGCACGTACGAATCGTGGGGACCAGCGTACATGTCCTCGAGGATCGGGTATTTCTTGTTAGGATCGAAATTTGCGGGTTTGCAAACGATGCCCCAGATCCCGGTTTCACCATCCCTACCCTTGGCTGAGAACACCTCCGGGGATTTCCATCCCGAGGCAAGAAGTTCACTGATGTCGGTTTCCTCGAGTTTACATACCAGTTTCCCATCAGAGACCCTCCTCAGTTCATGAGCAGGGGGGGAGTCAACACGGGAATATGTATCGATGATAAACCGCTGATCCGGGGAGTACTGTATTTCGTGGTCACCATTTCCCTCTGTGAGGGCGACGAGGCCTGTTCCATCGAAATTAATCCGATAATAGTGGATGAGATAGGGGTCCTGCCCCGGGTTTCTGCCGCTGGCGCGGAACCAGACCTGCCGTTTGTTCTCGTCAATCCGGTCGACATGTCGAACCACGAATTCTCCCTGAGTTACAGCCTTCATGGTTCCGGAGGCGATATCAATGAGATAGATATGGCGGTGGCCGTCCTTTTCCGAGAAGTAAAGGATCTCCCGATGATTGAGCAACCAGTTGACCTTGGGCATTCCGAGTCGGAGGGCATGTTCGGTCCAGATGAAGGTATCGGTCTTCTCATCAACGATATTCCTGTGAGCACCGGTTGAGACATCAAATTCAATCACACGAAAGCGCTGGTGGCCGCGGTCAATCTTCTCGTAACGGAATTTTGTGCCATCCCTCGTCCAGCGCAGGCGCGGACTTCGGAAGTCGATGAGGCCCACCTTTGGTTTGCTCTGCAGGCGCTTGCGAAGGTTGAACCAGTTTAGTTCGTAGGTGGTAAATTTATCTCCGGGAAGTGGGTAGCGGCGGGAATGCAGTTTTGCTCTTCCACCCTCCTTGGGAGAGGATTGGATCATGTGAACTTCACCGACGTCGCCCGGTTGGGCACGGAAGGCAACCAGGTTATTTGAATTAGGGCTCCAGAATGGTTGCTGGTAGCTGTTCTGCTCCTCACCATCCTCAGAGAGTTGAATTTCCTCACTGTCATCGATGTTGGCGCGAATCCAGAGGTTGTGGTTTTTGATGTATGCCTTCCATTTTTTATCCGGTGAAAGATCTCTACTTGGGCGATAGGGTTTGTACCTCGAGTCATCCTGGGCTTTCTTTTCCTTCTCATCGCTGGCTCGAGAAGCTGGCGGCCGATTGATTTTTTCAAGCTGGCAGGTATCGATATTGCATCGGTACCACTTACCTCTCAGCGAGAAGGTTGCTGTCCTTTTTTCGAGGTCGAAGGAAAGGTTCTCGAGTGGCAGCTGTGCTCCGGTGAATTCCCCTGAATCTTCCCTCCGGAGAGCAGCAGCCAGTCTGTCATGGTCAAATGCGTGCTGGTGTAATCCTTTCTTGAGGTCGACCAGAATGAACTCACGTTCCCCCTTCGGCAGATTGTTGCGATACCACATCCATGACCCATCGGGACTCCAACTGGGGTTGATGCGAGCCTTGTAGACATTGGCGTGCGCAACTGGGAGGATGCTCAGAACGAGGGGAAGGAGGGCGCAGACGGATTTGATGCTCATATGCTTTGTGCAGTTTCAAATGAAATATGGCCGGGTTACAATCACACAGTCCTGCCGCGGGGAGGCGTTAGGGCCCGTTTACAGCAATCTTCAGGACGGAATGGCCCAAACTGTGGCACGAAGAGGTTCCCCGGGCCTCCGAAACCAAGATTACTGTCCCCTAAGTCGCACGAAGAGAGGGCCAGATCGGCTCTCGGTAGGCTGTTTCATGCGCAGGGTTGTCATTTGAGTGCCGTCTCCCTGATTGACCTGAGACAGGAGCTCGGTGAGCTCCTGGGCAGAGTTCCATGTAATGAGGTCGTCCGAAATTTCGAGTGAGAGGGATCCGAGTGCCTGCATGCTCTGCCGGAAACTGATGACGAAGTATTGACGGACCGCATTGCCAACATCAAGGGCGTCCACCCGGAGAATCAGGACAGGTTCGATGGTGAACTCCAGAGGATCCGTCCCTTGCAGGAATTCCATGAAATTGCTGATGGTGTCGTGGTCCTCGTCATCCTGAGGTCCTCCCTCAAGATTGTTTGCTGTAGACCACGTATCGTAGTCGAGGCCAGATGATCCCTCTTCCCCGGGCGTTCCTCCCGGAATACGACTGGCCCTCCAGTTGGAGGGATCTCCGCTTTCTCCCGGGGAATCTGGATTGAGCAGGACGAGACTTGAGCCTTCTCCGTCGGCGGCTGCAGGCCAGGGAGGCTGGTCGTTATAGGTAAAATCCATGATCGGCTGGGATGCTGGTCCGGAAAGAAGGATCCTCTCTCCGTCGTTGCTGAGGCGTCCGGTATACTCGAACGTCTGGATGTTGGGAAGAGAACCGTAACGCGCTTCGAAGGCGATTCTTTGTCGTAGGAGTAGTAGGCGCTCGCCCGGCTCGAGGACCGTGTTGTCCGGAAAGGCAAAGTTTACGGCGGAATCAAATCGAACTCCCGTAAGGTCTATATTTCTGGAGCCTGTGTTGAGGAGCTCGATAAATTCGTAGTCATCCCTGTCGTTGCTGATGGCCGATTCCTCGGCCGAGGAGGGTTCGTCCGGGTGATAGTTAAGTTCCGCGATGACAAGGTTGCGGCTATTCGCTGGTTCGCTGTCGATCGTGTAGAGTGCTTCGTTCAGCGCGCTCCACTCTCCCGTGCGTGTATCGTAGGCACGCGCCTTTAACCGGGTTGGGGACCGCAGAAAGAGCGGATTTGAAACGTTGTTGGCGCCAGCTCCACTTCGGAGGGAGAGAACATTGGCAACCGGATTAGGGACTCCCCCGGGCAGGCGGGGGTCATTCCCGTCGACGGTATAGTAGATTGTCCGCGCATTCGATGACATTGAAATGGGAGTAGTCGGCATGACGGAACCTCCATGCTGGCTGAAGACCGGAGCGACAATATCGGGATACATTCCATTCGATTTAAAGCGACTCACCATGGTATCAGTTAGTCCGCGGAAGTGGTTGTTCATCAAGTTGGCCTGATAAGACTCCCATGAGTTTGGTGAGCGGAAACCCCAGCGGGCAGACTCTGAGATGAAACCCAGACGAGCCTCCGCAGTCCGGACCCTGAGGCGTCTGATGTTATTTATTGGGGTGAAGGCACCGTCGTTAAAGAAGTGCTTGTGAATGCGGTCAGCTACCAGCATTCGGAAATCCTCCCCTCCCAGACCGCCCCTCATCTCAGACATGATGTTGAGAGGCCCGGGATGTCCTGCTTTGCCGGAACTGGCAGGGCGCAGGTAGCCATCAGCATCCTTGATCATAAACTTGAAGGGTACCCCTTCCACGGAAGATCCAAATGAGCGGAATTCACTCTCCGAATCACCACTAACCCAGACGAGCATGAAGTCGATTATGTTGGCGATATCAATGTGACTTGAGGCCTCATTGAAGGGGTCAGGTCTGAGGACAAGGGACTTGGCTGCGTTCCAGAACCGTCCCGGTCCATCGTAGACTTCCTCATCATTTCTGAAGTTATCGTTGGCGTTTACGGCCTCGTAGTCGTCTTTACTACCTCCATAATAGCTGGAGGCCATGTCTGCGCTCCATCGCTCGCGCATGTGGTATTGCCCCCAGTACCTTCCGTTCAGGTAGACGTGAACGAATCTTCCATGAGGTGCGATATTGCCCATATCCAGCATGGTATCATCGGTGAAGCGGTTGGACATGTACGCTCCTCTTGAACTCATGTCATGTGAGCCGCTGCGAAGATTGATGACGTCAAACTCTTCTGCGGGGGGATGATGCTGGTATTTGAAGCCTTCAAAAATCGGGTAGCGCACCTTGGTGGGACCAAAGCGCTCCCGGAAGGCGATCCGGAAGCTCTTCTTACGGAAGTTGGTGAACCGGCCGCCGTAGTTGCTCAGGCCTCCATCCTCCTGAAATCCCTCGCGGCCATCGGGAAAAATCATTTCAATAGATGCTGGATATTCCTCCCGGATATTTCCACCCCCCTCGTTCAGGAAGCTGGAATTCTGCGTGATGAGAGATATGGATGGGACTGCTTGCAGTGAATCCAGCATACGCGGTCCGTAGGTCGGGCTCTGCGTGATGCTGGTTCGCATGTCGCTCTGGTCGACCACATCGGACGGGAAGATGTAGGTGTGGGTGTCTACGTTGGTGGGTTGCAGGTCGTCCTTGTAGGCAATGGCTCTGACTACAACCGTGCGATTAATATTCAGAGGTTCGCGATAGACTCTCCCGGAGAGTGGACCCGGCGTAGACCCGTCGATCGTGTATCGGATCTCGGCATCTTCTGTAGTGCTGGAAAGTTCAAGGTCGAACGGTTGAGTGAAGAAGCCCCGATTCACGCTGAACTTGGTGTCTTCCACAAATCCCCCAAGGGCAGCTCCATTAAACGCAGCGGGGGTTGGGATCTCGAAGAAGCCGCTCTCTCCCACTGAAGGGTTCGTAATCCGTATTCCCCGGAGCTCAGGTGAGATGAGCATGTCCGAGCTGTTCAGGCCATTGTTCAGACCGTGGATGGAGAGAATATTACGGCCTTGGGCCAGGAGGTCTCTGTGCTCTGAGAGATCGAAGATCTCATATTCCAGAGCAAGGGTATCAGCATGACTGGTGGTAGCCTCAGAGTTGTATGAGAGAGTCCCGGCGGGAGGGCTGTTCTCCGATAATATCCATGTTCCATTCAGGTAGGCGACGAAACCATCGTCGTATTTCATGCCGAGGGAGAGATCCGTCAGGGTAGAGGGCTCGTTGAGATCAAAAGGCACGCGGAGGTAAAGGCTTGTGTTGATGCCGTTGAGATCTTTTCCGAGGTTTCCTCCCGCCCCAAATTCCGGGACATAGGTACTATCCTCATCATATCCGATTCCGGTGAAGACGTCGCGCCAAGCGGAGTCATCGAATCCTGGTTCCGTCCAGCTACTGCCGAGTGCAGCATCATCCGGGGTTGGCACGCGCGCCTTTGCCGCTGCGTCCCGGGTCAGCAAGGTTGCCGGAGTTCGACTACTTGTCTGAGCAAGCCCATATGAGATATCCTGTCGCTGGTCGGGAAGAGGGGAATCCGCTGATCCAAATTCGGAAATAACAGAGATGCCATCGGGTGCGACAAGTCCGAGGTACTCACCCTCCTTATCAATCTTGAAATTGGTATGTAGTTCCGCCTCTGGATCCCTGCGGTTCTTCTCTGATGCGAATACGAGCATAAATTGACCCGGCCCGAGCTCGACCGCCGGGAAAGACCACTTCGTGAGAGCGCTTTCGTCATCGGTAAGATAGTGTCCGTCGAGATCAGCCGGCACAGGGCTGGCGTTGAAGATCTCTATCCAGTCTGAGTATTCTCCGTCGCTGTCACGCAGCCCGGCTGTGTTGTCGGCAAGAAACTCAGTGAGATAGAGATTGGCTGCCGCTGGCATTAATGAAAGAAGCCACAGAGCCGCGAGGCCTGAGGAACGCTGAAGGTAGCGAGGATGAGAGGAGGATTTTAATGTCAAATTCACAGGAACAGCAGTCTGTGGAGCTTACCTGGGATAGGTTTTGAGGACACCTCAAAATATCAGGTATCAGGGAAAGCCAGAATGAAGATAACGTTTAATCGGGAGGCATAGAAACAGGCATGATCTTAATCCGGGTGGGTAATGTGGGCCTGCCTTTGATGGGACCACTGTGGTTCCACACAGGAATATCCTGTCGAACAATTACCTCGGGTGAAGTTGTACTCCGGGCCATTGGACAGCGTTGGGGAAGTCACCGCTTTCGGTTGGAACAAACTTCAGTTGTCCAAGGTCGATGAGAAAGCTGCTCTGGAGCGGGCCCTTGCTCTGGGCCTTCATTCGGTGAACGCCGCTCGTCAGAGATAATGTGGCCAATTTAGCCCATTTGTAATCGTCCCAGGTGCCAGTGTCTGGGACAGCTCCCGATATTTCTCGCTGGCCCACTCCAAGACTGATTGAGCTTCCGACAGTATCCTGTTGCAGCGCCCAGTTGATCCATAGGTCAAATTGTCCTTCCTTCTGGACCTGAAAGCGCCACTCCGCGCGGTCCCTTTGGTTTCCCCAGTGTCCAAGGTTGCGATACCGCTGCTCGAAGACGAGGCTGGGCCCATAAACTTCTGCTGCCGATGCCGGTAGTGTGATGACACCGCTGGATTCCTGATTGATAAGCTCGGGAGCGTTGTTTGCGAATACCTTACGGGGGGTTCCCGCGACCTGAAGGTAGGCGAGCAGGTGACGCATTTGGGCGAGGTCCAGGGATGATTCCAGACCTTCTGGCATCAGGGAACGCCCTGTTGAGGCAAGGGATCTGATCTCATTACGCGGAATGGTCGAGCGATCCCCGCCAATATTCACAAGGGTGATGGCAGAGCTTGTTTCCTGGGCGACGGCTCCGGCGTGGGTCGTTCCGTCCCGCAGCGAAGCAATGAACATCATCCAGTTTTGGGTGATAGCCTGGTTCGGATCGAGAATAGCGGTGAGATATGCTCTGGGACTTCGATCGGTGAGAGAGGCGAGATCCGGCCCAACTGCCCTGCCGACCCCGTCGAGTCGGTGGCAGGAAGCACATTGCCCGGCGAAGATTTCCTTTCCGAGTAGACGATCTCCCTCACCACCGAGTGCATCGGAATACTGTGCGATGACGGCCTGACGATGGGGAGTAGTAGCTCCTCCTAACAAGGCTTGGGCTCGGGTCCGAACCTCCTCATTTTTGTGATTGAGGAGAAGCTGGCGGCGCCCGGTATCAATCGAAGCCTTGAGTTCAGTCATCGTCTCGGTGACCAGGGAAAGAAAAAGAGAGGTCAGTTCTGTCCTGCTCATGAGGGTATCGAGGATGGCGCGGCGCAGGGCTGGACCGTGTTCACCCCATCGACCGATCAGGGATCTGATCATTGCCGGATTTTTTTCCCGGAGAAGAACGGGGATGATCGCAACCTGTAAATCAGAAGGTGTCTTTGGGTTAAGGAGAGATAAGAGGAGAGAAGTATCAGTAGCTGGCTCACCAGATTGGGAGATCAACTTAAGTGCGGCCAGCCGGTGTGGAAGATGTGATCGGGGGTCTTTGATAGTTCGTCGAGCTTCCATGAACACCGGGGCAAGAGCCGTGCGCCACGTTGGAATTTGAGGAGATTCCGAGCTGATCCGCATCAGCCCTGCTGCACTTGAAAAAGTCGACTGCAAGTTATCGCGCGATTTACCCAATCTATCGATCAGCTCTTGTATAAGCTCTGGAACTACGGAACCGGCCTCCTCGGGAGGGAGTTGGGTTATGATCGCTTCAACGAGAGCGAGGGAAGAGGCATTGTGCTCTTCATGCAGGACGGTAGCGAGGATTGCGCCGATATGCTTACGGGCAGCGGTGAGACCTGAAGCCCGAAGATAGGCGTGGTCCGGGTGCGCCAACAGAAAGCGCCCCAGCGCGGATCCAACCTCCTTGTCGTCTGTATGAGCGAGGGCATAGGCAGCCTGCATCTGAACTTGGGGGCTCTCATCCTTAAGGAGATTCGTTGCTTGTACAAGGAGTTTATCCGAGGTGAGGTTTCCGATCCGGAGGCCGTTCCGGCGTACTTCGGGATGAGAATCAGCAAGAGCAACGGACAGATCCTTCCCTTCAAGTCCCTGAAGATCTGAAAGGGCACTGGACGCCTGCAATCTGGCTTCCGGCATACTGCTATGGCGCAGGATGCCGCGGAGCACGGGAATGGCAGCCTCGCGCGCAGGTTGATCGAGCCATGTGAGCATCATATGGGCGCTGTCCCGCTGCCAACCATTGGGAGAGTCGAGAGCAGATGCTAGCTGCTCTGGTGATAAACCGGCGAGTTGAGGGGGTTGGGGGGCTTTCCCGGTGGCGGGAAGGATGCGGTATATTCGTCCACGATCATGCCCTGCACGAAGACGCCCATCGGCAATCATTTCACGGGTAAGGCCTGTATCAATCCACTCGGGATGCTCAATAACAAGGCGGTAGAGGTCAGCGACATAAAGTCCACCATCGGGACCGGTCCGCAATGAGGTCGGACGGAACCAGGAGTCCCGGCTTCGTAGAAATTCGCTTTGCGCCTCTTTTTCCGCTCTCCTTGTTTGCATGAGGACTCCATTCCACGATACCTCGCGCCTGCTGACACAGTTGTGAACGGGACAGGAAAAATAAATTGATGGGGCGACGACATCGCTGAACAGGGAGCCGCGGTAAAAGGTGAAGCCGCAGGCGGAGGTGAGCCTGCCCGGAGATCCCGGGGGTGGGCGCTGGTAACCCCTGTAGTGGCTCAGGACCTGGCTAGAAGGATATAGGTCTACTACTCCGAAGAGGCTGTGACGCGCAGGGGGTTGCTCAACTCCGGGGTTCAAGCGCAGATTGTGGTCTTCCAAAGCGATCTGCCAGGCGTTCGAGTTGTTGCCGGCAACCCAGTTTCCCCAGTCATCCCTGTTGCGGCCATGCTGGGTTACACCAGTCGCGAATTCCATCTGGCCTGTATCCGGCCTGATCCGAAGATCGAAACCTCCGAGGGTTAACTCCTTTCCCGTCCGGGTGGACCTGATCGTTCCTCCATTGTCGCCGTTAGCGACATAAATCCATCCGTCGAGACCCCATGTCAGGCCGTTCCCTCGATGTTGTTCGTTGCCGCGACCAAACCCTTCATAAAGAATCTCTTTCCGGTCTGCCTGCCCGTCTCCGGTAGTATCCCGGAGAAGCCAGATCTTCGGAGGGGCTACCACAAGGAGCCCGTCCCGCCATGGGAGGACCGTATTTGCAGTTTCCAGTCCATCACAAAACAGCGTTCGCTGGTCGTAAGTGCCATCTCCATCACGATCCGTGAGAAATGCGATCCGGGATCCGGGCGTCCCCTTGTTGTCGATCCCGAGGGGATAATCTGCCATTTCAGCGACCCACAGCCTGCCGTCTGGTCCCCAGGCAAGATCCACGGGATCCATGACGAGGGGCTCCGCTGCCACCAGTTCTACCCTGAGACCTTCATGGACTTCCATCATGTGAAGCGATGAGGCAGGGCTCCGAGGTTGGGTTGCCTGTTTTCCAAGAAGATCACTGAAAGACCGGAGGTCTATGTGGTGAGGAAAAATCGCGCCGGTATCCTCGTTTTGCCAGTAAAGATGGCCACGCTTTAGCCAAGCTCCATTGTTGGTGCCATCCTTTCGGACGATTGGGGGGATCACCTCTGGTTTGCGTGAGTGCTGCTCTCCCACACCATCACCTTCCCGGACCCCCTCGATTCCAACCCGGGTCCAGCCCTTGGCGAGCGACTCAAGCATCCGTGTGCCGTACCGCGTACCGTTTGAGAAGATGAGATCTTGCAGTCCATCGTCATCGAGATCAGTGAATCGCAATCCAGCATCGCCCCCTGTCCGGGTTACAATGGGGAAGTGCTGTGGCAGGGAGAACGGAAGTTTTCTCCATCCGGATTCGTCAAGTTGGTATACTGCGGAAGAGTCTTTCCGTCCCACGATTATCTCGCAGATGCCATCGCCATCCAGATCACGCAGGCGGACTCCACCATCCTCTCCATCCTGATGAGAGGTGACATCTTTCAGGCCTCTGGTGAGGCTTTCCCTCTGTTCCCACTGATTCCCGCGATAGATCCAGAATCTGTTTATAGCGTCGCTTCCGGTTACGAACATGGCTGCTTCCCCGCCCCTGCTGACTACTCCGAATCGGACGGACGGCGTAATCTCGGCAGGAAAAGGAGTCTCATGCCATGTCCCGTTTTCGGGTTTCCAGACCCTGCAGATTCTCTTGTCGGGGTTTCCAACGATCACATCCATGAAACCATCATTATTGACGTCGAGAATTCTGATCCCGTTGTCACCGCCATCGGACCTTCGGATCGGATTTCCCATCAGTAGGTTTTTGGTCATGAGCTCGTGCATCTCGCCCATGCTCAGAAACTTTACCTTCTTGCCGTGCGTTCTGCTGGCATGATCGACGATGTCCACCATCTGGGAATTTCGCATCCAGTTACCGGCATGAAAGCAAAGGGAAACAGCGCCCTGCTTTGCAACCGTGGCGTCAACCGCCGCCTTATAGTCAGAAATCGTCACCGGGTTTTGCGCGCCATGCAGGACCTGCCCGGTGTAGTCGTTGGGATAGACGAAGGGGAGTTCCCATATTTTCCTGCCTACCACGAAGGGATAGGGGTAGTTCTCGATATAATTGACGAATCCCCGGGTGAGATAGCGGGCAAAGCGATCAGGTCCCCCCGAGTTCGGCTTAAATATTTCTGCCGGAATCACCGGGTCTTCCGGAGAGAATACGACCCCCACACTGGTGGACATGGAGATAAAATTACCCTCCTCGCTCGTAGACCCGAGGATCTCCTCATAAGCGCGAGGGCTTGGAGTGTTCTGTCCATCCATGCACCCGAACCGGAATCCAACTGATTTATTGTTCGGGATCCGGGCGAGCAGGTCCACACAGCCATGGTAGTCATTACTGGCGCGAATAAAGTCAAGGTGTTGAAGAAGAGGACAGGGATGATTCAGAGTATGAGTTTCAAGGGAAACACCCTGATTCAGGAGCCACTGCATGTTCGGGTGTTCCGGGTTGGGCCGATTGCAGGTGATGCTGACTGGTCCACGGCCATCGATGACTTTCAGTCGTTCGATAATCGGTGTCAGGTAGTCCCTGAAATGCTGTCCGTCTCCGGACATGTCATCGATTGCGAGGACGATGACAGCCTCGACGCCCTTTTCACCGATCCATTGTGGAGTCGTGAGTCTGGGAGAACCCAGATCGAATTGCCAGGGGTTGTTGGGTTCGTCGAGATGTGTCAGTCGGTTCCCTGAAGTTGCCGGTCCTGCCGGAGCGAGATGAACCAAGGCGAGGAGGAGAAGTGAAAGACGGACGAGAGGCATCGTAGGATGGGCTGAACTGAATGACCGGGAACCACTTTGGGAATCGAGGCGTATGATTCAAAGATAAAAGGGNCCTCGTATGCTGGAGCCGGAATTATCCGGATCCCGGGTGAGCGCTATCCCAGTTTTCTCCAGGTGGTGAGGCCGGANAGGCGGGTGGAACGTGTTTGGGTCAAGGAGACAGGAAAAAGGCGGTGAAACCATGAGGTTTCACCGCCTTGAAAAAGGGAATCTCTCCGCAGGGCCTAGGGCGCCGCTGCCTCGACCGTCACATTATCGATGGAAAGTCCACTGAACGCATCGAGGGTTCCGTCACTGATGAAGTTGAATTCGATTCTGGCATTTTCACCCATGACTTCTGCCGGGACTGGAACGGTGAGACTGACGTAGTCAGTGTCGAAGATGCTCATGTCGATCGGAATCGCCGCTCCCAGAAGCGCATCGTCACCAACCCGGAGGAACCTGATCGTGGCAGTATCCCCAAATCCGTCCGCATCGCGGAAAGCGTCAAACGTCAGCTCAGCACCCGGGAGTCCTGTGAAGTCGAGGGGGGGAGAGAAGAGGGAGATGTCCGAATCGGTGCCATAGTCTCCGAGGTTAGTGGACCATGCGTTGGGAGATCCTCCGGCCCCTGAGAGGGGTCCTGTTGTTCCGGCAGGAGCTCCCAGTTCCCAGAGGGTGTTTGAGCTGGCATCATTCACGGTCGTGGTCCAGCCGCCGTCTCCGGTTTCGAAGTCTTCCTCAAAAAAGGCCGGCAGGCCTTCTTCCCGCACTGCGACGAAGCCGCCGCCNTCATAGGGAGCAGGGAATTCAACACTCGCCCGCCCGGACTCGTCAGCCGGNATGTCCTGAAATCCTTCCAACTCGGTCCAGGTCTCACGGGGTGAGTTGAGGTCCGGGCTCACCAGGATATCGTATTGTCGTGCTGGTTGAGTGTTGAATTCTGCCCTTATGGTGAGGGGGTCATTCGCTGCAAGGCTCACGGCGAGGCCCAGAGGATCAATTCCTACCCCGCTGATGAGATCGCCAAGGCTCTGCCCGTTAGTGCCGGCAAGGTAGATGGCCTGGATCTGTTCAGTTGTCAGGGCTCGTCTCCAGATGGCAACGTCGTCGATGCCGCCGTTCCACTGGCGATTACGAGCTCCGGGGTTTTCCCCAATCATGAGAGGAAGGCCAGGATCGGAGGCCAGTGCTCCGCTGAGAGTGGTGGAGATAGCTTCAACCCCGTCAATGTAGAGGGCCCGGACATTCGAAACGCCGTTCGATGTGCCAACGAAGTGGTGCCATTCNCCNTCATCNNTGGNGAACTCNGNNGCATCNCCATGAATGTCATTGGACCCCCCCTGCCACGCCATGGTAGGATTGGTGCCCCATCGGTGAAAGCGCCAGTTAGCCCCTTCACCACGGCCAACGCCGATCTGCCAGCTTGTAGTAAACGCGTCAACCCGGCCCCACCACTGGACAGTGATTTCCTGACTTGGCCCGGCGATATCCCCATCAATATCGGGGCTGAAGGCGGTTTCGGCGTGTCCGCCACCCTGACCATTACCGAGGTAACCGGCTCCTCCAAACAGGCCGGCATCGTAGGTCCCGGGGTGGGGAGCGATGAACTCAAGGTCGTCCGCAGTAGTGCTCGCAGTACCCGAAATGATGTGGGCCTGATCGAGCAGGTTCTCGTCGAAGTTATAGTAGACTGTCAGGTCTGCAGTGAGATCTCCGGGTGTAGGCGCCTCCGGAGTGTTCGGGTCCCGACCAGGGTCGTTGGCTTCATTGAAGTCGCTGAGAAGATCCCCGTCGGAGTCATTGTTGAGGGGATCTGTCCCGGTGTCGCTGGCGTCCACGAAGACTCCAGTGTTGGTCTCCACGCCATCACGCAGTCCGTCACGGTCACTGTCGGGATTCCGTGGGTTGGTTTCGTTGGCGATTTCATCGCCATCGCTGGCACCATCATCGTCAGTGTCTCCGTTGGTTGGATCCAAGTCGGCAGTGAGCTCCTGCAGGTCGGTGAGACCGTCGTCATCAAAGTCTCCAGCGCTGGATAGCTGGTCGAGAGAGTCGATCCCATCCCATGATAGTTCCCATGTATCAGGAAGCTCGTCACCATCGTTGTCCGTAGCGTCAGCTCCGATGGAGTAGACCGGCGGGCTGCCTGAGTCGGTATCGCCAATGGCGACAATACCATTGATACCGGGTCCACTGATGCCGACGTCAGTCCAGTCACCACCGCCTTGCTCCCCAAAGACATTATCGAAGGGGAAGATCCCCGGTGCAGTGATCGTAAACGGGGTCGCCTGGTTCTGCGGACAGCAGTTGTGCTGCGCGGTGACCTGACCATCGAGGGTGTCCATGATGAAGTAGTTTGTATCATCAGCTCCGATGTGGATGCTGTAGGTCCCCGGGGTGAAGCGCGACATGTCGAGATATCCGTTGTAGCGAACAGTGAAGTTCTCGCCGCCGCCGTCGAGCCAGGGACGGTTAAGTGCTGAAATCTGATTTCCACCATTTCCATGACTGGTAAGAGGCTCGACCGCTTCAAACGAGCGGGTGGGAGCCGGATCTCCCGAGGTGTGCACGTTGTAGTTGCTCTCGGCATTATTGTTGAAGATCACGCCCCCTGGGTAGTGCCGCTCTTGATAGTCAACACCGGGATTGGCAAAGTCTGGCCCGTAGGAGCCCGGAGCCAGCTCATTGATGGGAATGAAAGTGGGCTGAACGACCGGAATATCAGGGCCGCTATCGGGATCGTTCGGGTCGGTGTTTTCGCTGACCTCGAACCCATCCGGGATATTGTCGCCATCGGTATCAGCATTCAGAGGATCTGATCCGGTGTCACTGGCGCTAACAAAGGTGCCGGTGCCGGTCTCCACACCATCAAGCAGGCCATCATTGTCGCTGTCACTGTTTGTGGGATCCGTTCCAGCGGTGGCCTCAGTTCCGTCAAGCAGGCCATCGTCGTCGGAGTCATCATCCGTGGGGTCCGTGCCGGCAGCGAATTCCGCCACGTCGGTGGAGCCATCCTGGTCGAAATCCCCGGTAGCGGTGAGCTGATCGAGGTCGGCGATGCCGGGCCATTGGGTTTCCCATGCATCGGGCAATTCATCCCCGTCGGAATCCGTGGTGTCTCCCACGATGGGGTAGACCGGAGGGCTGCCATTCTCGGTATCACCAAGGGCCACGATCCCGGGGATGCCCGGTCCGCTGATGGCTATATCGGTCCACTCGCCGCCGCCTTGTTCGCCAAACACGTTGTCAAACGGGAAGATGCCGGGAGTCGAAATGGTGAAGGGTTGCGTGCGCTCCGCGCAACAGTTTACATCGTCCGCAATGACTGTTCCATCGGCGGTATCCATCACGAAGTAGTTGGTGTCATCGGAGACAAGGTGAATCGTGTATTGTCCCGGAGCGTAAGCGCTCATGTCGAGATATCCGTTGTAGCGCACCGTGAAGTTGTCGCCACCGCCACCGACGAAGGGGCTGTTCCGGGTGGAGAAGTTTCCTCCGGGACCGTGGCTCGCCCAGGGAACAATCGCGTCGACCGATGAATTCGGGGCAGGATTTCCGGAAAGGTGGACGTTGTAGTTGTTGACGCTCTGCCCGTTAGCAATCACTCCAGGCCCATATTTGTTCTCCTGATAGTTGAGACCGGACTGGGTCAGGTCCGGACTGTAGACTCCGCCCGGTGCTTCATTGATGGGAACGAAGGAGGGCTGCACGATCGGGATGGACGGAGTGCTGGTAGCATCGTTCGGATCGGTGTTCTCGGTGACCTCGAACGAATCGTTGGCACCGTCGCCATCACTGTCGATGTCGAGGGGACTGGTGCCGGTGTTGTTGGCGTCGACAAAAATGCCGGTGCCGGTCTCCACGCCATCGAGCAGGCTGTCGCCGTCGCTGTCCGGATTCAGCGGGTCGGCTCCGGCGGCGATCTCGGCACCATCATCAAGTCCGTCATCATCGCTATCGGGATCATTGGGGTCGGTGCAGTTGTTGTATTCCGTAATGTTATCGACACCGTCGAGGTCCAGGTCTTCCATGCCATCGTCAGTGGCCGGGTCGAGGCCGTGCCGATCCTCATAGGAATCTGGCATGCCGTCGCTGTCGGTATCCGGGAGCGAGGTTCCTTCCACCACGATGTTATCGAAGTTAGCTCCTTCCCCGCCTTCGTAGGAATCGGTGCCGAACTGAAAGCGAATGATGACCTTCTCCTCGCTGAAGGCAGATAGATCGAAAACGGCGGCAAGGTCGTTTACCACGATAGACGGATCTGCAGGTGAGGACCAGGCGATCGCTCCAAGTTCTGGAGATGAAGCGCCATGCTGGGCCAGAGGATCCGCATCATACTGGAAAGCGGACCCGGCCGCCGGGGTGAGCAATCCGGTCGGTGGCGATACCTGGGCCTCGGTCGTCGCAATGAGATTGAATCCGTCGTAGTCCTTTTCAATTGCTCCACTGAAGTCGAAGCGCATCTCGACATCGGTGAAGGCGCGCAAGTCCAGCGTCAGTTCGTAGTAAGAGTAAGTTGGTAAGGGAGTTGCCGCCCCTCCGAGAAGGCCATAGGGTGCGGAGTGCCCCATCACGAGAGTTCCGTTGTTTAGGGAGGCTAGACTGTCGTTGATGCTGAATGATCCGCCCACCGATTCATCTGGTCCCAGTCCGTTTTCAAAGTCCTGGCTGAACACGGTCTCTGCTCCAGCGGGATTAAGGAGAATCCCCCCACCAATGATGGTGCAAATGAAGAATTTAAGGGAGCAGCGGTTCGTGGATTCCATCCATTCGCGAAGCAATTCCTATGCCTTAGTGACAACTCAATGACTGAGATTCCAAAGTTGCAGAAATATTGGGACTGCCAAGTATGCCAAGTGCCAGTAAGGAAAGGTGAACTATTTGAGATAAGGCTGAGGCTTGATGCGGACCCTCGACCCTGCAACTGATCCCTGCTACATGAACCGTGTATGGTGTGGATTAAAAGGATCGCCGAAAAACTCGCATGGTTCCTGTTAGCGTTTGCAGTTGTCGAAGCGGGCCGAGCGCTTCTTGGGCGCTGGGCGGCGGGTATAGGTGTGCTTTCGGTTTTCGCTTCATATATTTGGGTCCAAAACCATTGGGGGGACCTTTGGGGACTAGTTGCTGAGTTTCGGGAGGAGTTTAGGGGAGCTATTCTCGGCCTCGTCGGCCTTCCCATCTGGGGATTTCTTGTCGTCGAAGCTGTCTCCTCCATATATGGCCTTCCTGTCGAAGGAGCGTTGCTCTGGTTCTGTTTTGTGACGGTTGCGTGTCCTTTCGTGTGCTTTCTCGGGTTCATATGTTTTGCGGCAATCGCGAGGAAAAGTGACCGCCTTAAGGGCGAAGAAAAG
>PBNG01000080.1 GCA_002723015.1 Roseibacillus sp. | reverse complement strand
GATTATGAGGTCCAATCTTCATATGACAAGTCCTTGGTAGGCACCCGACCACCCATCGGATGAAGGGCCGTTTCACCTTCTCGGATTTTGCGTAAAAATGGGAAAGCCGCCTCTTTCGTAGAGAAGCGGCTTTATAAAGACCCTTTTGATGGAACAAGAGGTCGCCTTCTTGGAGTTCGAGCAACCGGGCCGTTACTCCTTTCTCGCTGTTATTTCGAGGTCGAAACGTAGCTCGCCTGGCTGACGCCCTTGCCCACGCTCTTAGCCTTCTTTCCGAGCCAGGTCATCATTCCCCGCAGCTTGGCTCCGACCTTCTCGATCCCGTGCTTCTCCTCGGACTTGCGGATCTTGTTGAAGTTCTTGCAACCCGCCTTGAACTCTCCCACCCATTCCTTGGCGAACTTACCACTCTCAATGGTCTTGAGTTGCCGGCGCATCCGGTTCTTGACCGACTCGTTGATGATCTTCGGTCCCACCGTCACATCGCCATACTCGGCAGTTTCGGAGATGGAGAATCGCATTCCCGCAATTCCACTCTCATTCATGAGATCAACAATGAGCTTCAGCTCATGGAGACATTCGAAGTAGGCCATCTCCGGCGAGTAGCCCGCTTCTACGAGGACCTCGTAACCTGCCTTCACAAGAGCGGAGGCTCCCCCACAGAGAACGCACTGCTCCCCAAAAAGATCGGTCACTGTTTCCTCGCGGAAGTTGGTTTCGAACACACCCGCACGGGTGCCACCAATCCCCTTGGCCCATGCGAGGGCAGTCTGCTTGGCCTTCCCGGTAGCATCGTTGTCGACCGCAATCAGGGTCGGCACCCCCTTCTTCTCCACGAACTGACTGCGCACCGTGTGCCCAGGTCCCTTGGGAGCCACCATGATAACATCGATATCATCCGGAGTATCAATGAGATCAAAATGAACGGCAAATCCGTGAGAGAAGAGTAGGGTTTTTCCCGCCGAAAGGTTAGGAGCAATATCCTTTTCATAGACCGAGGGAATCACGGTGTCAGGAGTCGCGACAAAAATCACATCCGCATGTTTCACCGCATCCCCGGTATCCATCACCTTGAAACCGAGTTTCTTCGCAACCGGGCGGGATTTTGACTTGGCGTAGAGCCCGATGGTGACGTCACAGCCACTCTCCTTGAGGTTGAGGGCATGAGCGTGTCCCTGTGATCCGAATCCGATCACGGCAAGCTTCTTCCGCCTGATGGCATTGATGTTGGCGTCCTTATTGGTATAAATCTTCGTGGCCATAGTGGTGTGGGTCAGTGGGCCGCGGAGACTGGGGTAGCNGTGNGCNCTCGTCAAGCCGCGAGGTGCNTCCCCGCTCCGCNNGNAGTNAGCTTCCGTAGACNACCACGGGCCCNACNCCGGGNGGACCNTGCACGCTGCGNAGCTTGGNNACNGCCGCGGCCACTGCGCTGGCNGCCTCTTCCACNTCNTCGTCNGTGGTNAAGANGGANAGNGANATCCGCAGGCTACTCCGGGCCTGTTCATCAGAGAAACCCATGGCCTTCTGGACATGGCTGGGCTGCTGTTTACCCGTCATGCAGGCGCTTCCCGCGGAACACTGCACCCCTGCCTCGTCAAGGAGGATGAGCAGTCCTGCCGCTTCACAGTTCTCGAAGGAGACATGAATGATATTGGCCGCCCGATGCTCCCGGGAGCCGTTCAGGGTCAGCCCCTCGACTTCGCTGGTCAGCCGATCCTCGAACCGGTCCCGACGCCTACGAACCGCCTCATGGCCATCCTGGTCGAGCTTACCTTTCATGATTTCAGCGGCCTTCCCNAAGCCGATGATGAAAGGCACATTCTCGGTCCCACTCCGCCGCTCAGTCTCCTGCCCACCACCACGCAGCATCGGTTCAAAACGAAGGCCCTGCCGGACGTAGAGCGCTCCCACTCCCTTGGGGGCATGAAACTTGTGCCCACTCAGAGAGAGATAATCGACTGGCACCTCCCGGNCATCCACCGGTATTTTTCCANCCGCTTGGATCGCATCCGTGTGAAAGGCCCACCCCGCCTCCTTCGCGAGGGTGCAGGCCTCGGCGACCGGGTGGATGACCCCGGTCTCGTTATTCGACCACATCACCGAGGCAAACCCGGGACGCGTGCTCTCTACCAGTTCACCGAGATGGTCCAGATCCAGTCGTCCGTCGGCATGCACACCACACAAGGAAACATCGTAGCCTACCGCCTCCATGGCCTCACACGGGCGTAAGACCGCACTGTGTTCCGTCGCCCCGGTGACAACTTTGGACTCCTTCCGGCCCACGTGACGGGCCAGCCACTTCAAGGTCATGTTGTTCGACTCCGTTCCCCCACCCGTGAACACAATCTCATCCGGGTGGGCGTTCAGAAGCCCGGCCACCTGTTCTCGCGCAGTCGAGATAGCGTCCCGGACCGTCCTNGCAGCCCGGTATCCGCTCGACGGATTATGCCAGTGCTCCGTGAGGAAGGGCATCATGGNCTCGACCACCTCCGGATGNATCTGGGACGTNGCGTTGGAGTCGAGATAGATCATGAGGCTTTCCTCCCTCCCTCACCGGGAAGCGGTCGCCGTCTCACTTCCGGAGGAAGGCCACGAGGTCACGGACCTCAATATCGGTCATGGTCTGGAAGACGGCATCGGGCATGAGAGAATAGGGCAGGACGTCAACGTGCACGACATCAGACTTCTCGAGGTCAAACCGTCCTGCATTGGAATCAAGGGTATACGCTTCTGCCGTTTCCGCCGCAATCACCCCAAGNACTACTCTCTCATCGGTGAGTTCGAACTTGAAGTAGCGGTAATTCTCATCGATCTCCCCGTCCGGATCGAGGACATGAGGAAGGAGGTAGTCGAGATCTGCCACCTGAGAGGGGTTCAGGGCGGGACCGGAGAGCCCCCCTTCGCCGTGCACCGAGTGGCAACGCCCACAACTCTCCGAGAAGACGAGGTGACCATGGGCGACGTCGGCCCCTTTGAGGTTCTCCTCCGAGAGAAGCCCCCGGTAGTGCGCAAAGAGCTCGGGAGTACTTTCTTCTGCCCGGGCCCCTTGGCTGGCGAGTCCCACCGGCTGCTCAGAAAGGTGGCTTACCTCGCCTGCGGTCAAAGCGCGGCGGTAGATCCGGACCTCATTGATTCCTCCGTCGAAGAACTCCTTTACCCTCGGAGCTCCCCCAATCCAGAGCGCACCCTCACCGTCGGCCGCTACCGAGCCAACGCCATAGGCAGCAAGATGCCCATCAACAAAAAGAAAGCGCTCGCCCTTATCCTGCGTGATGCAGACGTGGTGCCAACCCCTCGTCACCCGGCTACCCTCGAGGTTGGAGTTCTGCCCCCCCATGAGCCAGTGGCCATCTTCGTTAATCCAGACCCCATACCAGTCTGATTTCTCCCGGGACTTGTTGACCAGAGCAGTCCATCCCCGTCCAGAGCCCTCAATGTAGACCCAAGCAGCGAGCGAGTAAGTTTCGTTTTTTCCAAAGGCCAGATCCTCCCGATGATCAATCTCGAGGCGGTCATCTGATCCATCAAACTTGAAGGCCCGGCGCCCTCCCAGCGATTCCACTACCGCAGGACGGAATTCCTTCCGCGGCTGGGACGCTCCCCCCCACTCCTCGCTGCTGTCGATATCCTCGGCCTTGAGATGCAATACCAGCCCTTCGCCGGACACCGACTTGGCAGGCTTGGCCTTTGGGCCCTTGGGCCGGGGCTTGACCACCGCCGTCTTCCCACCAGCCTTCCTCCTGCGGGAGATATACTCGCTGACCTTGGGAATCTTGCATGCGGCAACGACCTCAGCGGTGCGATCCTCATCAGTAACGACCAGCGGCTCAAGTGCATACCAGATGAGCAGTGGGAGGTTATGATCTCCCTTGTCTTCCGCGTGGCCCACCAGGGCCGTCAGGACATCCCAGCGCTTTTCCTGTTCGACGCGTTGCATTGCGGAGGCGAGAAAGAGCCGGACCACGGCGCTCTCNTCCTCTCGTGCCATCGCAGCCCATTTCTGGAGGACCGCATCAGGAACACGCTTGTCCTCCGCAATCAACTGGATCGCCCACGCCCGGACGTATTCCGCCTCATCATTCAGGAGGGGGGCCAGCATGACATCACCAAGCCCTCCAACGAGCTGGAGGGTCCACAGGGCCCGCAGGCGGCGGGCCGGATCTTCATGGTCATCCAGGATCTTGCGCAGACCCCCGAGGGTCGCCGGTTTGATTTCCCCGGCGAGGGCCCGCTCCTGCAGAAGTCGACGGGCCTGCCGCACATACCACTCGTTGGGATGAAGATGCATCTCCACGAGCTCTCCATCCGGAAATTTCGTGAGATCCATTCCCACCGGGAAACTCTGCTTCCCCCAGCTGTATCTCCAGATCCGCCCCGTCTTCCGGTGCAGAACCTTTCGCCCGCAGATGTCGGAGTCGTGCCAGTCGATCGCATACAGGGANCCATCCGGACCAATCTCCATGTTAAATCCAAGCCACTGNGGATCGTTTGACATCGAGAACGTGCCTCCCCACTTCGGGTCACTGGCGACATATCCCGAGCCTTTCCTCTTCGTCTCGTCAACCAATACCCCATGCATGTGAATGTTGCACATGAAGAGCTTCTTCCGGTATTTCTCCGGAAACTGGTCTGCAAGGTAGAAGCGTGCTCCCCCATGAGCGGAGGGATGCCGGTGATCCGCGATCGTCTTGATATCGTCATAGACGTAAGGGTTGAAATGGCGGCCCGCCTGCCGGTGATAGCGCCCGCCCTGAATGATGTGAAAGAGGTGTGGGATGACGCAGGCCGTAACGAAAGCCTGCCCGTTCTCGTCGAAATCCAGGCCCCAGGGGTTACTGGTTCCGTAAGCAAAGACCTCAAACGTTTCATTCAGGGGATGGTAGCGCCAGACCCCGGCGTTGATCTTCTGGCGCTCACTATCTGGAGAGCCGGGCTTCCCAACATTNGAATGGGTAAAGACCCCATGAGTTCCATACAGCCAGCCGTCGGGACCCCACAGGAAACTGTTCAGGGTCTCGTGCCGGTCCTGCCGTCCCCAGCCATCCAGCTTGATCTCAGGCTCGGCGTCCGGGATATCATCGCGATTCCGGTCAGGAATAAAGAGGAGATTAGGGGGAGAACCGACCCAGACCCCGCCGTGTCCCAACGCGATACCAGTGGGAAACATGATCTTATCCTTGAAGACCTTCCGCTCGTCCATCTCGCCATCTCCATCAGTGTCGGTCAGGATCACAATCCGTCCCTGTGGCCCGAGCTTGTAGAGATCTGACCTCCTCGTCTCGTAGTTAAGGTTCTCGCAGAGCCAGACCCGACCCCGCTCATCGAAGGTAAAGGCGAAGGGCTGTTGACAGTCCGGTTCGGCGGCGAAAGCGTTCACTACGAAACCCTCGGGACTTTTCATCTTGTCGATCGCCTCATCCGGAGACAGATACTTGAAGGCCGCCTCCTTTGGGGGCTCGGCATGGACGAGGGCCAGCGCGAGCAGACACATCGGCAGGGCTTGGCGTAATGGGCGTTCGCTCATGTGACAAATTGAGTCCCTGCCGCCGCCTTCGTCAAGACCCACATCCGGGGGAACGGTCCCATAGGCTGGATAACAGCCCAAATCCCCCGTTCCTGATGATCTTCACCCCCCACGATAGCCCCTTCGGTGAAAGCGTTTTCCACTGGGCAGACCACAATTGGAGGCATAGATTCGNCCTCCAGCCATGAAGACCTACCGCACTCTCTTGACCGTCAGTTCCGGAATCCTTGCTTCGAGCCTCCTCACCATGGCTCAGGCACCGAAGGTGGTCTGGGAGCTCTCAAAGGGCATCAAGGCTCCCGAGAGCGCCTACTACGACAAACAGACCGGCAATATCTTCCTCTCCCAGGTCGGCGCAGGTGGAGGACTCGGCAAGGATGGTGATGGCCTGATCTCCGTTCTGAAGCCTGATGGGACAGTCGTCAATCCGCGCTGGTTCGCCGGACTCAATGCTCCCAAGGGACTGCGCTCCACCGGAGGCGTTCTCTGGGTTGCCGACATTGACCGCTTGGTTGGGGTCAATATCGAAAGCGCAACGACCCAGGCTATCCACGAGATAGAGGGCGCGAAATTTCTCAATGATGTTGCGGTGACTGAGCGCGGCACCGTCCTTGTATCTGACATGCTGGCCAGCTCCATCTACGCCCTGCAGGCCAACAAGGTTTCCAGGGTCGCCACCGGAGTCGAACTGGACAGCCCCAACGGGCTTCTCGCAAATGGCAATACTCTCTACATCGCTGGATGGGGGCGCGATATCCAGGACTCCTTCGACACCCTGGTCCTCGGCCGACTGCTCGCCATGGATCTACGCACTCGCAAGGTGACGCCGGTAACGACCGCAACGGTCGGCAATCTGGATGGAGTGGAGCTGGATGGGAAGGGCGGCTTCCTTGTTACTGATTGGATCGAGGGGGCCGTTCTCCATATCAGTGCAAAGGGGGCGGTAACCTCTGTCCTCGACCTTCCCAAGGGCTCTGCTGACATCGCCTACCTGCCCGGGAAGAAGCTGCTCATTGTGCCCCAGATGCTCGAGAACAAGGTAACCGCCTACGACCTCTCCGGGATCATCAAATAGAGCCCCCGGGACCCGAAGAACGGGAATCTCCGGGATCTGACCACCTGAACAGAGCCGACTCCCCCTCATGAGGCTGCTCCCTTTACTCGCTATCCTGCTTCCTGCGACCTTCCTGCCCACCGCCACGGCGGAGGAGCCCACCTACAACATACTGTTCCTTATCTCTGACGACCTCACTTACACCGCTCTTTCCTGTTACGGAAACAAGGTCTGTCAGACTCCCAACATCGATCGCCTCGCAACGCGGGGAACGCGCTTCACCAGAGCATACTGTCAGGGTACCTACTGTGGACCCTCCCGAGCTTCCTTTATGTCAGGTTACTATCCCCACGCCACCGGGGAACTCGGCTACCGAAATCCAAGACCAAGAATTGGCAACCGCGCGACCTGGTCGCAGCATTTCCTGAACAACGGCTATCATACCGCAAGGGTGAGCAAGATCTACCACATGGGGGTTCCAGGGGGCATTGAGTCCGGGGGCCACGGAGCTGACGATGAAGCCTCGTGGACGGAGCGCTACAACAGCAAGGGGCCTGAATGGACAGCCCCCGGGACCGGGGAGACTCTCCAGAATAATCCGGACGGGGAGAAGCCTGCGGTCGGCGGGAATACCTTTGTGGTGGTCGAGGCTGATGGCGACGACCTCGTGCACTCCGACGGCAAGACTGCCGCCAAGGCGTGTGAACTCATCGCGAGTATGAAAAATAGGAGAAAACCCTTCTGGCTCGGGGTGGGATTCGTGCGTCCACACGTCCCCTTCGTGGCACCTCGCTCCTATTATAAGCCCTTCCTTCCTTACAGCAGGATCGCCCTGCCCCCAAAAATCGAAGGCGACTGGGATGACATTCCGAAGGCCGGAATCAATTACTGTACGAGTGCGAACATGAAGATGGATCCTCGGCGCCAGAGAAAGGCTATCGGGGGGTATTACGCCTCGGTGGCCTTCATGGATGCCCAAGTGGGCAAGGTGCTTGATGCGCTGGAAGATGCCGGCCTTACCGAGCGGACCATCGTCATCTTCACAAGTGACCATGGCTTTCACCTCGGCGAACACGACTTCTGGGCCAAGGTCAGCCTGCGGGACGAATCCGCCGGGGTTCCTCTCATCGTCTCCGTTCCCGGGAAACAGCCCGCGGTGTGCCATTCCCTTGTGGAGTTGCTGGATCTCTACCCTACCACCGCTGCACTCTGCGGTCTCGAGGTTCCGGAGCGCCTTCAGGGAAAGGACATTTCCAGCATGCTTGATGACCCGGGACACGAGGTGCGCCAGGATGCGTTTTGTGTGGCTCCGATGCGAAAGGGGTTTCTCCTCCGTGACCGGGACTGGGCTTACCTCCAGTACGGCGAGGATGCCAGTGGAGGCCAGGAATTGTTCGACATGAGAAAGGATCCGGGCCAATTCATCAATCTGGCTGGCGAAGCTTCTCATGCGGCTGTGACCCGGACATTCCAGAACCGCCTTGCCGGAAAGCTGAGGAGCGTCCGAACGAACGATCTGGGAATTGCCTACAAGCAGCCCAGGACCCGTAAGAAGTGAATCCTGTCCCGTTCCCCAACCGGTCCCTCTCACTTCTTGCTCCCGGCTTTCATCATGCCTAGGATCTCCCATCACAACGTCTCTCAATGATCCCAACGCCACCATGGCGGTGTTCCTCGACCTGGAGAATATCGCCATCGGTGCCCGCGATGCCCGCTATCCGACCTTCTCAATCGCCAAGGTCTTTGAGCGTCTTTTTCTCAAGGGGCATATCGTCCTGAAAAAGGCCTACTGCGATTTCTCACGCTTCAAGGAATTCAAACGCGACCTGCATGATGCCGCCTTCGAACTGATCGAGATTCCTCACTTCCGACAGTCGGGCAAGAACTCCGCCGACATCCGGATGGTGGTGGACGCTCTGGATCTCTGCTACACCAAGGGCCATGTCGATACGTTCGTGATTATTTCGGGAGACTCCGACTTCTCGCCCCTCGTAAGCAAACTCCGCGAAAACGCCAAGACCGTGATCGGTGTCGGGGTCAAGAACTCCAGCTCGGACCTCTTTATCAAGAATTGTGACGAGTTCATCTACTACGACGATCTCGTCCGCAAGTCACCGGCTGCGAAAACCGCCCGGAAGAAGAATGCCCGGAAGGCCCCAACGAAGAAAACCGCACGCAGAAAGTCTTCGGACGGGCCTACCACCGAGGAGGCGCTGGAACAGGTCGCGGACACCTTCGAGGCGCTTCTCGAGGAACGGGGCAGCGATGAAGCGATCTGGGGATCTATGATCAAGCAGGCTCTCAAACGCCGAAATCCTGGATTCAACGAGCGTGCCCATGGTTTCAGGTCCTTTAATGAAGTCCTGCTCGGCGCCGAGGAACACGGGCTCCTGAAACTTGAGGCCGACGAGCCCTCTGGTGGATACACCGTCCATCCTGCCTGACCCGGGACCCCCCGGCACCCGGCTCAGGCGATATTGGTGTAAACCGCCTGCACGTCCTCATCATCCTCCAGCTTGTCAATCAGGGCTTCAATCTCATCCAGCTGGGCTTCGCTGAATTCCTGGGGATTGTTGGAAATACGCTGCAGACTGGCTCTGCTCAACTCGATCCCAAGCTCCTCGCAACCCTGCGAGAGAGAACCAAAGTTGGTGAAATCCCCATACACGAAAACCGTGCCCTGATTCTCCTCCAGTTCCTCAAGTCCATGGTCAATGAGTTCGAGTTCAATATNCTCAAGATCCTGATCTTTCTTTTTTTCAAACTGGATCACCGCCTTGCGGTCAAAGAGAAACTGCAACGAACCGCTGTTGAGCATCTCTCCCCCAGCCTTGTTGATCGGGGTNCGGATGTTGGTGATCGTGCGGTTGGTGTTGTCGGTCGCAGTCTCAATAAACAACATTACCCCATGAGGTCCCTTGGCTTCNTAGTTGACCTCGGAAATGTCGGCCATGTCCTTTCCCGCAGCCCGTTTGATCGCTGTCGCAATATTATCCTTGGGCATGTTCTGCGCCTTGGCGTTCAGAATTGCCGTACGCAGCTTGGAATTACTGTCAGGATCGGCTCCCCCCTCCTTGGCGGCCATCGTGATGGTTCTCGCAAGCTTGGGGAAGACCTTNGACATCTTATCCCACCGCTTCTCCTTCGCGGCTCGCCGATACTCAAATGCGCGTCCCATGGGTTATCGCACTCTACCGGCCCTTCCGGTCNCATCTCAAACCACAAATTCGTAATTTCCTCCCGAGCACCTCCCTCGGCCCTGCAGGTCGCGCTCTGGGAGAATGCCACATCCTGTCCCCGCAGCGCCCCAGCCATCGGGGTGTCCGGAGCAGTCAGCGATACGTTTTACCGGAATCACATCGTAAACGAGGAGCCCACTGCCCGTCCCGGGCGCTTGAAGAAACCACATTGCCCCGGGAAATCGTCATATTCCTGATTTTCCTGTTTCGTCTCGCGTCATTCCTGTTCAGACAGGGACCTGCAAACATGAGCGAGAGCTATCATCTGCTCCACCCTCCCCTGACCGGACCCTTTCCTCCGGAGCGGGTGGCCGAACCCACCTTTGACCTCGTGGTGGCGGAGCTGGAAAAAGCCCGGGAAAGCGTGGAGATCTTCATGTACGTCTGGCGCGCGGACGAAGCCGGCACCCGCGTGGGTGAGGCCGTTCTCGCCGCTGCCGAGCGCGGCGTGAAGGTTCACATCATCAAGGATATCGGAGCGATCATGTGCGAGGTCATCGAGATGAATCGCAAACCGTTCTTCCCTCGCAAGATTCCCCTCCTCAAGAGAATGGTCTACAAGATCATCGCACGCACCTTTCCCGATACCTTCGTCGAGGACAATCATGACCAGGATCTGGGAGCCACTCTCCTCGCCCATCCTAATGTGACAGTCGAGTGGATCAATAAGACCCACACCAAGTATTACGTCTTTGACGAACGACTTCTTGTCACGGGAAGCATCAACATTGAGGACCGTCATCAGGACTACTTTGATTACATGATCGCCTTGGAGGACCCTCAGCTTGTTAAGAGGCTACGCGCAAGGATGCGTGGAGAGATCGCCTTNGACCTGGGGCGCAATTTCGAGTTTCTCTGCAACTCCCATCGCTCTACGGGCGAGTCTTCCTTTGAGATCAAGCCTGCCGTCCTTGACCTTATCGCCCAGGCAAGGGAGTCCATCTACATTGAGGTCGCCTACATTGGAGACCCTGAATTCTCTGATGCGCTCGTTGAAGCCGCTGCCCGGGGAATCCGTATTACGATCCTGTTTTCCAGAGAGGCCAACATCGGCAATGATGTGAACTACTGGGCTATTCACGACCTCTACATGCGAGCACCCGTCAAGGTATACCTGACAGACACCATGATCCACGCCAAGCTGCTCCTCTTTGATGAGGAACTGGTGTTCACGGGATCTTGCAATATGAACATTTTTTCNCTCCAGAAAGCGGCCGAGCTCAACCTTCTCATTCAGAATGAACCTGCAATCATAGAAGACATCAAGTCCCTCATTGCCAGACGGATCGCGANCAGCACAAGGGTCACGTCGGGAGAAGAGCTGGCAGGCTTCAATTCCATTCTCGCGTCCCTCCAGCAGCTTCACCAGAAGTTGAATCCAAATTAGGTTGTTCAGAGTAGAGCGTTCCCTGTAGAGAGGGGAACTTCACCGAATCTGAATTTACTCCATAACCAATCCCTACGATGAGCTCGCACCCCATTACCCTTACCTGGAACCGCGAAGGAAAGGACTTCGGCTACAAGAGTTACTCCCGGGATCATGATCTCGACTTTGGACACGGCGTTACCCTCAGAGCATCTGCCGCTGCGGATTTTCTCGGCAGTGAGGAAATTCCAGACCCGGAACAGGCCTTCGTAGCCTCGCTCTCCAGCTGCCACATGCTGACCTTTCTCGCCTTCGCCTCTCTCCAGAATCTGACCGTAGAAAGTTACGTCGACAAGGCAGTTGGCTTTCTCGAGAAGGGCGAGAATGGAAAACCGGTTCTTGCCCGTGTCGAGCTTCACCCTGAAACCGTTTGGGCTGAAGGCGTCACGGTTTCAGCCGAGAAACTGGAAGAGCTGCACCACAAGGCACACGAAGAGTGCTTTCTTGCCAACTCGGTCACCACCAGGATCACGACAGTGCTCTAAATCTGGAACAGCAGGCGCGTGCCACNGGATGACGGGCGCCTAGCCGAAGAGTCCGAGAATCTCCTCCTCGTCCAAGCCAAGATCCGCCCCAGGCGATCCATCACCGAGAGTCGAGGCGATCATGTCCCTCTTCCGCTCCTGCAGGGCCAGGATTTTCTCCTCGACCGTGTCCCGCGCGATCAGCTTGTAGGAGGTGACCACCCGTTTCTGGCCAATTCTATGGGCACGATCCGTGGCCTGGGCNTCAACCGCCGGGTTCCACCAGGGATCGACATGGATCACGGTATCCGCACCTGTCAGATTCAACCCCACGCCTCCGGCCTTGAGGCTGATGAGAAAAACCGGAATGGATGAGTTCTGGAAACGCCTGACCACCTCACCCCGCTTCCGGGTCTGACCGTCGAGATAGCAGAACTCGAATCCCCGTTCTGCAAGAACAGGAACCACCCCCTGCAACATTTCTACGAACTGGCTGAATACAAGTACTCGATGCCCTCCCTCAATCGCCTCTTCGAGCAGCAGGCTCAGCTCCTGGATTTTGACGGATCCATCCCGCTCGCTGACATCCGGAAGATTCAAAAGCCGCAGGTCACAGCAGGCCTGCCGGAGACGGAGGAGCGCTGTCAGCGCAAGCATGCGCCTTTTCCCTCCCTCCGACCCCGCAATCACTCTCCGACCCTCTTCAAGGAGGGATTGATACACTCCCCGCTGGATCTCACTCAGGTCACAGTAGCGCACCTGTTCGATCTTTGACGGAAGATCCCTCGCAACCTTTTCCTTGAGTCTCCTCAGCACCACGGGTCTCAGCCGGCGAGACAACCGGCGCTGTAATCTTGGCTCATTTCCCCGGGCAAGCGGCTTTTCGAAACGNTCCCTAAACCTGGAACGATCCCCCAGATATCCCGGCAGAACGAAGTTCATTATGGACCAGAGGTCCGTCACGGAATTCTCCATTGGCGTCCCTGTCAGTGCGAAGCGATATTCTGCCCTGAGATGAAAAGCCGCCTGCGANACCTGCGCGTCCGGATTTTTGATGTTCTGGGCTTCATCGAGAATGATCACCCTGAAGTTCCGCCCNNGGTACAAGTCGGCATCGAGGCGCAGAAGGGCATAACTGGTGACAAGCAGATCNGCGGTGGGATTGCTTTCCAGGATCGCTGCCCGCTCTGGTCCCTCAATTGAAATCGCCATCAGCTCCGGAGCAAACTTCTCGGCCTCTTCCAGCCAGTTTTGAACCAGAGAGGAAGGGCATACCACCAGGGCGGGACCACCNCGGGCGACAATAAATGCCAGCGCCTGAAGCGTTTTACCCAGACCCATGTCGTCTGCGAGAACTCCTCCCATCCCCAGTTCGGACAGCTTCCAGAGCCATTCAACACCATCCCTCTGATAGGGGCGGAGAACCGCATCCAGCGACCCGAGGTTCAATTCCGGAACGATCTCCTCTGCCGGAGGAAATACAGTGGAGGCAGGAAGGCCTAGGTCCGCCGCACTGTGCTGGAGGTAGGCCGCTTGAGCGGCATCGACCCGAAACACTCCGGGAGTGTTCTGCCTGGGATCGCAATCGGCGATGGATTCCATGGCCTCTGTGAACTGGCCAGGATCCACGACTGCTTTCCGGTTGCCCCCCAGCGAACAAGCGGATCGTCCGGTATTCAGGAGCCTCTGTATTTCCTCCCTCCGTATACCCGTGCCATCTCTGGTTTCATATTTGACCTCAACCTCCATCCAGTTCTCTCCGCTCCCGGTAAGGTGGTAGGCTGGTTGGACCGGAACCACGTCCTTTGCGAATTCCGTGAACCGCTCTCCCTTGCGGACAATCCAGTCTGGATCAAGCCGGTGTAATCCGTGGGCGAAAAAACGCAGGATCTCATCGGGGTTACGCATCACGAACCTTCCCCCGGAAGCAGGCCCCTCAAATCCCCACTGCCGAAGGGAATCTTCCGCCAGCCTCTCCAGCGCCGTACTCGCAAGGACACTCTCTCCATCCTCGGTCGTGAGGAGAGCTTCTTCGAGTTGACCTGCTGAGCGACGGTTTGCTCCATATTGAAAGGTCATTTTCCCCTCCATATGATTGAAGGATCCATCGAACATGACCTCGACGACCGGCGATGCCGTCTGCGGTAAAGACGCACGGACACCCTGCTCAATATCGAACCAGCCGCCAAGTGCGCTAACCAATGCCGGCCCTTCGAGGGGACCGGGGCGTATACCATTCTCAAGCACCTCCCTCAACGCGTCCGGCAGTCCGGAAGCGATCGGGTAAAAAGCCTGATTCTCAGTATCGAGCCCCCATACTTCTCGTCCCGCGACCAGGGGCTGTATTCCATCCGGCCATTGAGCTCGCAGAAACCCTCTTTCACATCCTACGGAAAGGCGAAGAGGGTGGCAGGAAATAGCAGCCCCCTGCTTCTTGCCAAAAGAAACCCGGGAATGACCCGCCAGAGCCTCAAGCACCTCGAGAAATTGCTGGCGGCCAAGATTAACCGCACCCGGGGGCCTCTCTGGAAAAAGGCGACGCAGGACGAGAAGAAGTCGGCTGTCATACTCCCCTGCTTGCAGGACATAGTCTTCGCCCCAGGAACCCAGAAGATGCTCTTCGCCCTCGTAGTCCGTGGCAAAGACCACCATTAGCTGACCCCTGCTCCACGACTCCTCGATCCTGAGGGGTAACATGACCCGGCATTGTATTGGATAGGCCTCCTCCTCATACCGCTCCGTGATAACCGGCCAACACGAGTTCACCTCTTCGTTCTCCGTCTCCGGGTTCGCACCCTCTTGAGGCAGGGTTGGCTCAATCACCTCGAGGCCAATGGCTATGGCATGCGCGCAAACCCGGCCCTCCCGGCGGGCCGTCAGGCAGGTGCACTTGTTCTCCATCTCGGTTCGCGAAACGACCTGCATCCTCACCTTCTTTTCTTTTCCCCCCATGAGGACAATGCCCTCCAACCATCCGTTCTCATACGCGGCCGCACGGACAAGGCGACCACGATGCATCTCCCGGGCCGCCTTCATTTCCTTCCAACCGCCCGCATCCATCAGGAGGTCCCTTGTCAGCTCCACCCCCGTCATTGGCACATCATGATCTTCCCCGGGACAATGACCCATCGGCGTTCTCCGGGTTCCGACGGAAAAATGGGGCTCTTCATCATCATCGCTTTTTGTCCCCGAAGAAAAGATAAGGGGCCATCCTTGCCACTGTCTGCTTCCCGATTCCCGTAACCCGCCTGAGATCCGAGGGCACGCGGTAAGCCTCTTCTTCCCTCCCCTCAATGATCCTGATTGCAAGCACCTCACCGATCCCGGGGAGACGCATGAGCTCGAGCTTTGAGGCCGTATTGGGATTCAACGATGCTTTTTCGGGAGACGATGACAACAACCGCTCCTCCTCCTCCCGGACCCGCTCCACCCGCCGCTCCTCCGGTAGGGATTCCCAGTTGGTGAGCTTCCACGCTCCAACCCTCCGGGAGGCAGCGGAGAGCTCTTCATCACCAAGCCGGTCCCTGTACTCCTCCTGATTCACGCCCACCCGGCGCGCCCGGGCAACCCCGAAGGCCCTCGCGAGACCTTCCCTGACAAGTAGCCTGCCGAGATCTCCCCCCGCAGCCTCGGTAATAAACGCATAGTAACGCTTGTGTCGGGGATGTCCCCGGCCATCGGCCCAGGCCGTATGCACTGTGAAAGGCTTTGATAACAACTCTCCCACCCGCTTCTTGGCCGCGCCTCCGAGCATGATGGCAGCTTTGATGGAGGAGCGCTCATCGCCCCCGGACCCAGCAATTCCGAAGTAGGCACGCTGCGAGCGAAGCCTCCGCCGGTCCGTGGGATGCCGTTCCGAGGTTTCAAAACAATCGACTCCGTAGAGGCGCAGGGTATGGGTCGATCCATCCGGAAAAAGGACTCCAAAGCTATCTCCATCATTCCATTGCGCCGGAACGAGACGGCAGTTCGTGAACGTTCCAAGGCCCGTTCCCTCGTCCACCACACCCTGGGGAAGAGGGGCCGCTCTCAGGGAGCACAGACCCACTAGCAATCCCATCAGAATGACGTGCACCCGGGAACCCTACCGGCTCCCGGGGGCTATCGGAACCTGAAAATACTGTCGCAGGTTCCCTCGGGAGCAGGCTAATAACAATACCCACCTCTCCTGTAGTGATTTCCCCCGTAACCACGATTCCCATGATAGCCGTGGTAGGACCCACGACGGTGATGCCCATGGGACCTGGCCCGGTAAGGCTCCTCGTCAGCAAGGGCATAACCAACCACTCCGGCCGCCACCACCGCGAGAGCTGCTCCTTCAGGGGTAAGGACATCTACCGGACGGCCGGTTGAATCATACATGGTGGTGCAACTGGTAGAGAGGGCTGCGGCAAGCACCGCAATCAGCGAGAGAAGAAGGGGACCTTTCATCATACCCCTTGGACCAACGAAGGGCCCGGAGTATTCAGTAAAAATGTTTTCCGGCTACAGGCCGCCAGGGAAACAGAAGCTCATTGCCCCTGCTCGAAGATCCACTCGTGGACTTTCTCGTCGTCATACACCCTGTCTGCAACACCGTGACCAGCGCCTGCAAATTCGGTATATTTTACCCCTGAGCGAACCTCTTTGAGAGCTTCCACCATCACCTGACTCTGGCTCACAGGAACCACCTTATCCTCTGCCCCGTGAAATACCCAGATAGGCACCTTGCGATACTCCCTGACCGCTCCCGGGTTCCCACCACCTGCTACCGGAACGGCCGCTGCCCACATGCGAGGCTCCTGAGAAAGCAGCTGGAAGGTCCCATATCCCCCCATTGAATAGCCCGTAAGATATACCCGTTTCGGATCTATGGGGAGCTTCTTCAGCAACTCCTTAACTATTTCAATCACCCCATCGGCCTTGGCCCCGATCCACCCCCGCTGGTCCGGATTCTGGGGAGAAATGACGAAACATGTCCGACTCCGGTAATTATCATCCCGGGTGAACGCTCGGGCTCCCCAGGGCTCCTCGGGCGTCATGACATCACCACCCCTGCCGTGAAGATAAACCACCAGCGGATACCCTGCTCCCTTTCCTTTCCTTAATTTTCTCGCTCCAAAGATCCGGTATTTCAACCCATGACCCTCAGTGCGCTCCCAATCTCCGGTAATAAGCTTAGCAAATTCTCCATCCGCATCTCCTGCTTCCGCAGGATCACCCCCATCCGGGTTTTCCTCACGCATTCTGACGTATTCCCGGTCTTTTTCGGAGAGGGAGGACAGATCGAGGGTAAAGGTCCGGCGATCTCTTTTCCTCCGGATCGTCACCCTGCCCTCGCTGGAACGCACATATTCCGCCACCAGTGTCTTCGATTCATCTGCTGTCTTCCATTCGCGCATTTCGGCCTGAGCCAGCGATGATGCAAGGGCGAGCAGGATAATAGAGAACAGACCTTTCATGGCAGCGCCAAGGGTGACCGCATAACCGTAGTCATGCAACGAAATTGGATTTCCAGAAAGAACGGGTTCAGAGATTCCGAAATCATCAGCACCCGAAGTCAGGTAACAACCGCTTAACGCCCACCACCGGATAGATCCCAGCAGCGGACTTCCTTGTCATTGCGGCAGTAAACTCGACCCCCGGCCAGGGCTGGATGGGACCACACCAGGAGCCTGCCAGCCACGGTGTGGGTTGGTTCAATGATTGTCGTCCGTGCGACCTCGCGGTATCCCTCCGGTGAAAGGATCGAGCTGATCATTTCCCCGTGGTCGTTGAAGATCAGAGTGTATCCTGAGGGCTCATGATGCACGGTGAAGGCATGAGGCCAGGGACCACGACCCGAGCCGTCCGCCTTGAGCAGAGGCCGGGGCGTTTCCCAGACCCGTTCTCCTGTTTCCATCATCACACAACGAAAGAGCCCCCGCTGGCCCCCCGAATAAATATATCCGCCACTGGTCCACGCCGTATTCATGACCCCGGCCACCCCCTTGCGCAGGTTACGGCCCCAAGCCAGTCGCGCCGACTTTCCATCAGGAGCCACCCTGATCGCCCCCGACTTGTTGTTGTAGCCCATGACGAAAACGAGATCCTTCCACACCCGGGGAGCACCAATAGCCATCCCGAACTGCGGCTTGAATGGCACGCTCCAGAATACCTTTCCGGTTTCCGGGTCCAACCCGTTGAGGTTTTCCGCATCCCATACGAGAAGCTGCCGGTGCCCATTGATCGTTTCAATCACCGGGGTGCCATACCCCGACTTCGTCACCTCCAAGGCCCTCCAGCGCTCCTTGCCAGTCCTGCGGTCAAAAGCAACCACCGTGCTCCCGCTACCACCCACCGGACAGATCAGTAGATCCCCCTCAACAACAGGATGGCCGGCAGTACCCCAGAGCGGAGTTTCCAAATTGTACTCCTTCAGGATGTTCCGGTGCCACACCAGCTTGCCCTCTTCTGCTGTATAAGCCCGCAGGTGGCCCTCCGCTCCCAGCGTGTAGACCACCCCCTCGTGCACCAGAGGCGTCGTTCGGGGTCCAATTGCGTAAGGGAAGACTGAGGAGTAGTCGGCCTCGTAGGCATGCTCCCAGAGAACCTCTCCGTTACTCTCTCTGAGACAGCGAACCCTCTCCTTACCGGGGATCCGGGCTCGCACAAAGTTCACATTAGTACCGGGCTTCAGCTTCCCGGCGACATAGGGTTCGGCAAGTCGGTCCATGACATAGACCCTGCCTTTGGCCACCGAGGGACCGGCGTAGCCGCCGCCCGTTGGAACCGACCAGAGTAACTGCGGAGGTCGCTTGGCAAAATCAAGCTCGACTTCGCTCTCCCTCCAGACTGCATCCCTGCCTGGGCCGAGATACTGAGGCCAGTCCTCGGCATAAAGGCAGGAGGCTGGGATCAGAAGTGCATACAAGATCTTCATCCACCTCTGGTTCCGGTAAATCACAGTCCGTGTCAAGTGGCGACCTCTGAGGCCTTCCCTCGCAGGCCCACCGACCACCAAGGATCTAGTTCACGGGCCCCGATACAGTTACCGTGATCACCGTGGTTCCAGCCCACTCATCACCGAGCCGCAACAAGGGGACAAATTTTTGATCAGTTTCAATTGCAGACCCACACTTCCGGCACAGCCCTTCGATTCCACGATGTCGAGAGGCCCTTACTGTCAGGACGACCCACTCGACGACAACAAACAGGGGAATAAAAAACACCACGTTGCGAAAAATAAGCCCGTCCCATTTTCCTTCCAATTCCTTGCCATCCCGGGCAACGGTCCGAAGACACATGGCCTTCTTGCCAATACTCTGCCCGTTAAAGAAGGAGCATTCCCGGAAGGTGCCCCAAAGTGATGCAGTGAACCAGAACCATATGCCAAACCATGTTCCAACCCACGCAGCACCAAGAGCTATGATAAAGTCTATCATTCCTGCGCTTTCCACTCACGCAGCGCACGTATCATCGCCATTCCCCCCTATGCCACTCACGCAGCGCACGTATCATCGCCCAAAGCTGTCCACGCACGGTGGACGGTGGAAGGGCGAACGCCGCAGCGCCTTCTTCTGACCCCTCTTCTTCCGGCACTTCCGGCACGTCCGGAAAAAGAAATTTTACCGGCTCAGATCCGTCATCCGAAGCTGAATACCCTAGAACTTCGCTTTTCTCGAGTCCCGAAACCTCGCTTTCCTTGTCCCCACAGGACCGGTCAGGGACCTTCTCGTCCTCGTCAGTTGCCCCTCCAAGTGGAGCTTCCGATTCGGGGAGGTCCTTGTCTTTGCAAGGGGCGGATCC
>PBNG01000079.1 GCA_002723015.1 Roseibacillus sp. | reverse complement strand
ACCTCCCGCTCCCAGAGCACTCGCCCGCTTTGCAGATCGAGACAATAAACCTTCCAACGATGAACAGTTTCCGGAAACTTGGGCCGTTCTCCACCAAAATAGAGCCCCTTCTTGGGTTTTTCTGAGACGCCCTCGTTCACCACGGTGGTCACAAAAACGCGCTTGCCCCAAACTACCGGACACGACCACCCACGGCCCGGGAGATCACGTTTCCATTCTACGTTCTCAGTCGCAGACCATGTCTCCGGCAGACCGGGATTGACCGCAACCCCTCTCGCTCCGGGACCACGGAACTGAGCCCAGTTTGTGGAGCGCTCATCCGCAAGAGCGAACCCACCTGTAAGAACGGCTGAGGCCAGGAGAACAGACAATTGGCAGCGACAAAATCGGTCCAGCATGCTGCTATTCCTGATTTCCGGCCCACCTCCAGTCAATCAAGAACCTGACCACGGCGATTCGCATTGACTCCAACCTCCTGATATCGACACATCTCCCGGCCCACAAACCCGCTGATTCGAACCCATCCACTAACCGTAGAATGAACGTAAGTCATAAGTTAACCTTTGCAGCTACTTCCCGGATCGTATTGACCACCTTTGCTGTCCTGACTATCACCACGACCGCAATGGCGGAGATTGCCGTTAAAGAGGGTGAGAAAATCGCTTTCCTTGGAGATTCCATCACTCAGGCGGGAGCTCGTCCCAATGGCTATGTCCGACTAGCCATTCAGGGTCTTGAGTCCGCCGGAGTAAGCACCTCAGCCATTCCGGCAGGCATCAGTGGCCATAAGTCCAATCAGATGCTTGCCCGGCTTGAAAGGGACGTCCTGAGCAAGAAGCCCGACTGGATGACCCTCAGTTGTGGAGTCAATGACGTCTGGCACGGAAAACGCGGAGTCAGCCTCACTGACTACAAGGTCAACATAACCAAGATTGTGGACCAGTGCCAGGACGCCGGCGTGAAGGTGGTGATCCTCACTTCCACAATGATCGGAGAAGACAAGGATAACCCAAACAACAAGAAGCTTGCGACCTACAATGGTTTCCTCAGAGAACTCGCAAAAGAAAAGAAATGTCTTCTCGCTGACTTGAACACCGACATGCAGTCCATCATTGAGACAAGCAGCGACAAGAAGAACGGCAAACTTCTCACTTCAGATGGCGTGCACATGAATCCCGACGGCAACAAGATGATGGCTGTCGGCGTGCTGAGGGCCTTCGGGTTGAATGCCGAGCAGGTCAAGGCAGCGCAGGCAGCGTGGTGAAAAGTGGACCTGCATCCGACCGTCACGCTCCTTCAGTAGAGCACTTGAGACATGGTCTCATTAACAATAAGAGAACTCCCGAATTATCTCTTGGAGTTGTTTGGGCACGGCTTATCGTTCGCGCATAATCCATCAGAAACATGCAAGGAGACGAACAGGTAATCGAAGCGCTTAACGCAGGACTCACGATCGAACTAACAGCCATCAACCTCTACTTCATCAGTTCCAAGATGTGCAAGGACTGGGGACTCGAGTCCCTGGCGAAACACTTCTACGATGAGTCGATTGAAGAAATGAAACATGCCGAGGAAGTTATTGATCGGGTCCTCTTCCTCGGCGGGACCCCGGAAATCGCGCGCTACCACGATATCAAAGTAGGGTCGACTCCACGCGAACATATCGAGAACAGCTACGAGCTGGAGAAGAAGGGTGTTGCCACCTACAATGAGGCTGTATCCCTTGCGATCGACAAGCACGACGCAGGAAGCCGTGACCTCATGGAACGCATGGTTGTGGAATCAGAGGAAAGTATCGACTGGGCTGAGTCACAATTCGACCTCATCGGCATGGTCGGTCTGGAGCAATATCTGGCTCAGCAGATGAAAGCTGCCGCATGAACCCTTGCCCCGCACCCGCTGGAAGAGAACGCGCCTCCGGTGCCTCCGAAGAAAGGGAGTACCGGTAGTGATGCAAATAGACGGCCGAGAACGCTCTTCATGCAGGAGTCGGACGCTGAGTTCACCCTGCGAGGTAGCCCTGAATGAGATCCGGGACGACCTGACCACTCGGCTCCCGGCCAAAATTGGGCAAGCATACTGACTATCCCATCAGCTTGCGATCAAGGGAGCGAAATTGAATGGCTTCCAGAAGATGTTCGGACAAGAGACGCTCTGAACCCTCTAGATCAGCAACCGTGCGAGCAACTTTCAGAATTCTGTCGTAGGCCCGGGCCGAGAGGCCCAGGCGAGTCATCGCCTGTTCCATGAGATGGCTTGACTCCGGATCCATCTCACAGAAACAACGAACCTCTTCCGGGCTCATCTCTGAATTGACCCGCGTTCCGGGTGACTCACTGAACCGGTTCCGCTGTTGCTCCCGACACTCTCTTACCCGCTGGCGCACCTTGGAGGACTTTTCTGCCGGCACCCTTGACGAGAGTTGCTTGAAATCCACCAGAGGAACTTCGACATGAAGGTCCATGCGATCAAGCAAGGGGCCGGATATCTTGTGCCGGTATTGCTCCACCTGCCGGAGCGAACACGAGCAACTCCGGGAAGGGTCACCAAAATATCCACAGGGGCATGGATTCAAAGAACCAACGAGCAGCACCTTGCTGGGAAAGGTCAGGGTTCCCGCTGCCCGGGAAATCGTCACCGCTCCATCCTCCAATGGCTGGCGCAGAACCTCCAATGTCTGTCGGCGAAACTCTGGCAGCTCATCCAGGAACAGAACCCCATTATGGGCCAGCGAAATCTCCCCCGGGCCCGGGTTACTTCCTCCACCAAGTAATCCCGCGTTCGAGATCGTATGGTGGGGGCTGCGGAAAGGCCGGCTTCGGAGAAGGCCTGCCCCGGGAACGAGTTGTCCCGCTATGGAATGCACCCGGGTTACCTCAATCGACTCTGTCTCAGTCATCCCCGGCAGGATCGTGGGAATTCGCTTTGCCAGCATGGATTTCCCTGTTCCTGGCGGACCTACCATCAGGAGGTTGTGCGATCCCGCGGCTGCAATTTCCAGAGCCCGCTTAACATGCTTCTGACCCTGCACTTCTGCAAGATCGACCGAATAGGAATCTTTCCCGGCATGCAGTAAGGACCCCGTAACAGCAGGTTCCAGCATCTTCTCCCCACGGAGAAAATCCCACGCCTGACGCAGGCCACTCACTCCGAAGACCTCTATCCCGGTCACCGCGGCTGCCTCGGATGCGTTTTCAGAGGGCACCAGAAGCCTCTTCCTTCCTCGGCTCTTTGCCTCGATCGCAGCCGAGAGAATTCCTTTTACGGGACGAACTGAACCATCAAGGGCAAGCTCCCCGATAATCTGACAATCCTCAGCACGGCTCAGAGTGACCCCCTCCGCACAGGCCACTACCGCGAGCGCGATCGGCAAGTCAAACGAGGGCCCCTCTTTCTTCAAGTCAGCCGGCGCAAGATTCACCGTGATCGCCCCATCATCCTTTGGCAACGCAGAGGCGCAGACCGCAGAGGTGACCCGTTCTGCGGATTCCCTTACGGCAGCATCCGGGAGTCCTACGATGGTCATCCGCGGTATGCCCCGTCCCGGAGAGCTTACCTCCACTTCAACCTCGACCGCCTCTACACCCCTCAGGCCCGCACTATGCAATTTCGTGATCATGTCGCCCTTAATGATGTTCAAAAGAACACTTACCACGGCTGTAGAACTACCTCCAGCCCAGAAATCCCGACCTCGGCCAAGCCCCGAAAGATATAAAAAAAAGGGGTTTAGCCGAAAATAATACAATCTGACCGAAGGATGTGACTTCCGCTACTAGCCCATTTCGGGTAGTTTTCGATTTGAAATATCGTCGGGCACAACTCCGTTTACTTCAGAGGGTTTGATCCAAAGTTGACGCCGACCAGATAAGCCCGACACTTCCCTCTCAAACCAATGTGCTCCTCTCACCTGAAGCGAATCCTCTGGGCCGCTCTTGCACTGGTAGGCCCCGGTATCCTTTCGGGGGCCGCCCCCTCCAAGCCTCTTTCACTAAGCGAGGTTCTTCAGGCCGCGGCGAAAATCGATCAACTGCTCGAGGCAGATCTCCGGACGAGGAAATTACAACCACTTCCCATCGTTGCCGAAGACACCTTCGTTCGACGCAGTTATCTCAATATTGTCGGCCGCATCCCAACCGCGATGGAAGCATCCCGGTTTCTTGACGATAAGACGCCCGACAAGCGAACTCGCCTCATCGAGCATCTCGTCTCGTCGCCCGGCTACGATAGTTCGGCCTTCAATTATTTTGCTGACCTCCTCCGCCTGCAGACAGGTGAGGAACAATATGGACTTGGGTGGCACGTCTGGCTCCGAAACTCACTGGCTTCCGACAAACCGTGGAACAAAATCGTTCACGAAATGCTCTCAGCGGAGGGGCATGCTTCTAAGAATCCTGCCGTGGGATATTACCTCCGGGACCGCGGCATGCTTCTCGATAACGTCAGCAACACGGTGCAGGTTTTTCTCGGTCATCAAATCGGCTGCGCTCAGTGCCATGATCATCCCTTCGACTCGTGGACCCAGATGGAATACTATGAGATGGCGGCCTTCAGCGGCGGCATCGCGTATCGAAGCGATGAGGCCCGTCAGCTGGTTAACAAGGTGGCCGAGCACTCAAGGAATAATCATCCCGGCATGAACCGGGCTCTCAAATCGAAGAAGAAAGCTACGCGGGCAAAAGCCCGAGGCAGCCTACTGAGGCGAATCAACGGCGAGATGCGCTATCTCCTGCGCTATTTCAACCGGAATGAAATCGCGGAATCCAAGAGTCAGCAGCTCAAGCTCCCGGACGATTACCAGTATAAGGACGGCGAGCCAGGTGAAGCTGTCAAGCCGGCCACCCTTTTTGGTGCACAGGCTTCCGACGTGAATCCTGAGGACCGGAGAAAAGTCTTTGCGGACTGGGTGACCGGCGGGGATAACCCCTATTTTGCCAAGGTCATTGCGAACAGGCTCTGGCGCCGGACCTTCGGGCATGGACTGGTGGACCCGGTTGATGACTGGAATGAAAAGCTGAAGGGTTCCCACCCGGAAGTTCTCACCTACATCGAGAAGGTTATGAAGGGTGTGGGCTATCGTACCCGGGACTTTGAGCGCATTCTTTATCACACGAAACTCTTCCAGCGCCAGGTATCGCCGGTCGAATCGACCCCCGGAACCGATTATCACTTTGTGGGTCCCCAGCTCAGGAGAATGTCTGCCGAGGAACTCTACGATTCCTTTACCGTCCTTTCCTTCGGTAATACTGACGACAACATAAATACGGGCCTCGAATACAAATGGAAGACTTACCAGAGTGACGTTGACGCCCTCCTGAACCTCTCTGCGAGTAAGCTTATTGAATCCAGCAGGGACGCCAAGGAAATGGATGACCAGCGGCGGGTTTACCAGAGAAAGAACCGCGAGATCCAGATTGCCATCAATAAGGCCAAAGCAGCGGGAAATACCCGGGAAGAGCAGCGCCTCAAGCGACAGCAAAGGCAGCTCCGGGAGAACGGTAGAAAAATGCAGGAAGGCATGGTTGGGATGAGCGCGGTGACAAATCGCAGCTCCAGAGGCAGTCGAGCCGAAATCAACATGCGAGCTTCTGAACATCCCAGCCCTTTCCGTGCCGGATCCATGGTCCGCCAGTTCGGTGGCTCCGACCGTAATAGTCCGGAGGCGGCCCATACTGATGCGACAATACCACAGGCTCTGACACTCCTGAACGGTCAGGTTGCAGCCAGCACTGAAAGTCGACGCTCAAAGGTCTTTGAGGCGCTCGCTGAGATCACCAATCCCGAACAGCGCCTGGACTACCTCTTCCTCGCCTTTTATTCCAGCCGCCCCTCTGCAGCGGAGAAAAAGGAACTCCTGCCCCTCGCCGAGGACAGGGAAGATATCTTCATGCTCGCCCGTGCGATGCTGACCTCAAAGCGTTACCTGTTCGTGCAATAAGCCTTCCGGCCGGAATTTCCTGTTTTCCCGATACCCATCATGCCTGATTTCAACAAACTCGACGAGGTGACCAGGAGGTCCTTCATGGCAACTGCCGCCCGGAGTTGCCTGGGAGTCACTATCGCAGGAAGTGCGGCCGAGCTGTTTTCCCCGTCCGCTCTTGCGGCTGATCCCGCCACCATCGCTAGCGGAGGAGGCAGGGCCAAAAGTGTGATCTACCTGTTCATGTCCGGTGGCATGACTCACCTCGACACCTTCGACCCCAAGCCTGACGCTCCGGATGAATTCCGGGGACCAACAGAAACGATCAAAACGAAGGCAGATGGCCTCAGACTGGGACACTACATGTCCAACCTTGCCGGCCAGGCGGACAAGATCGCTCTCGTGAATTCCATGACCTCCACACAGGGAGCCCACGGTCCGGGAAAATACTTCATGCGTACCAGTTATACGCAGCGAGCTTCGCTCGTTCACCCGTCTAACGGGGCATGGATAACGAGGTTGAAACAACGAGCCAACGAGAGCCTGCCTTCCTTCGTCACTGTCGGATCCGGAAACGGCCACCCGGCAGCCGGTTTTTTTGAGCCTCAGTATGCCCCTCTTCCTGTCGGGGATGCTACCTCTGGACTGCAAAATGTCCGCCGTCTTCGGCAGGTAAGCGAGACCCAGTTCAATAAACAACTCGCCCTGCGGCAACTCCTCGATAAGCAGTTCGACGCGCAGTTTCACAAGGGCCAGAAAAACGTTCGAGCCTACAACCAAGTATTTGAGGAAGCAGTCAAGCTGATGGAAAGCAAGGATCTCGAAGCCTTCGATCTTAAAAAGGAGACTTCCAAGGTCCACTCGGCCTACGGTGATCATAACTTTGCCAAGGGCGTCCTACTAGCCAGGCGACTCGTCGAAAGAGGGGTGCGCTTTGTCGATGTTGAGTTCGGCGGCTTTGACTGGCACAATGACAATTTCGATCAGTGCGAACAGAAACTTCCCGTTCTCGACCAGGCGTTATCTGCCCTGCTCAAGGATCTTGAAGGAAAAGGTCTGCTGGAGAGCACGCTTGTGGTTGTAGCCACCGAATTCGGCCGAACGCCCAAGATTGTGCAGGCTCGCTCAGGACGGAACCACTTCCCCAAGGCCTTTTCCTATCTCCTCGCAGGCGGAGGTATTAAAGGCGGCCAAGTCTACGGAAAAACTGACAAGACAGGTGAAAATGTCATCCAGAATCCGGTCAGCGGTCCAGACTTCAACGCCACTATTGGTTTTGCAATGGGCGTTCCACATGACCTGACCCTCATGTCTCCGAATCGACGGCCCTTCAAGCTGGGAGCACGGGAGGGCGCACCGCTCACCAACCTGTTCGGATAATGAAAGCCGGAGAACTGGAATGTTCTCACACCACCATCCACAGTAGGGATGCGATCCCCAGTCCCACGAGGGAGATTACCGTTAGCAGGGTAGTCCACGTGAGGAGTGTCTCGCGCTCGGTCATGTGGAAATACCGATTCACGATCCAGAAGCCACTATCATTAACATGGCCGAATCCGGTCGCACCGGCCGCAATGGCTATGGTTACCAGCGCAAGCTGCGAGGTCGAATAGTCCCCGGCTGCCAGAAAAGGGCTGATCAGGGCTGCGCCCGTCACCATCGCCACCGTAGCAGAGCCCTGTGCAATCCGGATGATTGTCGTCAGTATCCACGCGAGGATCAGGGGGCCGAAACCCGATCTCTGTAAAATATCCGCGAGGGCGTCGCCAACCTTGGTTGTGATCAGCATCTGCTTGTATACTCCTCCTGCCCCCGTCACCAGAATGATGATCCCCGCAGGTCCGAGGGCCTTGGTAGCCACTTCCATGAGAGCATTCCCTCTTACGCCACGGCGCATAGCCAGGACATAGATCGCGATGCAGGTCCCGATCAGGAGCGCGATTATGGGATGCCCTAAGAAAAGAACTAACTGGGCGGGAAACGAAGACTGTCCCTTCAGTTCGCCGAGAGCCGTGTCAAAGGAGCTCTTTTTTCCCATACCATCGGTTAAGGCCCTTCCCTCTTCTGTTGTCAGAAAATCCGGAACCCGTGCCGCGATGGATCCTTCGACAAAGGACGCAATGACAATGATGAGGACTGGCCCTCCAAGGACAGCGAGGATTGTGAATACGGAGGGAAGGCCAATGGTCTGGACCGGTTCGTCTTCCGGCTCATCAGCCATCGGGGGTGGCTGAATATGAAACTTCTCTCCCAGAAGACGGCACAAGGGAATCGTGATTAAGGCCGTAGGAAGTCCCACCACGATCCCCCAGAGAATCGCATATCCGAGTGGAACCTGGAGTGCAAATGCCACAAACGTAGGTCCTGGGGTCGGAGGAACAAAGGCGTGAGTCACAGCCATCCCCGCCAGTAATGGCAGAGCAAAGACAAGGACCGACTTACCGCTCCTCCGAGCCAGCGCGTAAATGATAGGGGCGAGAATCACCACCCCTACATCCAGAAAGACTGGAATGGAGATGAGGAATCCGGTTAGCAACATGGCCCAATTGGCACGGCGCTCCCCAAAAGTCTTCAGCATTCCGTTGGCAAGACTCTGGGCTCCCCCGGAGTGCTCGATCATCTGCCCAAAAATCGCCCCCAATCCGATGATCGTAGCGATAAAGCCCAAGGCTCCTCCCATGCCGTCCTTGATGGTATCCCCGACCTCAATGAGCTCCATCGTTCCAGAGGCAATGCCCACGAAAATGGCCGCCAGCAACAAGCTGACGAACGCCTGGATCCTGAAGGCGAGAATCAGGACGAGAATGAGAACTATCGAAAGAACGAGCACCGAAACGAGTCGAAGAGTCTCGTGAGATGCTTCTCCACTGGCCTGGGCAAGATAGGTAAGAGCGTTGAATCCCATGTTGAGGAGCAGGGTGTGAGCAAATCAGGCTCGACCTCAAGAGGGAAAGTCGCCACCGCGGCACGTTTTCCTCAAACTGAGGAACAGTTCGGTGTCCTCGGGAGCATCCAGCACCACCCCCGGTATCCGGGTATCCGTAAAGAAAGGTGCTGACGAAAGCAGCTACGGCTGTGGCAGCAGAATGGTCTTGGAATACTGGTAAGAGTTCTTGGAAAGGAACTTTTCCAGAGCAGACCCGGTAAAATTGTTTCCTCTCCTCAATTGGGCAATACCAGCATCGGTCAGGACCGTGATGCTCAGATCCACCGAGGAAATACGACCCCTGCTGAAGTCAACGTCCTGATCATCATCTACCACGATACCATTGCCCGTAAAACTGAAGGTCTCGGCAGCCTCCCCACCCGCTGTCTTGATAATTGGGACCCGCTCTATCTTGGTCACCAGTCTGCCTCCCACCAACTCGGTATACTCCACCGTGAAGACCACACTGACTTCGAAGATATTCTCACAGACGAAGTTATCCTGTTCACCGAGCTCGGCGTCATAACGCCTGAACTTCGTATCAAGATCCTTCGGATTGACTGGGTCCTGCTCCAGAAGGAACTCATAGGTCTCATCAGGATCAACCAATTTGCGATAGAGGGCAAAGACACTGAATCGATCGTCGTAGGCGTCCGTTATCGGGTCCTTGTAGAGAAGTTTGTAGCTCAGGCCCGTAACATCACCTCCCTTGTCGCTCCTTCCCTCCACGTCTCCATCATAGCGATCAGTCGCCGCAGAAAACATCAGGATCCGGGCCGCATTCGGACTCTCATTATCATTCGGTCCGGGATCATCCGGATCGGTTTCCGTATAGAGCCACTCGAAATTAGTCCCTGTTCGAACAACCATCGCTTCAAAATCCCGGCTCATCTGCTCGAGCGAAGCCTTCGCCTGTCTCGACGCCCTGACCTTGTTCCGGCTGATTCTCCATCCGTCCAGCGCCACTGCGGTCACGGAAACAAGCAGGGTGAGAAGAATAACCGTGATTGCCATCGCCACCATCAACTCCGCCAGAGTGAAGCCTCGCCCGCGGCGCATCTGAGGAAGAGGGGTGAACATCGGTAAGGAAGCAGAGGTTTGAAATTAGCGTCGGACTCCGAGATTGCGCGAAAACAGGGGCTTACCCAGGAGATCCGGGTCGCCATCCTCGTTATCATCTATGAGGTCGAGGTTCTCAATATAATCAAAACGATTACTTTTCAGGGCGTAGAAATCTGCGGTGTAAGCGATCACAGCACCGGGATAATCCTCCACATCATCGATCGGATCGTGGCTATGCATGTTCTTTATCTGGGCATGGGTTCCCGGGACAAGCACAGGATCCTGCGCCCCATCATAAATCATCTGAGTCATCTTGACGAGATAGACCCGGCCCTCTACCCGGTCCAGGTCTTCACGGAGATCGGCGTCTGCATCCCCTTTCCGACGCACCGCCGGCTGGAGAATAAAGTCCCGTCCCGACTGCCCTCCGTCGGCAAGGCCATATGGTTCGAGAGAGGCATCCTCCCTGATTCGCTTGGGGTCCGCCCGGTAGTTATAAAGGAAGACCGCCTTCTCTGACTTACCGGAATCCTGAATCCAGTCGAACGCCTTGTGAAAAGCATTCTGGTAGGCCTCGTCAGGTCCCTCCCTGAGTGAACTCAGCTCCCTCTCAAGGGAATTGGTCAGACGGCCTGCTTCCTGCGCGCTCAATGCCCGCCGTATTCCAGCCGAAGCGGGCCCGAAGACCGCAAGGAAAGTGGTGAGAAGAACTGCGACTACTCCAATCGCAATAACGGTCTCCATGAGCGTAAACCCATGGCGATTGCGGACACGTGAGTCGGAAAACACAATCTTCATCGAGCGAGATCAATCTGTTCAGGACTTCTGAAAATCGAAGTTCGGCCATTCCGCCATACCACGAAGCCAACCTTGTTATTCTTCACGAGCTTCGGTTCTTCCACATTGCGAGGCCGCGTTCCGCTGATCAGGACCACTGCCGCGCCGGGCTCCAGACCATCATTGTCGCTGTCGACACAAACCCCCTCGGCGTTGAACTCAAAATAATAGCACTCCTTGAAGGAATCGGCCCCATTCGATCCGCTCCCCGGAAGATCGATCCTCATGGTCCCCGCTTTGCCCACTCCGATTGAATCAGATACCCTCTCACTCTCCTCCGGGCTGAAATAGACTCCCGAAGGAAGCTTTGTTCCGCGGGTGATCACTTCCCATCCTGCTCCCTGCACATCGCCTTCACGATTCGTGCTCTCCACGGCTACGCACATGTAGGACAGGTAACGCTCCCGATCATCCAGTTCCTCATCGTTAAGCTCCTTATGGATCAGAAGCCTCGCCCTGGTGCCACGGCCTACAGCGGCACTACGAGCTTCGTCAAAGAGAGACTCCGTGACGGAGAGCGCCGTTGTGGTAGCCTGTCCGCGGTCGATATTCTGGATTCCAACCGCAGCGACCGACAAGAGGATGGCAATGACCATCATGACGGCCATGATCTCAACCAAGGTAAATCCTGCCCTTTGGACTGAAGGATTCAAATCGCTCCTTTGTGGTGTCTGGTTCGTGTGCACGGAGAGTTCAGCCCTTACGAGGGCAGGGCTTCACCATAGGAGTTTCCATGACCATGGCAAGAAATTGTAAGCACATTGTAATCTCACGCTCGGCCGGGGAGGCCTTGGAGCGGTAAGTCCCTGTTTTCGTGGGATATTCTACGAATTTTTCATCTTTGCCCCACTCCCCGATGCCGCAGAATCACCCATTTATTCTGGTTCGACCCAAAATATCCTGAGTTGCGGACTGGAGATCCTGCCGAATAAAGTGTCTTGTTCTTCCGTTATATACTCATGAACCGTCTTCTTCTTCCCGGGATCTTCCTGCTTGGCACCGCTCTTATGAGCTCGTGCGTGTATGATCCTTACGCCTCCTCTTATCGCGGGCACAATCACAGCCACTACCACGGCGGCTACCACCACGGCTTTTTCAGCGATTATTATATTGGGGTTCACAACAATTATTATCGCTACCGGCATACAAGGTGTTCGCACTGCAGCCACTACCCGTGCAGTGGTGGGCACCGGACGAGCTACCGGACTTACTACCGCGACTACAAGAAGCCGCTCCATGCAAGCACTCGCTCCCCTTATGATCAGGGTAACAGCACCGGGAGCGATCGTAGAATGGGAGACTACGGCAAACCATATAGTGGTTCCATAAAGGAAGCGCCTCGCTCCTATCGTCCCGAATCTCGCATGCCTCTCTCCTCCTCTGACAGCAAGATTCCCCGGGGCGCGTCCGCCGCGAACCTCAAGCAGCCACCTATCTCATCCCGCTCTCTCAACTCCCCCAAGCTGACTCCGAAAGCTTATNCTCCGAGCCAGTCTCGGCCCTCCAAGTTCTCCTCAGATTCTCGGCCTTCTCACAACCGGCCCGATAGAACATCACGTTCCGCGCCCTCCTCCAGTTCTAAAACCTCCTCGAAGACGCAGGAGGCACCTTCAAAGAAAGACTGACAAGGGTAAGGTTAGCTTCGTGATTCTCATGATCCGATGGTGCCTCCCTCCCGCCTTTTGCGGTCGCGGCGCAAATCGTCCAGGCTGACTGGTCTGCCCATCAGGCGGCGGACGGAAAGGAGGCCTGCCAGTCCCCCACCAAGATGGCAGGGATGGCTGACCATGAAAAAGACGTTACCCGCGCCTTCGCCCCTCACCAGCCAGTCTCCTGCGGCAGCCAGGATGGGCACACCCACACCCGGTGTGAGAAGAAACAGGAGCAAAGCGGAAAGCATGATCCCTCGGCCGAGATTCTTGCCCGAGATCATCAGCGGCCACATTCGGGAATCCGGTGACAAACTGACAAACGCCATGAGGAGGGCCATCATTCCCCCAGATGATCCCACAAGGGGTGGATAAGGGGGCGTCATTCCGGTGCCGAGTGGCTGGGCTGGAAACAGCAGAACGTGAAGCACACCACCTCCTAAGACTCCCCCGAGGTAAATAGCCCCGCTTCGACGGCCTCCGAGGATTCTGGTAACGCGACCCCCAATCGCATAAATGACGATCCCATTCAAAATCAGGTGAAGCCATGATCCATGAAGAAAAGAATAGGTGACCAGCTGCCACCCCTTGCCTGCAAGAATCCCCGGACGGCTGAGCCCGAACACACCATAGAAGCCCGTCTCGTCAATGTTCTCTGGCCCCCCGAGGACCTCGGCCAACCCGTGAGCCACTAACAGGGCACCCGTGAGGGCTGTCAGCCAGTCCACTCCAGGTCGGTGAAGGTTAAGCCGAGAGGGAAAGAAGTGACGCTTCATGGGCTGGTAGCGCAGCCTGGGGTGCCATTTTTGGGGACCCCGGAACTAGCTTTCTCCCTTGGCACGAGGTTCTCCCCGCACGCGATCCGCACCAGGGCTCGTCACAAAGGGCCCTCCCTCAAGAGGGGCAACTCCACTGAAAGCGACATCTGGCATTTCACTGGGCTTACCGGCAAGCGGAAATTCTTTCCGTAGGGGGTGATAAGGATAGCCCTCCCACATCAGGATCCGCTTGAGGTTCGGATGTCCCTTGAAGCGCAAACCCATCATGTCATAGACCTCACGCTCGTGCCAATTGGCGGTTTTCCAGAGGTGAACTGAACTAGCAATTTCCTCCCCCTCGGACACCGCAGCCTTTACCCGGAGATGCTTCCGATCATCCATGGTGGCAAGCTCGTAAACGATTTCGAAACGAGGATCATCACCCATGTTATCCACGCTGCTGACATCGAGAAGCAATTCGTATCCCAGCACATCGCGGCAATGAGCAAGGATTTCCCCAAGGGCCTCCAGCTTTACGACCACAGTGTATTCCCCTCGAAATTCCCGCATCTCACGAATCTTGGTCCGACCGAATTGCTTTCGCAAGTTACTCGAATCTGACCTCTGTTTACCCGCCTTTTTCGCCTTGGGACTCATAAAGTGGCTTCCTTGATACCAGCGATCTGGTCCTTAATGGGCGTTTCCTTTTCAATAATCCGCTGGAGTTTCATCAAGCCCTCAAGGAGGGCCTCCGGGCGGGGCGGACAACCGGAGATATACACATCAACAGGCAGGAGTTGGTCGATCCCCTGCAGGACTGCATAGCTCCGATACATTCCTCCACTGGACGCGCATGCTCCCATTGCAATGCACCATTTTGGCTCAGGCATCTGTTCCCAGATCCGTCGAACGGCCAGCGCCATCTTGTAGGTCACAGTGCCTGACACGATCATGACGTCGGCCTGACGGGGAGAGAACCTCATCACTTCGGCTCCAAACCGCGAGATATCAAAGCGGGCCGCACCGGTAGCCATGAGCTCAATGGCACAGCAGGCCAGACCCATGGGCATGGGCCACAGTGAATTCTTGCGCATCCAGTTAATGGCCGAATCCAGACGCGTGAAGATGATGTTGCCCTCAACCTTCGAGTCGTAGGCAGCATGTGACAGCACCTTGCCAATGTTCTCAGTAGCCACGAATTACAGGATACCGCCCCTTTTCGCCTACTCAAGACTAGCTTGTGAAATTTTTCACAAAGTCTCGTTCCAATCTCTGGAAGCGCTCGATTTTGAGGGGCTCAGGGGGTATACCGCCCCGTGCTTCTTTTCTCGAATGGCTCCCCAACCACAAATCTCAGCGACGAAGACCTGTCAGCGGGGCTAACCTCCGCTCTCTCGCAACTGGGCGAGAGGAGAAAGGTCCTGCTCGTGCCCCCCGACTTTTCTCGATTCTACAGCAAGGCTGGGCCCTTGGCCTGTGCCGCGGCCTCCTTCTACCAGGACAACCTCTCCGATGTCCTCCCAGCCCTTGGGACCCACTTTCCCATGACCGATGACCAGATCGAGCGGATGTATCCGACTGTCCCCCGGGACCGGATCAGGCCGCACCGGTGGAGAGAGGACGTAGTCACCATCGGGGAGGTCTCAGCCGATGTCGTCTCCCGGGCGACCGAGGGAGTCTGGAAGCGCCCATGGCCCGCGCAGCTGAACAAACTCGTGTGGGAGGGTGGCCACGATCTGATCCTCTCGATCGGACAGGCCGTTCCCCACGAGGTGATTGGCGTCGCGAACGGAAACAAGAACCTCTTCGTGGGAACCGGAGGGGAAGCCGGCATCAACGAGAGCCACTATATCGGATCCATCTACGGCACCGAACGGATGATGGGAAGAGCCGATACCTGCCTTCGCCGGATCCTGAACCATGCAGAGGATACCTTCTGCGGGCATCTTCCGATTCTCTATGCCCAGACCGTTATTGAGGCCGACACCAGTGGGAATCTTGTGACCCGCGGCCTTTTCGTCGGAGACCGCGAGGCATTCGAGGCGGCGGCGGAACTTGCCGTGGAAGTGAACTTCAATCACCTCGATGAAGAACTCAGCAAGGTCGTGGTCTTCATGGACCCGGACGAGTTCCACAGCACCTGGATTGGCAACAAGGGGATTTACCGGACCCGAATGGCGATTGCTGACGGAGGGGAACTCGTGATTCTTGCACCGGGTGTCCGTACTTTCGGAGAGGACCCCGAAATCGATCGCATGATCCGCAAGTACGGCTACCGCAGCAGCGCGGAGGTGATTGATTTTGTGGAAGAAAACGACGATCTGAGGGGTAACCTTGGAGCGGCAGCTCATCTCATTCATGGCTCACCCGAAGGCCGTTTCACGGTTACCTACTGTCCGGGCCACCTCACCCGTAGGCAGATTGAGGATGTAGGCTACCACTACGCGGACATCGGGCAGATGATGGAGCGCTACCAGCCTGAAGGTCGGAGTGATGGGTGGCATACCACCGCGGATGGCGAGGAATTCTACTTCATCGGAAACCCCGCGATGGGACTCTGGGCCGCAAGGAGTCGCCTCGAGTAGGACAAATTATCAAGTCCCTCATGTGTAGGGTTAAGGAGGCAGAGCGCCGCTTTCGGACTCCAGCCGTGCTAACCGGGCAAGATACTCAACATTCCCATCCATTCCCGTGATGGGGGAATCCATACAGTTGATCCACTCGCTCTGCAGCTCCTGTTGCACAAAGTCCCGAATTTTTTGGACGGCCTTCTCACGAAGATCGGGCTCGCGAACGANCCCCCCNTTTCCTACTTCACCCTTGGAGAGTTCAAACTGCGGCTTGATGAGACAGATCACTTCCCCTTGTGGCTTGAGAACCTCCATTGCAGCTGGCAGCACCTTGNTCAGCGAAATAAAGGAAAGGTCCATCACCACCAAATCTACCTTTTCTCCGATGTCGGACTCGGTGAGGTAGCGCCCGTTGAACTGTTCCTTCACAACTACCCGGGTATCATTTCGCAATTTCCANGCTAGTTGATTAGTGCCCACGTCAACCGCATGGACCCGTTTCGCACCATGTTGCAGAAGGCAGTCGGTGAAGCCTCCGGTAGAAGCGCCCAGATCGAGGCAGGTCCATCCCGCGGGATCAACCCCGAAGGATTTGAGAGCACCCTCCAGTTTCAAGCCTCCACGACCCACATATCGAGGCCTCTGAAGAACAATAAGCTCTTCCTCGGCCCCAACGAGAGTCGATGGCTTGGAGACGCGTTCCGTCCCACGCATAACCTCCCCGGCCATGATCAGGCGTTTGGCCTGCTCACGGGAGTCACATAAACCCCGCGCTACGAGGACAAAATCCGCTCTTTCCCCCCGGGCCATTTTCTTTTTCTCAATGTTCCCCNACCGCCTGACTTGAGTTGACCGCATCAATGAGCTGCCGGAGCCTGCCGAAATCACGCCGGCGGTGGTGGAAAACCAGACGGGTAAGGCCGGAAAGCTCCTCCTCGTCGCCCTCTTCGTCTAGGGCTTCCTGTTGAGTCATCCGGCCTTCCTTCACCAGATCTGAGAAATCTGCCTCAAGAGCGGTCAGCGAACCATCGCTCAGCGGCGCATTCAGACGCAGAACGATCTTCTCGCCGACGTAGCGGTAGGAATGAAAGTTTCGATAGAATTGGACCACCTCGGCAACCGCCTCCTCCACGTTGTCGGTAACGCGAAACAGATAGTGGTCGTTCTCCGAGATCATTCCCAGTCGGGCAAGATGCTCATCAACGAACTGCTTCCAGAACTTCCAGTAAGTCCCACCGGGTGCATCGAGGAGAACGATGGGGTAAATTGAGGCCTTGCCAGTCTGGATCAGGGTCAGGGCCTCGAAAACTTCATCCATGGTCCCAAACCCCCCTGGAAGACCGATGGCGGCATCAGCTTCCTTTACGAATGACAGCTTCCGGGTGAAGAAATAATTGAAATTAATCAGCTTCGAATCCCCCTCAATAAATTCATTGGCCGACGCTTCAAAGGGCAGAGCAATATTGAGGCCGAAGCTATCTTTTCGTCCCGCTCCCTCATTCCCGGCAGCCATGATTCCCGGACCGGCTCCGGTGATTGTCATGAACCCCTCCTCCTTCATTCGTCGCGAGAATTCGACTGCGGTCTGGTAAGCCGGCTCCTCGGGCCTCGTCCGGGCAGAACCGAAGACGCTGACCTTGCGCTGGGCGCGGTATGGATGAAACACCTCGCTCGCTTCCCGCATCTCCTTCAGGGCACGATTCATCAGCTTGAAGTCACCCTCCGCGACCGCCCCTCCACAGGCAATTCGCACCCCGGTGATCATCATTTCTGCGAGGAGGCAGTGATTGCCGTCTCTACTGATGCCCTTCGCCAACTCCAGGATCTCCGCATCCAGGCCCTTGTTGCCGGTGGATCCCACGTAAGAGCACGAAACAGCAGGAATCATCCCGCCTGTAAAATCCCTGTTCGGAGGAGCCTTTGCCGGGGACACGCGTTTATTCATGAACCCAGCGTAAATTCCAAAGCATGGTTTCCCAAACCAAAATCGTCCCATGGCCAGACCAACCGGGTTACGGCCGATGGAAATGCCCTTGCATCAGGGCATCCGCGCAACCACGTTCCTCCCGTGGCGACGCAAAGAACAGACGACCTGCGCATCGGGGGTATCGACCCCCTGATCTCCCCGGCGGTCCTGTCCTATTACTTGCCCAACACAAACGAAGCGGCGGATCTGGTTCACAATGCCCGTATGGGAGCAGAAGCAATTCTGCGGGGTGAGGATGACCGCCTCCTTGTGGTGATCGGTCCGTGCTCTATTCATGATCCTTCCGCGGCGCTTGAATACGGATCTCGGCTCAAGCCCCTCATGGAGCGATTCTCGGAAGACCTTCATATCGTGATGCGGGTTTATTTTGAGAAACCCCGAACCACCGTCGGATGGAAAGGCCTGATCAATGACCCGCACCTCGACAACTCATTCGATATTAACCGCGGATTAAGGATTGCACGCGAACTTCTTCTCGAACTCGCTTCGCTCGGAGTCCCTGCCGGGACAGAATTTCTGGATACCATCTCCCCTCAGTATATTGCGGACCTCATCGCGTGGGGAGCAATCGGCGCCCGTACTACCGAGTCACAGATCCATCGCGAGCTGGCATCCGGGCTTTCCATGCCCGTGGGTTTCAAGAACGGGACCGGAGGATCAAACCAGATTGCCCTGGATGCAATCGGGGCAGCCCGCGAATCGCACCACTTTCTCTCTGTAACCAAGCAGGGAGTTTCCGCCATCGTCACCACCGCAGGCAACAAAGCCTGCCACATGATCCTGAGGGGCGGGAGAGAAGGTCCCAACTACGACGCCCAAAGTATCGCTGCGGTTGAGTCCCAGCTGCAAGAAGCCGGCCTTTCCCCTCATCTCATGGTCGATTGCTCCCACGGGAACTCCTGCAAAGATTACAGGAAGCAGCCTGAAGTCGCCCACGACCTATGTGAGCAGATCTCCGGGGGTTGCCGGGCCCTGGCGGCCGTCATGGTTGAGTCCAACCTGGTAGAGGGAAACCAGAAGCTCGGCAACGATCCCGCCTCTCTGGTTTACGGACAGTCCGTGACGGATGCGTGCATCTCTTGGCAATCTACCGAAGAAGTGCTGGAAGCTTTTGCGCAGGCCGTTCGGGCGCGACGGAGATAGCTGCGTGCGAGCAACCTAGTCGAGAAAAACGATCTTTCCTGTAGCGCCCTCCTGATCTCCCTGTTCCTTGGCCTCCGCAAGTGCCTGGGCTGCGTGTTGCTCAGGGGAGCAAGATGTATCGATCGGGGCATCCGGCTCAGCCCCACTGGCCGCGACCAACCCCTTTTCGACCATCCAGGATTCCACTTCCTCACCACTCACGTCAGGCAGCATCGTTCCATCGATCTCTACACAAGGGGATAGCGGCTGACCGGTCTTCTGCTCCATTTCCCAGCGAAACGCGGGATTAGCGATGATGTCTTTTTCCTCATATTCCAACTCATACTTCCGCATGATGGCTCGAACCCCTTCACTCCAACCACAGTAGGTCTTGAGGTAGCACGTTATTTTTGGGGAATGATCTGCTGATTCACTCATAGTTGAGGCTGTATAATACCCAGAGCACCTCCGGTCGCAAAACGCATTTTTCTAAATTTGCACTCTTGCTTCAATCAAAACTGCTCCACCATCCGCTCCTGCCAGCTCGTATGACGCGTCCGACTATCCTCGTTAACTTTGCCATTAGCGCAGATGGCAAGATTTCCACCGTCAATAAGGACCCGTCCCAGTTTACCTCCGCGCAGGATCACCAGCGCCTTCTGGAAATACGAAAACGAGCTGATGCCCTTCTCGTCGGGAGAACTACTCTGGAGGCTGATAACATGTCGATGACCATCCCAGCGGAAATGCTCCCCGAACGTCAACCGTTGCGCTGCGTCGCTTCGCGCTCTGGTAATTTTGATCTTGAGCACCGGGTTTTCCAGACTTCAGGGGGTGCGATTCATCTTCTTGCCACAGACTCGGAAGGCCGCGACTTTTCCCCGCTCGAGGATCTGGGAGCCACCATTCACCTCTGCTCCCTTGAGCAATTCCTCGGGGTGCTGGTTAATGAGCAGGGCGTTAAGACACTTCTCTGTGAGGGCGGCGGAAGCCTTGTACGCTCTCTCGCCAGCCTCGGAGCCATCGATGAGGTACATCTGACATGGGCCGCTCACTCCCTCTTCGGAGGAGAAGAAGCACCTACCATAACCGGGGAGCCCAGCGAACACCTTCCGGCCAGCCTAGAATTCAAGCTCTCCCACTTTGAGCCCTTTGAAAACGGCGAGTGTTTTCTGTCCTACCAGCGGCACTAGTCTGCTTGCTAGTGGTCTTCCTCTTCTCCGTGGTCGTCGTGGTCGCCATGCTCCTTGTAAAGACGAATGGTCCCTCGCTCATTCTGGTCGATCACCCCATCCCCATTCTCGTCCACGTCCTCCCAGTGGTGTTGCTCGCAGGCACCTGTGAAAAAGCAGAGGACCAGACCCAGCAGACTTACGCGTTTCATCGCCCATACCGGTATCGCCTTCCCGGCTAAAAACCAGTTAAAACTCTCCCCGGAAAACACACCGTGCCGTTGGAGTTTCGTAGATCACAATTTCGCATAACCCCTCAAGATCTCCTTCGAGCTTTTTCCAGAACCAGCCCGCCATTCTCTCGATCGTAGGGCTCTCCAAGCCCTCGATATCGTTCAGATACCCATGATCCAGCTCCTCCAGCAGAGGCTGCATGGCCAGACTGATCCGCTTGTGGTCATACACCCAGCCGATCTCCTCGTCGACTTCCCCCTCTACGGAAATCTCCACCTTGAAACTATGCCCATGCATCCGTCGGCATTTGTGGCCGTCGGGCAGACTCGGGAGGGTATGAGCTGCTTCAAAGCGGAAGTCCTTAGTCAGGCGCGCACGCATCGTCCGAGCACTCAACCATGAAGATCTTCCCTTGTCGACCAATCGTCCTTTCCTCCGGGCGCGCTCTCGCTTATTCCTCGGTTGGGATGAGCAACCGTATCGACGCCACCTTCGAAAAACTCAGGAGCAACAGCGAGAAAGCCTTCGTCGCTTATGTGAGCGCTGGTGACCCTGATCTGGACCGCTCACTCGAGATCATGGTTGCGCTGGCGGAGGCCGGAGCCGACATCCTTGAACTTGGAGTTCCTTTCTCCGACCCCCTTGCCGACGGGGTCGTGAACCAGGCAGCAGCGGCCCGTGCCCTTGCTGCAGGAAGCGACTCGTCCCGGGTTTTTGAGCTCATCCGCCGTTTTCGGCGTCATCATGAGGTTCCCGTAGTCCTCTTCACCTACCTCAACCCGGTATACACCTATGGCTACAGCGCATACCACGAGGATGCAGCCAGAGCGGGAGTCGATGGCATCCTGCTTCTCGACCTTCCCCCGGATGAGGCCGCCCAGAACTGTGAAATGGCCGATTCTGCTGGCTTGAAACAAATCCGGCTGATCGCACCCACCACCCCACCCGAGCGTATTAAGTTGCTCGCCGGCCAGGCGGAGGGATTCATTTACGCTCTCTCGAGGACAGGAGTGACCGGAGCCCATGGTGGACCCTCTGCCCAGATTGGCGACCACGTTGCCACCATCAAGCAACATACGAAGGTGCCGGTGTGTGTCGGCTTCGGAATCGCCACCCCGGAACAGGCCGCCCTTGTCTCCTCTGTCTCGGATGGCATCGTGGTGGGATCCGCAATTGTGAAGCAGGTGGAACTTCATTCGGAGTCTCCCGAGGTCGCCCAAAAGGTCCGCTCCTTCGCAGAGCCACTCATCGCGGCCGTAAAGGAGAACTGATCTCCAGACACCAGACCTAATCCCAATCCATACCCAGGCTAACCATGCGTCTTCCCTTCACCAAAATGAATGGAGCTGGAAACGACTTCGTCGTCATAGATAACCGCGACCTCTCGGTTCAACTCGACAGCACACAGATCGCCCGGATCTGTGATCGGCACCGGGGAGTCGGGGCAGATGGCCTACTGGCGGTGGAACCCGCCCGGGGCGATGCTGATTTCAGGTTCCGTTACTACAACGCAGACGGCGGCGAAGCCGAAATGTGTGGTAACGGCGCCCGCTGCTTCGGGCGATACACCGCCCGTCTCATCCCCGGGACACAGGAGGCACTCTGCTTCGAGACCATGGCTGGCACTCTCAGCACGCGGATCATGGGCGATAATGTTGAAGTGACGATGTCAGATCCCTTCGATCTGGAGCTTAATTCCGGAGTTTCCGTGAAAGGACTAGATACCGCGATTCACAGTCTGAATACGGGGGTGCCTCATGCTCTGTCCTTCGTGGAGGACCTCATGAATTTTGATGTCAGGGGAATGGGCTCCGCTATCCGCCACCACAGCCACTTCCCCAACGGCACCAATGCCAACTTCGTCGAGGAGGTCACGCGTGGACACATCGCGATCCGGACCTACGAGCGGGGTGTCGAGGGTGAGACTCTGGCGTGTGGAACCGGCATGGTGGCCTGTTCCATCGTTTACCACCTGCTCAACGGAATACCCTCCCCCATTCAGGTCGACGTCGAGGGCGGTGACACGCTTACAATCGGCTTCGAAGGGTCCGCGGAAGAAGGCTTCCGTAAAGTCACTCTCACGGGTCCGGCAGACTTTGTCTTCGAGGGAGAGATTTCCCTGTAGTCTCTGGAACTTTTGCCCTTGCCACTCTCGTCATCGCTCCCCACTACTCTCCCTCCATGTTCTCAGGAAGCTACACGGCACTCGTAACCCCCTTCCGGGATGGTCGGGTCGACTACGAGGCTTTCGAGGCTCTCATCGACCAACAGGCCGGCGCTGGGATCGATGGGATCGTCCCGGTTGGGACCACCGGCGAGTCCCCCACCGTCAACCAATCCGAGCATGTCGACATCATCAGACAAGCCGTTGATTTTTCTGCGGGCCGTTTGAAGGTGATCGCCGGAACGGGCGCAAACTCGACGAGCGAGGCGGTTCACCTGACGAGGGAAGCCGAGAAAGCGGGCGCTGATGGATCCCTCCAGGTCTGCCCCTACTACAACAAGCCCTCTCAGGAAGGGCTTTATCAGCATTTCAAGATGGTGGCAGAGTCTTCTTCGCTCCCTCTGATGCTTTACTCGATACCCGGACGAAGCGTCATTCAAATCGATATTGAGACTGTTTCTCGCCTCGCCGAGGACTGCGAAACCATCGTCAGCATCAAGGAGGCCGGGGGATCTTCAGACCGTGTCAACAAGCTGGTTCAGGCGCTCCCGGGGACCTTCAGTGTTCTCTCCGGGGACGACCCCCTCACCGTTCCCTTCATGGCGGTGGGTGCCCGGGGCGTGGTTTCCGTCGCGGCCAATCTGATTCCGGAAGTCATCGCCCGACAGGTCAGGGCAGCACTTGACGGCTCATTCCCGGAGGCATTGGAAATCCAGAAACGCTATTATCCTCTCCTCAATGCGTTAATGACCCTCGATACCAACCCGGTGCCCGTAAAGAGCGCACTGGCTCTCTGTGGTCGGTGTACTCCTGAGTTCCGTCTTCCTCTCGTTGGACTGACGGAGGAAAAAACTGAGAGCCTGCGGGCTGTCCTTGCGAGCTTCGACCTCGCCTGAACCACCTTACCTCACCCTGATGAACATCGTTATCACCGGTCGCTCCGGACGAATGGGCCTCGCAGTCGCAGAGGCCGTGGAAATGCACCCTGAAACCGCCATTCATGGAACCCACGACACAGGCGAGGATTTGACTCCCATCCTGAAAGGCGCCGACGTCGTGATTGATTTCACCCTTCCCTCCTTCACTTCCCGGTTGTTGGAAAGTGCTCTTGCCAATGACACCGCGCTGGTGATCGGGACAACTGGACACACCGATGAGGAAACGTCTGCCATCCGGAATGCCTCCCAGCAGATTCCTGTCGTTTTCGCTCCCAATTTCTCTGTAGGAGTAAACACCCTTTTCTGGCTTACGAGGCATGCTGCCAGGATCCTGGGTAACGATCACTTTGACCTCGAGGTGACCGAAATGCATCACCGACACAAGATCGACGCCCCCTCAGGGACTGCCCGACGTCTCCTTGAGATCTTGAACGAGGAAACCGCAACCTCCTACGCTGACGACGTTTCCCATGGCCGGGTTGGAATAACAGGAGAACGCCCCTCGGCGCAGATCGGTATGCACACCCTGCGCGGTGGTGACGTTGTTGGTGACCACACGGTCATGTTCGCCGCCGATGGAGAGCGGGTCGAACTCACTCACAAGGCCTCCAGCCGCATGACGTTCGCGTCCGGAGCCCTACAGGCTGCGCTCTGGCTCAAGGGCCGTGCTCCGGGCCTCTACGACATGCAGGATGTTCTGGGCCTCGAGTAGCACCCTCCCTCCTCTCTTCGTCTGGTTTGCCCTTGAAACAGCGTTCCGATGGACTTTGCAGCAAGGAAAACGCTTCGTGCCGGGATAGCTCTGGGGTCTAACCTTGGCGATCGGACTGCCAACCTGTGTTCCGCCCGCGATCTTCTCCTGAAAATAAGATCAGGGCACCATGAACACGAACAGGCACCCATCTACTGCTCTGTCCCCATGAACTGTCCCGAGGGCTCTCCTGACTTCTTTAATACCGTAGTCGAAATCACCTTTTCTGGCTCCCCCTTCCAACTCCTCAAGGAGACCAAGGCCATCGAAGACCGCCTCGGACGCCCCCCGGATACGCCACCGAACTCCCCGAGGATCATCGACTTGGATATCCTCTACCTCGGCGAGCACATCATCGACTCCGGGGAGCTCATCATTCCACACCCGCGGATAATCCAGCGCCGCTTTGTCCTGCAACCCCTTGCTGACATACGCCCCTCCATGTGCCTGCCCGGGCATGGCGTTTCTATTCGTGAACACCTGGAAGCGCTCAATCCAGCCGAAGACCAGCTAAGTCTCGTGAAAACTGACTGGTAACAAGCCAAGGGACACCCTCGGTGTGGACCACTTCCTCAAAGATGGCCGCCCGATGAAGAGGGGATCTTTTTCTCACAGGGACTCGCATCCCGTAAGGACGGTGCTATGACAGGAGTGTGGATGTCACTGACAAGTGTGCCGCGCTACGGGCACGAAAGGCGAAAGGTCCGTCCATTGCCGCCCTGACAGCCTGGGACTATCCCACCGCCCGCCTGCTCGATGAGTCGGGAGTGGACCTTATCCTCGTGGGAGATTCCCTCGGCATGGTCGTGCTCGGCTTTCCCGACACCACACATGTAACCCTTGAGCACATGACCCATCATGTCGCCGCCGCGGCGCGAGGTTGCCATCATGCACTTCTCGTTGGAGACCTCCCTATTAACACCTATGATGATGAGGAGATGGCTGTTGAAAGCGCCCGGGTCCTCGTTGAAGCCGGGGCCGAGGCAGTCAAGCTCGAGGGCGGAGTGGGACAAGCTGGGAAAGTCAGGGCTCTCACGCAGGAAGGGATTCCGGTCGTTGGTCACGTAGGCATGCTCCCCCAAAGCGTCAGAGAAGAAGGAGGTTACCACCGGAAAGGTAGATCCACCGACGAATTATCAGCCCTGCTCGACGGAGCATTATCCCTTGAGGAAGCAGGTTGCCTTGCTGTTGTTCTTGAGAGCGTCGTCCCGGACGCAGCGTCGCGGATCACTGCCCAAACCAAGGTGCCAACAATCGGGATTGGTTGCGGCACGGGAAATTGTGATGGGGAAATAGCAGTAACCTCTGACGTGATTGGGTCCTACCCATGGTTCGTTCCTCCCTTCGCCACAAGGCGAGCCGATGTTGCTGGCGAAATCAGTAAATCTGTCATGGCCTACGTCGCAGCATGCCAGAAACGTGGCCCCGCGGACCCATGATCGGCCAGGACAAACGCGAAGCCCTCAAGCGGAGGATGGTGAGCCTTGGGATTAGGGAAGATGAGCTCATCGAACGATTTATCAGGGGAACAGGTCACGGAGGGCAGAAAATCAATAAAACCAGTTCCTGCGTTTACCTCCATCACCCACCGAGCGGTATTGAAATCAAATGCCAGGCCCANCGCTCACGCGACATGAACCGCTTCCTCGCCCGACGGGAACTCTGTGACCGTATCGAGGAAATAGAGAAGGGAAGACTCTCCAGCCGCCAGCAGAAAATCGAGAAAATCCGTCGGCAGAAACGGCGGAGATCGCGCCGACAGAGACAGCGGGACGTTGGACTGAAACGGCAGCACGGACAGAAAAAGGAACTCCGCAGAAAGCCCNGCGGGGAAGACTCCTGATTTCATCCTTCCCNCGAGAACCCAGTGATTTGCCTCGCGCTGCAAACTTACTGCCACCTGCATTTTTTTAGCGTCTTTCAACTCATTCGGGATTAAGANATGGGTCGTGCGCCAATACTTGGATCTCCTTCGCGATGTGCTGGAAAACGGCGAGGAACGTGCTGACCGAACTGGCACGGGCACCCGGTCAGTCTTCGGCCGTCAGGTCCGCTATGACCTCCGGGAGGGATTCCCGTGCCTGACCACGAAGAAGCTTCANTTGCGTTCCATCATCCACGAACTCCTCTGGTTTCTGATGGGCGACACCAACATACGGTATCTGCAGGAAAACAAGGTGCGTATCTGGGACGAATGGGCTGACGAGAATGGGGACCTGGGACCCGTCTACGGCCAGCAATGGAGATCATGGGCAAGAGAGGAGGGTGATCCAATCGACCAGATCGCAAGTCTCCTCGATGATCTCAGGAACAAACCACACTCACGTCGCCACATAGTTTCCGCGTGGAATGTGGGAAAGGTTGATCAGATGGCCCTTCCTCCCTGCCACCTTCTCTTTCAGTTCTATGTTCACGAGGCAAACGGGGGACGCCCCGGNCTCTCCTGCCAGCTCTATCAGCGAAGCGCCGACCTCTTTCTGGGTGTTCCCTTCAATATTGCGAGCTATTCGCTCTTCACGATGATGATTGCGCAGGTTCTCGGTTACGAGGCACGTGACTTCGTCCATTGCTTTGGGGATACGCACCTTTACTCTAATCANATCGAACAGGCTCAGTTGCAACTGACCCGGGACCCCCGACCCCTCCCGACCATGCGAATCAACCCGGAAGTGAGGGACATCGACGCGTTCTGTTTTGAGGATTTCACGCTCGAAAACTACGATCCGCACCCTCATATCAAGGCGGAGGTCTCAGTATGACTCTGGCCGCCATTGTCGCCATGACTCCCGGGCGAATCATCGGTCGTGACAACAATCTCCCATGGCACTTTCCCGAGGATCTCAGGTTCTTCAAGCGAACTACCAGAGATCATCCGGTAGTGATGGGTCGCAAGACATTCGAATCNATTGGCAGACCGCTGCCGGACAGACAGAATATCGTAATNACCCGCGATAGTTCATGGTCTGCAGCAGGTGTGGAAGTCATTCACTCCAGAGAGGATCTTGCAGAAATTGAACTCTGCGAACAGCGTGTGTTCATCATCGGAGGAGCAGAGATCTACTCCCTCTTTCTGGCGGATCTCGATGAACTGTTCGTTTCATGGGTCTACCAGTCCTACGAAGGAGATACTACCTTCCCGGAATTTGANAATCAGTTCGAGGGATTCACTCTTCTGGAAAGACACCCAGAATTTGAGGTCCGCCTGTACAGTCGANAGCAGACTACCCTCCGAGAGCCTGGCGGACAAGATTGAGCGCCGACTGACTGACCTGACGCTTGAAAGCGTCGCGCGCCCAGGGGTGGAACTGTTTGTANACCCTCGTCTCCTTTCCTTTCTCGGCGAGACCGAGAAACACTGTTCCCACCGGCTTCTCCTCACTTCCCCCGGCGGGTCCCGCAATTCCGGTCACCGCCACAGCCAGATCTGCCCCTCCGGCTTCAAGAGCGCCCTCGGCCATCTGCTGCGCCACGGGGCCGCTGACCGCACCATGGGTCCGTAAAGCATCCCGGCTCACTCCGAGGAGATCCTGCTTGGCCTCATTCGCGTAGGTCACGAATCCATACCGGAACACTCCTGAGGAGCCCGGCACATCCGTGATCCGTGATGCAATGAGGCCTCCTGTACAACTCTCCGCAATAGCAAGGGTTCTGCCCTGCCCCGCGAGGAGATGGACCACTACTTTCTCCAGATTTGCTCCNTCNTCGCTGACCAGTTCGCCCGCGAAAGCATCTCTGACCACGTCCCGGGCTTCCCGGATCGAGGAGACAGTCCCGATCAGGCGCAGATCGACCTCTCCCGGCCTCGCGCAGTATCCGTGCTCGAGGTCTGCGATTGCCTCCAGGCGATCATCGACTCCCTGATGGAAATCACTCTCGCCGATACCGGCGAACTTTAGCTCAACGAATTCCGGCACTTTCTCGATCCCACTCATGGCCTGCAGGCGGGGAACAACTTCTGACTCAAACATCGGATACAGCTCCCGCGGTGGTCCGGGCAGCAGGAACACGGCACAGTTGAAGGATCCGCTCAGCACGGGGGGCAGATAAAGTCCCGGCGCTGTCCCGTTCGGGTTGGCCAGAATATCTGCTCCCACAGGCGCCCGGGCCTGCTTGCGATTTGCCTGAGCCATAACGCGCTGACGACTCGCGAAAAACTCCTCGATCGTGCGCATCGCTGCCTCGTCTTCGATCATCTCCAAACCAAGGACCTCCGCGAGCGACTCCCGCGTCAGGTCGTCACTGGTAGGCCCGAGTCCACCCGTCACAATGAGGACTTCTCCCTCCTCAAGAGCGATACCCATTGCCCGACCNACCGCCTCTCCATCCGGTACGGTCACCTGCCTCGCAACCCTGAGTCCCATTCTGAGGAGACGCTGCCCGATCCATGCTCCATGAGTATTCTGAGTTGTCCCTAGAAGGAGCTCCGTCCCGGTNGTGAGCAATTCAATCTGCACGNGTGAAACAATCTGCTCCCGGGTCCAAGATTTCAAATTCAAATCCCAACAGGTGACGCAATCGCTGGTCTTTGCGCAAAATCAGCTCTCCCACGGNATCGCAGCGGCATCTCCCCACAGATCTTCAAGTCCGTAAAGCTCCCGCATCTCGTNGTGCATGACATGAACCATCACATCCACGTAATCGAGAACCACCCATCGGCTATCCACCCGGCCCTCCGTATAGAGAGGCCTTGCCTCCGTCCAATCACGGACCTTTGACTCCACTTCCCGGAGAATAGCCTTGAGATGAGGCATCGAACTTCCAGAACAAATGACCATGAAATCGGTAAGAGAAGAAACTCCCCTCAGGTCGAGGACCTTGATATCCTCGGCGAGAATCTCCTCGCAAGCCTTGGCACATGCCACGGCAAGATCTTGTCCCTCTGCAGCCATTATTGTTCAGAATAGGAAGTAATGTTTGAGCGTGGTTCCAGGNGGGAGTCCATACTCGAGAGAAATCGCCCGCGGATCACCGTGGCGGCCAGCAAGGGGCACGCATCCTTCGAAACTGCCTTTCCCACCGGACCGGACAAGGACTGGAGCATAACGGAGTCGAACCGATGACCTCTTCAATGCCATTGAAGCGCTCTACCAACTGAGCTAATGCCCCTTAATCAATCCTCGGGGCGGGAGAGATACAGCGGAGAGCATACCCGCATCAAGGCAATTCTCCGCCGGACAACCCGACTTCACCGATCCTCTGCACTCTGCCGCACCCGATCNGCGAATGCATCAGCGATTGGCTTNAGCCTGACACCATTCCATGGCCCGGCGCTCTCCTCAANGACATCCGGTAACAGGGTGGCCAAATGACTCTCTCCCTTCTCCAGAACATCAACCAGAGACTTCCCTTCAGCAACGTCCCGATACAATTGGGCAGGATAAAAAATAAAGCGGATCGTCGGTCCGAAACTCTCATCGCGCAGATCGCGGGCCACCGCAAGAACCACGGCTATAGCAGCATCACTGCCGTCATAGGGGGCAGCAACCAGCACTACTCGAGAGGGGTCTTCCTTGCCTGCGAGGTCAACCCAGACCGTCGGCCATTGATCCNCCGCATACGACAGTTGTTGTCTCTTTTTAACAGGGAACCCNTAATTCTGAGGGCTGAGGGTTCCATCGATCAGGGCAACTGCCCGCCTCATATTTCTCCGNCCTTCCAGGGTATCCCAGCCGCGCACACCAAGGACCTTGGAAAGTTTGTAGATGCTATCCTCCAGCTCCTCGACTTCTGCCGCCATGGAAGCGAGGGCGAGACGTGGATCAATTGCATCTTCCTGCGATTTCTTCCACCAGATCCAGAGCGCCACGCCGGTCGAAAGAAGTAGGAAAGCTGGGACTCCAATCATGGCAACCTTCCATACCGGATTCGGTCTTGCTGGCTCCCTGGGNAGCCCATCACCATACTCATTTGCCATCATCATCTTTATCCAACAGGTCTACGATCGCCCCCGCGGCGATTTCGGCGGCTCCTCCGGTCCCAAGCAGTGAAGAGACTTTCCGGAGGTCACCTTCGATTTCACCCCATAGNTGAGGATCGGTCATTACCCCTTCCACGAAAGAAGAAATATTCCCTACGCTTGCATCGTGCTGGATGAACTCGCGAACCACCTCTCGCCCGGCGAGAATATTCGCGAGTCCCAGGAACTCAATGTCGATCAAGACTCGCCCGAGCAGGTAGGTCGGCCACGCCACCCTGTAGACGAGGCAATACGGGAGACCGTAGTAGGATGCCTCAAGGGTCGCAGTGCCACTGGTCACCACGCCACACCACGCTTGCTGCATCAATTCATGACTACTCCCCCGCCGGATAACGAGAGGCAGGGAACTTTCTNCATGGGTCTCGGCAATCTCCCGCATCTGTTTTTCGAGGGACTTCGAGGCCGCGGCCGCCTCAAACCTCCAATCGGGAAAGCGCTCATGTAAACTGGCAGTGACCTCCACCATGGTTGGAAATATTCGCGAGATTTCATTCGCGCGGCTTCCAGGAAAAAGAGCGATCAGATTTTTCTCTCTGGACTGCTGGATACGATTTTCCTCTAACTGCTCCACCATCGGGTGACCCATACAAACTGCAGGCAAGCCGGCCTTCTGAAAGAGTTCCGCCTCGAAGGGAAACAGGCAAAGCACCAGATCCAGCCATTGCGCCATGCCCTTGATCCTCCCCCTGTTCCACGCCCAGACCTGCGGGCTAATGTAATAGATTTTGCGCACCGAAGGGGCATTCCTGTGCAACGCTTTTGCCAACCTCATGTTGAANCCGGGGTAGTCGACAAACACCACCGCATCCGGCTTGAGATCCTCGATTTCCTGTTTCGTCTCCTCAAAACGCGCTTTGANCCAGCCGTATCGCTTGAGAACCTCCCAAAGGCCNAGGACAGCCGCATCTTCTACCCAGTCTGTCATTCCGGACCCGGCAAGTTNCCTCATTCTAGGGCCTCCAAGCCCGCAGAAACTCAGATCAGGGTGGCTNCTGCGCAGGGCCTCGATCAACTCGGCTCCCCGGATGTCGCCGCTGTGTTCGCCAGCCACGAAATATAGCATCTGGGCCATCTGANGGCAGAAGCTAACCCGGTCTATCTCCCCGGCAACCCTGAAATCCGCGACAATGGCTTGATTCAGGGCCGCTCACGCGCTAGGGACACGGCTCCGCTGAACAATGGCCGCCAAACAAAAGTCAGAAGAAACTGGATCACCTTCCGCCCCGGGGCGTTCAGAGGAGTCCGGTCCCACCTCTCCCCTTGGCGAAATCGAACAAGGGCCCTCTGCCGCAGAGCGATTTCTTGAAGCTAACGGAAAGAAGCTGCTCCTCTTGGTCGGTTTGGCTGTGATCGGGANTGGAGCCCTGATCGTTGCCTCGGGCCTGAAAGAGGTCCNGGAAGAGAAAGCAGGAGAAGCCCTTGTTTCCGCCAAGGATCCCGGGGACTTCAGGAACATCATCGATGGATTCCCCGGCACCGCGGCTGAAGGCACGGCAAGGCTTCGGCTGGCACTATTGCTCTGGGATGAGGGTGAGCGGGACAGTGCGAAGAAAGTACTCGAGGATTTCATCGCTCAAACTCCGGATCATCCGGCTCAACCACCCGCCAGAATGACTCTCTCCTCATTCCTGAGGGACGAGGGCNACGAGGATGGGGCTGATGAAATGCTTGCCGATCTGGCAACAGAACCGGCTTCAGCATATCTCGCCCCTCTGGCTCTGATGCGGAAAAGTGCCTCACAGGAAAAGTCCGGGGACATTGACGGAGCGCGTGCATCTCTTGAGCAGGCCGCTAACCCATCCCTCAAGAGCAGTTTCTTCTCTCAGCAGATGGTCNATGCTCGCCTAGAGACGGTTGGAGTCACCCCCCCGGTGACCGTCCCGCGTCCTAAGCCTCCCCCGCCTAAGATAGACGTNCCTCTGCTTGCCCCAGATGCTCCCGACAGCTTGAACACTCCTTCGGGCTCTCCATCCGCTGCGGAAGCCACACCAGAACCAGCTCCCGAGCCTGCGCCAGANCCAACTNCNGAGCCTGCNCCAGAGCCAACTCCCGAGCCTGCNCCAGAGCCAACTCCCGAGCCTGCACCAGAGTCAGAGTAGGCAACTTCTGATCGTTGGCCCAAAAGTCTCGGTCGAGCTCTTCCCGGGATCCGGACACACCGACGCTGGGTGGCAGCTAGAGGACGGCCGTCCCTGCTCGGGACACTTGTTCACATTTCCTCACAATTACGCCTTCATCAAAATTTGACATACCCTGAAGGTTCTGACGTATTGAACTACCGTGTTTGAGAAAATTATAAGTAAGACTACACCGGAGGGAGTCGGTGTATCTTCCCCACCACAGGCTCCGCAGCCTCCCGCTCCGCTAGGAAACAACGCTGGGGATACTTCGACAGTATCGTCCACCAGCAAGAGAAACGTTCTCGGCAGCGATGTTGAAATTCAAGGTGAAGTCCGCTTTGAGGGAGATCTTGTTGTCGGTGGTAGCGTTGAAGGCCGAATTATTTCGGAAGGCTCGCTGACCATCGGTGAATCTGCCCAAATCACGGCCGAGATCTCCTGTGGCTCAGTCACTGTCCAAGGGCGGGTGGATGGCAATATTATCGCGAGGGACCAAGTTGCAATCTGTGCTCAGGCAGAGGTCAATGGAGATATTTCCGCGAGCTCGCTGTCGATGGAGGCTGGGGCCATATTCGTGGGGAGCTCCACGATCGGCAAAGTGCAAAATACTCCAAAAATCGTTGAGTCCCCTCCCTCAGGCGATGAGTTGCAGGTCGAGATGGCCGAGACCAGCGAAAAGGCACCCGCGGCATAAAAGATTCACGAAGAAGGATTAGAGAGGCCGTTGGAGGTCAGGGACGGAAAATACGGCGCTCCTTGGATCCTAAACATTCTAATGCAGTAGCAGCTACAGCCCTGAAAATATGGGCCAAATGCTGGTCATTTCTAATGCGGGACCAGAGGGTGTCGCGATTTCTTCTTTGCTCTGAGGCGCCGCATGAGCGATTCTCATTGCGTGGCTACTGCTTCACCAGCACTCGATCTGCGCGAGGATATTCTGCGTCTCAAGGCTGAGCGAAATGCCGTAATCCTTGCCCACAACTATCAGATCGGCGTTATTCAGGATATCGCTGACTTTGTCGGAGATTCTCTGGGTCTCGCCTATCACGCTCAGGAAACAGATGCAGACGTGATTGCTTTTTGCGGTGTGCACTTCATGGCCGAAACAGCGAAGATCCTGAATCCGTCCAAGACCGTCGTGCTTCCTGACAAAGACGCAGGGTGCTCGCTCGAGCAAAGCTGCCCGGCACCGGCTCTCCAGAGCTATCTGGAGGAGAACGCTGAACGTGACTATTACGTCATCGCATATATCAATTGCTCGGCCGGTGTAAAAGCGCTCTCGGACGTGATCTGTACCTCCGGCAATGCGATTCGGATTGTCGAACAAGCTCCCAAGGATCGCCCAATCCTCTTCGTCCCCGATGCGAACCTCGGCGCTTGGGTGATGGACAATTGTAACCGGAAAATGGATCTCTGGAAGGGAGCTTGCTATGTTCATGTGGAGTTCACCCGAAGCTCGATCCAGAAAATCAAGGACGAGCACCCGGGGGCGCTGGTTGTTGCTCATCCCGAATGCACCTCGGCGGTCCGTATTCTAGCCGATGAAGTTTGCTCAACCGAGAAGATGATCACCTACTGCCGGGAGGCGCCAGCACATGACCTTATCGTGGTCACCGAAGGAGGGATGCTGCATCGTCTCAGAAAAGAAGTGCCCGGCAAGAACCTCATCGCGGGGCCAACCGAAAACTGTGCCTGTGCAGACTGCAAATTCATGAAAATGAATACTCTCGAGAAACTCCATGCATGCCTCGAAAGCCTCGAGCCGCAGGTTGAAATTTCCGAGAAGACTCGAAGACTCGCCGAGGCATCTGTGATTCGCATGCTGGAGCAATCCAGATAGGGATATTTCATTTACGCAGTGCAATAAGGTCCGCCACCCTTTGGCTCGACACCCACCTGCGACAGCGTTAAGGTTCCCTCCCCCTAAAATAGACCATGAAGCTCATCCAAAACGCCGCGATTCCTGCCGCTTTCATTCTCCTAGCTGGAGGTCTTTCCGCTCAGGACACACCCTCTCCCGCCAAGGACACTGACCCCAAAAAGTCTCCGCCCGCCCCAGTGGGTCCCGCGAAGATCGAGGAGCCGAAAGTCACCATGGACGCAGAGGAAATAAGGACAAAGACCTCTTACGGTTTCGGCTATCGAAACGGCCGCACCTTCGTCAACCAGACAGGACGATATGGGCTCCGCCTGGATGACCTCGACCGGGAGCTTTTCCTGAAGGGTCTCTTCGATGCTCTCGAATTGAAAGACTCCGATATTGAACAGGACAAAATTAATGAGGCTCTCAATCAGCTAAGCCTTGTGATCAAGGAGCGCGAAAAAAAGGTCGCTGAGGAGAACCTATCTACCGGCGAGGAATTTCTGGCCGAAAACAAGAAGCGTGAAGGGGTCATCACAACCGAGACCGGGCTCCAGTACGAGATTCTGAAGAAAGGAGACGGCGAGGTCCATCCTGCTCCCCCACAAGGACAGCGTCCGACAAAGCAGTATATGACGATCTACCGCGGGACACTGATTGACGGAACCGAGTTTGACTCCTCGAAAGGGAAGGCAACCGCAATGTCTCTCAACGTTATCCCCGGCTTCAAGGAGGCTCTCACACAGATGCCGGTAGGCTCCAAGTGGAAGCTCTTTATCCCAGCTGATCTCGGCTACAAGCAGAGTCGCCGCAGCGCCAAGCTGGGCCCCAACAGCACGCTGATATTCGAACTTGAACTCACGGAACTCAAAGACCTACCCAAACCGCCCTCTCGTCCGCTGAACCGGCCGACGCCGCAGGGAGCTCAGTCGGTCTCCCCCGCGACGCCCGGCCGCCCCGGGGCCAGAGCAGTTTCCCCTCCCGTCCGGGTTCCAACAAGACCCGGAACCGGAAAGGCCCGCGCGGTATCTCCACCGGTCAGAATCCCAATTCCCCCGGCCAAGAAGCAGCCTGATCCACCCACGCCTGCGCCACCGAAGCCACGG
>PBNG01000078.1 GCA_002723015.1 Roseibacillus sp. | reverse complement strand
ACATCACCCACTGCGATTTCACGGCGGATAAACCGTAGACCTTGAAGGCGGCGCGAAACCATTCTCCGCAGCAGGAGGCGTCAAACCTGTCGATTCTTTTGTTGAGCAGGTGCCCAGGGCAGGAGCCTTTCCCGGAACCCTTGAACCCGCGGAGAATCATCTCGATGTTGCCGAGATAGCCACTGAGGGTTCTTGGTTTCTGTGTACTACTCATGATGACCGACCGCGCGTGTTCCCAGTAGTCTTTCACGAGCGGGATCTTCCCCGGCGGCCTGAAACTACCGACAGCGATTGATTCCTCGTGATACCTGCGAACCGCTACCGTCTTGTCGGTGGTGTGGAGGTTAATCCATCGGCCGGTGCCCCCTTTCTGGCTGCGTAGGTAATACCAGTCCATACCGTCCTTGAGACGCTTCTCGTAAAGCCCTCGGTAACCCGCGACCCGCTTGGGGTTGTGTCCAGTTGAGCAGCCATTCATCCTCCCCCTGCGCCCGCCAGCGCCCTCATTTGCCTCGGCTGAATTTGCCATTCCCCCAGAGTAGGCGCCCCTGTCCGAAGTATGATGAGCCAAGGGGAGGCCGCTTGATTACTGATGAAACAGTAATCGGAGCAGTAATCGCGGAGATAAAAGGCCCCCAAAACGGGAGGCCTTTTCCCCCGTAAGGCACTGAAAAGAAGGAACATACCGGGAACAGGACTCGAACCTGCACGTCCTAGGGACACCTGATCCTAAATCAGGCGCGTCTACCAATTCCGCCATCCCGGCATCGGCGGGGAGGCTAGAAGTTTGGCGGGAAAAAACAAGGGGTCATTGTCAGAAGACAATTGTTCAAGTGTGGAAGCCAGATCCCACCGGGAAGGCCAGACCTGAGCTGATAGTCCCCACGGCGTATTCCAGGATCTGAAAGCGGGATCCAAAGAAGGCAGGATGTGTAAGGGTCTGAAACTGGCTCAGGAAGTTCCGGTCAGGGCCGGCTGGCGGCGGGGTCTCGAGAAGCTTTGATGCCAGATGCACGAGGTAGCTTTCCTGCCGGGCGGATCCAAGGGAGGTCAGGCCGGCCTCGCTGGCAGCCTCTTCCACACTGGTAAGATCGAGATGGGCGGACAGGTCTTGTTCCCCCGGGGCTTCGAGGGGGTCCTTTCCGACCTGATGACGGGCGTAGGTTTGCAGAGTGCCCTCACAGCGGTCTTTATGGTAATACTCCTTGCGCTCAAAGCCGTAGTCAGCGAGGAGAAGCAAACCGTCGTCGAAGATGGTGGCCAGTTCTTTTACGAAGGGAAAAAGTTCGAGACAAACTTCCGTGGTATAGCCGTCAGGCAGACTTGCAGGAAGTTTGGTGAGGTGCTGGCTCAGAGGGCCATCGGGGAGCGGGGATACACGCCATACAAGCTTCCCACCTTCGAGTCCCACGAACTTCTCCCGCCATGCGCTCCCTGACCATTGCACGAGGTGAACAGGAAGGGCGTCGAGGACTTCGTTGGCAAGGAGAACTCCCTGCTCACACCTGGCCTCGGTTGGCGCCTCCACCACACGGATCTTCGTTTCCCCGCTGGCGTTAAAGCGCTGGGCGAGGGCATTGCGTTTGTGGGCGCCCGGTTCGCAGGCGATGTATTGGAGAGCCCGGTGGAAGGCGGGGTCCTGCTGACGGGCAGCATGCAGGATGTCAAGTGCGAGAGAGCCATCCTCAGGCCCAAGTTCGAGGACTGAGAAAGCCTGCGGACTGCCGTAGGCTACCCAGACCTGATGAACCCTCAGTGCAAGGAGACGGCCGTAGGCGGCTCCGACGCTGACGCTGGTAGCAAAGTCGCCAGTCCTGCCGACCCGGGTGCGATTGGGATCGCTGTAGTAGCCGAATTCCTCGTGATAGAGGGCCAGTTCCATGAAGCGGGCAAAGGAGAGTGGGCCCTCCTTTTCAATCATCGGAATCAACACTTGCTGAAATAGAGGAGTTGCTCCCTCCTCCGAAGACGGGTAATTTTCCCTGACAGGGTGGGTGCAGGGTCGACTTGGATCCCTCGATTCCATGGTGAAACAGAACACCAAAAACCGACGAAAGCGTCGTTTTTACAAGCGCAAAGGGTTGTGGGTCTTCCTCCTTCTCTGCATGACTGCTGCAATCGTGGGACTGAGGATCGCCGATGAACGGCTGGAGCCTTACAAGCAACAGGCGGCGGCCATAGACATCTCAACCATTGATGACGTTGAGATCCCAAGCATGATTCTGGACCGCAAGGGCCGTGAAATCGGGCGGATGTTCGTGGAAAACCGGAGCAAGGTTTCCATTGAGGAAGTCCCCCATAAGCTGATTGATGCTCTCATCGCTCAGGAAGATCAGCGTTTCTTTGAGCATAATGGCGTCGACCGCGTGGGCGTGGCCCGGGCCGTATGGCTGAACTTCAAGGCCCGGGCGGTGACTCAGGGTGCCAGCACGATCACCATGCAGCTGGCACGGAATGCATTTGACCTCAAGTCGCGTGTTCAGGCCCTCGGCCAAACCGGAATCGAGAGAAAAATCGTAGAGGCCTTCCTCGCCCTGCGGATCGAGCGGCACCTCACGCAAGGGCTGGTGGCCGACTACCCTGACGAAGTCGAGCGCAAGGCGCGCATGAAGAGGGTCGTCCTTGAGTATTACCTGAACCGGATTCCCTTCGGTCATGGCTACTATGGTGTTCGCTCTGCGGCACTGGGATACTTTGGAAAGGAACCCATGGCACTCACAATCGAAGAGTGCGCTTCGTTGGTGGCATGTGTGAAAAACCCAACTCAGATTTCACCTCTGTCCAACCCGGCGAAGAACCGTAAGGCGCGGGATCATGTCCTGAACCGGATGCTGGCGGAGGGAATGATTTCGGAATCGGAATGGATGCGACTTTCAAGCAAGCCCGTCGTGGTCAACCCGAAGCCATTGCGTAAGGGGAAGTCGCACCTCTATGAAATCGTCGATGACATTGCTCTCGAGAAGGTTGGAACGGAAGCCATGTCCCGGGGTGGATTCCGAATTCACACTACGATTGACCGAGACGTCCAGGAGCAGGCAGAGCAGAGCTTGCGGGAACACCTTGACCAGTTAGAGGCCCGGGCTGGATACAGCCACCAGAAGCATGGAGAGTTCGAGCCGTCTCCCGGCAAGGTGCCCCGCTACATACAGGGATCTGCCCTGATGATTGATCCTGATACAGGGAACGTGCTCGCCCATGTGGGAGGGCGGGATTATGCCCACTCTCAGTATGACTTCATCGAACTGGGGCGGAGGCCATTCGGAACGGCCTTTCTTCCGATGGTGTACGCGGCTGCGTTGGAGGCCGGGGAGCATCCGTGCACCACGATAAAAGATGAGGCAATGGACGCGAGGGCGGTTGCGGTCGGGGCGCAGGAGGGCATTCTTGGGGAATGGGGCATGGAAGTCACCAACCCGCACTACGAGGGGAGGATTTCCAGCAGGCGGGCACTGGCGTCTTCCAAGCTGGCCGCCACGGTGCGGTTGGGGCGTGAGTTGACTCTTGCAAGGGTTGCGGCGCAGGCCAGAGCATTTGGTCTCCCGGTGGGCAGAGAAGGTCTTCTTACCAGGATGCTTCTCGGCCACGACTCGGTTTCGCTTCGGGAAGCGGTTGGGGTTTATGCTGCGATTTCCCGTAAGGGTCAGCTTCCCGGTGAACCCCGCTACATCGAGCGTATTGAGAATGGAAAAGGAGAGGTAGTTTACGAAGCACCTGCTCCCTCAAAGTCCGGAGCTGAGGCCGCATGTGACGAGATCACAGCTTATCAGATTCACGAAATGCTGAGAGATTCTATGATTGATGGAAATCTTGCAGAGGAGGCCTCGGCCATCGCCTCCCCTTCTTTTCCGGGAGCGGTTAAGACTGGAACCACGCATGATTTTGCCGACGGCTGGAGCCTTGGGTATAATGGGAGAGTAGTCTTGGGAGTCTGGGTAGGATTCCATCAGGGGAAAAAAGCGGTCTACGAGAACGCTTTTGGAAAGCATCTCACTTTTCGTCCATGGGCCGAGGTGATGAATCTTGCTGACCAGCACTATCCCGGTAAAGGGCTTGAGATTCCCGAAGGATTGACGCCCGCGAAGGTTTGCCGTCATTCCGGGTTGCTGGCAACCCGCTACTGTTACGACTCGGTGGAAGACACGCTGGGAAACCGAAACTTCCGTTACGCGGGAAAGACTGAGTGGCTTCGTGCCGACAGGATAAAGCTCGGACTCTGCGACACGCACGGGAAGGGGGGTATTGGAACCAATGAGGTGCTCAAGCGCTATGGACCCCTGGCGATGGAATCAGGTGATCAGCAACTTCTTGCGGTGGCTCCGATTCTTCCCCAGGGCAGTGGACTTGTAGGGGAGGATCCATACGATGCCGAGCTGGTGAGTCTTGAGAACGCGAAGGGGGAAATGAGTGTTTTTGTGAAAGGGCCAAGTCTGCTGTTGGAAACGGAGATCCTCGGTGATGGTGATGGGGGTATACCGCTCCGTCGCCCAGAGAAGATCGAGATCAAATCAGATTGAGGAGTTCCGCCGTGGACATTATTCTGCCCGCGTAATGGAGGAAGGTTCCCAAAAGGTTAATACCGGCTGGAGTGCATACTCGTGTCCCCTGTGCCATGCGATTTTCCGCCTGCCGGCAGGATCGGGGGGGCGACAAGTGGAATGTCCAAGTTGCGGGGAAGCTGTTACAGTCCGGGACATTGATGCTCGTGGTTCCGTGATGCTGGATGTCACGGGAACCGAGGCTCAAGTCGCAGGGGATGCTCAGATGGGAAAACCCTCAGGGCAGGAATTCTCAAAGGCTGAGCTTGTGGAGAAGAAGGCGAGCAAGGGAATACGGAAAAGAAAACGGAGACGCCGATCGATTTCCAATCGCAGGCGCAGGTCGGACAATCCTGAATGGGATTCAGAAGCCCCGGCTGCGTCTCCGGGGAAGGCGGGGAAGGCAGACCGGAGCTCCTGGAAGATGGTCGTTTCTGGAGGGCTCTCCGCCGTTGTCCTTCTGGCGGGGGTAATGATTCTATTTCTGGCAGATCAGGGGAACGAAGGTAACAGCGATTCCACGAGTGGTGAGCTCGTCAGGAGGGCAATGCTCATTGAGGAGCAAGAGGAGGAAGAGGGGGATCTCGTGCAGGAATTACAGGCATCTGATATGAATTTCGAGATGGCGGGATTGACTGAGGCGGTCGAGAGATTTCTCCGGTCCGCAACCGTAGAGGAACTTCTGGCGGTAACTCTCCGGGACCGCTACCAACGCGAAAAAATCAGAGAATATTACAGGACGCGAACGTTGTCGCCTTTGGAACCGAAGGCGGTCGCCCCAGGTGGACGTGTCGTTAAGAATGGAAATCTCTGGGCCGCTGATGTCATTTTGTCGGACAATAGCGCCAGACCGGTCACTCTGCGGCGCAGTCAGGATGGCTACCGGGTCGACTGGGAAAGCTGGGTCGGATACTCCGAAATGACATGGGAGGAAATCCGGGAGCTTCGGCCCGTCAAGCCCGTCACTTTCCGGGTTCTCTGCTCCGCGGTCCAATACTATAATTATGGATTCACCGATGAGAGTGAATGGATTTCCTATCGACTGCAGTCTCCGGACCGCAAGCAGGCGCTCTTCGGATACGCCGCCCGGCCCTCCGAGGAGGCAAAAAGGTTGCTTCGGTATGGTGACGAGGAAGGAAAACCCCGCGCCTTTATCTTAAGAATTCGATTTGCGGAGGATTCCGGTCCTGATCAGGTCATCATCGATGAGGTGGTTTCCACTGGATGGTCGGCGGTGGGATCCGGATTCGGATTCCCTGATGCGCCTCCCAAGACCGAATGAACGGGAATCTATCCCGTGTTCTGCACCCAATCATCAACCACTAGTGTGATCCCATGGAATTCCTTGACCTAGCCTCAGTGCTACTCGTTCTCGCCGCTCTTTTCGGATATCTGAACCTGAAGCTTTTCAAGCTCCCCACCACGATCGGGATCATGCTGATCAGCCTGTTCGCGAGCGTTGTCCTTCTGGTCCTTCGTGACGCCCTTCCTCTGGTGCCGGAAGCTGCCGATCGCTTCGTGGAGTCGATTGATTTCAATAAGGCATTGATGGAGGGTATGCTGAGTTTCCTGCTGTTTGCAGGGGCCCTGCACGTCAACCTTGGGAGCCTGCTGGACCAGAAAAAGGTGGTGGCAATCATGGCCAGTTTCGGGGTCATACTCTCGACCTTTATTGTCGGAGGAGCCACGTGGCTTCTCCTGCCGCTTTTTGGTTTCGAGGTTCCCTTTATCTGGTGCCTCGTTTTTGGTGCGCTTATCTCACCAACTGATCCGGTGGCCGTCCTCGGAATTCTGAAGACGGCGGGGGCACCGAAGTCCCTCGAAACCAAGATTACCGGAGAATCGCTTTTCAACGACGGCGTAGGTGTGGTGGTGTTTCTTGCCCTCCTGGGGATCGCGGTTGGCGGCCACGGGGACCATGGGATCTCAGGTCCTCTTGATGTAGCGAAGCTGTTCGTGCTGGAAGCCGGTGGCGGGATGCTGTGGGGATTTGTGATCGGGTTTGGAGCCTACCTCATGCTGCGCTCGATCGATAACTACCAAATGGAGATCCTGATCACCCTGGCATTGGTTACGGCCGGTTATCGTCTGGCCTCCGAGTGGCACCTCAGTGGTCCGCTCGCCATGGTGGTAGCNGGCCTCATGATGGGGAATCATGGGCGTAGCTTTGCGATGAGTGAGAAGACCCGCGAGCACCTCGATACTTTCTGGGAACTGGTCGATGAGATCCTTAATGCAGTGCTATTCCTCCTGATCGGCCTGGAATTATTTGTGCTCGATCTCTCAGGGAGAGCTATTGCTGCCGGTGTCATCCTGATCGTGGTCGTGCTGGGGGCTCGATTTGCGGCTACCTCTATTCCTGTGCTCCTGCTAAAACGAAAACGGGATTTTTCTCCCGGGGTAGTGCGGGTTCTTACCTGGGGAGGCCTCCGTGGTGGAATCTCAGTGGCTCTGGCGCTTGCAATACCCAAGTCGNTTGAGCACAGGGAGGTGATCCTTGTGGCAACCTACGTTGTGGTGATTTTCTCCATCGCAGTGCAGGGACTGACCCTGAAGCCTCTGGTGGCGAAGCTGGTTCGGGACGAGGTGGANGAAAAGAACAAGGAGANCGAGGAGGCTTCCTCGCTGGCAGGGAGCTCCTGACCTCTTCTTTTCAGGCGAGCAGTGGCGCAATAACGATGCTCACGATCGCCATTACGTTGATCATGATGTTCATTGAGGGGCCAGAGGTGTCCTTGAGAGGATCACCCACGGTGTCACCGACCACGCAACCCTTGTGGGTTTCGCCCCCCTTTCCTCCGAAATGCCCATCTTCCACATATTTCTTGGCGTTGTCCCAGGCTCCGCCCGCATTGGACATCATCAGGGCAAGAAGGATGCACCCCAGGAGAGCTCCGCACAGGGTGCCCGCGAGGGCCGTGGCTCCATCAGATCCGAAACCGAAGCCAACAGCTACGGGAGTTCCAACGGCAAGGATAGCGGGAAGAATCATGCGCTTGGTGGCTGCCCTGGTCGCAATATCGACGCAGCGGTCGGAGTCGGGTTCGCCAGTGCCTTCCAGAAGTCCAGGAATTTCCCGGAACTGACGACGAATCTCGGAAATCATGTCNAAGGCCGCCCGGCCTACGGCATCCATGGTGATCGCTCCGTTCAGGAAGGGGATGACTCCACCAATGAATACCCCTACGAAGAAGGTGCGCAGGATTTCCGGCTGACTCAGATCCAGCAACACCTCGGTCTTCTGGATGAAAGCGGTGGTCAGTGCCAGCGCTGAGAGACCAGCCGCACCAATTGCAAATCCCTTTCCNATCGCTGCAGTTGTATTTCCTACCGCATCAAGACTGTCCGTAATTTTACGGGTCTTTTCGCCCATGGCGGACATCTCGGCAATTCCTCCTGCGTTGTCGGCCACTGGTCCGTAGGCATCGATGGCCATGGTTATCCCGACTGTGCCCAGCATGCCGACAGCTGCCATGCCCACTCCGTAAAGGCCGGCAAACTCGAAAGAGACGAAAATCGTGGCGGCAATCGTGAGCAGAGGAACCGCAACCGATTTCAAGCCAACCGAGAGCCCTGCAATCATGATGGTCGCTACTCCGGTTTCGCCCTGGCGCGCGATTTCCTTTACCGGCTTACCGCCAGTGTAGTGTTCAGTTATGAGTCCGATCACAATTCCCCCGACCGCGCCGCACAGGATGCATAGCCCCACGTTTGCGCTGAGACCAAGCATGCTGGCCAGACCGAAGGCCGCTCCGATGTAGAGAACGGCAGATCCGATCGTGCCGAAACGGAGGGCTTCGGCGGGATTCTTGCCGGCCATGCTTTTTACGATCAGGATTCCGAGGAGGGAGCATAGGAGGCCAACCGCGGTNAGAAGAAGAGGGAGTTGCATGAGCTGCTCCATTCCCTTCTGGCCGGGTTCAGCGCCGATTTTTTCCATGAATGCAATGGCCTGTTGGTCTGCAGAAGCGATGGCGCGGGCTCCGACTGCAGCGGCGATAGCAACAGTTGCAATCTGGGCATTGCAGTAGGACTCGAAGATGTCCGACCCCATCCCGGCAACGTCACCGACGTTGTCGCCAACATTATCAGCAATGACTCCGGGATTGCGTGGATCATCCTCTGGNATGCCTGCTTCGACTTTACCGACGAGGTCGGCTCCAACATCGGCAGCCTTGGTAAAGATTCCACCTCCGACCCGGTAGAACAGCGCAACCAGGGAGGCTCCCATGGCAAATCCCTCCATGATCTCCGCGACTTGCTTGTGGTCCTTGAAGAACGCGAACAGGCCACCGAGCCCAATCAGTCCCATCGATGCTACGGTGAGGCCCATCACTGCGCCGCCGAAGAAAGCAATCGTCAGGGCCTGGGCGGCACCCTCATTCTTGGCTGCGAGGGTTGTCCGGACATTGGCCTTGGTGGCCGTATACATTCCAATGAAGCCGGCGAGGGAGGAGGAGAGGGCGCCAAGAAAGAATGCCAGTGATTGCGCTCTGCCGTATTCGGGCTTCTGAAACAAGAAGAGAGCGCCTCCAATTACGAGGGCAAAGATGGAAATAAGGAGAAACTCCCTCTTCATAAACACCATGGCTCCCCGATGAATCTTTTCGGCGATTTCGGCTACTTTACCCTCTCCACCGGGATATCGCACAATCCGCGAAAGCAGAATGAAAGCGATGATCAATCCGGTGATTCCAGCAATCGGGATGAGAATCGGGCTGACGGTCATTGGACAGGGAAAGGGTGAGGATCGATCGTCCTACAAAACGGGCGCGGTGAGGCGACCAAGTCTAATAGGCTTCTCTATTGATCTGGCAACCAAAATTCGGCACTCAGGAGAGGTCTTGCAGTGGGAGTAGGGCAGGAAAGGGAAATTTTGTGCCATCGAGCTCCTGCCTGCGGTGCGGGTCGGACGTGGTGTGCGACGGAAAGCTTCAGTTCGGGGGGGACTTCCAGGCCGGAAATTCTTCTCGGAGTTGCTTTCGGATCCGGGTTGCTCCTTCTGCATTTCCCCCTTTTTCCATGGCCTCGGCGGCCCGGAAGAGTCCCAATGGTTTAATTTCCCTATCATTGATGAACATTTCGGACGCTCTGAGGTAGTTGGCTGCAGCTGTTTCGTAGTCCCTGCGGTGCATTCCGATATCTGCGATGGCAAGGTAGAGACCAGCCTGCACCGTGCCTGTAGGATTCAGGGCGATTCCTGCCTCTGCAGAGGAGTGGGCCTCCTCCCATTGCTGAAGACCGATGAATGCATGGCTCTGGTCCAGCAGGGCATCCGCTTTCCAGAACTCTTCCTGATCCTGCGTGAGAAGGGTCTTGAGTGCTGCCGAAGCCCCCTCAAAGTCGCGTGTCTCGAGCCGGGCCTTGGCAAGATGACGCCATACGAGTATATCGGTCTGGGAAGGTTCCTCCGGCGTGATCGCGAGCCCGAGGAAGCGATCGGAACCCTCGTAGTCACCCATGGAAAACCGCTCCAGTCCCAGCCACGTCAGCATGCGGGTGGGGAACTGCTGATGAGGGGCATCTGAGATGAGTTGTTCGACCCCTTCCTTGAGCAAATCGGAGTCCAGGAGGGAATACGCGGCGAGTACGATGTGAACTCCCGCGGGCTCGCGATAGCGCGAAGGGAGAAGGGCCCTCGCCTCCTTGAATTGCACAATGGCCTCCGCCCATTTCTGTTGTTTGTAATTACCCCATCCCATCCAATAGTGGGCACCAGCCTTGGATTTCCGGTCAATTTCCGCTCCGGGCAGGGCAAGGAGTTTCTGGTAGCTGGTAATCATCTCAGACCAGCGCTGCTCATCGCGGTGAATCCTTCCGCAATACTGATACGCGAACGAAGCGAGGTCGGCTTCTGGGTTTCTCTCAAGAAGAACCCCAAGGTCTTTCAGAGCAGATTTACGGTCTCCTATCTTGAGGTATGAGTAGGCACGCTTGGCGAGAGCCTCACTGACTCTCTCATGTTCAGGAAAGGTCGCGAGGAAGCTCGAGAGGTTTTGCGCGGCCCGCCCATACTCTCCTGTATCTGCAAGGCACCAGCCCCGTTTGAAGTAGATGTCGGCCCTCATTTCCACGGGCAGGGCGGACGGGTTCACTTCGCTATAGGCGGCTGCTGCCNGGGTAACGTCTGCCTGATGGAAAAGGGTTTCCGCTTTCATGAGGAGTGCTTTGTGCAGCCACGGGCTGCCCAGATTCTCTCCTCCATAGGAGTCCACGAAGGCGTCCACCTGGGTAGGTATGTTAGCCCCGTTGATGTCGTAAAAGCAGTTCAGGCGACGATAACTTGCTTCAAATCCTATCCTTCTCAGGGGCTCTGGCTTCACACCGAGGGCAAGACGCTCGGAATTGAAGAACTGTGCAATCGCTTCCTTGCGACGGTCCATTGCAACAAAGGACTTTCCCGCAATAAGGTAGGTTTGGGCGAGAACGTGTCGCTCGCCCAAATATTCACCGGCGCGGAATGCCCTGATCGCCTCCTCGTGTTGCTCGCGGGTGAAGCACATTTCCATCAGGGCGAGCTGGGCGCGGGCCTTGTATTTGGGCTCGATTCCGGAGGAGCTGATCGTGCTTTCGAGGAACCCCCGGGCCTTCGCTCCCTGCCCGAGCTTGGATGCAGAGATACCGGCAGCTAGGAGGGCCTGAGCGCGCTCCTGTGGAGCTACCGAGGGAACGAGAAGAGCCTCGAACGCTTCGAGAGCTTTCTCGTGTCTTCCTTCACGGGCATGGAGCTCGCCCATAGCGAGCCTTGCATAGTCCCGGTAGGGATTAGAGGTGTCTTCGACGATGTCTCCAAGCCGGGCGATGGCACGATTTGTTTTCCCTGCCATCTGCAGGCAGCGAGATTCGTAAAAGATGGATTTGTGAGCGAGGGCGTCTCGGGCNGCCTCCCTGCTGGCGACCTCAAAGTAGGGAGCAGCGTTGATCCAATCCTGACGGTTATAAAGCTGGGCCGCCAGACGGTAGGCTGCCAGAGCGACCCACTCACCGGTCCTGAAGCGCTGGATGATCGAAGAGAATCCTCTTTCTGCCCCATTCCTGTCGCCGGTGAGGAGGAGGGCCATGCTCAGCTTGTAGCTGGCCTCCTCCACCTGTCCTGCTTCCGGTGTTTTAGAGAGATACTCCCTGAAGAGAGGGATGGACATTCGGAATGCCCTCCGTTTGTCATCGAGATCCCGGCTTTCCTCAGCGTAGCTGAAATAGCGATTGGCCCGATGGTAGAGCTCCGATCCGGGCTCAGTCGGATTGAAAAATCCGGGCACTTGTGCAGGGACCGGGCTGATTCCAGCCAAGTTGATCAGGGTCACCAGCAGCAGTAGGGTGACCAGTTTTTTAACGATGTGCACGTTGAGGCTGTTGGTGCTTTGGTTAGGGAGGGCTCAATCACGGAGATTTTTCCGGGTAAGTCTTCTGAAGTTCTTCAAGCTTCGCCCGGTAACGCTGTGCAATCTTCAGAGATTCCGGAGTGTCCTTGAGGAGGAGGGCGCTGATGGCGTGCCCGAGCGCTGTCGCGGCCATTTCCGGATCCTTGCTGTAGAGTTCTACAACGGGCACAAAATATTGAACTGCGGTATCTGGATCACCGTAGGCCATGGCGATTTCCCCTAGTTGCAAGCGTGCTCGCGGATTAAGGTCTCCCTGTGGCTTGAGTGCGAGACATGCTTCAGTGGCATTGCGGGCTTGTTCCCTGTTCTCAAGCGCGAGGTGGGCTCGGCCCATGAGAAAGTGAGTTTCGGCTTTCCGGTAATCGTTGTCCTCAACCTGCAGGACGATGTCCAGGGGCCGCAGGGCCGCACTGTGATCACCAGCTTCCACCGCGCTTCTTGCTGCAGCACGCCAGACACTTAGTTTGGTCTCGCTGGGTTCATCGGGAGTGATGGCGCGCCTGAGGTATTTCCATGCCTCTCCGTAATCTTGTTCCTCGTGCAGTGCCTTGCCCAGCCACGCGAAGACAGGGCGTGGTATTTTCTCGTCCTTGTAGTCCCTCAGGAGAACGTCGAGTTCCTGCTGGAGATCATCCTTCCGCTGGAGGTGGTAGTAAGCGAGCGCAAGATGCAAAGTGGAGCTCCGGTGCAAGGAGCCCCCTTCTGCCTTTCTTGCCTGTTGGAATGGTTCAAGACACCCGGTGAACTGATCGAGGCGATACAGCGCCCATCCTAGCCAGAAATGAGAGGCGGCCTGTTTCGAGCCCTCCCTGGCNGGAAAGTCTGCCAGCAGCCTTGTGTGGCACCTGGCGAACGCCTTGAGGCTACGGAGGCGGTCTTCCTCATCCCCGGGGGAGTCGATGGTTTCCTTATAGAGAAGGGCTTTCTGAGCCCATGCGTATTCCTGTGTCGAATCCTTAGCNGCCTGGCTGATCAGGCGGTCGAATTCCTGATGGGCCGAAGCAGTGTCAGCGTTTTCGAGATAGATTTCTGCCCGGTTGACAATCGCATTGTTCATCTGGGGGTGNTCAGGATGATTCCTGATGAAGCGGTTGAAAGAGATCAAGGCGGCTTCCCTGTTCCCCGCATTTAGCTGCGCGTCAGCCATTCGGTACAGTAATCCGGGGTGATTTTGGGAGGCGATGTGAGTCGGGNCGATGGCCTGATAGGTTGCNACCGCAAGGGCATATTGCTCACCCTCGTGGTAGCTCTCGGCGAGCATGAGGCGGGCATTATGAATACGAGGGTCATCCGCATGCGTAGTTTCGAATCGTCTCAGAAAGGCCGTAAGCTGGCTCAAGGGGCCTTTTCCTTGAGCGCGGTACTCCCGGGAAAGGACAAGATAACTGGCCTCCAGGGCAGTGAGGTTGTCGGGGGAGATCGAAGCCAGCTTGCGCAGCAGAGCGGTTGACTTCTTCTCCTCACCCAGAGCGGCATAGGAGGTGGCCGCAATTTGAAGTCTTCTGCCCCGCGGTTCCTCCTGGAGCGGNTAATCGCCCCGTTCGTAGTAGGCGATAACATCCTTNTGCCTCTCCTCGAGAGAAGCCTCACTCATCAAGGCAAGTTGCGATTCGCCATGCCACTGTTCCAGTTCGGGGGTGACCAGGATCTCTTCGAAGTACTTCCGGGAGAAATCCCGTTTTTCNAGCTTNCGTGCAATCTGGGCACACTGAAGAATTGCGTCAGCGCGTGTTTTCCTGTCATCGGACCCGGCCAGGCGAACGAAATGGGCCAGCGCCTCGTCATCCCTTCCCATTTTCAGGCAGTGGTGCGCGAGAGCGCGCTCAGCCTGAGGCTGATACGGAGAGCCGACATCAGCGAGGATGGCCTTCAGAGCGGCCCCAATGTCCTTGTCCTCCATTTTTTCCAGGCAAAGTGCCCGGTTGTATAATGCGCGATGGCGGTAGTTGGCCTCGTCGGTTTCCGAGGCGGCGAGGAGGAACAGGGGGGCGGCCTCCGCATATTCTGCGCTCTTGTAATGCTCAAGAGCCCGCTGGTAGGCGGCGGCGCCGGCCAGCGCGCCGATTCGCCTCAGGGACAGGACCGCATCAAGGCCGGCGAGGTAATCCTCCTCATTACCAAGTTTCTGATGGCAGATGGCGCCATAGTAGATGGCCTTGAGGGTGTCCGGATGCTCCTTGAACTTCAGGTGGAAGCGTTCGAACTGTCGAGCAGCTGCTCTGTAGGCGTCATTTTGGCGCTGTGGCTGGGCCGCCTCTGCTGCTTCACGATACGACTGGAGAGCGAGCTCAAAGAGGTCCTTGGATGGATCTACCCTCAGGGGCTGTTTTTCAGGGGGCAAAGTGGGTTCTCCCGGTGGGGTTTCACTCTGGCTCCTGCATTCACCCGTGATGGCGAGAATCACAACCAGTCCTGCAGGGATCAGGGCCGGAAATCTGTGATTAGGGGACATGCAGGATGGAGGCTGTAACCTTGGACCGGGAAAGTTCGTGGCAAAAATGCCCGAATTCAAGCATTCATGACAGAACCGCGCTAGTTTGGTTTGCGAGTGGCGAAGGAAATATTCCAGATCCCTGCCTGCTGGCAAATGTCGATCACCCCCATAAGGGTCTGGTAGCTGATCTCTCCGTCGCCCCGCAACCTCACCGGCTGGTTCTGGTAGACTTCAACGATCGCACGCAGCTTGGTGAGAAGCTGCTTTTCCGTAAGGACCTCGCCGTTGATGACCAGTTCACCACTCTGGCGAATGTTGACATTGATCTCACTGATAGCCCGGGTGTCCTCCTTGCCCTGACTGGAGGTTGGAATCTTCACCTTGCTATCCTGCTCCGAGCGGGAGAATTGCCACGTGACGAGAAAAAATATCAGGAGGAGAAACACGATATCGATCATGGGCGCCAGTTGAATGACGCTCTCTGGAGGCTTTGGAGACTTGAATTTCATCCTGCGGGTGATCGCCGTGTATCATGCATCGGGAGGATCAGCCTGGCTGGGGCGGGCGGGAGCCGGTCGCTGGCTCCGGGGGACCTCCTGAGCAGCACTGGGCTCTTGAGCCTGCGTTTTAGTTTCGGGTTTGTAGCGTTCTGCCTGCTGAAATTGGGATCCCAGAAGGGCGAGCAGGTGCGTCGCAGCGGCCTCCAGTTCCGAAAGATAGCGCTGCACCCGTCCCCGGAAGACCGAGTAGAAAATCATGGCAAGGATTCCTATGGAAAGTCCACTGGCGGTGGTCACGAGAGCTTCTGCGACTCCCCCGGCAAGTTTCATCTGACGAACAACCTCCACGTTCCCCGTGTTAATTTCAAGAAAGGCCCGAATCATTCCAAATACGGTCCCGAGGAGTCCCACCATTGGTGCGATTGCTCCAATGTCAGCAAGGTAGCTGATTCGTTGATTGAGGGTGCCGGCCTGCCGGGATCCCTCTGCTTCAGCGACTTCGCGGACTTCACTGAATTTTGCCTCGGGGTTTTTTGTAACGAAATCAAAGGTCTTCTGGGTGANCCTGGCGATGCATTCGCTTCTTCGGTGGGCATATCCGGACAGCCCGAGGTAGTCCCGCTTCCGAATAAGGCTCTCAGCTACCCGCATGAACCTGTCGTTAACCACATTACGACGATGGATTGTGAAAAAAAGGAGCAGGATCAGAACCAGAGCTCCGANGGATAGGGCTCCCAGTGGCCACATCATCAGGCCACCTTCCTTGATGATTTCGAGGATATTAACCTTCGTGGGGTCTTCCGCTCCTTCCGCGCCAAGGGCATCGCCTGCTGCAGCCAACGAGAGCAGGGCGAAGAGCGGAGATTGATTCATGAACCACCGCCAGTGTATCTGCTCAGGATGAACGTTCAAGCACCGGGGCTGCCGGGCAGAGGCTTATTCATGCCCCAAACCGGGCACCCAAGGCTTTAAGGCTCCCGATTTGTTGTTCTTTGAGGCAAAGTGACCGGGTAGCGACGATGTCATCCCTTTGCGTTGGCCCCGGTTTGCGCTAAAATACGGTCGAAAAATGAACGCGCGTCCGGACATGAGAGCCCGCCTCGGGGACATCCCGCATCAGCCGGGAGTCTACCTCATGCTGGACCGTCTTGGCTCGGTCATCTACGTGGGAAAAGCCCGAGACCTGCGCAAGCGGCTGGGGAACCACTTCATGCCCTCGAGAAAGCAAAGAGCCGATCACAAAACCCGGGCTCTCCTCGACGCCATATGGGATTTCGAAGTACATCTGGTCCGCAATGAGCAGGAGGCACTTCTGCTTGAAGGCAAGCTCATCAAGCAATATCGACCGAGGTACAACGTCAGCTTCCGGGATGACAAGCGCTTCCTTCTCGCAAAGATCAATCCCTCGGATCCATGGCCACGCTTTGTCCTGACGCGCCTGAAAAAAGACGATGGCGCCCGCTATTTTGGACCGTTCGCCCACTCGGGTGCCCTGCGGGGAACGATTGCGTGGCTGAACAAGGAGTTTGGCCTCCGCAGTTGTCGGAGCCGCGAGCCAAGAGAGAAAGATCATAAGCATTGCAGCGCGGATGTGATACGGAACTGCAGCGCCCCTTGTATCGAAAGCATTAACCGAGAGGCCTACCTTGAGCGGGTCGAGCAGGCGAGTGCCCTGTTGGAGGGAAAGGGGCGAAGGGAGCGGCTCAAATCTCTGGTCGAAGAGATGGAGCGAGCCTCCTCCCGAATGGATTTCGAACGGGCCGCTCGATTAAGGGACATCGTACAAAACCTCGAACGGACGCTCAACCCTACCCGGCAATTCTCGAGAGGACGCGGAGTGCCGACGACGGTAAAGCCGTTGGATGATCTGGCTGAACTGGCCGAGTTACTGCAACTCCCAGCTTCACCAAGGGTGATGGAGTGTTTTGATATTTCAAACGTCAGCAGTAACCACATTGTCGGGTCCATGGTCAGGTTTGTCGATGGGGTTCCGGATAATCGGAGCTATCGGCGTTACCGGGTCAGAACAGTTGAAAGTCAGGATGATTTCGCGAGCATGGCAGAGGTTATCCGGCGACGATATGCTCGAATTCTTCAGCAGGGGGCGAGAGCAAACCCCGAGGTGGTGGACAGTCAGGAAGGCGTGGTGGATGCCATGCGCCGCCTCGCGAACGAGGGCCGGGCGCCGGTTACCCTTCCCGACCTCATCATTGTTGACGGTGGAAAAGGACAGCTGAGCTCCGCCAGGAAGGAGTTGCGGCGCCTTGGGCTTCATGAATTGGCAGTCATTGGTCTGGCTAAGAGAAGAGAAGAAATCTTCCGGGAAGGAGAGCCAGAACCCCTTGTATTAGGGCATGAGGTAGGTGCACTGAAACTTCTGCAGAGGATTCGGGACGAGGCCCATCGCTGCGCCAACAATTATAACGAGCTTCTTTTCCGGAAGCGCATGAAGGAATCGCTGCTCGACGATTGCCCGGGGATTTCTCCAAAACGAAAGGCAGCCCTCCTCGCCAGGTTCGGCTCTGTGAGCCGGATCCGGGGGAAGAGTGCTGAAGAGATCGCAGAACTTCCGGGCATCTCGCTGCGATCAGCCGAAATCATGCTGCAATGGCTCAACCGGGAATAGAAGAGCTGCGGACCTGTTTAGGCTACCTCCTGCTGTCTAGCCCCGCGGCGTCTCGTTTCTTGTTGTGACCTCAACCAGAGGATCCCGCAAAGTCCAGAGCGCGTTGCTTCATCTGGATTGCCATGAGGTTAAGAGCATTGGCACGTGTCGGAGCGAGGTGCTCCTTCAGTCCCGTCTTTTCCATGAAGGCGAAGTCAGCAGTGAGAATGTTTTCCGGAGATTCGCCATCTAAAAAGAGGATGAAAAGCGCGATCATGCCCTTCGTGATCTGAGAGTCTGAATCCGCTTTGTATCGAACGGCCCCGTCTTCTAACTGAGCGTCCAGCCAAACCCTGGACTGACAGCCTTCAATGAGTTTGTCCTCGGTTTTACTTTCCGGTGGCATTTCGGTGAGCTTGCGTCCGAGGCCGATCACATATTCGTAGCGCTCGGTCCAGTCCTGAAACAGGCTCAGATCCTTCAGTAACTCTTCTTGGCGTTCAGGAATGGTCATTGCTCCAGAATCATACGATCTCAGCGAAGCATCTCAGCGCCTTTCTCCACTGCTTCGGCGAGACGATCAACATCTTCATCGTTGTTGAAGCACCCAAATGATGCTCGGAGGGTTCCAGTTATACCAAAACGAGTCATCAGTGGTTGGCAGCAATGGTGGCCGGTGCGGACGGCGACTCCCATCTTATCGATAAGGGTTCCCAGGTCATAATGATGGACCCCGTCAATGTTGAAGGAGAGTGATCCAGAGCGCTCGACAGGGCCATAGAGGGTGACGCCTTTGATACTCGTCAATGCGTTGGCGGCATGTCGAATCGTCTCATTTTCGTGATCAGATATGTTTTTAAGGCCCAGCCCGTTTAGAAAATCAATTGCTCCAGCGAGCGCGATAGCCCCCTCGATATTGGGCGTGCCCGCCTCGAACTTGTAGGGAAGGTCATTGAAAGTGGTTCCCTCGTAGGAGACCTTTTTGATCATTTCACCTCCTCCGCGCCAGGGAGGTAGTTCCTCCAGAAGAGCGCGTTTTCCGTAGAGGACACCAATCCCGGTAGGGGCATAGGCCTTGTGCCCCGAGAACACATAGAAGTCCACATCGAGTTCTTGTAGATCAATGGGGAGGTGAGGTATGGCCTGGGCACCATCTATGAGCACAAGAGCGCCTGCGCGGTGGGCTGCCTCGATCATCGGAGCAACAGGGAGAACCGTCCCAAACGCATTCGAAATATGGGTCAGCGCAAGGAGCTTCAGGCGGCCGGAGGTTTTCTCGAGGAGACGGTCGAAGGCTTCAGAGTCGATGGCGCCTTCTTCCGTGACTGGGATCACTTCCAGAATGGCACCTGCGCGCTCACAGAGCATCTGCCAAGGCACTGTATTCGAATGATGTTCGAGGTTACTGATCGCGATGATGTCGCCAGCCTCTATTTTTCCTGAGTATCCGAGCACCGAGCTGATGAGATTGATGCCGTCGGTTGTCCCGCTGGTGAAAATGATTTCCTCTGTTGAACTTGCATTGAGGTGATTTGCGATGGTCTGACGCGCTGTTTCGTGAGCTTCGGTGGCTTCCTGCGCGAGGTGATGGGTTCCTCTATGGATGTTTGAGTTCAGGTGCTCGTAGTAATGCCGACTGACCTCCAGGACCGCCTCTGGCTTCTGTGAGGTCGCCGCGTTGTCGAGGTAGACCAGGGGTTTGCCCTGAACCTCGTGCTGGAGGATGGGAAAGCCCGACCGCACCGACCTGACATCGTAGCTGCTCATGGATCTAGTGTGTTTGGAGGCAGTGCTGGTAATATTGTGATTGACCGAAAGAGTTGTCCCAACCTGTAAGAGCCTCTGCGACCGGGCAGAGTCTCGGGGCCATTTCTGCGAGACGGAACGGATCTTTCCTACGCCTAATTGAGCATAAGATTACCAGTAGACAAGCGGTAGCCCGCGATTCTCTACATGTTTGGCAGTTCGATGAAGCCTTCAAGCTTCCTGATACGAGTGGGGTGACGCATCTTCCGGAGGGCTTTAGCCTCAATCTGTCGGATCCGTTCGCGGGTGACCTGAAACTGGCGCCCGACCTCTTCGAGGGTCCGGCTGTAGCCGTCCTTGAGTCCGAAGCGCTGCTCAAGAACTTCCCTCTCCCGCTCGGTGAGGGTGTCGAGAACCTCGTTGATCTTGTCCTTCAGCATGGAGAAGCCGGCCTCCTCCATCGGGTTTTCCGCTGTTTTATCCTCAATGAAGTCCCCAAAGCTGGTATCGTCGCTGTCGCCCACCGGAGCCTGAAGCGATATTGGCTGCTGCGCCATCTTGAGGACCGCACGCACCCTCTCCACCGGGAGGTGGATTTCCTCAGCGATTTCATCAGGAGTAGGCTCTCTCCCATACTCCTGCACCAGCTGCTTCTGGACTCGCATGAGCTTGTTGATGGTCTCAATCATATGGACCGGTATTCGAATGGTCCGTGCCTGATCGGCGATGGATCTGGTGATGGCCTGGCGTATCCACCACGTTGCGTAGGTGGAGAACTTGTATCCACGGCGGTACTCGAACTTCTCCACTGCTTTCATCAGCCCCATGTTGCCTTCCTGGATCAGATCAAGGAAAGAGAGTCCCCGATTGGTATATTTCTTTGCTATGGAGATTACCAGACGCAGGTTGGCCTCCACCATTTCCGTCTTGGCCTTGTGCGCTTCACGGAGCCAGTGATTGAGATCGCCGGTGGTGGATTCGAACTGTTCCTGATCATGCCAGGAGTAGAGCTGCAGTTCCTTAAGCTTGGTTTCAAACTCGTTCTTGTCCTTGATTCTTGAGGTAAGCTTGCGCTGGTAGCGCCAGATCTTGGTCTGCGTTTCACGTACCTCTTCGCAGAAGTCCTCGATGACCTTCTGCTTGAAGTAGAAGCGGTTGTAGAGGCGCGCCAGAGTCGTGAGATTCTTGTCGAGGCTGGTGAGAAGCTTCTTTTTTCCCCTGACGGATTTGGCGTTCAGCTTCTTGAAGACCTTACTGGTGTCCTCGTGGAGGTTGCGCACCTGATCGCACAGCTTCGGAAGCGTTTTCATGTAGCGTTCCCGGCTCTCGATTTTCTTGTCCAGTATTACGCGGTCAAAGCGTTCCTTGCCCCGCTGTAGCTTATCTGCAAGGGCGAGGTAGCTGTCCGCAGTGAATCCAAATTTGTGCAGGAATTTCTGGACGCAGATCTCGGCATCCTCAATCCGTTTGGAAATTTCGACTTCCTGCTCACGGGTGAGCAGGGGTACCTGCCCCATCTGCTTCAAGTACATGCGGACTGGGTCATCGAGAATATCGAGCTTTTGGTCCTTGGTTTCCTCGGCGGCATCGTCCGAGGATTTCTTGTCCTTGAATCGATCCACTTCCGACGAATCAATAATGTTGAATTCCATGTTGCGCAGCCGGTCAAGGATTGCGGCAACATCAGTTGGATCAACAAGGTCCTTGGGAAGAATCTCGTGTATGTCGTCGTAGGTGAGATAGTCCTGCTCCTTTGCGGGCTTGATGAGCTCCCGCATCTTTTCCTGAATTTCAGGGGTGTCGATACGGCTTTTTCCCTTTGGAAGCTTCTTCTTGGGCTCCTTGGAATCTTCTTGGGAACTGGCCTCTGTTGCCTTCTTGGTGGCTTCCTTAGCGGCTTTTGTGGCGACCTTCTTGGTGGCTTTCTTGGCTACCTTCTTGGTGGCTTTCTTGGCTGC
>PBNG01000077.1 GCA_002723015.1 Roseibacillus sp. | reverse complement strand
TTCTTACCATGGACCTACAACGGGCCGGTGCCGAGGGCACATTCGAGGAGGATATTCGTCCGATTCTCGAGCGCTCCTGCCTGAAGTGCCACGGAGGAGAAAAGGTCAAGGGTAGCGTTGATTTCGCAACGATCAGGACCGAGGCCGAAGCTGATATGCAGTTTGACCTCTGGCAGACAGTCGTGGAAGTCGTGGAAGCCGGAGAAATGCCGCCTCAGGATAGCCCTCAGCTTACCTCGGAAGATAAGAAGACCATTAAGGATTGGCACGAGGCCCGGCTTTCCGCGCCGGTGGAATTCCGTCCCGGGGTGTTCAAGCCAAGGCGTCTCTCAGGGCCCGAATACCGGAACAGCCTGCGATCGCTCCTTGGGTTTGACCTCAAGGTTGCCGTTGCCAAGGCTCAGCAGACCGTAGCCGGGGAAGAATCTCTGGTTCTCAAGTTACTCCCAAAAGACCCTCCGGGGGACAGTGGGTTTATCAACGATACTCACGGAGCTCCGCTTTCTTCCGCCTTGTGGGAACAATATGCGTTTCTTACCGAGGCCGCCCTTGAGAAACTGTTTGCTCCCAAGCAGCGCTCCAGGCTCGAGGTGCTGGTCGGGGGTGAGTTGCCGGACAACTGGGAGCTGGGAGACTTTTCCGAGCAGCAGGCGGAAGCCTTGCTGCGCTATGTTCTTCCCCGTGCGCTTCGCCGCCATTTGCCTGATTCCCGCTTGCACGAGGCGCTCGCTGAAATCAGGGGCCGCTCCGGGCAGGACCTTGTTGAGGCCCTTAAGTTTGAGCTGAAAGCTGTTCTCCTGTCGCCCGAGTTCCTTTACCGGGGACTGCTGATGCCGGTCGAAGAGAGTAGTCGGCAAGTGGTTGACAGTTACGAACTGGCCGAGCGACTCTCTTACTTTCTGTGGGAGGATCGACCAGATGATGAACTCATGGCGCTCGCCCAGGAGGGATCGTTGTCAAATCCCGAAACTCTCCAAGCTCAGATCGCGAGGATGTTGAAGTCCCCTGCAGCGCGGAGCCTCTCCGAGAGCTTCGGTGTACAGTGGCTGGGCATTGCGAACCTCGATGCGCTCATCAGCAATCCAATCGCTCATCATTCTCTCCGGACCCAGCCGGTCTTGTTTCTGAATTATCTTTTCACGGAAAATCGTCCCGTCATGGAACTGATTGATTCGAGGACAACCTTTATTAACACCGGGGTCTCGGGCTTTTATGGGGACGATCGCAAGCGAATGAAGCTGCATCCAACTCCCAAGGGTATTGAGCGGCAAACGACGCCATTTGAGCGATTCACCCTGGAAAACGCCAACTGGAGAGGGGGCATTCTTACCATGCCCGGCATCCTGACGATGAACCGGGGCCCTATCCAGCGGGGGACATGGCTTCTGCGCCGGGTCCTTGGCGAGCGACTGGGAGAACCTCCTGCCGATATCCCTCCAATCAAACCTGCCCCGCGTGGCGAGAAGCTCACCTTCCGCGAGCGGTTCGAGAGGCACCGGAGCGATGTCAGTTGTGCTCGTTGTCATGAAAAAATTGATCCTATCGGGTTTTCCCTCGATGGCTATGATGCCAATGGACGCTTCATCCAGCAGCCTGCTACAAAGGGATCTTCGTCCGGCAATGCGATCGACACTTCCGGGAAGCTGCCCAACGGAGAGGCCTTCGCGGACTACGCCGGGTTGAAAGCGATCTTTATGGATTCCCAGCGTGGCCGGATCGTCCGAAATGCGGTTGAGCGGACGCTTTCCTACGCGCTATGCAGAAAAATGATCCGGAGCGATCAGCCGGAGATTGATCGGATCACGGAAAAGATTGTTGAGAGCAACGGAACGTGGAAAGATCTCTTTACTGAAATCGTTCTGGGGCCCTCCTTTCGGGAGACCACGATCGACGAGGAGCCAGAAAAATGAGCAATAAGTGGAAGATTGGACGCCGGACCTTCCTGCGGGGAGCTGCGGGTGCTCTGGTCCCCCTTCCCCTGCTGAACCTGATGAAGGCTCAGGGTGCTCCGGGAATTCATGGGGAGGAGGGGAGTAAGGACTCTCCCTTGCGCTTTGTGACCCTTTTCAAGCCTAACGGTGTGCATCCTCCTTCCTGGAACATCAATGGAGGAACGGAAAACGATTTCCGGATGTCCCCTCTGATGAAACCATTTGCGAGGCATCGGGATGATCTGCTGATCCTCGACAATATGGGGGACTTTGGTTTTTCCTCCCACAGCAATTCGACCCGGCGGTTCCTTTCCGGTCACCACGAGAACCGCAAGTCAGCCTCCGTGGACCAGATTATCGCGGGCAAGATCGGTAACGACACGACTCATCGATCGCTAGAGCTCACCACCGAGGGAATCTTCGTAAATCAGATCGGTTGCAGCTATATATCCTACGACGAAAAAGGAAAGCCACTGCCGCGGGAGAGTGATCCTCAGCTCGTCTTTGATCGTCTTTTCCGTAATCCCTCTCAGGATCCTAATCGCCGCAGGGAGATGGGTAGTCTTCTCGACCGGGTCCGGGAAGATGCGAGAGCTCTGGAGCGAAAGGCAGGAAGAGAAGACAGTGAAACCCTTGAGGAGTATTTCACGGTATTACGTGAGACCGAGAAACGCCTTGAGAAAATGTCTACTGCCTCCAATGGAGTGGTCGATTTTTCCAGCCTGGAGCGTCCGGATACCCCGTTCTCACTCGATGATCAGGTAGAGTCGATGCTGGATGTGATTGCGATGGCGCTTTGGACCGATTCCACGCGTTGCATCAGTTACATGCTAGGCAACAGTAACAGCCGTCTTATCTTCGATTTTCTTGGAATCAATCGACAGCACCACTACCTGTCCCATTTCTTCCGCAATTTCAGTCGATCAAATATTGATGCTCTTCTTCGGATCAGTCTGTGGCACATGGAGAAATTTGATTCCCTGCTCACCCGGCTGAAAAGCTACCGGGATGGTGAAGGTAGTTTGCTGGACCGGTGTGTGGTCCTTTTTGGATCCGGAATGGGGCATAGCGACAATCATACCGCTCAGCGTATCCCGATTGTTCTGGCAGGGAAGGGAGGTGGCATGCTCAAGACGGGTCGTTACCTGAGATACTCCGAGAATCAGGAGCTTGGCCGACTTCATCTCGCCCTGATGCAGAAGTTTGGAGTGGATGCAGATTCCTATTCGCGAGCATCTTCTCCTCTGCCCGGTCTTGATGGAGGCCCATTCGAGGAATTCCGTGAGCGTCCTTTTGAAAGCTGGGTGAAGCGGGGACAGGGCACGATTACCGCGCAGGGGCGCTTTCGCATGTCCGATAACCTTGATGAGGCCAAGGTCTTTTATATCGACGTGGAGGGTCAAACGCCGGTTCGGATTGAGGTTGGTTTCAGTGACTTTCATCGCTTTAACCTGGCCTATCATGTCGGGACTCCAATTCAGTTGACCGGCAACAGCGGAGAAAAGAACGGGCAACTCTTGATCACTAAGGTAACCGGAGTGACCTCTCTCTTCGGTAACAGCAAGCCCGGGAAGGCGAACGGGTGATTTCCCAGTAGTGCTGCCAGTGAGGAATCGGTTTCCTGCCGGATGGGCAAGGCGATTCCAAAAGGGAGCAGGTTTTGTAACGGGAGAAACTTTGAGACAGGAAATTTGATGTGCTAAGGTGTCAGCGATAATATCTTCTCAGAGCCTTTTTCCCGGTGAAAAAGCAGGGTTGAATCCCTCCGGGGGATATCTACCAGCAGCTGCCAGCCGGAGCGGGGACATTAATTAAATAAACTGCGTTACTTTATGGATTTATGGAACCTCATCATAGCTCTCAGTCTGGGGTTANCATTATCTGCGGCTTGTGGCTTTAGAGTTTTCGTGCCGCTCCTTGCGATGAGTATTGGTTCCAGGGCAGGGCTAATTGAATTGGGAGAGTCCTGGGTCTGGATATCCGAAACATGGGTCCTGATCGCGTTTGCGGTAGCGACGCTCCTTGAGATCGGAGCTTACTACATTCCCTGGCTCGACAACCTACTCGACAGCGTGACGACTCCGGCAGCGGTTGTTGCCGGTGTGATCGTGTCCGCTGCCAGTCTTGGCCAGATCGAAGACATCAACCCTGCTTTGCAGTGGATGCTCGCTGTGATCGGCGGCGGGGGAATGGCGGGAACCATTCAGATTGGCTCCGCGCTGACCCGGGTTGCTTCCACCACTACTACCGGAGGAGCGGCAAATCCGGTGGTAAGTACTGCGGAGGCCGGGGGCGCAGTGGCATGCTCGGTTCTGGCAGTGATTTTGCCCGTTTTGGCAGTCGTTCTCGTGCTGGTCCTGATCGCATGTATGCCCTTAGCCGTTCGTCGTCTCGCAAAAAAGAAGCGTGCTGCTGGCCGGTCTGACGGGAGACTGCCTTAACCTAACCCCTTCGGGCAGATCAAGAATCTGCGTTTCATGGTAATCGAGAATCCTCGGGGGAAGAGATGCCCCAAGGTTCCGATGATAGAGTGATCGGTGTTGGATTTGCGCGCTGGAGCGGGTGCGTATGTCCTGAAGAGCACCTAGGGCAANGTGACACTGACATCATCGATATAGAACCCTCCCCAGACGTTGCCGTCGGCGTTACTGGTAAAACGAAATTCTACTCTTATCTGTTTACCACCGACCTCACTTGCTGGAAGAGAGAGCGACTCATCCGTCCACCCTGCAGCATTGCCCTCGATGCCAGAAATCTCCAGACCCGCGATCGGGGTGTCATCGTTCTCGGCATCAAGGATGCGGACTGATCCAATATCGGGGTCTGTTGCGGCCAGGTCAGTATCGATAAATTGCCTGAAGGAAAGGAGGGCGTCAGCCCCCGGCGGAATCGTGACCTCTGGTGAGATGAGAGCGGCATCGGTATTGTCGAGGTAATCCCCGGCGATGTTTGTAGCGGCGCTGTTCTGACCACTGGCAGCGGTGAATGGGCTGTTGTCCCCGGCGGGCATTCCGACCTGCCACGCAGTACCGTTGCCGGAATCACTGGTAGTCCAACCGGCTGGAAGGGAAGCTGGCATGGCGTCGAAGTTCTCAAGCGGGAGGGGTTGGGGCGCCTCTGACTCCCGGATAACAAAGAAGCGTCTTGGTCCGTCTGGAGGAACGCCGGTCAGGAGATTGGTTCCCGTTCCGGAGGCAGGGATACCGCGGTAAATTGTGAGAGCCTCAAGGTGGACATTCCAGTTGGTCGGAGGCAGCTCCGAGAGCTCGGAGCTGCTGAGAAGGTCGTAGATCATGCCTTCCCTGCTGTTCCAGCTGAGGTCGTAGTTTTCTCCGTTACGAACAAGGGTAAGTTGCAGAGGTGCCAAAGGGTTGTCAGGTGCCGGGACTTCAATGATCTGGAAACCACCAATCCCGCCACCCCCGGTAGCCCCGGGAGCGAGGCCAAAATTGAGAGTGACTGTCGACGCTGTGAGGGGGGCGTCCTCTGATCCAAAAACAGCTACGTTGGCCTTGGTCGCTGTGGTTCCGGTTTCGTAGGTAGATTGGGTGGTCAGGGTCAGATCTTTGCTGAACGCCTTGGGATCCCAGTAATATGTGGAGGTGCCATCGGTAATATAAGAGGCGTTGTTCCCATCGAATCCTGTCAGGTAAACGACGATCTTGTAATTTGGATAGGGAATCTCACTGATCACGGTGGGAGCCGGGTTTTCTCCAAAGAATTGAATGCCTGACTTCATGGGGCTGAAATTGAGCGGCGCTCCCGAGAAGGAGCCCGCCCGGTTTCCTGGTGCCGAAATATCCGCAGTGGTAGCCGTTCCGGAGGCATCGGTCAGATCTGTTACATTCATTGCAGAGGTGTTGATCCAGGCTCCTGCTTCCCAGGCGGTAAATCCCGCGAAGGTATTCTGGTTGTTGCTGGTATTACCAGCCTTCAGATTGATGCTGATGACCCCTTGGGCCGACAAGGGGGAGAGTGCNAACAAGGTTGTCGAGATGAGGACCGAGNAGATCCCAAGTAGTGCTTTGTTTGTCATGGAGCTATTTCTGTCGCTGTCACTTACGCCGGGACCCCGGTGAATGNGAGGGCCTTTACCACGATTTGATCTCGAGTGAAAGTGCNGGCTGTCCGGTATTCTTGTGACCGCTAATGGTGATTTGCGCTCATGAGTGAAGATGCCGGTAACAAGAAATGAGAGAAAGAAACACCNANCNTCTTANTNCTCTCTGTAATCGTGAGGTGAAACTGGCGAGAGCGCTACCTCTACAAGGATTCCGCAATCAAATGTAAACTCATGATATTCTCACGTCTTGCGATTTGATCAGGGAGCAGGCCTCACCAGCGTCACGCTGCGATCACTTTGAGGAGGCCTCCCGACTACAGCCTCAGCTCCGTTCCTCGGCAATCACCTTGCCCTCTCTTGACTCACGGAAGATGACGGCGGGTTCTTTGTCGTCAGCGAGACCTCTGATGGAAATGGAGTGCTCGGTTCCGTCTTTCAGTACGACTTTAAGTTCGCTTTCCGAACGAGCCTCAACGGTTCGGATCATCGAGGCTTCTTTTTTCTCAAAGGGCTCGATGACGGTGAGAAAGTGAGCAGACTTCCCTCTGGTGCGAGTGCTGTATGTATGCCGCTGATAAGCAGTGACCTTCCCCTGTGGGTAATCTGCACCGAGGGCGACTGTCAGATGCTTTGCGTCCAACGATCTCAGGTCGATACGGACCTCACCATCTCCCTGTGGTTGGGCAGGAAGGCTTTCTTGGAAGGGTTTCCCGGCAATCACGACAGGACCGCCCCAGTAGTCCTCACCGGGTTCGATGGGCAAGGTCGCGGGACGACCGTGGACATCGGTGCGGATACCGTTCAGGGTGAGTTTGCCTAATTTCTGGAGCTCGGAAAAGGGTAGTTGCTGGTCGTTGGTGAGTTGCAGTTTACCGCCGCCCCAGAAGAGGCATGGTCCTTTGGTGAGGATGAATCCGCCACCTTTACGCCGATCTTCGTTACGTGTTTTCAGGATCAGTGTGCGGGCGTTTTCCGGGATTGGGACGGAGAGGTCCTTCCGACCGAGAATCCATGGAGAAAAATCGTCCTCGGCGATAACCACACCATCGATTTCGATGGTAAATCTGGTCCAACCGGCGCGATGCCGCACCTCTGGAGCGGCACCCACCATGATTTCCGCCNGCCTCGGCCATGCCGCGTAGACGTCAGCATAGAGATCGCCCTCAGCACCTCTGAGNGTACGCCAATTGAGGTGGGATTTNTTGTCATAGATCGTGCGGAACCGGGTTCGGGAAGTGCCATTTTTTCTCCACCATTGGCAGTTGGTAATGAGTTGGGTGGCGAGACGTGGGTTAGTACCCATCTGTTCGGTATGACGGGTTTTTCTCACCCCGTCACCCTCGATACCCTGAAAGCCCCGGATTTGAAGCAGGTTGTCGAAGGTGTGCTCCTCCTCGCCCTCCAGATAATCAGCGAGTACGATGTAGTGGTCCGTGACGACTGCCATTCGACGCTGAAGGACCCGTTCAGTCCAGTCACCGATGTCGGCGACCTCAGGTTCTTTGCCATCGGGTCCGATCGCTGCCGGCATGAAGACATCCTCGGCTGCCAGGCGTTCACGGCCGGAAAGAATCGCGCTTTCACCCTCCTGGCGGTTTGGGCGTTTCATCTGCAATCCGAGGTAGGGAGGGCATGACCAGCGGGCATCAGTTTCCACAGCGGCAGCCTGTATCCTGGAGCCTGAATGGAACATCAGTCTTTGAGATTCAACCGACTCCTGGTTGCGGCCGTCAACTATCACCATGTTATGGTTGATCGATGACTGCACAAACATGCCGTACATGAAGCTGGCGTATGAATACCAGAGGCCGTGACCGCTCGAGTAGAAGCTGCGATCGTAGCGACGCATGGAGTTGAAGTTGGTTCGGTCAAAGTGGCCGTGGTAGGCTCCATGAGTTCCGTATTTCAGGCTCATCTCGATCTGCTCGCTTGGGTGTCGACCGGGGGTCTGCGAGCGCAGGGTAATAAAGCCGATCCCATCCGACCAGGCGGAGCGGGTGCCTATTTCGGGGGTATCCTCGGGTAACTCAGGCACCCCATACAGGAGGCTTCGTGCGCCCTCGCCCCGTCGTTTGACGAGGGCGGCGAATTCCGGCTTGCGCCACATCATGTAAGCGATCTCAAAGCCTTCGTCGGAGGTTAGGCTCCACTCGCCTCCATCGTTGGCCGCATAGATTTGTCCATCATGTGAGAGGTGATCGATGAACGAGTCCCAGAGCTGATCCAGGGTGAGACGCGGGACTGGATGCTTGCCGAACTTCTGGAATGGCTTGCCACCGAATTCACGCTTGCGGGTCTCGACGTTATCAGTGAGACGGCGGAATTCCTTTGAGTATCCGGGGGTAAAGTATTGATCGATCATATTGACTCCAAAAGGCTCAGCGGCGAGTGCCATCTTGCAGATATAACGCGAAACCCAGACATTGTAGTTTACGGAACCCTCGTACCACCAGCCGTCTGGCATGATGCCGTTGGCGATGTTGTCGTAGACTCCATCAGTGGCGTAGAGAAAATGTTCGAACCACGCGAAATCCTGAGAAGCGAGAGCGAGGGTGAAGCCGCAGCGTGCTTCCTGGAGTTCCAGGTTGGCAACCCCGGAAAGGCCTATGTGATGCATGCGCTCACGCATCTCACTTTCAATCCGGACACGATCACCCGTGGAGTAGACACCGGAGTCCGCGATCATGTCATAAATCTCACACGCCTGAATGAGATCCTTTCCACCAACATCAAAGCGCACGCCAGGCTTGGCGAGGTGTGCATATTTTAGGTCGCGGGAAATCTGCCATGCGACCGCGTGGGGCCAGCGTGATCCCGGGCGGTTGTCCTTGGTCTCGTAGTTGAGGTAGTGCTGAGCGGCTTTTTTCGCCCATTCATGATCACGAATCTTATCGCGGACCGCCTGCCACCGTTCCGGGGTATGAACGAGATAGGGGTGAGGGAGTCTGCGAGCGGTGATAAACTCAATCTCGCCGCCCAGTTGTCCATTAGCGAGGGCTACGATTTTCTGGCGCTCGCGCCCACCGGGAGGAACACGGTCAGTGACATTAACTGTAACCGTCGCACTTTTGGTCTCTCCGGGTTTCAAGATCAGTCTCCCCGGAGTGACCGAGGCATTCATTACGTGTTTGCTGTAGGGATGATGGGCAAGAGTGACCGACTGCGAACGGGTAGAGCAGTTCATAACCTTCAGGTCATAGGTGAGGTCGGCATTTTTCTCTCCGGCCCGAGATCGGGCCCCGGAGAAGAGTTTCAACAGCGGGGCAGCGATTACATGAACCTGCGGCAGTGCCAGTTGTCCGTTCTTGCCATCCGCAAAGCTTCCACCGATCTCGATTCTCTGGATCTGCTGGAATGTTTCACCAAACGGGTAGAATTTGTCGAAAGCCGCGAATGGAAGATCGACGATGGCCGACCTCCCTGACCCAATGAGGCTGAACCTTGCGATGCTAGAGACCGGAGCTGTAGTACGATAGCTGGACTTGGCTTCACGCTGAGGCGTGTGAACGATTGCCTCACCGTGGAAGGTACGATTTTTCGGGACCACGACTTCCAGACGGAGGCCATAGAGTTGAGACCAGTGGTGAGCCCGCGCGGCGGTAAAGTCCACAGTGCCGGGTATCGCTATCGATCTTCCCTCTCCGAATCCCTCCCACGTGCCCGGGATGAAAGAGTCATTCATTTCCTTCTTCGATCTGCCGAGAGTCAGCCACGGCTTGAGGTCAGCCTCGCGCTCTGCCCCTTTTGCCACGCGTCCGCCGGCGAGTCCCGAAAGCATCTGCCCGTGGCTTGAGAGATCGCCAAGGAGGAAAAGCACGACTGTGACTAAGGAAGAAGAGAAGAGTTTCACATCGAACATGTCATCAAGGGGCGGGTGAGTTTCAGGTATTCATCTGAGGATTCCAGTTAATTGATGAGGCTCTCCCATCTCACCGTATCCAAAATTCCTGCTAGAGAGAGTGCGGGATGCCTTTCCCCCGTATGCTCTAGTATCCGGGGAGTTGTTTTTGCCTTTGTTTAGGGGATCAGCGAGTAGGTGTTCGATGTTTTGCTCGTGGTAGCGAGGGGTAAAATGTGCCTTTGTCGGAGATCGGGCAGGGTGCCAATCCGAGCGAGGTTTCCCGGGTGGCACAGGGATTGCACGAATTGTGGGGGTAGGACAGAATCAAGACTCATGGAAGGTACAGGTGTAAATATCCTCAGCTCTGAAGGCTTGCTCACGGCATCATGGAGGAACTCTCTGGAAGGGGACGGGCACGCGGTGAGAGAGTATGGTTCGGGAGAGGAGTTGCTTGGGGAGAATCTGGATCGACTGGCCCTGGTCTTGGTGCCGGATGAGATGCCCGATGCGAGTGGCTTGGAGTTAATCGAGAAATTGCAGCGGAAGTCACCACGTCTCCCTGTGGTGATGCTCACCAAAGAGACGAGCAGCGAGGGTTTGATCGAAGCGGTAAAGAGAGGAGCCTATGACTGCCTCAGCGTGGATGTCGATTCAGGGGAACTGCTGGCAGTGGTGGATGAGGCTCTAGAGGCCGGGCAGCGCATGCAGCGGATGGTCACGATCGGCGTGGAAGAGGGAGATGAAGATAGCTTGGTGGGGCGAAGCCGCGAAATGTTGCGCCTGTATAAGGAGCTTGGGCGGCTTTCGGCGACGCCGGTGACAGTTCTGATTCAGGGAGAGACTGGAACAGGGAAGGAGTTGATTGCGCGGGCGCTTTACCAGCATGGCCATCGGGCGCATAAACCGTTTATTGCAGTCAACTGTGCGGCCATCCCGGAAAACCTGATAGAGAGCGAACTCTTCGGCCACGAGAAGGGAGCGTTTACAGGCGCAGTGGCCACCCGGATCGGCAAATTTGAGCAGGCGCATCAGGCCACTCTGTTTCTGGACGAAATCGGCGATCTTGATTTATCCCTGCAGGCTAAATTGCTCAGGGTGTTGCAGGAGCGTCAGATCCAGCGGGTCGGGGGGCGCGAGTTGATTCCGGTGGACGTTCGCGTCATTGCGGCGACGCACCGGGATTTGCAGACAATGATTGCCGACGGGACATTCCGTGAAGATCTCTTTTATCGTCTGAATGTGGCAAGTATTCATTTGCCGGCTCTGCGGGATCGCGATGGCGATGTCCGCCTGTTGACGGAGCACTTTCTAGGACAATTCGGGAAGGAGATGGAGATTGAGAAGCCATCCATCACGGTAGAGGCCATGAAGATGTTGGAGGCATTTACGTGGCCGGGTAACGTTCGTCAGTTGCAGAATATCCTCCGGAAGGCTCTACTGGAGGGACGAACGTTCGGAGTCGACGAAAAGACGCTGGGACCATTGCTTGAGGATGTGCCACAGCTGACAGTGGAAGGAGTAGATCGTCTTGAGCAGTTGATACTCGATTTGCTTGCAAGGGCACAGCGAGGGGAGACTCAGACGGTATATGCGGATTTAATCGCTACGGTAGAAAGCGAGTTGCTCGCCAAGGTTATCGAACAAACTGGTGGTAACCAGGCCAAGGCTGCGAGATGGCTGGGAATCACTCGTTACACCCTGCGTGAGAAGCTTTCGCGTTACGGTTTGCGTCGTAAGGATAGATGAAGAGAGGCGGGCATAAAAAAACCAGACGATGGTTAAATCGCCTGGTTTTATTCGTTGTGAAGTAAAGAGGCTAGATCTTCATTTCACCGGTCGCACCGCGATATTGAACGGTGTGGACCTCTTTGACGTGGGGAGCGTTCAGATCAACCTCGGCAGAGGCGCCACGGTATTGAATCAGACGAGCACCCTGCTGTTGCTCAAGCTGAGAGACACGCTCATTCTTGAGCTCGGAAAGAGGGGCTGATGCTCCACGGTATGTGATGATTGGATCGTTATTCATGAGTCTAATTGGTTCTTGGTTTGAAGCGAATTTGAATTCTGATGATTACATTGCAGAGAGCGTGCCAACCTTTTCTGCAAATCTCACAACAAACTAATAGTAAAGAGTTTAAAAAAGTATAATTTATAAAGCGCCTCTTCTGGGTGATGAAAACATGGTCAATGATTGATCACCTTGGCCAGAGATTAAACAGCCTTTACCTGAAGAAGGATGTCCAGGCTGCGATGCTCTCCACCCCCAAGGAGACTACCCCTGATGGGAACGATGTCGTGGTAGTCCCGTCCGCTGGCTACGGAGACATAGCGCTCGTCCACCCAGCAGCGATTGGTCGGGTCGATACCCAGCCATCCGATATCCGGGACGAGAGCCTCCACCCACGCGTGGGTGACTGCCGCCCCGAGGAGTTCAGGGCTCTTCTTGCCATCCAACCCAGAGTCGTAGAGGTAACCGCTGCAGTAGCGAGCGGGAATTTTGAGTGAACGGAGCTGTGCGATCATCAGGTGTGCGAAGTCCTGACAGGTTCCAATGCGCTCGCGCTGAACCTCGGTCGCGGTACGCATCACATGAACCTTTTGCTCGTGGTAGGTACAGGTTTCAAAGATATGGTTGCGGAGATTGGTCAGAAGGTGGCCCCAAGAGCGGGAAGATCTGGCCTTAACGTCAAGCGCCTCCCGCCAGGTTTGAGGATCCCGGGGGACGCAACTGCTCTCAGTCAGGAAGTCATAGGGAAGATCATCCCTGTGGTCAGCGGGAAAGCGATCAAGCGGGATTGTGTGGCTCCGATAGACCAGATGAGGGCAGGACCGGGTTTCGACCAGCGATCTTCCTGTCACAGAAAGCTGGGTATGGTCCTTTTCCACCGTAAAGGAGTGCACAAGGTTCCCAAAGAGATCTCGTGAGGAGGTTAGCGTCGCCGGGGGACTAATCTCGAGAGTGCACGATTGGGGGCTTTGTCGTGCGGTTTCTTCCGGCGACAGGCGTAGCTCGTTGACGCTGTCCCGGGCGGAATCGCTATAGCGGTAAATGGTTCGGTGAATGATGCTCAGAAGCATGGTGGGCAAGCAGAAGCTCTCCTGATCACCAATGGAGATAGCAAAAAGAAAAATTGCGGTGAAGGTACAAATCCGGAGGTCCGCGATGAGATAGAATAAGGTCTGGCAGGATAGACAGCACTTCGAAGTGCCCGTGAGATCCAGGCTCGTCAGTGGTGGGACTCACTCTCCCCGGAGGCGGATGAAGCGCGTGCGATTGGTGGGCTCCGGAGGGGTAATGAGGCGAACTGTCACCGTTGCGGTGCCATCGCCGTTGTCAACTTGACCGAGGATTTCAGTCAGCCCTGCCCCGGATTGCCAGACTACGAGGTCATCAGAGAGTTCGACGTAAAGCGAGCCCCGGGCCTGAAGATTTCGTTGGAAGCTGATGACGAGATATTCATTGGTTACATTGTTTATCTCCAGATTCTCCAGACGAAGTTCCAGTAGTGGACGCTGGTTAGCAGAGACCGGATCTGACCCATGAAGAAACTCCATGAAATTGCTGATGGTATCAGAATCATCATCGTCGTCCGGACCTCCCTCGAGACGCCTGTCTGCGGCCCAGTTGTCGTAGTCCTCATCGAAAGGTTCTGGCGCGCCGGGGGAACCTCCGGAATAACGGCTAGCTACCCAGTTGGAGGGCTGTCCATGATCAGGGTTTTCTCCCGGATTCACCAGAATCAGGCTTGCACCAAATCCGTCAGCCTGAGGAGGCCATGGAGATTGATCGTTGTAGGAGAAGCTGAGGATGGGATCTGAATCTGCACTCAGCAGCGTGAGAAGTTCCCCATCGTTGCTGAGGCGCCCGGTATACGGGAACCAAGGTGTTGAGGGAAGAGACCCGTAGCGGGCTTCGTATGCGAGTTGATCGCGGAGCAGAACCAAGCGGGCTCCGGGGGGCAGGACTGTGTTCACGGGAAACGAGAAATTAATTCCTGCGCCGAACCGGACCCCGGTAAGATCTATTGATCGGGGCCCGATATTGAGAAGCTCGAGGAACTCATAATCATCGCGGTCGTTGCTGACGGAGGATTCAGCCACTGAGACCGGATTAGTGGGATGAAAATTAATTTCAGAAATAACGATATTTCCGGGGCCCGCAGGTTCAGTATCAAGAGTGAAGAAAGCTTCGTTCAGGGCGCTCCACTCTCCCGTGTCGTTATCGTAGGCGCGAGCACGCAGCCTGACCGGTTCGCTCAGGAAAAAAGGGTCCGAAATGTTATTCCCACCGCCCCCGCCACCGGCCGTGGTTTCGCCCCGTAGGACAAGATCCATACGCATGTCCGAGCTGGTTCCGCTTCCCTGGTGGACCTCAACCGCGATCCTGTTTGCACCTGCCCGGAAGACTGTAATCGGAACGGTATAGTCTGACCAGGCATCCTCGTTGCTGGTGGGGCTGCTGGCATACTGGTCGTAAGCTGCTCCAGAGGGAAGATTCGGGGTGCGAACGATTTCAGAGCCATTGAGGTAGACCGCGGCAGCATCATCATATTTCAAGCGAAGTGTGAACCGGAGGAAGCGGGATGGGTCAGGAACGTCCACCGTGGTGCGGAAGTAGGTGGTAGCATACTTGTTGCTACTGTCCGGGCCGAAGGACACTGTCGTCCCGGCTCCCTCGCCGTCGGATCCGTAGCCGAGTTCAGACCGTCCCTCGGCCCAGGAGGAGTCATCGAAACCACTCTCTCGCCAGCCTGTGCCCTGATCGCTCCCATCATCAAGATACTTCCACATATGCCCGGTCGTGATGAAGGTTTGCGGAGAATCGACCTGATTTCCACCGCCGAAGGAAGCGAGGGTGGCCGTTGGGTTGGGAACTCCCCCGGGCAGCCTCGGATCACTTCCATCAAGAGTGTAGTAGATTGTGTCAGCATCAGTTGACATCGTGACAGGTGTGGTCGCCAGTATTGAGCCTCCATGCTGACTGAACACAGGCGCGATGGTATCCGGATACATGCCGCTCGCCCTGAAGCGTCCAATCATTGTGTTGGTGAGACCCCTGAAGTGGTTGTTTACGAGGTTCTGCTGGTAGTTGACCCAGTCCTAATATTCGCGAAAGCGATCTCCCCAGCGAGCAGACTCAGCAATAAACCCGGGGCGGGCTTCATCGACACGCTTTTGCAGGCGCTCGATGTTTTTTGCAGGTGTCAATGCCCCGTCATTGAAGAAGTGCATGTGGATGCGGTCGGCGACCAGCATGGCAAAATCAGTGTTGCCGTTTCGCAGCCGTGACATCAATTCAAGGGGGCCGGAATTGGTGACTGAGCGATTGGTACTTCGCAGGTATCCATCAGCATCCTTCATCTGAAAGCGGAAGGGTTGTCCCTGGGCTCTGGATCCAAGCAGCCTGACTTCACTTTCGGAATCACCGCTCACCCAGAGCAGCATGAAGTCGATCAGATTGGCGACGTCGATATTATTATTGTTGTTTGCCCATGGGTTAGATCCTGACGCCAAGTCTTTTGCTTCGTTCCAGAAGACGCCGTCACCGTCATAGACTTTTTCATCATTGCGGAATCCGTCATTCAGGTTGACTGCGTCGTAGTCAGCCTTGGGGCCTCCCAAATAGCTTGAAGCCATGTCGGCATTCCATCGCTCACGCAGGTGGTATTGTCCCCAGTAACTGCCGTTGAGGTAGACGTGTACAAAGCGTCCGTGCGGCGCCAGGTTACCCATATCCAGCATGGAATCGTCAGTGAACCTGTTAGACATATAGGCTCCCCTTGAGCGCATATCATGAGAGCCGCTACGCAAGTCCATGATATCAAAGCGGTCAGTCGGTGGGTAATGTTTGTATTCGAATCCGTCAAAGAGAGGATATTTCACCTTGGTTGCCCCGTATTGTGACCGGAAGCCGATACGAAAGCTCTTCTTTGGGAAGTTGGTGTAATACCCTCCGAAGTGCTTCAGCCCGGCGTTCTCCTGGAACCCGACTCTCCCATCCGGAAAGATCATTTCCACGGATGTCGGTGATTCGCTACGGATATTGCTCCCTCCCTCATTCTGGAATGGGCCAGGATTGTCAGTCACTATTGAGACGGTCGGAACGGCCTTAAGAGAGCTAACCATCTGGCGACCAAGGGTCGCAGACTGAGTAACCGAGCTTCGCATCCGGGGCTGATTGACGATGTCCTCGGGAAAGAGGTAAGTCTGGGTATCGATATTAGTCGGTCTTAATCCGGTGAGGTGAGCCATGGCGCGCACGACTGTTGTGCCGGTAATCGGGATGGGTCCGGTGTAGACCCGTCCTCTGTTGGAGTCAGGAGGGCTTCCGTCGAGGGTATAACGAATCTCAGCACCCTCGGTCGAGGAGGTGATTTCAAGGTCAAAGGCTTCCTCAAAGAAACCGCGGTCAATATTAAACGAAGTGTCGCCAACAAACCCATCAAAGGTGTCACCGTTGAAGGTGCGGGGTGAGGGTGTGGCCAGATAACCGGGCCCTCCAAGTGACGGGTCGGTGATTCGTGTGCCCCGGAGTTCGGCGGCGATGAGCATGTCGGAACTGGTGAGTCCGTCATTGAGTCCATGAATGGCCAGAACATTTGTTCCTGAGGTCAATCTGTCCACGAAAGAGGTGATGTCCCAATCCAGAAAGGTTACTGCCTCGCCGTCTGAGTGGTTGCCAGTTGCCTCAGAGTTCCACGTCAATCCTCCTGGTGCATTGGCATCGGCAACCACGGAGTCATTGAGATAGGCGACGAAGCCGTCATCATATTTCATCCTGAGGGTGAGGCTGGTGATGGTAGCCGGATCACTGATCACGAAGGGAATGCGGATGTAGATCGATGTGTTTACGCCGTTGAAGTCATTGCCGAGATCGCCATTTGTTCCGAACTCCTGAGTGTAGGTGTCGTTCTCGTCGTAGCCGATCCCCATCTGGGCTGCTTGCCATCCGGAATCATCAAACTCTTGCTCGGTCCAGTCACCGCCAAGTGAGTCGTCTGCGGGAATGATAACGCTGACCTGTTTTGACGGACTAATGAAGATTGTGGGAGTCAGGCCGCCTCCCTGCATGAGGCCGTAGGAGGAATCCTCAAACTGTTCAGGAATCGGATTTTCTGGGGTGCCGAATTCGGCAACGATTGAGCTCCCGTCCGGATTGACGAGGGCGAGATACTCCCCATCGCTGGAAAGCCTGAAGTTGGTATGAAGTTGCGAATCGGGGTCGCGACGGTCTTTTCCCGAAGCGAAGACGAGCATGAAACCATTCTCGGCAAGCTCAACCGCTGGAAACCGCCACATGGTGAGCGTGTCTGCCGCGTCGGTGAGGAAGTAACCCTCGAGATTAACGGCCTCAGTGCCAGAGTTAAAGATCTCGATCCAGTCAGGGGAGTCACCATCCTCGTCTTCGACGGTCGCTTGGTTGTCTGCCATGAATTCGGTGATATACAGACGGGCCGAAGCCGAAGAAGCCATCAGGAGTCCGATGGCGAGCAGGGTTTGTAATGGTTTCAAGATCATGGGTTCCCGCTCCTTTCCTTCCCAGCTAGAAGAACAAAGCAAGTTACAAAATTGCCGGAGAGGGAGGGAATTGCAATTCTGGATTATGGGCCGACCATGGGGCATGGCGATCAGCTTCGACAATACCTACGCCCGGATGCCGGATCGCTTTTTTGAGCGCGTCAGGCCTGCACGCGCTCCAGACCCCTGCCTGGTGCGGGTCAACCGGAGTCTGGCGGGCGAATTGGGGATTGATCCGGAGTGGCTAGAATCCCCAGCGGGGGTGGCAGTGCTGTCCGGAAACGAGGTGCCAGAAGGCGCCGAGCCAATCGCACAGGCCTACGCTGGCCACCAGTTCGGTGGATGGGTACCCCAACTCGGGGATGGTCGGGCGGTCCTGCTTGGCGAGTTGGTAGACCGGGGTGGGCACCGCCGGGACCTGCAGTTGAAAGGGTCCGGGCGCACGCCGTGGTCGCGGGGCGGAGATGGGAAATCGCCTCTTGGTCCGGTTCTGCGGGAGTATGTTGTCAGCGAGGCCATGGCGGCTTTAGGAATACCGACTACGCGGGCTCTCGCGGCCGTGGCGACGGGAGAGACAGTTCACCGCGAGGAGCCAATGCCTGGAGGAATATTGACCCGAGTTGCGGCAAGTCACATAAGGGTAGGAACCTTCCAGTATTTCCATGCACGGAGTGATGACGAGGCGCTTCGCGTGCTGGGGAACCATGTCGTTACACGCCACTATCCGGAACTCGCGGGGGAGGCCGAGCCGTGGACCGCGCTTCTGTCGGCTGTCGTGAAACGACAGGCGGTGCTTGTGGCGAAATGGATGCAACTCGGATTTGTCCACGGGGTGATGAATACGGACAACGTCGCGGTATCAGGGGAGACTATTGACTTTGGGCCATGCGCCTTTCTCGATGCCTTTTCCTTCGGCAAGGTCTTCAGTTCGATTGACCGTGGAGGGCGTTACGCATGGGATCAGCAACCTACTATTGCGCTCTGGAACCTGGTGCGCTTTGCAGAAACACTTCTGCCGCTGCTGGGCGGTCACGAGGAGGAGAAGGTGGAGGCGGTGGAAGGCGTCCTTGCGAAATTTGAGGAGTACTTTCAGGAAGAATACTACCGGGGCTTTGCCGATAAGTTCGGTTTGCGAACGGTGGAGGATCGAACCGGTCCTTGGATTCGGGCCACTCTTGAACTGCTGGAGAAGGTGCAGGTTGACTTCACACGCTTCTTCAGCGCTTTAGGTGACGCGGCAAGTGGCCGAGAGGATGGGATCCGGGCCGAGTTCTCTGACCACGCGGAGCTTGACCGGTGGCTCAAGGAGTGGAGCACCTTGGCTGGAGGCGGGCCCGACCTTGATCGAATCCGGAGCTGCAACCCCCGGCGCATTCCGCGTAATCACCGTATCGAGGAGGCTATCGAAGCAGCTGCAGGGGGTGACTTTTCTGTATTTCACCGGCTCGTAGACGGCTTGGCGAGGCCCTTCGACGACGATCCTCGATTCGAAGAACTGGAAGAGGCCCCCAGGGCTGAGCAGTGTGTTACCAAGACGTTTTGCGGGACCTGATCCCGTCGGCTTGGTGATCGAGCTCCCCGGACTACGGAGCGACAGAGATCCGGATTAGAGTGCGAGGAGCCGGAGATCAGCATTCATCTTGGCTCAAGCACAGGAAGAGCGGGAACTGGAAGTCTCATGCAACACTCTCAGCCTGTCACCGGTGGTAGAGCGTTTTTCAGGGTGGTGATTCCCTGAGAGTTCCTGGTTTCATCATGGTGAGGGTCCTCCCAGAAGGCGCATTTCAACATCATGGCTTGGTGGTTATCTCAAGGCGGAGAAATTCGCGTTCACTAGTCCCTATTGCGCGGTTACTCACAAACCAGACTGAGCTTGTGCCGTCGCCATTATTTGTACGTCCGAGATAGAGGGGGCCGTCTGTCCAGTTGACGAGGTCGCCAGAACTCTCACCCCGGAATGATATTTCATCTGCACCAATCTGTTGCCGGAAGACCATTGCCGCAAAGAGCTGTCCATCGGTTTCGACAATAGCTGATTCGACCTCATCTGTTGCGTCAAAGATATTGGGATCGCGGCCCGTGGCGAATTCGAGAAGGGAGGCGCTGCGGTCACCATCGTCGTCAAAGGAGAGGTCTAGCACTCTATTGGTAACCATCCAGGTGGCGAGATCGATAGTGTCGCTTCCGTTGGCGTTGCCGTTCACGGTTGCGCTGGTTCGCCAGCTCTGAGGAAGAGTGGGGTCATTGAGCCCGGGGCACATTAGGACAAGCGAATAGCCGAAGCCATCGGCGCTGGATGGCCATGGGGCTCCCTCGTTATAGGTGAAGTCGGATATGGCAGTTCCGGAGGCGTCTTCTAATCGAAGCCGTTCCCCATCATTGGAGAGCCTGTTCGAATTGCTGATTTGATACTGCCCGATGACGGGGAGCCCTCCTCCATAGCGGTGGATGAAGGCGGCTTCATTTCCCGCAACGATTACTCGCGCGCCCGGATCGAGGGTAGAGGAGGGGAAGTTGAAAGTGATGCCGTTGGTGAAGGCGAGATTGGTAAGGTCGATCGCCTGAGTTTCGCTAAGATTCTGCATCTCGATAAACTCAAAGGCGTCGGAATCGAGGAAGCCGGCGATCTGTTCGTCCGCCGTGGGAGGGCCTGGATGGTAATTGAACTCAGTAATCGCAAAATTAGCCGCGGTAGCAGGGGCCAGAGTGCTGGAGCCCGTAATGTCCACGCTGTCCCGCGAGATCACTACTCCATCAAAACCAACCGCCTCGAGGGTGATGGTGTTGGCTCCCGGTGAGACCGGGACAGTAACCTCCCAGCTGTTGTTGTCTGTCCAGGTGATGGGCAGAGCACCTCCGCCCGAAAAGCGAATCTCACGCACATCAACCCAGCCGTCTCCTGAGACGGTGATGAAGGACTGGTTAGTCTCCATACCATCAGGGGTGTTGATGCGGTAGGGGATGTTAGTAACCGCATTATTAATAAGGTTAGCGGCATGCCTGCTTCTGGTGTTGATGTAGGATCTGAATGTGGAAAGGCTTGGTTGATTGCCGGTGAGGAAGCACTGATAGTGGTCGATCCATTCGTTGATGTATGCGGAATTGAAGCTGGTGTTGACGATGTCGAGGATGTGTCCGTAGTAGGCTCGTTCGTTGGCAGGGCTGGCTGCGAGGAGTTTATCGAGATCTCCGTTTGGAGTGAGGCCCGAAGTAGCTCCTCGATTGAACGAGAAATCCATGTCCCAAGGGAAATACAGAGCCTTTCCGTCGCTGGGCCGGAAGTAGAAGACCGCGTTGTGCTGTGACCCACTGCTGTAGTTGTCGCCAATACCACAGAGCACCTGGACTGCAAAGGAACGTAGCCACTGATCCACATCCAGAAGTTCGTTGGTTGCATCACGGTAGGAATTTCCGCTGAGTCCCATCGCGATCAGCATTTCTATCAGGGGCTCATAGTCGTCGGCGTCCTTATTATTATCGATCTGCCAGTGATAGCGGTAGAGTTCCTTGTTTCGGCGGCCACTAATGCTGCGCATGGAGACTCCTGCCACACTATCAGGGTTCGGTCGTTTGAGGTCCTCTGGGCCACCGCCGGCGGTGCTGGTGGGATAGTAGATCAACTCATACTCGAACATGGTTCCTTCGTCGCCATCGGGGAACTGGTGCTCGAGCCATTCATCATCGAACTTTGATTTCAGTAGCATGGCGGAACCGGTTTGAGCAGAGCGGGGCGCGATGACTCGGATCAGATCATCATTCATGCCTGGAATGTTACCGGCGCGACTGACGATGTGCTTGACCAGCATTTCCTTCTGACTGAACTGATCGCCGGCACCACTACGGTCCACAGCCACGACTGAGTGAGCTCCGAGGAATGGTTGGTCATCCGGAAAGCGGACGTTGAATCCGACTCGAACAGGCTTGTTTCGACCGCGTTGACTTCCCTTCAGGCGGACTCCGCAGTTGTAGTAGATCTCGCTCTCATTGTAGATGATGGTGCACCCGATACGGTCGTTGCTCATGACTTCGGTCTCCCGGTGAAGAAAGTCCCGGTCGGCATTGGTCATGACGATCCGGAAGTTGTTGGGTTGGCAGTCTCCGTAATCGAGGTTAGCCTGCCCGTCGTCCCACGGGATGATGGCGTGAGAATCGGGCCCGGTCCGTGGGATGAAAGAGGTGCCCCCGTTTCTGTCGCGACCGGCAACATAAAACTGTACTTTGCGGCCCCCTGATTGTCCGGGAATTGATGCAGAGTAGCGACCTTCACCGCGATCGGTCATT
>PBNG01000076.1 GCA_002723015.1 Roseibacillus sp. | reverse complement strand
ATCTGGGGAAGGGCAGGGGCGACCTACTATCTGGACAAAATTACCAGAAGCGGAGGATTTGCACCCGGGGTAGGAGTCAGTGAGGATTACTTCCCACAATTCCGTGCAGGGGCCAATTTCGTGCACCGGGTCAGCGAGAACCTGCGTCTACGAAGCCGGAATCATGTCACCTATGAGCAGGAACCTGATTACGACTTTGGCGTAGCGACTGATCGTCGTCAGGGTAGCTATTTTCGCTATAGCTCGGACAACAGCGTGGGATACCGGTGGACCGAGCGTCTGGGTACGAATACCGGCTACCGCTTTAGCGGGGTGACCTTCGACGAGGTCGATGGCAATGACTACGTAAGGCACCTGTTCTATAACCAGTTCCGCTACCGGACGAGTTCCACCACGGTTTGGACTGCGGCATATCGTTTCCAGACTCAGGAAAACGACAGCTCTGCGGATTCGGACTCCCACTATTTCCTGCTCGGAGCAGAGACGGAGTTGAGTCCTACTACGGTCGCAGTGATCCGGGGTGGTGCTCAGATTCAGGAAGTAGATAACGGTTCCAGTAATTCATCACCTTACCTCGAGGCAACCGTCCGGTCTTCCCTTTCGGAGTCGGCTCAGCTGCGCGCATTCGCCCGTTACGGTCTTGAGGACCGGAACCGGTTGATTTCAACCCATGATTGTGACGAACCCTTCACTCTCGGGAGATACGAGGAGCGCCAGACGTTTCGATTGGGTCTTCAGGGTTCCTATGTGGCCTCTCCCAAGCTCACTCTCTTCAGTGGTCTTAACGTCATCATGCTCGGCTATGAGGGTAAAATTGGCGGCGGTCCTGCACCGGATAGCTTAGACGACAGAATCTTGAACTTCAACGCCGGGGCGAGTTTTGAAGTGTCAGACAATCTTTACGTAACTGGTTCATACAATTACACCAAGTCCACCTCGGATGCGGACGTGCGTGATTACGATCGCAGTCGCGTTCAAGTAGGGCTTCAGTCCTCCTTTTAGAGGATTCAACAACATTCCCCTCAACACAAGCAGCCCCCGCAATGCCTTTTTTCATTGCGGGGGTTTTCTACCTACTGGATTTCCTCCCCCCATGGCCTTATAGTTAAGTCTCCAATGGCCTCCTGAACAACTAAGGATATGCGAAACGGACCCGAGAGCCAAACGAATGCCAGCGAAGCCGCACTCCATGCGGTCGACTACTGGCAGGTCCTGAAGAACCGCTATGGTGTGATTATCCTAACGTTCCTGCTCATATTCATGACGGCGGCGGTAATCACCTACGTGCTGCCAAAAAAGTACGAGAGCACAGCCCTCCTGCAGGTGAACTACTCGTATATCGAATTGGATCCACTGAATGGTTCTGTGGGACAACCGATGACCGGAGCCTCCCCGTCCCACGCCTACATCCAGAACCAGTTCAAGATTATTGAATCAGAGAAAACTCTGTCGCGGGTCGTGGAAACGCTCGATCTTACCACTCGGTGGAGCGGGTTCGACGAGGATATGGCCCTCATGAAGCTCAAGTCTATCCTGAAGACTGAACAGATCAGGAATACAGATCATATCGAAATCAGGATTCGTCATCAGAACCGTGAGGATGCGCAGGCCGTAGCCAAGGCGATTGCGGAATCTTACAAAGACGGGCGTAATAAGGAAGAGCTCAAGCGAGCTGGAGACGCCTTGGATGCGCTGGAGTCTGAAGTGCGGTCACAGGAAGATCTCGTCGAAGATAAGCGCCGCCATTTCCACTCCATTGTGAGGGCGGTTGGTATTCCCTATATTGAAGGAGTTCTGACGAGTGGGCGGATGGGCCAGAGTGAGGAAACGATCCTCAAAACCGCGGAAATGCAGCAGTTTACGGCAGAGGAGAAAAAGGGTCAGCTGGAGAATCAGATCGAGCAGCTTCTCACGTTGCGTGACGAGGAGCTTATCGATTTCGCGGAGGGCCTTCAGCTGCCGGGAAGCCAGGTGCCGGTTCTGCGGAGCAGATTTCAGGAGAGTAAGGTTAACATTGCGGCTCTTCAGGCCTCGGGTCTCGGACGCAAACACCCATCAGTTGAAATGGCTTTGATCGCACAGGAGAAATTACAGGAGGACCTTAAAGCCTCAGTTGTTGTTCTCAGGGAGCTGCTGAAAACCCAACTGGATCTGGTCAACGGCCAGCTGGTGAAAATTAAGGATCGGGTTGAGGATCGGAGGTTTGATGCCGTCGACAAGGCCCTCCAGTCCCAGGATTACGTTGAAGCGAAGCAGGATTACGAGACCGCGAAGGCGATGTTATCCCAGATGAAGCTGACAAACTCAGCGCGTCGGATAGCGCTAAAGATCCCCAAGACGCCGATCACTCTTCTGGAAAACCCCAAAATCGGGATGGATCCGGTCTATCCCAAGGTAACCCTGTTTCTCTCGCTGGGTGCGGCGGTAGGTTTGATCTTCGGCATCGCGATTGCGTTCTTCCTCGAATACCTTGATACCTCGGTCAAGACGTTGGAAGACGTTGAGCGTTATCTGCAGGTTCCTGTTTTGGCGGTGATTCCCACGGATGTGGGTGTGTTGCACAAGCAGAGTGGAATGAGTCCGGATGCCGAGGCATACCGAATATTAAGGACGAACATTGAGTTCAATCGAAGCAATCCCGAGGACAACAGTATCACCATTGTGTCGGGAGGTGCAGGTGAGGGGAAATCAACGACCCTGGTTAATCTTGCATATGTCTGTGCTCAGGGAGGATACACGACTCTTATGATCGACGCGGATTTACGTCGCCCTACCGTTCATACGTTTTTCGATATCAACAACTCGGTTGGACTGAGTAATTATCTCACCACTGACCTGATGCTGGAAGACGTGATCCTGCAAACCCCGGTGGATAATCTTTATTTCCTGCCGTCGGGAATCCTCCCTGCTGATGCGGCGGGCCTTCTGAACTCCCGGCGCATGTCGGAACTCATTCAGGATGTGAAGCAGAGGTTCGATTTGGTTCTTGTGGACTCTCCTCCGATCCTGGGCGTCAGTGATGCATCAGTGCTCGCCTCTGAGGTGGATCTTACCATGATCGTCGTTCAGCACCGCAAACTCCCGCGCAACATGCTTATGCGGGTGAAGCAGGCAGTAGAAAATGTCGGGGGATACGTAGTTGGAGTTGTGCTCAATAACGTGGATGTCCGGAGTGACAGCCAGTATCAATATTACACAAGTTACTATACCTACTATGCCCCCTCGGCAGATGCGGATCCGGTTCCCGGTGGTGGTGTCACCAAATCTGCTGAACGCGCAACCGTGAAAACTCCCGGGGGGAAAAATGAACTCGACGACGAAAAGGGGCTGACCTACTAGGTTCCCTTTCACAAAATGCCCGCGGCTTCCTGTCCTGACTCCAACACAATTATCCTCATGAAGATCCTCCTCAAGTATACCGTCATTCTACTAATGCTCTGCCCGGCTTCACTGCCTGGCCAGATTGAAGCGGGAGGGGCAATACAGATTACCATTCAGGGAGTTCCTACCGGAGAGCAGGGAAGGATCAATGGGGGCTATCCTGTTTCGGAGAAAGGATTCATTACGATGTGGAAAATCGGAGCAGTCAAGGTCGTGGGTGTGGAAACGGATGTGCTCGCACGCAGGATAGAGTCCGCTTACATGGAAGCTGAAATCTACACGAGCCCCGTGATTCAGATTGTCGCCGACTCGGGGGATAACATTACCGTCCAGATGGTCACTGTTGGCGGAAAGGTCCGCTCCCCGGGGCCGAAACCCTTTCGAAGGGGCATGACTCTTTATCAGGCCGTGATGTCAGCTGGAGGGCCGACGGAATTTGGAGCCATCAACAGAATCGCTCTTTTCCGTAACGGCAAGCGCTATATCTACGACCTGAACAAGGGTGAGCACAAACTTCTAAAGCTGTTTCCAAAGGATACCGTGGATGTGCCCCAGAAAACGGTGTTTGGTAATTAGCTGGGCAGCCGAGTTTTCAGTGCGACCGATGGGATGACGAAAAAAAGCTTCAGAAAGATCTGGTTCATTTCATTGCTGTCGACGTCCATTCCAATCCTTGCAGGGGCATTGCGCGCCGAGGTTGAAGACCTGGTTGAAGAGGAAAAACAGGCTCTTCCGGAAGTGCCAGCGGGCATGATTGAAGCCCTTGGACATGAGGAGTTCAAGAAGCGTCATGCGGGCCAGAGAGATTTACTGGTATGGGGCAAGAAAGACTTAAAGGGAAGTATCACATCGCTTTACCGGGTTTACAGGGAGGCAGAGGACCCCGAGATACGTCTGCGCAGTCGAGAGGTATTGAAGGCACTGGTTATTCTCAAGCAACCTCTGCCGGGACAGGGATATCTGGGTATTCAAATGGATACAGCGCGATGGAAAGACGAGGAGGGGATGCTCCATCCTGCTGTTCTCATCACAGACGTGAGGAAAGGAACGGCGGCTGACCTTGCTACCTTGAGAGCGGACGACTTGATAACCGGGGTTGACCAGGTGCTCTTTGACGATCTCGCTCCGACCCGTCGACTTGCGGATTATATTAGATCGAAGAATCCGGGGGATAAGATCATCCTAAAGGTGAGGCGTGGAAAGGAACATCTTGAGTTGACGGCGTCTCTCCGTCGACGTCCTACCGCCCTTGACGAAATTAACCAGTGGGGAGTGCTGCCTGTGTTGCCTCAGGAAACAGAAATGGATGAAGATTACTTTCAAGAATGGCTTAAGAAACAGAAGAAGAAGGAAAGAAAAGCTCCAAAAGAGTGAAGAGAAGGGCCGTTCTTAATGCTTGGATGGGAAAGGAATCGACAAACCAACCCGGATCGCAGAAATTCAAAGGAGCTTCCTGGTCTTTCGGGCCCTTGTAATTGGCAGAATGAACATCGTTCGTAATACACCCTCTCTGGCGGCTCTCGTTGCTGTCCTGATCGGCGCGGTCCCCCTCTCAGTGCACGGAAAGACTGATTTCAATGTGGTGGGTCGCGAAATGGCGGGAATGTTACAGAACAGCCACTATGCGCGAATTCAGTTCAATGCCGATCTGAGTGCGAAAATCCTCTCAGATTACCTCGCCGATCTTGATTCTGCGAGGCTCTACTTCACGCAGCAGGACGTCGATGCCTTTGAAAAGAAGTATGGAAGACGTCTTCATGAGCTCCTCATCAAGGGTCGTTGCATGGAACCGGCCAACGAGATCTACAAGGTCTTCTCCCAGCGAGTGACGGAAAGGGTAGATTTTGCAAAGAAGCTCCTGAAAAATAGCGAGTTCAGCTTCGACTCCGAGAAAGCGGTCATGCGGACGCGGAAGGATGCGGAATGGCCCTCAAGCCAGCAGGCCGCTGAAGAGGTCTGGAAAATGCAAATTGAGGAGGCTCTCTTGTCTGAGATCCTACGGAGGGATTCCGTGAAGAGAATGGCACAAGAGCAGGGGAAGAAGAATCCCCTGGCGAGTGAGAAAGGCCCGGAGGATAAGATCGCTCAGCGGTATGATCGGTTTCAGCGTAGTATCGGGGAGGCTGATGAAGAGGATGTGGCCAATTATTTCCTGAGTGCCGTGGCGGCGGCGCATGACCCTCATACTGACTACATGAGTACCCGGGAAATGGAGCGTTTCCGGTCTGGAATGTCGAACTCCCTCGTCGGAATTGGTGCTTTGTTGCAGGCGGAGGACGATGGTGCGACCAAGATCATGGGTATTGTGGTCGGTGGACCGGCGGATAAGCAGGGGGAATTAAAGCTCAATGATAGGATTGTTGGTGTGGACTCCGTGAATAAGGGCGAGGTCGTAGACATCATGTACATGAAGATTGATCATGTTGTAGAAATGATCAGGGGTAAGGTGGATACGGAAGTGCGCCTCAAGGTCGAGCCCTCGGGTGGGGCACCCGGGGAGGTGAAATTCATTACAATCAAACGTGGGAGGGTCGAATTAAAGGATGAACTTGCCAGCGCCGAAGTGATCGAGATGAAGGGAGTTACTGGCAAGCGCAGGATCGGCTGGCTGCAGCTCCCTTCCTTCTACATGGATTTTGAAGACGGTGATCCAAGTGTTTCGGCAGACGTTCGGAAACTTCTTAACAGACTTAATCAGGAGCAGGTTGATGGCCTGGTTCTTGATCTCAGGCGTAATGGCGGCGGATCCCTTGAGGAGGTCCGGCGTATTACCGGGTTCTTCGTGGGAAGGGGGCCAGTGGTTCAAATCAAGGATACCATTGGGCGTATTGAATCCAAGGAGGCGCTCTTCCGGGAACCAATTTACAAGGGCCCTCTTCTGGTGGTTACAGACATATCAAGCGCTTCGGCTAGCGAGATTCTTGCGGGAGCATTGCAGGATTACAACCGGGCTGTGATTGTGGGAGACAGCTCGACCTTTGGTAAGGGGACTGTCCAGCAGCCAATGGAGATCGGCCGTTATTTCCGGTTTTTTGAGGACAATACCAGAGCCGGTTATCTTAAGACCACGATTCAGAAGTTCTACCGGGTGTCCGGAAGTTCAACGCAGAAGCTGGGTGTTGAGCCTGATATCGTTCTTCCCTCGCTGACCGATGCTCTTGAGATAGGGGAAGCCTACCTTAAGCACCCCCTTGACCATGACCTGATTCGTGAGGCTCCAAACTTCAAACCGCTTGAAAGGGATGATCTTTTCATACCTATGCTCAAGGAGCGAAATGAAGCACGCGTCAAGAAGGCTCAGGACTTTCAGTACATTGTGGACGATGTCGACAGGACCAAGCAGCGAATCGCTGCTAATGCCATTTCTATTAACCGTGTGAAGAGAGAGGCGGAATTGTCAGATTCAGAAAAGCGAAGAAAAAATCGAAACGCAGAACGCCGCGAGAGATTTGCAGAAATGGAGGCGAATGACCGTGAACGCTTCAAGTTCTTCCGGCTCACCCTCGATAATTTGAAGGCGGATACACTTCCAGAAGTTGATCGGGAGAAGGATGCAGAGGCCTTCATGCGGCGTGCCAAGGATAAAGAGGACGACCTCGATGATACTCCTCTTTGGCCCAGCGGTTTGGACCCGGTAAAGCGTGAGGCTCTTTCCATCGTCGGAGATCTCGTTGACCAACTGGATAAAGCCAGCACGGTAGGAGTTCTCCCCGGAGCAGAGTAAGGGAATCGAGAGTTCTGACTATGGAGAGGAGCGAAATTGTCGCCAACCTCGACACCGTGCGGCAAAGAGTGGTGCAGGCTGCCGAGCGCTCAGGACGTTCTCCCGAGGCAGTAGAAATTCTGGTTGTATCAAAAACATGGCCAGCGGAAATTGTTGCTCATGTCGTAGAGTCCGGGCACGAGCTGCTTGGAGAAAATAAATTGCAGGAGGCTGAGGTTAAAATACCAGTGTTTCCCTCCACGGTGCGGTGGCACTTCATTGGGCGCCTGCAGCGGAATAAGGCGCGCAAAGCTCTGGCTCTCTTCGATGCGATTCATAGTGTGGATTCCCTGAGGCTCGCGGCACATCTCAGCCGAATTTCCGGAGATCTGGGTAAAGAAGCCCGGATTTATCTGCAGGTGAATGCAGAGGGAGAGGAAAGCAAGGGGGGGTTCAGTGTGAGCCAACTGCATGAGGATTTGCCAGCGATTCTATCACTGGCGAATCTCAATGTGATTGGGTTGATGAGTATCCCACCGCCTGTCGGGCATCCAGAAGAGGCCAGAGGCTCTTTTCGAAAATTAAGGGATATTCGTGATAGCTTGGAAGAGAAATTCGGAATTGAAATTAGTGGGCTGAGTATGGGAATGAGTCATGATTTTGAAGTCGCGATTGAGGAAGGAGCGACCATTGTCCGGGTCGGTTCGTCTGTTTTTGGGCCAAGGACTTCCAAGGGTTTGCCATAGCTTGAGGGTAAGGCATGTTGTCGATTGAAAATATTGGGGTAATACAGAGTGAACTCGCTATCGCGTGGTCTGATGGGGAGGAAAGCTACATATCGATTGAGAGACTACGTCGTGCCTGTCCCTGTGCTACTTGTCAGGGAGAACCCGATGCTACGGGACGGGTAATTCGTCCCAAAGTCTCATACAATGACCGCAGTTTTACTCTGAGAAGCTATCAACTTGTCGGAGGATACGCGCTCCTTATCGGATTTGAGGATGGACATGCTACGGGCATCTACTCTTTTAACTACCTGCGCGGTCTCTCAGGATTGCGGGGACAGGAAGAGTAGCAGGGGCTGTGAAAGTCGCGCCCAGGGTAACCCGGCAAGACTATCAGATAATTCCTTCTCTGAGAGCTTTTGCGACGGCGCCGGTATTCGTATTCACATGGAGTTTGTCGTAGACGCGGCGCAGGTGAGTGGAAACCGTATTGACACTGATGCTCAGCGCATCAGCGATCTCCTTTTTAAGCAGTCCCTCTGCGAGGAGTCGCAGTATTTCCTGCTCTCTTGTGGTCAACCCGTAGTCACTCTTTGCTCCTGGCAGCAGATCGGAGTTCGCGAAGGCATCAAGAACCTTCTTTGCTACCTCCGGGGTCATTGGAGCGCCACCATCCATGACTTGTCGGATGGATTCCCCGATGCGATCAGTGCCCGAGTCCTTGAGGACATAACCTGAGGCTCCGGCACAGACAGCCCGGAAGATCTTATCTGCATCGTCGAATACGGTGAGAATGATAACCCGGGTATCGGGGATTGCTCCCCTGAATTCAGAGAGAGCAGCAATGCCATCAACGCCGGGAAGCTGAACGTCGAGTAGGATGACATCCGGTGCGGCATTGTTCTGGAGCGCTATGAATGTAGCCTCTGCAGAGTCAAAGCTGCCGTCACAAGTCATTCCCTCAAGACTATTGATGACCCTCTGGACATTTCGGCGGAAGACTTCGTTGTCTTCAACCAGCCAGACCCGGATCTCCTCGGTGTGTGATTCGCTCATAGGTTTTTGTCGTTCAATGGCACAGTGAATCGTATTTTTGTGCCTTTGTTTAATATACTGTCGATTTTCAGCTTTCCGTTCACTCGATTTGCGCGTCGGCGAAAATTTTTGAGACCGTGCCCCCCCCCATCAGCGGTCTCCAGTTCAAAACCAACTCCATCGTCCAATACCTCGAAGGTCACATGATGAGGAGTCATTTCAAAAAGGACTCGCACCGTTGTGGCGTGAGCATGTTTCTGGACGTTAGTCAGAGCTTCCTTGAAAGCGAAGAAGAAATGTCGCCGGGACTGAAGCCCGATCGGCCTGCTCTTGGGAGCGGCCGGGATGGAATGAACCGAGGTGTCGAGGTGGCCTACGATGAGACCGATAGACTCCCGCATTTTCATGAAGAGATCCCGGGTGGTAGCCTCGCCCGTATCAATGAGCCAGACGATATCTCGCATGGCTTCCGAGGTCAGTTCAGCAGTTTCATGGATTTCCCTGAAGTCTTCACGGATTGTCTCGCAGGCGTCCTGATTCGTACTGCCGACTTCGCTGAGTAGTACGATACCGGCCAGATTGCTTCCAATGTCATCGTGGAGATCCCTTGCTATCTGTCTTCGCAACTTTTCCGCGTCCTGTGCCCTGATTTTACGTTGTCTGAAAATCATCCAGATCCATCCAAAGAGAGCGATTCCCCCTACGGTGCATACCCCCGTGGTAAGACTTGTGAGAGCCATGTTGGTATCGTTGTCATGGAGGAGGACGAGTTGTTTTTTCTCACGCTCCAGAACTCCTCGATTGATAATGAGGTCGATATAGTCTGGCAACTCAATGAGTCTCGCCGAACTTGAGAAGCCATCTACCAGATACGGTGGAGACCAGTCTTCAGCATCAGGTCTGGCGGTCTGATCGCTTGCACTCACACTTGTACCCAATGCTACGTTATTACCATTGGAGTAGGCTTGGATTTCCGCAAGGGCCAGACTATGCGAGGTGCCCCGGGCAAAAAGCTCCTGTGAAGAGACACGCAGATAGCGACCTGTCTCTCCATCGCATGGGAAAATCAGAGCAGAATCCCATGGGAAGCCCAGTGGGTGTCTTTGCTTCCTTGTTCGCCACACCGTGGTCGCGAACAGGGGGTCGCTGGATAATTCGACCGTAAGTGATTTGGGAAAACCTCTTCCTCCAATAACCTCAGGGTCCTCCGAAGATGTTGGAATAATTCGTATTTCCTGGATCGGGAAAGACTTTCCAAGATCGACAATAATCCATTTGGTGGTGCTTTCCGTTTCTGCGGGAGCACTCAGGAACCCACTGGTCGGACTCGGTGTGGTATTGTGAGGATTGGCAAGGCGGCTGATGCCGTCATTTATTCGTTGCAATGACCAGTTGGGAAAAAGTTCCTGCTCACTGCTCGCCGAACGTGGTCGTGTAGCTGCAATATTGGTGTTTCCGGCAAGGACCAGTATTTCTTCCATGGCCCAGATGAAACCTTCCTTTGCAGGCGTGTGTTTCGTCGAAGTTACCCGGAGAAAGCGGCCCTTAATTCCGGAGGCAGGGAATTTAATAGGATAGCGACCCGGGTTGGAGAAGTCGGTGGCAGTGTGATCAGCGACGGCCTGAAATCCGGAGCTGGGTTTCTCGGACACCTCTATTTTGAATCGGATCGGAAAGCCGTAACCCTCACCCTCGGCTCCAAGAGTTGGAAGGTGAACCGGTAGCAGCACAACGGAGTCCACTGACTGAACTTTTCCCAGATCGATTTGGACAAAGTGTGGCTCTGTCTGGTTGCTGATGGTTTCGGTGTGAAATCCGAAACGAGATCCCCGGGGTCCGGTGTAGAGCTCCGGGAGGGAGAGAAGTTCCTGGTCAATCTGCCCCAGTCGCTTTGAGGTCTTTTGGATGCTTGGTTTAATCAGGCGTGTTATCCGGTCTCTCAAAGGGGAAGTTGGCTCCTCTGGAGTCGCCTGAAGGCCGGATGTAGCCATTGATAGCATCAGGGGCACCATGTGGATAGAACGGAGCATCGGCAGAATACTAGCGGGATTAGTGCTTATTCACGAGGCGAAGTAACAGGTAGTAGATTAGGTCGATCTCATGAGGTTTGGGGAAAGGCTCCGCCAAAAATTCAGGGATATGAACAAATGTGAATAAACCACTGTGAGCTTTCTGCGGATTTTACAAATATGTTGATACGTACGCACTAATTCAAACGTAGGAAACAATGACGCCTCCTAGTGAGAATGCGAAACCCATCCCTACATATCCTGATCTTTCTCGCTCTCACGGGTCTGATTATATGTGAAGCGGCTCAGAAGCCAGCCCTGCCCGATTTGACAAAGGGTGGGCAAGCTGATGCTCTGCACGACTGGAACTTGGGCCCAACTGGAGCGAGAGGATGGATCTGGGGATGGAACCTCGAGACCAGCGATAGTCGACAAATACTGATCACTTCCGTCGCCGCGAATACGCCCGCGGAGGGCATCCTCAGGAAAGGGGATGTTATCCTAGGTACGAATGGAAAGCTGTTTGATGATGACGCTAGGAAATTGTTCGGGGCTGCGGTTACAGCTGCAGAGACGGATGAGAGAAATGGTCGGATGGGTCTGATTCGGTGGCGTGAAGGAAAGACAGAATCGGTTGAGATCCGGCTTCGCGTCCTCGGAAGCTACCATGATGATTCTCCGTGGAACTGCCGGAAGTCTGCTGCGATTGTAGACGCGGGGTGCAGTCACATCGTCAATAATCTAAAGGAAGGAATTGATGGGAAGATTAATGTCCTCGCATTACTTGCATCTGGGAAAGAGGAGTATCTCCCTATTGTGAGGGACTACGCACGGAGACTGGCACCCAGTGACCTTCGCCTGGATATGTCTCCCTCAAGTTCGATGGCGTCGTGGCATTGGGGTTATACGAACCTTCTGCTGGCTGAATACTATCTCGCTACTGGTGATCGTGAGGTTCTTCCGGCTATCAGGGAGTATACTATCCGGCTGGCTGAGGGACAAAGCGGGGTAGGGAGCTGGGGACATACGATGGCGTGGCCGCAGTGGAACGATGGAAAGGAGCATGGTCGACTGGGTGGATATGGCGCTCTCAATCAAGCCGGATTGGTATGTCAGCTTTCGCTGATTCTGGGCAAGAAGTGCGGGGTATCGGCACCACAAGTTGAAGAGGCGATAGAGCGGGGAAATGCCTTCTTCGGATTCTATGCGGGGAAGGGCTCAATTCCCTACGGTGACAATCCACCGGATACGGGTTTTCATGATGATAATGGGAAAAATGGAATAGCGGCACTTCTCTTTGATATTCAGGGTCGTGAGAGAAGCGCACAGTTTTTTTCACGGATGGCGGTTGCCTCATACGGAGAGCGCGAGCGTGGTCATACTGGGAACTACTTCAGCTATCTCTGGGGCGCTCTTGGGGCAATGAGGGCAGGGCACGAGGCATTATCCGCCTACCTCAAGGAACAGCGGTGGTTTCTGGACCTGAACCGAAGCTACAGCGGACGATTTCCCTATCAGGGTGGAGCAGGAAGCTCGGGAAACGAGCATCTCTACAAGAACTGGGACTGCACGGGAGCGTTTATCCTATCCTATCTCCTTCCCAAGGGCCGGCTATTCATGACCGGCAGGGGTGTCAAATCGAGCAACGCCCTCGTGGGAAGATCGCTTACCGAAACTATTTCTGCGGGGCGGGAGTTCAGCTCTTGGGATGAGGGAATCGCTTCCTACCGAGGGCTCTCAGAGGAGCGTTTGTTGAGAGCTCTAAGAAGCTGGTCTCCAGTGGTACGTCAGAGAGCAGCTAGAATTGTGGCCGAACAGAAGACGTTGCCTCTCACGGAATTGATCGAGCGATTGGATGCCAGCGACTATGAGTCTCGTTACGGAGCATGTCAGGCAGTTGCGATGCTTGGCAGACGGGGACTGCCGGCGATGAAGGCTTTACGTGAACTCCTCTGGGACGAGGACCCCTGGTTGAGAATCCTCGCGGCCCAGGCCCTAACCGCGACAGGGGCTCCGTCGGACCAGCTCGTGCCGGATTTGCTAAAAATAATTTGTGAGAAGGAGGATCTTTCCCGATCCGGGGAGACACTCCAGCGCTACCTTGCGTTTTGCCTCTTCTGCAGAGGGGGGATTTTTGGCATGGAGGGTGTTCTTGCGCGATCGCTTCACGGGATTGACCTCGGAGAGTTAAGACCTGCGGTTGAGCGAATCCTGAGAAATCCCGATGCGCAGGCGAGGGCTACCGTGGAATCCCTGTATCACCAGCTCAGTTACGATGAGATAAGGCCATTTCTTCCAGCCGTGCGCCGCTCTATCATCGAGCCAGCTCCGACGGGAATCATGTTTGCGGATGCTATCCGCTTGGAGGGCCTCGATCTCTTTGCTCGTCACAGGATTGAGGAGGGAATGAATCTTTGTATTGAAATACTGGACCTTGAAAGATGGGGAAAGCGGCACCGTGTCATGCGATGCCTGAGGATCTTACGGAAATACGGCGGAGCAGCGAAGCCTCTCCTTCCTCGTTTGCGTGAGGTAAGGCAACAACTGCTGGAGCATCGGGAGAGACGCTCCCTCGGTCCCCACATCAAGGAGTTGAACTCACTGATTGAAGCACTGGAGCAAGCTCCCGAGGTTAACAGAGACCTGCGCTCCCTCCCCTAGCGAAAGGCTACGGCCTCCCTGATGCTGTTGTCCCAGTCTGGGAGATGCTCTCAACCGGGCTCGACGGTAGCTACTTCTCCGGTGGGCCCAGGGCTAGGAGTGCAAAGCTGGTCGCGGCGTTTGAAATGTAGTGCTTGTTATCCTTGTGTGGAGACCTCGTGTACCATCGGCCGCTACGGCGTTGCTGCGATCTGAGCCATCGGCGTGCCTTCATGAGCCTTTGGTCGCCGTGTGCTATCCCCGATTTCACCAGAACGTGTGTTACAAAAGCCGTCGCGTAGGGGTCGGGATCGGTGGATTGTGACTTCCCGTCGGATCGCTTCCAGTAGTGGTCACCCAGTTCGGGAAGTACCCATGCTCCATTGGATTTCTGGGCTGAGAATAGTTGATCCTGCCATTCCCTCGCCACCTTCTTTCCGAGAAGATCACCACGGTATCCGGATGCCCATAACAGCATGCCTTTCTGGTGAAGAGAACTAGGAGGTGTGGTATGCAGGAACTTCTTGAGACGCTGGTCCCCCTCGCGAGCTTGGGGCGACTGAATATATTCGTCGCCTGCCGCTATTCCCAGAGCGAGGGCGACAAGGGAAACGCCGAAGTGATCGTCTGATTCGTATGGACCCCAGTTGCATTTTGTCCACTGTTCCCACGCCCCGGACTCCGCCTGGATCTTCCATATGTGATCGAGAGCTNGTCGGGCTGTCNGGGATAGTTTGCCATCGATTTTGATATCGCTGATGGCAAGGAAGGCAGTGGTGGCGACGATTGTTTCAGCCCCGGGAGTTCGNTGTCCTTTCTGCAAACCTCCCGGAACCACGTGCGGTTCGATAAAGTTACGGGCAAATGTCCTTGCCTCCAGGTAAGCAGGTGCGCGGCTTCCTGTAAGAGCCCGGCCGATAAGGTAAAATCCGTTTGTATGACACGTGACACAGCTGTGAGACTGCTGCCAGTTCATTGCTGCATGATCAGCCGCTCGCGTAGCGGCTGAGTAGGAGAATTCACTGCNGATCGTTTCTGCGGCAGTGAGCGGTTCGGGGGCGAGGTAGTTCTTCAGTGTCACCGCTATCCTATCATCCGCGACAAGACTTGTCGGTAGCGAGCCTGTCAGGATGACCAAGAAGAAGAATAATCGCATTTTTGAANGAGCTATTGAGATCCGTATGCACGAATGGTTCCATGGCTATCTGAGGCGTAGAGCATGTTTCCAGAGATCGCGAGTCCGTGGACCGCTCCTCCCTTGGGAACAATCGTTTCCCAGATAAGGGACCCATCATTACGAGAGTAGGCCTTTACTCCGCCGGCATGACCAAGAATGACGGCCCCGGAGGAGACAATCAGGTCGGAAGGAGCAGGGGTCTCCACCGCCCATTCTGATGCACCATCTCCAGCAGTTCCGAGAGTGATGGACTTGAGGAATCCCCGGGTGTGGTGATAAGCAATGCCATTCGTCACGACCGCGCAGGATGTATCGTTGAATGTAGCCACACGAGCTCCCTTTGCGTCCGTTAGGAAAAGCTGGTTGTCTTTTGCCTTTTGGGATTTCGGGCCGGAGATCAACTGGTTGTCCTCGGTCACTAGGCAGAAGACTCCGCCGGCATGGCCGATCGCCCCCGAGGGCTCTCCGGTAGCAAGGTTGTAGAGCAGGGGGGCAGATCTGCCTTGAGGAGCAATCAGATTATCGGAAGAAGCAAGAAGAGCTCCCTGAAGAGTGACATTACTGATTTCCCGTGTGAATCGTCGTTTCCCAGTCATTGGGTCGGCTGCAATCAGAAAACTCGATTCCCATGGGGTGAGAGATGCCGTGAAGAACAGAGTCTCCCCTACCACAAGAGGGGCGGTTCTCACCGGCCAGAGCGAAATCATGCCCGCATTACTGGGAATACGGCGGTCCTCCGGGGAGCCCCGGTCTTTCCATAACAAGGCTCCCGAGCGTGCATCCAGTGCGTAGAGATATCCATCATCTGAACCCGCAAACGCAATGCCCTCATGGATGGTCGGTGGAAGTCGCACAGGAGCTTCCGTAAAGAACACCCATTGTTCCCTGCCGGTCCTCGCGTCAAGGGCGTGGACAGAATTGTCGCGAGAGGAACCGAAATATACAAGTCCGTCGGCGGAGGTAACATAAAAGCATGGGTCAAAGTTCCGCATCGACTGAAGTCCTGAGTTGCCGGAGTAGGCATCCCATTTGGCGGGTCCGCTCCAAGCCTGGCGCGGGTGTCCCCCCTCGACCTTCCACGACTCAGAAAGGGGGAAATCGAGCGTTCCGGCGCTCACACCGCTGCGGCGTGAGTCGTGGCGATAGGTGGGCCAGTCATCAGCCCGAAGCAGCGATAACGACAGTATTGCGGTCAGGCAGAACACGAACAAAATTGGTTTCACGGAAGGCATGTTATTTGATTGCTGGCTTGAAGGCGGGAGCAATTTGTAAGCTGGCGGGTCTGGGTTTGAGACCGATGGAAGTCTCCATCCATCCTCCGCACGAGCACCCGGCACCCCCCTCGGGAATCAGAAGCATTCCCTGAGTGGGAATGGTGTTGAGCCAGCAGCTTGGACGAATTCGCATGAAGCGCGATACCGAACCAGTTTCCTTGTTCCATAGTCCCAGAGGAGAGTTCCCCTCGCCGAGAATACGAAACATGAGGGCGTTCTTGGTGGCGACCACTGTGGAACACCCCCGACGCGGTCCATAACTCACTCCGAGAGGTTTCCCTGTCTTAAGGTCATGGACGTGGGGAGCAAAATAGAGCCGATCCTCCGTGACTACGGGATGAGTAATGTGAGTTCCGTGATGGTCAGCACCCCAGGGGCTCTCGGTTGACCACATCAGGTCACCATTCTGGTCATAACTAGTACATCGGAAGTTACCCTTCTTCTGGTAGGCTCCATTTTCGTTTACTGTCCCCTCGGACAGGACCGCGAGGTAGCCTTTCGCGGTGGCGATTCCATAAGCGGCTTGAACGAAGCCCACTTTCTCGTTGAGGAAGACAGGTCTTGGCCCCGGTCGCTCCCAGAGTAACTCTCCTGTTGTCGCATCGAGACAGACCGTAGTCAGATNAAGCCATAGCCTGCGGTCTGAGATCCTTGAGGCGTTTGCCTCTGAGATATCGAGAGAACGATTCTCGAGAAAGTAGATCCTGCCATCATGGAGGGCGAGGGTCGGATTCAGGATGAGGCCCCGGCCATAAGCCCACGAACCCTTAGCCGTTGATTTCCGGTAGCCGAAGAGCTGGTCGCTGCAAACCTGAGTCACCTCGACGCCAACCTTATCGAACCATGCGGCGTCACCCCAGAACTCCCGGTAGGCAGAGTTCGCCCAAACGGACGATCCGATTATGACGTCGTTTTCCTGCGCGACAAAGCCCCAGTCGTGCGATTCTCTTTTTGCAGTAGGAAGAAGCAGTGCATGTACTAGTTCTCCAGTCCTGGCATCGAGCACCCAGAGGCGATCTCGGATCGCGAGGTAAACATTCGAATCGTCGACGCACCAGTTGGAACAGTCATGAGGCACGTTGAGGCGCCGCAGGGCGGGTATTTCGTAGGACCATAATACGGCTCCATTGTAGGCGTTCAGGGCGACCATCCGGTCCATGCCCTGATGGAAGAGCCGCCCGTTTGCCGCGAGAGGAGCAGGCATTCGAGGCTGGCGGTCAATACCGAAGTCCCCGCCGGGGTGTCCTATCCACTGAACAGACATCCCCGATGTGGCACTCACGTTGCCGAGAGCTTCACCAGTGTATGACGCATTTCCTGCCGTTCCATACTGGTGTGTCCAGTCCTTTGCACCTGTAAGTTCCGCTCGGCGGAAAACAGAAAAGGCCCCGGCCCGTTCCCAGACTCCCGCGGCTTTATCGAAGCTGGGTGAATCCGAACGTGATCCAGTGAGAAGGGCCCCACCGTCAGGCCGCAGGAGACGGAGGCACTCCGAGTCCGGAATGGGAAGGGAATCCTTCTCTGAGAGAACAAGATCAGCAAAGCCGTCGGTCCATGGAGTCTGACCATTGGCCTCAAGCGAGACAACGGAGACTCGATGTCCAAGAATCCCCGCCGCATAAAGACCCTGCCGGACGCTCTGGAGAACAGATAGGTCTGTGTCGGCTGCGACAACATGGAAGCGTGACCGGGAGGCCAGGGCAGAAGCGAGGGCCCCATCCTCAAGGCCGAGGACCACGATGTAGCCGTTCTGGTCCGCGGTGGCATCAAGAGCAGCGGTTAGGAGTGCTTCCTTATCCGGGGAGAGCTTTCCCGGGTCGTTGACCGGGGTTGGAGAAAGATTGAATCGAGTATCAAATTCAAACATTTCACTGAGACGGCGCCTCCCATTCTTAAGCAGAGCTACGCGATAGCGGTAAGTGGTTGCTCTTTTCAGTGCATTGAGGGTTACCTCGAAGCGTCCATCCGGAGCTTCCAGTTCCTGTTTTTTGTTCAGTGTTCCTTCCTTGCCCTCGCCATAATAAAGAATTGCTCGTTTTACTGGAGCCTGCCAGGAGACCGTGGCACCAGCAGGCCCGGGAAAAGCAATCCGAGGCTGAACCGAGAAGGAGGCGGGTTGTTCGTCGGTGACTTCGATGTTGTCGATCACCCACCACCAGTGGTTGGCGCCGACTTTCGTCCATGCNATTTTCATTTTCGCAGCACCCAAGGGGTTATTGAGGGCCACACGTATCGTTTCGCTGTAAGCAGAGGCTTTTTCCTTGTCGAAGCGAAGGATTTCACGGGGCTGCCCACCATCGTAGGACACCATGATGGTTCCGGTCTGAGATTCGGCCTGCCACCCTGAATCAAATTTCAGGGTAAGACTCAGGGGGTCGGCCTTCGAGATGTCAATTGACGGGGTCTGCAAGGTCGCGTCGAAGGGTCTTCCGCCGGGGATGTCATCGAATTCATCACTATCGGCTACCGCGATTACATTTGCTCCAAGTTGAAATTTGTCACGGCGTTGCCCTGGTGCGGCGGCGGCCCACGAATCAGGAGATACAAAGGTCCATCCCGACCACTCAACGACGCCGCCCTTGCCATGCCCGGAATTTTTGATCATGCGCCAGCCGGGAAGAGCGCCCGCTTTCTGAATCGTTGGCAGATCCAGCCAGTCAGTCCCATCACCATTGGGCTCAGAGGGAAAGGGCAGTAGTCCCGGATCATTGGCGAGGGAATCAAAGTCCTCGCTGAAGTAAGTTATGGCCCCGGAGAAATCCTCGCTCTCCTCAGCGCCGGAGACTGTTGTCCCGCAGCTGATGATCACGGCCGGAATGAACCGTGAAATCAATGTGACGAGCTGATCCATCAAAATAGTTGGCTCCATCCTAGGCTCATGTCCCGCAAGGGGAAAAGCATAACCTTCTGGATCTTACGGGCGCCTAAATCGACCTAAACGCAAGAACCCGGGAGAGCGTGACNCTTTGGCCAGCCCGACCTGCTCACGCATGCAGGCTACCTCGATTATTTCCCGGGAACAATTTTCCAGATTTCACCATTCTTTCCGGAGGGCCCCTTACCCGTATTGCTGAGGACGTAGACCTCCCCCGCCTCGTCATATCCGAATCCGATGACCATTCTGGAAACCGGACCGGCAGGGGTCTTCGCGCCGGGGATCACTTTCATGGTCCAAGTGGCCTTGGAGTCCCGGATGCCACCGTAGAGACCATATTTTTTCCCAGCCCAGCTCTGGGCCCAGTCTGCGAAAAGATAGACTCCGTCGAGTCCCGGAATAGCCTTGCCGCGGTAGACATGTCCCCCGGTGACACTAACCCCGTAACCGGCTGCTTTGCCGAGGCCTTCGTGGTGAGGATACACCAGAACGGGAGCTACGAATCCCTCGGGCGCGGCCGAAACCTCGAGATTACATGGTTCGCTAGGGTTCTTCTGATCAAAGGTTGCATAACCCTCGTAGCGGGGCCAACCGAAGTTACCAGCGGTCAGGACGTTGATTTCCTCAAAGCGATTTTGTCCTACATCTGCGACGATAATGTCTCCACTCTCATGGTCGACAGTGATGCCCCATGGATTACGAATTCCCCACGCGTAGATTTCCTCTCTTCCGTCTTTTTTTCCCTTGAAGGGGTTTCCCTCGGGGATGGAGTAGGGAGCTTTTGAGTCGATGTCAAAACGGAGGACTTTGCCGAGAAAGCGATTCAGGGCCTGACCGTTACCACCCCTTTCGTGGCCTCCCTCGGGTTTCCCCTTCTGGTCGAGGTCGTTGGCGGCTCCGCCGTCACCGAGCCCGAGGTAGAGGAAGCCGTCTTTGCCGAAAACGAGATTTCCACCATCATGATTCCACTGTGGCTGGTCCACGGTGAAGATTACCTTCTCGCTTCTCTTATCAGCCGTGCCATCGGCCTTGACCTTGAACTCAGAGAGATGCGCGGTGTGATCGAAATCCTTTTTTCCTTCCGATGCGAGTGGAGCGCTGTAGTAGACATACACCTTGCGATTCGATTTGAATTTTGGATGGAGTGCGATGCCAAGAGAGCCACGTTCGTCGAAGCCTTTTTTCAGATTCACAATGGATGTGCGGAGGTCCAGAAAGGCTTTTCCTGGCTTGCCGCCTTCCTCGTCAAGAAAATGGATGACGCCCGTCTGGTCGACGACAAGATAGGCCTGCTGGCCCTCCCGGTAGGGGATCATGCTCAGAGGAGAGACAAACCCTGAGGCAAACTTCTCATAGCTCACAGGAGGAAGATCCTCCGCGGCCTTGAGGTTGATCACGATGAGACTGAGGGCGAGAGAGGGAAGCAGAAAGCGCGAACTCATATCGTCAATATTCTGCGTGTTTTCATTGGTTTGGCAACCCGTCATTACACTCTCGTGGGGAGAGGGGAGGAAGCGGTGAAGGAGGAAATGCCCGGATACTTGAATCTCAGGAGCGGTTGAATTGTTTGGCCGCGTTTTTCTTGCCATCAGTCTCTTGGACTTGAGGATTCACCGCGTTGAAATTTTCTCTTTTGCCAGTGCTTTTGGGGACCTTCGCGGTTCTCATCCTGCCCCTTAAGGCCGTGAATCCCCGGTCTGGTCGACCGCCAAACATCGTTTTGATCGTGGCAGATGATCTTGGCTACGGTGACCTGGGCTGTTTCGGCCAGAAGGTACTGAGGACCCCCCGACTGGATGCGATGGCAGCGCAAGGGATGCGTCTTACGCAGTTCTATGCCGGGTCAACGGTTTGCGCGCCTTCGCGCAGTGTTCTCATGACCGGGCGGCACATGGGACGGACGGTTGTCCGGGGTAATTCCACTAAACCGATCGTCCTCCGTGAGCATCATCCGACGGTAGCCTCAGTCCTGAAGAAAGCAGGCTACAGGACGGCCTGCGTTGGTAAATGGGGATTAGGCACGCCTGATAATCTGAGCAACCCCAATGACGTGGGATTTGATCATTTTTTTGGCTACGTGGACATGTGGCACGCCCACAACTTCTATCCCGAATTTCTTGTCAGGAATGGTCAGGTGCAGCAAATGCGGAACGAAGTGGCTCCGCGCTGGAAGTCCTTTCAAGAACCTGGGAAGCCCCAGGCAGGGCGGGGAGTAGCAGTAAAGCGGGTTGACTATGCCCCGGATCTCTTCATCGCCGAGGTCGAGCAATTCATCCGGGACAGCCACAGGCAGCCCTTCTTCCTGTTTCATGCCCTGAACACTCCTCATGCCAATAATGAGGCTGGTTCCAAGGGGATGGAAGTGCCGGAGCTGGGGGAGTTTTCGGACAGGGACTGGCCCGCCGCTGAGAAGGGATTCGCTGCCATGATCCGCAATATCGACCGCGATGCCGGCCGGGTTCTGGATTTGCTGGAGGAGCTCAAGATTGAGAAGGATACCCTGGTCATCTTCACCTCGGATAACGGGCCACACAATGAAGGGGGACACCGGTCAGATTTCTTCGATTCCAATGGCCCCCTGCGGGGAACCAAGAGGGATCTTACGGAAGGGGGAATCCGCGTGCCCACCATCGCGTGGTGGCCGGGAACCATTGATCCCGGGACGGAGGATGGCGCCCACTGGTATTTTGGCGACTTGATGGCGACCTTTGCGGAACTTGCAGGAGTAGAGCCTCCAGCCAACATTGACAGCGACAGTTTTGCGGCGCCCCTGCGGGGTCAACCTCGTGAGAATCGCTGGCTACGTAAATCTCTCATGTACTGGGAGTTCTACGAGCGAGGATCGGCCCAAGCAGTGCGCCTTGGAAAGTGGAAGGCTATCCGCAAGCCGATGTTCACCGGAAAGATTGAGCTCTACGACATCTCGAATGATCCAGGGGAGACGACGGATCTCAGCAAGCGTCATCCCGACCTTACGAAGACTGCTATCGTGGAGATGAACAAGGCTCATGAGCCAGATCCGAACTGGCCGGCGAAATAATTGTGTTCCCTCGAGGGTCAGGATGGAGGGGTCGGAAAGTGACCTTTGTGGCGGCCCGACCCTGAGTCCTCCGGTCGGAGCAGATTCTTGGCGTTGTTTTTAGCAAGGAAAGGGGGCAACTTCCTTTGGTGCGCCCATCATGCATGCTCCTTGTTGGATTTCTGGGGATCCCCGGATTTTTCGCTTCGGCGACCGCAGAAGAGCTTTCCAGGGAAAAGACGAAGTTCCTCAAGGATCATGCGCCGCGCTTGCTGGAGATGATCGCGGAAGCAAAAGAAGAGGGTCACGAGGAGGTCCTCGAAGAGGCCATGGAGAGAGTGGACCATTTACAGGAAGAATGGAGAGAGGCCCGTGGGGATGGTGAGGAGTGGGCGGGACTCATGGTCGGCGAGATGGCAAACGAAGCGGCCCTCGATTATCTGGTATGGAAGTTTGAGGAGGGTGAGATTGAGGAAGGTAAGGCCGAGGAGGTTCTGCGGGAGTTAATGGAAGAGCGTTGGAAGATCGACAATGGAATTACCGAGAGGGAGATGGCAATGGCCACCCGGGAGGAGGATCACGATCTCGCAGGCGAACTGGCCGAGGAGTTGAAATGGCGGAAGGAAAATCCGCGCAAAGCGGTAGATGAAATGATCGCGGAGTTTCTGGGGGAACTTGAGGAGCCTGGCGAAGCGGGTGAGGTAGACATTGAGGGAGAGATCTACACTCCTCCTCCGGTTGATCGAGAGGACATGGAGGACGAACTGAAAGGGGTCTCCTTTCAATATGACGCACATGTCCTTGTGGCGTTGGAGACCTACTGTTTTGATTGCCACGATTCTTCGAGTGCCAAGGGAGACCTTGACCTTGAGAAGGCCCTTCTCGAGAAGCCTTTCGTCAGAAACCGGCTCCTTTGGGAAAACGTGGCAGAGCGTATTCGAAGTGGTGACATGCCGCCGCGCAAAAAGCCACAACCGGCAGAGCAGGAAAAACTTCGGATCCGGGCCTGGGTGCGTCAGGAAGTGGACCACTTTCCCTATGAAACGCTGCGTCATCCGGGGTATCTTCAGGCCCGAAGGCTCACCCGGGAGGAATACAATCGGACGATTCGTGATCTGGTTGGCCTCGACCTTCGACCAGCGGATGAGTTTCCAGTCGACTTCAGCGGCACAAGCGGATTCTCCAACAGTACGAATACTCTGTTTCTCGCGACGGCTCACCTTGATCGCTACCTTACCTCGGCGGAACTGGTGATTGATTCCGTGCGGAACGACTCAGTCGCATGGGAGGCGCTAAAGGGAAAAGAGGGAAGCGAGGAGAGCCTACGCAGGTTTATTCGTCTGGCCTATCGGAGACCGGTGAGCGAGGAGGAGGTGGCTGCAGGGATGGATCAGCTCGCGGAAGCCCGGGTTCAGGGCCGGACTGAGGATGATGCCCTTGCTGCGGCCTTCAAGACGGTCCTGATCTCTCCTCATTTTCTTCTTCGGGTTGAAGAGTCTGGTGAGCCGGGAAAGGATGAGAGTGTCAGTCTTCCGGATCTGGCCTCGAGGATGTCGTATTTTTTGTGGGCCTCTGGTCCGGACGATCTTCTCCTTTCGGCAGCAGAATCAGGCGAGCTGGGAAGCCAGACAGAGCGGGAAAAGCAGGTGGCTCGGTTGCTTTCTGATCCCCGGAGTATCGCTCTCGGTGAAATATTTGCTGGTGAATGGCTGGGTACGCACAACGTAGGTCCGCGAATCCGCAAGGATCCCATCGATAATCCGTGGTGCACGGAGTCCCTCATGAAGGCCATGCGCGAAGAGACTGCCCGGTTTGTTCATTCGCTTATCGCGGAAAACGCTCCAGTGGCCCGGCTTATTGATGCAAGGTATACCTTCCTCAACGAGGAACTGGCCCGTTTTTACCGGATCCCGGGGGTGAAAGGGGAACACATGAGAAAAGTTCCACTGGAAACCTCCCGCCGGGGAGGAGTTCTCGGGCATGCCAGTGTTCTGGCCGCAACATCTTTTCCGGATCGGACCAGTCCTGTGGTAAGGGGAACCTGGATTCTCACCACACTTCTGGGGACCCCTCCTCCTCCGCCTCCTCCAAATGTGCCTGAGATCGAGGTTGAGGAGCGGGGAAGAGAGGGTGTTCGTAATCTGCGTGGACAGCTTGAGCAGCATCGTCGTTCCGCCCAATGTGCAGGGTGTCATTCCCGGATAGATCCACTGGGCTTTGCCCTTGAGAATTATGCGGAGTTCGGCCAGTGGCGCGGGGGTGTTGATAATCGCGGAATGTTACCGAATGGAGCCCGCTTTCGCGGTCCCGAAGGGCTGAAGATCGCCTTACGGGAATGGCGCCTTGATGATCTCGGCACCCAGGCTATCCGCAAAATGCTTTCCTATGCACTCGGAAGGCAACTGGAGTTCTACGATGAAGCGACGGTCCGCCGGATCGCCGCGACATTGAAACCCGCTGGTTATCCGATGGGTAAGATGTTAAGAGAGATCGTGAGCAGCAGACCTTTCATGATGCGACGCTTGCCCCAGGAATCAATCGAGGTCCTGCCCTCCCCGCAAGAATGAATCTTTCCCCCAATCGTCGAGCCTTTCTCAGGGGGGTAGGAGCATGCCTGTTCCTGCCCACCCTAGAAAGTGTTGGAGCTCTGGCGCCGACGGCTAAAGGTGGTGTGAGCGGTTCAGCGACCCGACTGGCATATCTCTACTTTCCCAATGGCTCTGCGGAGGGGGCATGGGTTCCCCGCGAGACAGGTCCTGATGGAACTCTTAAACAGCTCAATGAGTGGATGTCACCACTCGAGGATTTCCGTGAAGATCTTATTGTAACTCGCAACCTCTGGACCCCTAGAGGGAATGGTCACGCGGCAGGGACAGCGACATGGCTCACCGGGGGTAGCTATGATGGGAGACGTAATGATGTCGGAGGCGCATCGGTAGACCAACTGGTGGGGCGGCATCTCGCGGAACGATCGCCCCTGCCTTCGCTGGAGCTCAGCACTGCGGGTGAGGGAAGTTTTTCGGGAAGCCTTCCCCGTAACTGTCTGTCGTGGACGGGACGGGATACCCCGGCTGTGCGGGAAACGATACCCCGGGCTATTTTCGACAAACTTTTCCGCCGTTCCAGTGAGGGCCTTGTCAACCGGAGCGTTCTGGATCTTGTTCTTGCGCAATCCAAGGATCTCAAGCGTCGCGCGAGTGGTGCCGACCAGCGTAAGATCGACGAGTATCTTGAGGCTGTGCGTTCAATTGAAAAGCGTCTCGCCTTTGCGGAGGATCAGAGTCTTCGTCTGGGGGAAGACAAGGCCCTAACCGATACACTCAGTCGTCCCAAGCCGGGAATTCCTGCAAGTCATGAGGACTACGTGCGGCAGTTGCTCGACCTGATGGCTCTGGCCTTCTGGTCTGGCGCAACCCGGGTTTCAACCTTCATGCTGGATCACGGGCAGAGTAATCGCTACTTCAACTTTCTCCCTGGGGTGGAAGGAACCTGGCATGCGTTATCTCATTGGAAGAATGCCAGCGGCCGGACGGAAGATGATGACGGGCTCACCAAGTGGGACAGCGTGCGAAGTAAGAAGGACCAGTACAACGAGGTAACGAGGTGGCATCATGCTCAGTTAGCGTGGTTTCTCGGACGGCTCAGGGAGCTCAAGGATGGCGATGGTGTCAGTGTCCTGGATCGTTCGATGGTTGTGTATGGATCCAGTATTTCGGACGGGCATGAGCACGGCGAGAGGGACCTTCCCATTCTTCTTGCGGGAGGCGGGGATGGAGAAATCAGGTCGGGACGATATCTCAATTTCCGTCGGAGCACGTCGATGTCCCGCCTTCATCTGGCGTTGATGCAGAGGATGGGGCTGCCGGCCAAGGAATTCGCGGAAGCGGATGAAGCGCTTGCTCTCTAGGAGGAAAACGACCGCTCCGCGTAATGCAGATCAGGTTTTTGCGTTTGTCAGTTATCGTCCCATTGGGATGGCTGCTTGTGGCGGGGTGCAGCGACAAGTCCAGGGAAGCTGAGGCTACAGCAGAGAATTCGGCGAGGAGTGATCCTGATTCCCTTCCTTTGAATCTCGCGGACCAACTGGTCGCCCTCAAGGTCCGGAGCGAAAGTCCGGGGAGGGTAGACACCGAGATTCTCCGGGGGTTGGAAACGACCCCGCTGGAAAGGCTGAATCCGCGTGAGGTTGAAGATTCGCGGGAATGGAGTTCTGAGAGGCGGAGTCGGGAAGTAGTGGATGCGCTGCAAAAGCTGTTTTCCTCGAATGAACCCGGAATCCTGGCTGGAGACTTCGTTTGCTCGGAGCTTCGTCCGCACGTCCTCGAGGCGGTAGAGTATTACGGGGGTTTTCGGGTTCTTCGTGCGAAGAATGGAAGGATTCAGGAAAGAGAGTACGAAGACTGGGAGGGATTCACCAAGGTGCGCGCCAGTCTGCTTGGAGAAGACTCCGGAGAGGCGGCTTCTCAGATGACCTTCAAGGTCGTTTCGGTGGCGGAACTTGATACGGGTTTTTCTGCAGGGGTGATTGTGGAGCTACGGGGCGAAGCGGGTATTGATGGTGACCACCGCCAAGTCAACAGCACCTGGGAGACGCGCTGGACTGGGGAAGATCCTTCGCGACTCACTGTTCTCGGGTTGAAGCATTACGAGGAGGTTCAGGGAGACCACCGGAACCAATTCATGGACGTGGGCGCCGTGGTACTGGGAGAGGTGCCGCATTACCCTCAGCAAATTCTCCGTGGAGTCGGGGACTGGGCAACGAGGCTCACCCGGCTGGGGGATTTTTCCCTGACGGGTCATCACGGGCTTGCAGTGGGAGATGTCAATGCGGACGGACTGGAGGATATCTACGTCTGCGATGGAGGAAGCCTGCCGAACCGTCTCTACCTTCAGCAGGATGATGGCACAGTAGTGGATGGATCAGCTGAGGCCGGAGTGGACTGGTTGGAGGACTCACGGAGCGCTCTGCTGGTTGATCTCGATAATGACGGGGACGAGGATCTGGTCGTAGCGACCATAGCGATGGTCATTTTTCTAGAGAATGACGGGATGGGGATCTTCAGTCTGCGTGGGGGTCATCCGGGGGCTCCTTATCCCTTTTCCCTGAGTGCAGCCGATTTTGATAATGACGGGCTTCTGGATATTTATGTCTGCGTCTACAGCGCGGGGGATAATGTCGAGGGCCGAGGGTTTGAGGTGAACGCTCCACGTCCATTTAACGATGCTGCTAATGGGGGGCGGAACGTCCTGCTCAAAAACCTCGGGGAGTTTGGATTTTCCGACGCTACTGCGGCGGTGGGTCTGGACGTTGACAATTCGCGGTGGAGTTTTGCTGCAGCCTGGGAGGATTTTGATCGGGATGGGGATCCTGATCTCTACGTGGCCAATGACTTTGGCAGGAACTGCCTTTACCGGAACGAAGGCGGACGGTTCCAGCAGGTTGCTGATGAATTGGGGGTTGAGGACATGGCCTCCGGGATGTCAGTAGCGTGGGGCGATTACAATCGGGACGGGGATCCAGATCTTTATGTGGGCAACATGTTTTCCGCTGCAGGGAGCCGGATCAGTCGACAGAAACTCTTTGCCGCGGATTCTGACCCGGCGCTGGTAGGGAAGTTACGGAGGATGGCCCGGGGAAATTCGCTTTTTGCGGCAGGACAGGGAAAGGAGGGAGCCGGGTTTCGCGATGTGAGTGAAGCAAGTCGGAGTCATTTGGGGAAATGGGCCTGGAGTTCGGGGTTCGGGGACCTCAATAACGATGGATGGGAGGATCTCGTGATCTCCAATGGATTCCTGACC
>PBNG01000075.1 GCA_002723015.1 Roseibacillus sp. | reverse complement strand
AGACAGGGCTTAATTATCAGGAGAACCACTACGCTGCTGGTGTGATCTTCAACAACCAGGCCGAGGGCAACTACAACGCCCACGTCTCTGGAGATCCCGCCCCGATTAGTTCGTTTGACGCGATCGTCCCGTGGGCAAGTCACGGTCCTGGCGGAAACACCATCTCAACCCGGAACGACGCCTACCTTGACGGTGGTGGTGAGAACTTCACCGTGCGGATCAACGGATACCTCGACATGTCCACCTTTGTCCCGGGCACCTACAACATCCACCTCGGAGCTGATGATACCAACTACTTCATCATGGACACCGCGGACGGACAGGTGCTGGCGTCGCACAACTGCTGCCCGGTGAACCAGGCGACCGCCTTCACCATTACCATTCCAGGGATCTTCCCGTTCGACAACGTGTTTGGCGAGCAGGGTGGCGGAGACTGGTATGACGTGGGTATCAGCGGCCCCGGCATCAACGGCATCGTGGCGCTTGGTGACACCGAAAACGGGAGTCCGTCGATATACCCGATCGGCCGCGACGCGACAGATAGTGACGATGATGGCCTTATTGACGGATGGGAGACCCTCTGGGACGGCATTGACGATCTCACCGCTCTCTCTGGCGACGGGGACTTCGACAACGACGGATTGACCGATCTTGCGGAATATACCGCGGGAACTGATCCAACCGACGACGACACCGATGGGGACGGTCTGGCCGATGGAGCGGAAGTCACTGCCGGAACGGATCCCGCTGATACGGACACCGATGCCGATGGCCTGAGTGACGGGGTGGAAACCAATACCGGGAGCTTCGTCGGTGGCGGGGACACTGGAACGGACCCACTCGAGGTTGATACGGACGGTGATGGCGTCAGTGATGGTGTGGAGGTCGCTCTCCGTAGCAATCCTCTCGATGAAGGCTCTGTTCCGGTTGGCCCGGTCGTGCAGCCCTCTTTTGTTCCGATCAATCCGCAGCCAGAAGGTTCGGTGTATGGACCGGACCTCGAGAATCCGGGGCTCGATTACCAGGAGAACAAGTATGGCGGCGGCGTGATTGCCAACGGACAGAGCCAGAACAACTATGATGTGCACGTGTCCGGTGTGCCGGCTCCGAGTTCCTCGGTGACTGCAATCGTTCCGTATGCCAGTCATGGTGGCGGCGGAAACTTCTCCACCCGGAATGAACCATTTGTGGATAACGGAGGAGATAACTTCACGGTGCGTTACAATGGTTACCTCGACATGAGGGGCTACGGACCAGGGGAATACACGATTCACCTTCAGTCCGATGACACGAACTACTTCGTGATGAACACCGTGGACGGCACCGTGATCGCGGATGATCCGAGCTGCTGTGCCGAACGCGCGCAGGCCTTCACCATCACGATCCCCGGCGTCTTCCCGTTCGACAACGTGTTTGGCGAGCAGGGTGGCGGTGAGTGGACCGATGTGGCTATCAGCGGACCGGGTATCCCCGGGATCGTGGCCCTCGGTGATACCGAGAACGGCAGTCCACCGGTCTATGCGATTGGAGCAAGATTAACGGATAGGTATCTCTTCCAGGTGAGTTCTCCTGACGAGGGAGCCAACCTTGAGTTCGCCTGGAATAGTTTCGCCGGCGAAGAATATTCGATTGTAAGCAGCGATGACCCGGTGGCGAACCCGAGCCCCTCCGCGTGGCAGGTTGTCCCGGGTCTCGAGGCCATTGCATCCACACCTCCGGTTAACTCGGTCTCCATTCCGAGGCCTGTGGATGCCAGCCGGTTCTACAAGCTGGTGGCAGGTCCCATTCCTCCGACCTTTTTTGATGATTTCGAATCAGGACAAGGGGGATGGACAACGTTCGAGAGTGATCCTGATCGGAACACCCTTTGGGAGCTGGGTAGTCCCTCCGGCACGACGGGTCCTCTCTCGGGAGCTGGAAACTCGGCGAGCGCCTGGTCGACGAACCTCGGGGATTATGGCCCGAATTCTGATGTTACGCTGCGCTCGCCTGCAATCGATCTGTCGGGACTGCCCTCTGCTCGTCTCAGATTCGACATGTATCGTGATGCCGACGGATTCTCTGATGCTGCAGTCGTTCGTTTTCTTCGCGCGTCAGATGAGGTGCAGCTGGGGAACGAGGTGCCTCTTGACATGGCTGTGTTTGATATCGACTGGGTCCCCGCGGACATCCCGCTACCTTTGCCGGCAATTGGTGAGGAAATCTTCATCGAGTGGAACTTCCGGAGTGACCAGAGCCTCGATCCCTACAGCGGCCTGTCGATTGACAACGTAGGGATCGTGGCGGAGTAAGGCGGGTTCACCCGCGCCTGTTTAATTCATCCCCGTCGCCTCTCTTAAAAGGGGTGCGGGGAAGGTGCGTCCTACCCGGGATACCAGATCGTCCGCGGCTCATCTTCACCACGCTGGTAATCCCAAGCCCGGTCGATGAGCTGCTTGAGGTCGACCGCTGGACGCCAGCCAAGGAGGAACCTGGCCTTGGAGTTATCGAGCCATGTGCTGTGAAACTCGGTAGGAACATCAACCGAAGGAAGGTTCCGTGAGCTCGCAAGATAGTCGCCGACCTCCCGGTAATCGATCGGCTCATCCATGCAGATGTTAAAGGTCTCCTGGTGAGCCGCCCCGGGTTTTCCGAGGGCGGCAATAATGGCGGAGAGGAGATCATCGAGGTGAACGAAGTTCCGTTTTACCGGTATGCCTTCCGGGTCCAGCATTATGGGGACGGTCTCGCAGGAGGCATAGTGCTCGGCTTCTGAAGGGCCAACCAGATCGCACCAGCGTGGTCCCCCGAACACATCCTGTTTAAAAGTGAGAGTGTAGCGGAAATCGTCTTTCTCCATGATCCAGGGAGCCCGGAGGCAACAGCCTGAGAAATCATACTGGATATAATATTGCTCGAGCATGATTTCCTCGAGGACCTTGGAAAGTGCATAGCAGCCCGGGTAGGCACTGTGGCCCTGCGTCTCAGTAACGGGAAGAGGGTGGGGGTAGAAGAAGTGGCCCATGCCAGCGTCTCCACCAATCAGGATGAATTGCTCAAAGGAATCGCTCGTGCGACACCCTTCGAGGAGCCAGAAGAGCCCCTTTACAGTCACATCCATGACGTCATCCGGAGTCTCCTTGCAGGTAGCGAGATGAACCACATGGGTGATGCCTTGCAACGCGTTTTCCACATCATCGCGGACTGCGATGTTTCCCTTGATGATTTCAAGACCTTCCTCCTCGGGGAGGGTCCGGTTGTGACAAAGGGCCCGGATGGTGGCGTCGTGGAGTTCATTGCCGCGGAGAACGCGGTTTATAAAAGCCCGGCCGACCTTGCCGGTTGCCCCGGTTACTAGTATCTTCATGGGAACGGGATTTCGGGTGTTATCTTCTCTGGGGTTCAAGGTTGGTGTCCGTATTGATTGGAAGGCCAGCCGGGTGTTTGAGACCAGAGCTGGGGGAGAGGGAAGCGATGGTTGTCAGGGAGGGCAATGCCAAAGCTCTACCGGTATGCCCAAGAGCAGGAGAAAAAAATCCGGACCGTTCAGGCGTCGGGAGACTGGGGGGTCAGGACGGCCTTGACGATATTGCGGTCGTGCATTGTCTGGAAGGCGAGCCGCCACTCTTCCAGCGGCCAGGTGCCACCGAGTGCGGGAGTGACATCTAGCTGCCCGCTGGCCATCATGGCAATGACAGTTTCCCACATGGGCCAGTTGTGACTGAAACTTCCCTGAAGGGTGACATTCTTCTGGACCAGCGGGTCGAGGCTGAAGTCAAGGGGCTGAGGTCCCCATCCAACCTTGCTGATCCAACCCGCTGGCCGTACGACCTCAATCGCGGTGCGAAGGGCTCCCGAGGCTCCAGCCGCATCGATGACTCCGTCACAACCCAGCCCATCGCGGCTCCGGGCCCAGTCCTCCACGCCGTCGATTAGGGGGGTGCAGCCATATTGCTCGGCTACTTTCATCCGGGAGGCATCGGAGGGTAGCCCGGCGACTGCTACCTCGGCGCCTGCAATTCTTGCAAGGTGAGCCGCGAAGATGCCAATGGGACCAGGCCCGATAACAAGGATCCGATCTCCGGGTCTGACATTCCCATTGTGTACTACCGCGTTGTAGGCGACGCAGCATGGTTCGGTTAGGGCGGCATGTTCGTAGGGCAGTTCTTCCGGCAGGTGATGCAGGATACGCTGAGGGACGGCGACGAAGCTCCGCATGGCTCCATCGACCATTGCGCCGTAGCCTTTCCGGGATGAGTCAAGATTGTAGAGACCCCTGCGACTGAGAGGGCTGAGCGGGTCAATGATGGCAGAAGTTTCGCTGACGGCACGATCGCCTTCCTTCCAACCGCGGACATCGTTGCCGACCTCCCTGATTCTTCCGCAGAATTCATGACCGAGGACGACGGGGTAATTCATTTCCCAGCTGACACCACCCTGCCACATGTGGAGATCGCTTCCGCAGACCCCGATCGCTTCTACCTCGAGAAGAACCTCATCTGACTTGATGGTCGCTCTCGGTATTTCCCTCAGCTCGACGCTGTCGGGTTCGGCAGCATAATTAACAACAGCGAGATCAGTTTTGGAATCGGACATAACGGGGTGATTTTCAGTGACGGGAGCAGTAGTTCCCCTTTACCTCTTCGACGTACTCTTTAAGAGTATTTAGAGGGTCATTGGCTGAAGTAAGGGGATGCCCGATGATAAAATAATCCGCCCCCATGCGGGCGGCCCGGACGGCATCCTGCACCCCGAACGTTGATACGCCGACGGGTCCAGAAGTCGCGTCAAGGGTGGCAGGGAGCCATTGGAGAGAATCCCCGGTCGGATCTGCGCTTCGTTCATCTGCGCTGTAGTGGAGGTAGACGAGTGCGGCTCCCCACTCGTGGCACTGCCTGGCACGGGAGGCCTTATCCTTTGATCCGATGGTGTCCACCACCACGTCTATACCGAGCTCCTTACCTGTGGTTATCGCTGAGAGGATCGTGGCATCGGAGGCATTTGCACAGACAGTCATGACCTGAGCTCCTTCCTCCTTCGTATGGCGGACATTGCGGCTGCCTCCGTCCATGGTCTTGTAGTCCACAACCACCGGTATTGAGGGGAAGGCGTCGACTACCGCGCGAACAGGCGCGAGTCCCTGGCAGGTAACGAGCGGAGTGCCAACCTCCAGCCAGTCGAACCCTGCCTCGACTGCGATAGCCGCCATTTCGAGGGCCTCCGAGGTGGAACGGTAATCGAGAGCGATCTGGGTGATGGGGAATTGAAAGTCCAACAGGAGGGAATCTGAAGTGCCTGCGGGGGCAATGCAATCTGCTATTGATTGCTGCTGGGTCTGCATCACGTAGGCGGTGGCGGGGAGCAATGGCAGATGATTTCTCCCGCGAGAACCGTATTCTGGCGCGGTCGGGGGCCGAACCACGGGGCGAAATGGGTACGCCAAGGTGGAACGCCCCGGGGTGGGAAAACTGTTCGTGACCTTATCGAGGAAATGCCGGAGTCTGGGGTGCTATGCGGTTGGTGCAAACGGCAGGAAGGCTTTTCTGGCTCTGGACTCTGCTCGGAACCCTCTGGGCGTGGATCTGTCCTGATCATTTTACGTGGTTCGTCCGGGAGAAATTCCCCGGAACCGGCTTGAAGCTGGTTCCCCTCGGGCTGGGAGTGATCATGCTGGGGATGGGGCTGACCCTGAGCCTCGAGGAAGTCAGAAAGGCTCTGTCACTTCCGCGGGCGGTGGTGATCGGAGTGCTGGCCCAGTTTCTCATCATGCCCTTCCTCGGCTGGGGTGTCGCGGTGATGTTCGGTCTCGAGGATGAGTTTAAGATTGGACTTATCCTGGTGGCCTGCTGCCCCGGTGGAACGGCATCCAATGTGGTGGCTTATCTCGCCCGCGCTAATGTTGCCCTGAGTGTGCTCATGACGATGTGCTCAACCCTGCTTGCGATTGTCCTCACGCCTTACCTGACCAAGGGATACGCCGCGCTGGCAGTTCCCATTCCGGTCGATGCCTGGGCGATGCTTCGAAACATGCTTGCGGTGGTTCTGATACCAGTGGTGGCAGGGCTGTTTCTCAACCGTATCTTAGGGGTGAGGGCTCGCAAGGTGGCGGGAGAGGTTTCCCCCCTGCTTTCCATTGCGGTGATTGTTCTTATCGTGGGGGGTATTGTGGGTGGCAGTAAGGAGCGTATTCTCGAAAATCTCAACCTTCTGCTTCTCGCGGTCTTTGTTCTCCACGTTGCGGGATTTGTGATGGGCTACTTCTGGGCGCGGCTCCTCAAGTTGGGCGAGCAGGAGCGTCGCACGGTATCCATTGAGGTAGGAATGCAGAATTCCGGCCTCGGTGCTACCTTGGCCAAGCTGCATTTTGCCTCCCAGCCCGGAGCGGCCATGATCTGCGCGATTTCGGCCCTTTACCACTGCCTGATCGGCAGTCTGATCGCCAGCCTGTGGAGGGCCCGTCCGCCGGAAATTCCAACCGGTATCGAGGGCGAGGGAACCAGAAATCGCTGATTGTTGGTCAACGGAGACTTGCGCTGCAAGCGGCCGCGGTGTACCGGGACCTTGATGAAACACAGCACCTTCTTTGCCCTCCTTCTTTCTTCCATGTTCCTGCTTTCAGGGACTTCCTCGCGCGCTCAAAACCTAGGTGAAATTCTCGAGAGCGGTGGACTCGGAGCCCTGATTGGAACCTGGGTAGATCAGGATACGAACGGACAGGCCATTTCACTGACTTATACCTGGAGGATCAAGAACCGGGTTCTCGGACTTAGTATCAGGATGCCCGGGGACAATTCAGAGGCCTTGATTGCGGTCGACCCCGAGAGTGGAGAGGTGATGCACGTGAGTGCCGACGAGAATGGAGGAGTCGGGATGGGAAAATGGGCTGAGGAGAATGGGGTAGCAACGCTGACTCTCAAAACCGTGGACAGTGATAAGAAGGAAGAAACCGTCAAGGTGAGCCATCAGATCACGAACGATAAGCTCGTCGTAGGGGTCAAAAATGTCGCAACCGGTAACGGCGGAGAAATTACTCTGGCGCGCAAGTCAGAGTAAGTCCGCTGGAATCCTAAAGGAGCAGCTCGCTCACCACACGGCCATGCACATCGGTGAGTCGTATGTCGCGGCCCCCGAAGCGATAGGTAAAAGACTTGTGGTCTACCCCAAGAAGGTGGAGAAGGGTGGCGTGGAGATCATGCATCTCCATTCGGTCTGAGACGGCCTTATAGCCCCATTGATCCGTCTCTCCGTGGGAGAGGCCTCGTCGGATGCCACCGCCAGCCATCCAGAGGCTGAACCCGTGTTCGTTGTGGTCGCGGCCTGATCCCCCCTGGGCGAAAGGTGTTCGTCCAAATTCTCCTGACCAGAGGACGAGGGTCTCATCCAGCATTCCACGGCTCCGAAGATCCCTGAGGAGACCAGCGATGGGCTGATCCACCGCACGGGCGTTGTCGCCGTGGTTCTTGGCGATGTCGCCGTGAGCATCCCAGCGCTGGAAACCATTCACCATGGGAATGGTGAGTTCGACAAAGCGCACTCCGCGCTCGACGAGCCTCCGGGCGATGAGGCATTGCCGGGCGTAGGTCCGGGTGTGCTCGTAGCTCGCATCAAGGCCGTAGAGTCGCCGCGTTGACCGGGACTCTCCCTCCAGAGACATGACCTCGGGAACTGCCAGCTGCATGCGGGCGGCGAGTTCATAGTTGGCGATTGCAGCCTCCAGCTCCCCGGAAACTGGAGTGGCCTGTTGATTGAGGTGGCCGACCAGACGCCTCTTGAGGGCTTGCGCGTGGGCACCACGTTCATTTGGGGTGACGTTGGCAAGGGGAGTGCCGATGGCGTTGAGGAGACTTCCCCGCGCGGTAGCGGGGAGGAATCCGTTGCTGAAGCAGTCCAGGCCTCCCGAGGGGATCTGACCTCCATTGAGAACGATGTAGCCGGGTAGATTGTCGTTATCGCTGCCCAACCCGTAACTGGCCCACGCACCCATACTGGGCCTCCCCTGGAGACCTGTCCCACTGTGCAGAAAGAAGTTCGCGCTGGTATGCTCTGGAAAGCGCGAGGTCATTGATTTGACGATGCAAAGTTCATCCGCGACCTCAGCCACCCTTGGGAAGAGGTCGCTGACCCATGCTCCAGACTGGCCCCTTCTCCGGAAGTTCCAGGGAGATTTAAAGACCTTGCCGATTGACTCAAATTGCGTTCTCTCAATTTTTCCAATCTCCTTACGAGGGTCCTTGCCATGGTGCTTCTCAAGCATTGGCTTGTAGTCGAATGAGTCGACCTGCGAGACGCCCCCCTCCATGAAGAGAAAGATTACATTGCGTGTTCTCGGTGGGAGATGTCTCTCGATCATTCCCGCGGCGCTGGCCTTATCATGCAAGGCGCTGCAGGCGAGAGCCCCGAACCCAAGCGAGGACCGCGCGAGCATTTCGCGACGTGCGATGGCTGGATGTTCGCTGCTCACTTGGTGTAAGGAAAGCTATGCAGAGTGCACTGCCTGCGCGAGGTTCAGGAATTCCTCACCGAACTGTGCAATCCTCTCGCGGATTTCATTACTGATTTCGCCGGCGTCTGATACGTCATCCTTGCCCGCGTAGACGAAGCGAGGAAGAATTATGGTCCGGAAATCGAGCATGAGGCTGTTAGCAATCGCCATCACGGACATGTAGCTGCGCTCTCCACCCGCTGAGCAGAGAAACCCCGCAACCTTGCCGGTCATTTGACGGCCGGCAAGCTCGATTGCGTTCTTGGCGGCTGAATTAATGTCGTAATTGTAGATAGGGACGGCGAGTACGACGGCGTCGGCATCCGTGAAATATTTCTGCAGTTTCATTGTGTCAGGATGTCCGTAGGCTGATGTCCCGTCACACGCAGGCAAATCGAGATCCCGAAGGTCGAGAGTGGAAATGGCGGCCCCCTCGGTCCCTTGCCAGACGGACTCCAGCTCGCCAGCGAGGCGACGACTACGGCTTTCCGGATGCAGGCTGCATGAGACGATCAGGATTTTCATCGTGGATCATTATCAATGATCCCTCCTGAGTTTCAATGCTCTGTCGTTAGGAATGAGTTGACTTTGCCATTTCCCGGCCAAGTCTCCCAGCCATGCTCAAGCACACCACTGCTGCCTCTCTGCTCCTGGCTTTTCTTGCTACATGGGCTCAGGCAGAGGAACCAAAACTGGAATCCGACCGGGACAAGGCCTCCTATCTGATCGGACGCAATATCGGGGAGACTATCAACCGGGACGGCATCAAGCTGAACATCGAGAACCTCGTTGTGGGCCTGCGGGAAGGTTTATCTGGAAAAGACTCACGAATTTCGGAGGCTGATGCCGCCAAGGTCATGGAGACATTTCAGGCCGAAATGCAAAAGCAGGCAGAGGCCAAGGCAGCCTCGGCCTCGGCAGAAAACGTTGCGGCAGGCACCAAGTTTCTTGCCGATAACAAGAAGCGCGAGGGAGTCAAGGTGACTGAGTCAGGCCTCCAGTACGAGATCATCTCTGCTGGCAAGGGGGAAAAGCCTACGCCCCTTGATACGGTGACGGTTCATTATCATGGAACCCTGATCGATGGCACAGTCTTCGACAGCTCAATCGAGCGCCAGACTCCTGCGACCTTTCCCGTCAATGGGGTGATTGCGGGTTGGACCGAGGCACTCCAGCTGATGCAGGTCGGGGCAAAGTACAAGCTCTTTATCCCGGCAGACCTTGCCTACGGTAAGTCCGGGGCCGGCCGGGACATCGGACCTAACTCTACACTTATCTTTGAGGTAGAGCTCCTTTCAATCAAGGGGCAGGAAGAGAAGAAATAGTCCGGGTTTCACCCAGTTCTGCTAAAGGCTCCCCTCCGGGGAGCCTTTTTTTCGGGCGCTAGCGAGGGCTCCCGAGTCGTTCCCGGACTAGCTCGCCCAGGTATTTTACCGGGAGGGAGCCGTGGGCAATGACGGCCTCGTGGAACCGTCCGAGGTCGAAGTTCGTGCCCTGCTCCCTCTGGATCTCGCGGCGAAGATCATACAGGGCCATGCGCCCCACGAAGTAAGTGCTCAGCTGCACAGTGGACTGCTTGGAGCGAATGATCTTTAGCCGGGCCTCTCCCTCTGATTGAAAGGACTGGTTCATGAGGAAGTCAAGTGCCTCGTCGTCACTCATCCGGCCGCAGTGCATGCGGTGGTCGAGAATGGCATTGGCCACGGCACGAAGGTAGAACTTGAGCTGGGTCAGACGCAGGGCGGGGTCCCCTTCGCCGTAGCCCTGGTCGAGCATCATCTGCTCGGTGTAGACGGCCCACCCTTCGATGAAGACCCCGGAGAGAAGGAGGCGACGAACCGGAGAGCTCTCCCGGTTGTGGTAGGCGAGTTGCACATAATGGCCCGGGTAGGCCTCGTGGATGGTGAGGATCTGCAGCATGTATCGGTTGTATTCCTGCAGGAAACTCTCCACTCGGTCCGCATCCCAGTCAGCAGGAGGGGGGCTGATCGCGTAAATGGTCCTGTTTTCCGGATCGAGGGGTGGAGCGGGCTGGATGTAAGCGAGGGAGTTTCCGCGGTGAAACTCCGGCATTTCCATCAACTCACATCGGTCGGGATCCGGCAGACGAAGGATGTCGTTTTTCGTGATGAAGTCCTTCAGCCTGTCGACGGTAGCCCGGGCATCGGCGAGGAGGTTTCCGGGTTCGCCGTGTTCCCTGCCGACGGCATCAAGCACCCGGGTAATCGTCTCATGGCGTCCAGCTACGTCATCGGGCGGAAGGGGCGCCCCGGGGTAATATTTGCCCCAGAGTTGCCGGGCAGTGACATACATCTCACCGGTGACGCGATGGAATTCGCCCTCGGCGCGGGTCAGGACCTCATCGGCGGTAATGTCGCCGTTGACGGCGAATTGCAGTTTTCGGTCAAACGTTTCCTTTCCCATCCGCCAATCACTTCTCGCACGGGCGCGGAGGTCGGTTTCAAGGAACTCCTGATAGGCATGTAGTTCGACGAGCAGGTCGTCGGCGGCCTTTTTCAGCTCTGCATATTGTGGGGAATCCCCCACCAGCTCGTAGATCTCTTTTTCGTAAAAACCGATCACCCCACGGTTCTGGTTGATACTGGTCTCAAGGACCGGCAGGGCAGGGCTGGTTAGGGTGCGACGGGCCGTGGCGACTACTTCCGGGAGTTGCCGTATTCGTGCGATGACATTGGAGATGTTTTCCTCGTGGGGAAGGCTCGACTGGGTGAGAAGGCCGTAGATGCTTCCGCTCAGATAGTGGTTGTAGCTCCGGGGATCCTCCTCGAATCCTGGAATATGTTCTGCCAGCCAGATCTGCTCCTCGAGATGGTGGCAAAAGACCTCCAGATCGATCTGGGCAGAGCGGCTGAGTTCGTCATGGTTGATTTCGCCTGTGAGCCTCGCGAGCGCCTGGCGCTGTAGTGCGGTCCGGTTCTGTCGCGCCTCGATGGAGAGGTCCTCGATCTGGTCATCGTAGCGGTGATCTCCCAGCTGGCTGGCGTATACCGGATGCTGGCGAAGGTGTTCCTCGAGATACTGCTCGAATAAGAGGTAAAATTGTTCGTCAGACATGCGTCGGGAGGGGGAAGTGGACCGGTCGTGGATCCCGGTTACCTTGCTCAAGGGTTGACCTTATACTCCAAGGGCCCCTGCGGCCCGAGGTCGACCCCGGTCATCATCCAGAGAACGAGGAGCGCGGTCCACACCACCGCAAAGACGAGGGCGTAGGGAAGCATGAGGGCGATGAGGGTCCCGATGCCGCCCTTGGGCATGTACTTCTGCATGAAGACAAGGATGATGACCATGTATGGGTTGAGCGGGGTGATGATGTTACTGCAGGAGTCCCCGACGCGGTAGGCGGCCTGCGTCAACTCGGGACTTATGTTTGCGCCCTGCATGAACATGGGCACGAAAACCGGGCCGAAGAACCCGTATTTGGCGGAAGCCGAACCAATAAAGAGATTGGCGAACATCACGAGGACGATGAAGCCTACGATGAGAAGCCAGGAGGGCAACGAGGCGGCGGCGAGAAGCTTTCCACCAGACAAGGCCATCATCTCTCCCAGGTTCGATTCCTTGAAGAAGGCGACGAACTGGGCGGCAAAGAAGGCCAGAACGATGTAGGGGCCCATGTCGGCCATGGTCTTCCCCATCATCTTAGCGACGTCATGGTCGTTTCTGATCCTGCCGGCGGCGATCCCGTAGGCGACGCCGGGAATTAGAAAGCAGAAGAAGAGAAGGGGGACAATGGCCTTCACCCAGCGATCGAAGTCGTCGTAGGGGGCGTGAGCTTTTCCGGAAAGGGGTGCGCCTTCGGGGAGGACGAGGCGAAAAAGGAGGACGAGAAAAATACCGAGGACCACGCCGGCCGCCTTCAGACCCCGCTTCTCCTCGGGGGTGATGCTACGAGCCTGGAGATCTTCCTCGGTCAGAGCGGAGGGGCCACCCATTTCAGCGCTGCTGTTGGCGTAGCGCGGTTCTACAATCCAGGCCGTGACCCCCCAGCCGACAAGAGTGAGTAAGATAGTGGAAACAATCATGAACCACCAGTTTGCGGTGGCAGGGACACTGCGCCCGGAGTCGAGAATTTGTGCACCCTCGGAACTCAATTCCGCCAGCATGGGGTCGAGGCCGGTGATGAACAGGTTTGCGCTGAAACCTGCGGATACGCCAACAAAGGCGGCAGCCAGTCCCACCAGCGGCGAACGCCCCACTGACTTGTAGAGGGCGGCTGCGATGGGAGGCAGGACAACGTAGCCGGCATCGAGTCCCATGGAGGAGAGGATCCCGATGAAGATCATGGCAGGGGTGAGGAGGCGGGCCGGCGTGATGAGCATGCCCACCTTGAGAAGGGCGCCGATGGCGCCGCTTCGTTCGGCCACCCCGATTCCGAGCATGCCCACGAGGACCACTCCGAGCGGCGCGAAGCCGGTGAAATTCTTTACGAGGTTGTCGATCGTCCAGAACGCGCCATCGCCCACGAGCAGGCCCTTGGCAGTGACCTCGACCACCTCTTTCGTGGTCGTTCCTCCAGGGTGTTCCTGGAGAACGGTCTTCTCTGCAGACCAGTTGCCGAAGTCGGCGATCTGGGAGAGCACCAGGACGGCTATGGCGCCAATGATGAACATCGACATGGGATGCGGCAGGCGGTTGCCCACCCGCTCGATCCAGTCGAGCCAACCGGAACGTTTCTCCGCACTTGGAATTGCAGAATCTGTAGACATCCCGGGCATGCTGGGGGAATAAGGCTTCCTTGTCATCCCTGACCTCGGAGTTTGTGGTGAACAGGCGCGGATTTATCGGGAAGAGGGCTTTCCTTGAGCCTGTGAGCGTTCTTAAAATCACGCTCATGAAACCCATCATTCTCTCCGTCCTTCTTCTGGGCACGTGCTTGCTGGCATTCGCCAATCCAGTCGTCCCCACGGGCCTTGAGTCCCGTCCTCTCGCCAACAAGATGGGTTTGGTCCTGAACGAGTATGGCCTGATCTGGGAGGAAGGCCCCTTCACTTCGTGGCATGTTCTGGTCGCCAGCAGCGAGGCTCGACTTGCTGCGGGAGTTGGTGACCTGTGGGATAGTGGTCCACGGCAGGGTATGGAGGAAGGGGGAATGGTGCGATACCGCGGCCAGGCGTTGTCTGCCGGTATGTCGGCCTGGTGGAAGGTCCGGGTGTTCGACGCGAAGGAGCAGGCGAGTTCTTGGAGCCAGCCAAGTGTTCTCAAGGTCTCGTCCGCAGCTGCAAACGAGCGGCGGGTCCGCCGGGGTGGGGGCAGCCAGGGAAAGCTGGACTTCGTGGACGGCAGGATCGGACAGGCCCTCCGTTTCACAGGAGCCGGTGTCCGGGTATGGGCAAGTGACTATGAGCAACTGCGCTCCAGAGATGCCACGACCATTGCAGCTTGGATCAGGCCGGAGAAGCTGGGGGACGAATGGCAGACCATTTACCGCAAGGAAGACGGTGCTGACCGGCGTCTGCTGGCGTTGGGAGCTGACGGAGGGCCCTGGGGACTCTGGAGCGGCTTTAACATTGGCGGAAAATATCTGGAATTCGGAGTGCCCTGTGATCGGGATAAGATCGGGGATGGTAAGTGGCATCATGTGGCGGTGACCTATGATGGGCGGCACCTGAGGACCTACCTTGATGGACAGAAAATCGGCGAGAAGGCGCAGCGAGGAGCTCTGGGAGGGAACGGAAGCGCCCCGGCGTTTTTTGGATCCAGTGCGGGCAAGGAAGTTTTTGAGGGTGCCATTGATGAGGTGGAGGTTCATGGGGTGGCTCTTAGCAATCAGCAGGTTGCCAGCCTGGCGGGAGGTTCTCGGGGAGAGTCCTTCCCACTACCGGCAGGGTATTGGAGATTCGACGGGAGCGTGGATAACGAGATTGTCGGAGAGGTGCGTCTCCCGAAGAATCAGGTGGTCCTGGTGGGAGGCACCCTCATATCGCGGATGGATAAGTATGGTTATTTTGAGCACGCCGCCACGGTCAGCTGGCCGCATCATGATATCAGTTTCCGAAATCTGGGCTGGGCTGCTGACGATGTTTTTGGCACGGCGCGAAGCGAGTTTGGATCTGCCCACAACACCCGGTCATGGCAACCCCCGAAGAACCAGAGGGGATTTGGATTTGAGAAGTTGAGAGCGCAACTTGCCGAAACCGACCCGGCGACAATCATCGTAGGCTATGGAGCAGAAGCGGCATTTGCGGATACCGATGAGAAGAGGAAGCGGTTTGAAGCGGGATACCGCGGGCTGGTGGAAGAACTTGAAGAAACCGGGGCCAAGCTGATCCTGCTCTCGCCCTTGGCACAGGTGTCCAGCGGTGCGGTCATTGACGGAAATGAGGTGGCGACTCGAAATAAGAGACTGGGCGAAGCAAGTGATTTCATCCTTGCTTTGGGCAAGGAACGCAACCACACGGGGTTGGATCTCTTTCATACCAGTCCTCTTGGGGAGGATCCTTCGGCGCTGTATGAAAATGGGATTCATCTGACGGAGGAAGGTTACCGGAAACTGGCTCTCTATCTCGGCAGGAAACTGGAACTGGAAAGCGTTTCTGGAGGGCGGGCGGCTGCCACCCCGGTGAATGTTGAGCGGACCAGACTGGGACTTCGCTATGATCTCACCCGGCACATTTTGCCGACCCGGCTCGAGGCTTCGGGGAAGCCCGCCGGGGCGGGTGCAGGCCGAACCTGGATTGACGGAAAGTCGGTGTCCACCGAGGGCGATGGAGGAGCGGTCCGATCCGGTCCTGACCACGATCAGGCAGAAACTCTCCGGGAGGTGATTATCGAGAAAAACAAGCTGCACCGCTACAAGTTGAACCCGATCAACAAGGCTTACATCTTTCTCTTCCGTCGTCACGAGATGGGACATCTCGCCTACGAGATGAAGGACTTCGATGAGCTTGTAAAAGGTAAGGAGCAGGCCATCGCCAAGTTGCGGGTGCCACGCTCCCACCGCTACGAGCGGGAAGATTCCCGGCAATGGAAGTCGCCGCGCGACTATCCTGATCACGAGGTTCCCAAGAATATTCCGGCGCCTGATGTTGCCGCGGAGCTCAAGGCTTTCAAGGTGGCAGAAGGTTTCAAGGTCAACCTGTGGGCCAAGAATCCAGTGATTTTCAACCCGATCAACATGAACTGGGACCGGCATAACCGGGCTTGGATCTCTACCTCCTCAACCTACCCGCACATCAAGCCAGGGAGAATTCCCAATGATCGGATCGTCATTCTTGAGGACACCGACCGGGACGGAGTGGCGGACAAGCACATAGTGTTCGCAGAAGGGTTGACCGTCCCCCATTCCGTCATGCCGGTGGAGGGGGGCGCCTACGTCTGCAGCACGACCGAGGTTCTCTTTCTGGCTGACCATGATGGGGATGATCGTGCCGATGAAAAACGGGTGATCTTCTCAGGCTTTGGTAATGCGGATGTTCACCACATGATTCACGGTTTGCGCTGGTCTCCGTGGGGAGACATGTTTTTCACCCAGTCAATCTACATCAACAGCTTCATCGAGACTGCACACGGACCCCGGCGACTGAACGGAAGTGGAGTCTGGAAATTCCGTCCTGAAATTGAAAGGATCGATGTCTTTTCCCGGGGTCGGGTCAATCCTTGGGGTCATGCTCTTGACTATCACGGAAACAGTTTTGGAACTGACGGTGCCGGTGGCCAGGGCCCGCACGACCTCTTTCCTGGCTCGGCCTTTGGCACGGCAGTGGGAGCCCCACGGGTCCTACGGGGACTCGTGCCCGGCAAACCCAAGAACACAGGAGCGGAATTCATGACCGGACGGCACATACCCTCCCGATGGCATGGCAGTCTTCTCGGTAATGATTTTCGTGCCAACCGAACAGTACGGTATTCGATCGAGGAGAGCGGGAGTGGCTTCAAGTCACAGGAAGTCGAGACGGTTCTGCATTCGAGCCACCGGTCCTATCGTCCGGTCGATATCAAGATGGGGCCTGATGGGGCGGTGTATATCGTTGACTGGTACAACCCGATTATTGACCACGGAGAAGTGGATTTCCACCACCCCCTGCGGGATAAGTCTCACGGGCGGATCTGGCGCCTGACGGCAATCGATCAGCCGCTCCTGGAATGGCCGGTGATTGCGGAAGCCACTACTACACAGCTCTTTGAACACCTGACCTCCGATGAGCAGTATACCCGGACTCAGGCCAACAGGGAGCTTGTCCGTCGCCAGACCTCGCGGGAGGAGATTGATGAGTGGATCAAGAGTCTCGATGAGACTGATCCTGCTCATGGCCATCACCTGCTGGAGGCTCTCTGGCTTGCGCATGCATTGAATCTGGAAGCCAATGGTCTAGAGGATGCACCGCTGCGTGACGCGGATCCAAGAATTCGTGCGGCGGCGGTGAGGGCAGTGGGCAGGACCTCAAATGGGCTCGCTCATCTTGCCAAGGCAGTAGGGGATTCTCATCCCCGGGTACGACTGGCGGCTGTGTGTGCCCTCCGTGATCTAGGAACCAAGGAGGCCAGTGACGTAGTCCTTGGCGCGCTTGATCATGAAGTTGACCTCAATCTCGACTTTGCTCTCGAAATGGCAGTGCGGGATACCCGGGACGCTTGGTTGCCGGCCCTGCAGGCTGGAGAGAGAGTTTTCGGTGGTAATGCCAACAGTCTTTCCTATGCCTTGAATAAGGCGCAGGACAAGAGGGCTATCGGCGGGCTCGCGGAAATTATCGCGGAAGGACAGCTTAAGGGAAGTGCCCTGAATAATGCGATTACCACGGTCGCCTCCCTCGGGTCGCCTGAGCAGATGGGGGAGCTTCTGCAGAAAGCTCAGGACCATCCTGACTGGTTGCCGGCCATTGCGCAGGGAGTTCGCTACAATGCAAAAGAGCCGCCGCTCAAGAGCAGGGCCATGATGTTTCTTAACTCGAAGGTGGCCGACATCCGCATAGCCGCAGCCGGACTTTGTGGTGCATGGAAGGTAAGCAGCGCCGAGGATCTTCTGGCGAAAGGCGCAAAGGATTCAAAAACTATCGAGGAGGCTGAAGCGATGGCAGACGCTCTCGCACGAATCGGATCGAAGGATCTTCTCGAGCAGCTTGCTGGATCCAGCGAAGCGGATCTTCAGAGGGTGGCGGCCGTGGCGGCCTCTTCCCGGGTGGATCCCTCCTCGACTGCGGTGCAGGCGGGAGCACTGCTTGTTTCGCTGAAGGATCCCGCGCTCGCGATCGTTCTGGTGGAAGCGTTTCTCAGCCGTCCAGAGGGACCAGAGCTTCTTTCCAAGGCTCTCTCAGGTCGAAAGATCAGCGAATCGGTGGCACTCGCAGCCAATCGCACGGCTTCCGCATCGGGTCGAAACATTCCGGGACTTCTCGCTGCCCTCAACACGGCTGGAGGGCTTAAAACGCTCTCCCCCGATATGGATCCCGAGAGCCGTCGCAAACTTCTCACGGATGCGCTGACGTCGGGTTCGGCCAAGCGTGGGAGGCAGATCTACCAGCGAACCGCCATGGCTTGTACGACCTGTCACCAGGTTGGCGGCAAGGGTGGAAAGCTTGGGCCGGACCTTACGACCGTTGGAAGCTATATGACCCCAGAGTCGCTCCTGGAGTCCCTTCTTAACCCCAGTACAGACATCAAGCAGGGATATGAAACAGTGATAGTCACCCGCAAGGATCAAACAGTGGTAAGCGGATTACTACAGCGGAAGACGGATACCTCGGTGTTAGTACGGGACCCTTCAGGCAAAGTGGTTTCCATCCCGGCCGGAGACGTGGCAAAGGTAGACACCAGTCCGGTGTCTCTGATGCCACCGGGACTGACTGCCTCTTTGCGCCGGGATGAGCTGGTAGATCTGATGACGTTCCTGACCAGCCTCGGAGTAGAGCCGGCTGGGCAGTGATAAGTAAAAACTGATGACGAGCGGGATAGCCAGATCCGGATGGAAGGCAGCACCAATTGCAGTGTTGCTCCTGTTGCTCAGCTCTGGAGGCTGCCAAGGCTCTTGAGGTTGTCTTTGCCGGAGAGAAGGAGAAGAATCCATGATCACCCTGCCGCAGATGGACCTGTTCTCAGTCAGCGGGAGGAGACAATTTGCCACGCGGCTGAAACAGGGAACAGAAACAGGACAACTATGATGAAACCCAATACCAGCGCTGCAGATTATCATGCGGAGGGCTACTGCCTTTTTAGGGACATTCTGGATCCCGGGGAGGTCCAGGAACTCAACGCCTAACTGGAGGACCTTGTCCGCTCGATGCCAGACACCATGGTTGTCTACAAGGATGGAGAAAACCAGGAGGTCCCTGCCCGCCCCGAGTATCTGACTGAGCCACACGCTGGCAATCCATCATGGCTGGAACTCTGCCGGCACCCCCGGATCCTTGATGCGGTTGAAGCGGTTCTGGGACCAGACTTGATCCTCATCATGTCCCATGTGATCTCCAAGCGTCCCGGTGATGGTCTCCCGGTGGCCTGGCATCAGGACAACACCTACTGGCACTCTGTTCAGGGAACGGACGTGGGTACTGTGTGGCTTGCCATTGATGATGCTGATCTCGCCAATGGGTGCATGCAGGTCATTCCCTGCAGCCATGAGGGATATCCGGAGATGGACAAGGTTTCTACCGGCGAAAACGACCTTCTGGGTCTCACTGTCGAAGTGACGCCGGACATGGCGGCAGGCGCGATTCCTCTCGAGATGCGAGCGGGGAGTCTCTCCGTTCACGATTCCTATGTCCTTCATGGGAGTGAGCCCAATACCAGCGACCGACGAAGGGCGGCTTATACCATGCGCTATGCGAATGCCCGCACGGTTACGGTGAATACCTCGGAGCATTGGGTTCCGGTTTACCTGGTCCGGGGTCAGGGAGGGGCAAAAGAGAATGGTTATATCGACCTCCGGCCCGGCAAGGCTCTTCCCGGGAGCATGGCCTAGAGGCTTACGGAAAATCCGGGAGATCAGGGAAGTTTGGCAGGATCGGCGGAACGAGGAAAGCGTTTGCCGGTGCCCTTGCCGCGGGACATAAGTCGTCCGGGGCGTTTGCCCCGGACGAGGGAATCTGGAAGGGGTTGGTTTCCACCAAGAAGAAGAAAGCGTCCCAGAGTGCATGTGGCCCCGCGGGGGCTGGATTAAAGCGGGGCGAGGGTGATGAAGGAGGCCCGGAGCCGGATAAAGAGGCGATCGTGGGCGACGTTCCATCGCCAGACGCTCTTCTGGAAGCCGGGGACGGAAGGGTTGTATGGGCTGATCGTCCGGAGGATCGGACCGGAAGACGGAACTGGGAGCCAGTTTTCCATGTCTGTGGAATACTTCAGCTCGTATTGGAGGCCTCGTATCCAGGCATCAGTGCNCTCCGGGAACTGGACTTCGACCAGATTGTCTTCGATTTCCAGAGCCGCTCCCATGAGACTTCCGTCGGTAAACTGGTGTGAGGCAAATCGGGGATTCCCGTCGAGTGCGTATTCCATCAGGTTTGTCAATCCGTCCCTATCCGGATCAGCCTCCCAACCCCAGAGGGCTGCCTTCTTCCAGGGGTTGGCGAGCTCCCGGAGGGTGAAGTAAGACTCCTGCCAGTCTTCTGCGAGAGAGCGTCCAAGCGTAGGGCCATCCTCTTCCGGCTTAATCCAGACCGCATAGAGCTCAAGCACTCCATCCGTGTCCTGGTCGGCTTGGTAGACCACGGTGCTACTATCCTGCGTGATGTGCAGGGTGGGGACGGGACTGAAGAGGAGGCCAGGAAGCACATCTCCACCCGTTACGAGGGAGCGGTTAAGCTGGGTGCTGGTGCCACCTCCGATGGGGACGTGATACAGTTGGTGGACGCCATCGTCCTCCAGATCCGCGATGTAGATGACGCTGGAGCTGTCGGCACTGATTTGAAAGGTGTTTACATCCCCGTCCTTGTCGATGTTGCTGTTGATCCTGACGTTGTCGTCGCCGGCGATGGACACGCTGTAGAGTTCCACAACGTTATCATCGTCCTGATCGGCGCTGTAAACTACCGTGGAGGAGTCGCCGCTGATCGCGAAACCGCGAACATCTCCGCCGGAATCGAGACTGCCGTTCAGGCGGAGTGGAGATCCTCCTCCGATAGGAACGGCGTAGATTTCGTCGACATTGTCGGTGGTTTCATCGGCCCGGTAGACCACGGTGCTGCCATCCGCACTGATCGCGAAACTATCGACATCGCTGGTGGCAAAGGGGCCTCGGCTCGAGAAGAGGCGCTCGTTGATTCTGGTAGGGCCTCCGCCACCCACAGGCACCGCGTAAAGGTCGGTGGAAAAGGATTCCTTCACGTAGACTACGGTAGATCCATCCGGACTGATGTCGAAGCGTTCGACACCATCGCCGACCGGGGCATCGANGCCGCTGATCCGAACCGGGATGCCGCCGTCGATGGAGACACTGTAAAGTCCCGGGCGTCCTGCGATTCCGAGGTCCGCACGGTAGACCACGATCGCACCATCAGGGCTGACAACGAAATTACTGATTTCCCGACCCTCTGCAAAAGGACCTGCGACCGGGGTGAGGCCTCCTCCGTTGATCGGAGCCTGGTAGNTGGCGTGAGCTTCTGCGGAGGGGTTTAGGTCTGCTACGAAGAGGACGGAGATACTGTCTGGACTGATATGAAAGTCGCCTACGCCTTCCGTTCCGAAGAAGTGAAGATGCGGGTGAATCTTCGTCGGCACTCCGCCACGAATCGGAACACTATAGAGTTCGTANACGCCGTCTGTATCCTGGTCGGCAACGTAGACCACTGTAGAGCTGTCAGGACTGATTTTAAAGTGAACGACATCTCCGTCGGGTATCAGGGTATCGCTGATCTTGGTGACGGATCCTCCCTCCATCGCCACGCTGTAGAGCTCGTATATATCATCGGTGTCCTGGTCGGCGATGTAGACCGTTGTTGAGCTGTCAGGGCTCACGGTGGAACCGCTTACATTTCCGCCACTGACGAGAGAGCTGTTGAGTTGCTGTCGGTGTCCGGGTGGAATGTCCAGAGGAGGGGTCGTTCCGATAGCGTGGGTGATGCCGGGAGCGAGGGCCAAGAAGGACAGGAGGATTAATCTGTTTATTTTCACGGTATGTGCAGGTGGTGTGGTTACCTGCTCTCAACCGTAGCTCCTGAGGGAGATTTTCATTATTTTCCAGATCCGAGGGGCCTTCTTTCCGAGGGAGAGGAGGGATTGGGCCATTGGAGATCGCTTTTACTCGAAGACGAGGGTGCGAACCGAGAGGGCAGGATAGGATTCCGAATCACTCGAGCAACCGTATCGGATGCGGGAGGTCAAGGCGAAGGGATCTCCAGCACCCGCAGGTGGTATCTGCGATCCCTGTTTTACGGACTGAGGGTGACCCGGAGGCGAATGAACTCGCTCCCGCTTGCAGGCCATTGGAGGACCCGCTGCTGGAACCCGTCCACCGGTTACGATTCCCGTCCCCGCNCGAGCCAGGGTATTCGATCGTCCTTGCCGCCGNAGNNATTTGGGCTCAAGAAGGTGCCCATGAACTCTCTGAGATGTTACAAGGTGCTGNNATTGNTGTCCCTGNTAGNAATTNTTTCGNTCGGNGCGGAAGAGAAGCAANCGCCCGGTCCNGCAGTGACGCCGCAGCCTCGGGTTGAGGAGTGGTGGTTCACGCGTCACGCCGAGAAGATCGGAGCGATGAAAGAGGGGGAGTATGAGCTCCTCATGGTAGGGGATTCCATTACCCACAATTTCGAGAGTATCGGGGAGAAGGTGTGGAAGAAGCACTTCGAACCTCTCAAGGCCCTGAACCTTGGTTTTGGCGGGGACCGCACGAATCATGTTCTCTGGCGCCTCGACCATCTTCCCAAGCCCAAGTCTCCACCCAAGGCCGCGGTGGTCATGATCGGGACCAACAATATCTGCTGGGGCAGTGACAAGCCGCGGGAGGCTGCGGATGGGGTGAAGGCGATCGCAGCCAAGCTCAACAATCTTTATCCGGAGGCCAANGTNCTGGTNTTNGGNGTNTTNCCTCGAAGAAGGGAGCTNTCCCACCCCCACCGGAAGCAGATTATTGANCTNAATTCCTACCTTCCCGATCTCCTGANGGATCTCAAGAANGTGACCTTCCTCGATATTGGNCCCAAGTTTCTNGATNAGAAGGGACACCTTTCCAAGGAAATGATGCCGGATACGACCCATCCGAGTGAAGCGGGGCACCAGGTCTGGGCAGATGCCCTGGAAGGGCCCTTGAAAACCTTGCTGGCGAACTAGGGGACGAGGTCACCTGAACGCGATNCCCTTGGACCTTGCTCCCCGGGANAAATATCCTGTAATNGCACCAGTCTGGAGTGCCATGATGAATACGAGATTTCTTCCATTGATTTTTGGGGCCGCGGTATTGTCGGCGGCNGTCCTGCAGGCGGAACAANTGCGCTGGCCCTCGTGGCGTGGAGCAGCGGNTGCCGGCTCCACAGCCAAGGGCAGCTATCCAGCTAAACTGGATGAAGATCATCTCGTCTGGCAGGCGGACCTGCCCGGACGCGGGTGCTCCACGCCCATCGTGTGGGATGNTCTCATCATCCTGACCTCTGCGATCGAGGGTGAGGATGCNGTNCTGGCCTTCGACTGGAAGGGTAAGAAGGCGTGGGAAGCCACCTTGGGCAAGATGCGCAAAGGGAAGCATCGGAATGGATCGAGTAGTAATCCCTCGGCGGTGACTGATGGGGCGCATGTCTTCGCCTACTTCAAGAGTGGGAACCTCGGAGCGCTTGACATGAAGGGAAAAGTGCTCTGGAAGCACAACCTCCAGGAGCGCTATGGGCGGGATACGCTCTACTGGGACATTGGTACGTCACCGGTNATTACCCNNGAGCATGTGGTGATGGCGGTNATGAATGACCGCAAGGGATTCATGGTGGCTTTTGACAAAGGCACAGGTGAAGAGGCCTGGAAGGTGGAGCGGACGTATGANACCCCGGTGGAGGGAGATCATAGTTATGCCACTCCGCATGTTATTGAGGNAGACGGNCGGCAGGTGCTGGTGGTTTGGGGCGCGGAGCGGGTGACCACTCACGAGGCTGCAACAGGGAAGCTGATTTCTGAGTGCGCGGGGTTCAACCCACAGAAGCGTAACAACTGGGTGGTGGTGTCCTCCTCAGTGGTGGTGGGCGACATGGTGGTGGTGCCTTACGGTCGGGGTAAGTGTCTGGCCGGAGTCAAATTGGGAGGAAAGGGGGATGTCACCAAGTCGCACCGGGTATGGGAGCGTCTGGACAACAAGGGATGCTTTGTCCCCACCCCTGCGGTGCATGATGGCAAAGTCTACATCCTCGGGGACCGGGGACAGGTCCATTGTCTCGACCCGGAGACAGGCGAGACGGTTTGGGAAGCGAAGCTGCCCCGGGGCGCGCAGAGTTACTATTCTTCACCCACGATTGCAGATGGGAAGATTTACGCGGGTCGGGAGGACGGAAAGCTCATGGTGGCGGAGTTGAACGAGGGGCTGAAGGTGCTTTTCGAGCGCGATTTTGGAAANAGGATCGTNGCCTCGCCAGTGCCGGTGGGAGACCGAATCCTNCTGCGCAATGACAGTCATCTGATGTGCTTTGGTAACAAGTAAGGAACCGCGATGCTGCCGCTGATCCCCAGAGCACTCTTCCTTTCCATCCTCACAGGACTGGCTACCTCGCTGGGAGCTCATGAGGTCAAGCCTCTTACCGAGGGGCAGCTGAAGGAATATGAGCTCGACCCCGCTTTCTACAAGAAGGGGACCTGGGTGCAGGAGATCCTGATTGCGACCTCGGAGAAGGTGAGCGATGTCGCACATCTCGAGGCGGCCTATCAGTTCGAGATGATGATGAGGACCATCATCCCGGAAGTAGCGCAACGGGTNAGGGAGCGCAAGGTGTTGTGTATTCTTGTCGCTCATAACGAAGTGACCTCGGAGGTGCCTCAGTTCACGACCGATAAGACGGGAAAGGANCTCGACTTCTATAACTGGCGGAGCAGGGGGTTTCTGACCTGGAAGAGCGGGCGCCCGACGGTTTTTTTTGCAGAAGAGGATGTNNTGGAGTTTGAGGGGGGAATGCAGATAGAGAGTATCCTGATCCATGAATTTGGTCATGTGGTCCACGGGGCCGGTTTCAGCAAGGAGCAGCAGGAGAAACTGACTGCCGCCTACAAGGGAGCGCTCAAGAAAGGGATCTGGCATGATGGGCGAGCGGCGCAGCGGTTTCGCCGCATCAAGGGGGAGACCCAGGTGGAGTTACTGGGGGCCCTGTGCGAGTGGTTTCCGGGGGAGTCNNCGGAATTNCTGAAGNGGTGTCTGGATGGNGGGGANATTCTCGTNAATNGNAAGCCNNCNNATGCCGCGGTCANGGTNACCGGGNAGGACANGGTGCTCATNGTCTTTGGNGGNNANAANCGNTGNTACGCNGCGTCNAACCGNGCGGANTANTGGGCCGAGGGATTCCAGACCTGGTATGACACCAATCGCACGATGGACCATGATCATAACCACATCCACCAGCGGGAGCAGCTCAAATCCTATGACNAGGGGCTGTCCGCCCTTTGTGAGGAAATCATGGGCAATCCGGAGTGGCGCTTCGTGTCACCGCGAAAGCGGGCCGGGAAGGACCATCTGAAAGGCTATGATCCGAAAACGGCGCCGGTGGTGGTGAACTCGCAACATATCGATAACGCGGCCTACGATTATTACGACAAGTACTGGTTCGATTACTGGCAGAGGCTCTATGACAAGTATGGGTTGAAACGTCCGGTCGTTGATAAGCATGGGAGTCAGAAGTAGAGCGGGAAGTGAAGGGGNCGGCGAGGGAATCGAGAGGATCCGATTCCCCCNCACGAGCGCGCCCGGGTTGAGGGGAAGGCAAGGCAGGATTCTCGAGTGGAAGGCCATGTTACTGATCCTACTCCTTCCGGCAGTCGCCCCGGCAGACGACGACCTCGTTTTTTTCGAGTCCAAGATCCGACCTCTGCTGGCCGCTCACTGTTACGAATGTCACTCGGCCCGGTCCAGTGAGTTGAAAGGTGGGCTGCGGCTCGATTCCAGGGCAGGAGTCGTGCAGGGTGGGGATTCCGGGGCTCTCATCATGCTCGGAGATCCTGCCAAAAGTCTTCTTATCAAGGCGGTGAGTTACCGCGACTCGGACCTGCAGATGCCCCCCACCGGCAGGNTGGGTGATGNGGAGATTGCGCTGCTGGAGGAATGGATCCGGCGGGGAGCCCCCGATCCGCGAGAGGAGCCGGCCCGGGAGGTGAAGAAGGAGTCCGGGATCGACTACCAGAACGGGCGGAAGTTCTGGTCGTTCATCGCGCCACGGAAGCACGGACTCCCTGCGATTCGGGCCGAGGGATGGCCCCGNGGTTCGATTGATCACTTCATCCTTTCTGGGATCGAGGGGGCCAACCTGACGCCGGCGGCAGNGGCAGACCGTCGAACGCTCGTTCGCCGGGCCTATCTGGACCTGCATGGTCTGCCCCCGACCACCGAGCAGANACAGGCCTATGTGCTCGACGATCGACCGGACGCCTGGGAGCGACTCATCGATGAGTTGCTGGCCTCTCCGCGCTACGGCGANCGCTGGGGGCGGCACTGGCTGGACGTGGCCCGCTATTCCGACTCCAACGGAATGGATGAGGATATTGCTCATCCCGAGGCATGGCGCTACCGCGACTATGTCATCCGGTCCTTCAACCAGGACAAGGGGTTTGACGATTTCATCGTGGAGCAGATTGCTGGTGACCTGCTGCCGAATGATTCTCTGGAGCAGCGGCGGGATCAGGTCGCAGGACTGGGTTTTCTTTCGGTGGGTCCGAAAATGCTGGCCTGTGATGATCCCGACAAGATGAGGCGGGACATTGTCGATGAGCAACTGGATACAACCGGGCGTGCCTTCATGGGGATGACCCTCGGATGCGCGCGGTGCCATGACCATAAGTTCGACCCGATTTCCATCGAGGATTATTACGGCCTTGCAGGTATCTTTCTCTCCACCAAAACCCTGACCAAATACACCGTGGTGGCGCACTACCACCAGTATGACCTGACCGATCCGGAGGTGGCAGATCGGTGGAAGGAGATCGCCGGGCTGGAGAAGAAACGGGGAGACAAAAAGACCCCGGAGGAGGAAAAGAAGGCTCTGGGAGAACGAATCGCGGAGTTGAAAAAGGATCTGCCTCCGAAGCACCGTGTGATGGGGGTGACGGAAGATACGGTCGCAAATACGAAGGTGCATCTTCGTGGTAACTACATGACCCTCGGGGAGGAGGTGCCGCGCAGGGTGTTGCCAGTGATTGAAGGGTTCGATCAGCCCGCAATGCCCTCGAAGCAAAGTGGGCGGCTGGAGTTTGCCCGATGGATAGCGAGCGAGGAACATCCGTTGACCGCGCGGGTGATCGTCAACCGTCTCTGGCGCTGGCATTTTGGAAGAGGGCTGGTTCCGACCCCGGACAACTTCGGGGTCCTTGGGGAACTGCCATCCCATCCCGAGCTTCTTGACCACCTCGCACTCATGCTGATGGAGGAGGGCTGGTCGCTGAAAGCCATGCACCGTGNGATTATGCGATCCGCAACCTATCGGCAGGGGTCGAGAGCTCCGGAGGCTCTGGAAAAGGATCCGGATAACAGGCTTTTCGCCCGCTGGAAGCCCCGCCGGGCAGAGGCGGAGGTGATTCGCGACTCGATTCTCTATAAGTCAAACCGGCTGGACCTGACCATGGGAGGAGGGTTTCTTCAGCGGAAACCAACCGACTATATCGACAAGGGCAAAATGAAGGAGTGGATCCAGAGTCCCCGGAGATCGGTCTACCTCCCGGTGATCCGAAGTGCCGGTTATGATGAATTGAACTCGTTTGATTTCTCAGACCCTTCCGTTGCCAATGGAAACCGCAAGACCTCCACCGTCACCCAGCAGGCTCTGGTGCTCATGAACAGCCCGATGATTCACGATTCTGCGGCGCGGATTGTGGAGGTCATGATCGAGGCCACGAAAGGGGCCAGCAGCGGACAGCGAGCTGACTGGATGATCATGCATTACTATGGACGACCAGCGCGGCCGGAGGAAATGACCCGGATCGAGAAAGTGGTGGCAACCTCGGTTGCCTCCAAGATATCCAGAGAGGAAGCGTGGGAGAGTGTGGCCCGGGTGTTGATGGCCAGTAATGAATTCCTGTACCTTGAGTAATCCGGAGCCTTCCTCTTCGTGTCTTTGACATTGTCCTGCCCTTTCGTCATACTTCCCCTGTCCCATTCATGAGCCGCCTTTGCCAGAATCGCCAGCCTCGCCCACTCACGCGCCGGGAAATGCTGGGGTCCTCCTCGGCCGGGTTCGGGGCGCTCGCCCTGCACGGGCTTATGGCGCAGAATGCTCACTCCGCTTCCGCACTCAGTCCCAAGCCGGCTCCATCACTGGCGCGCGCCAAGCGAGTCATTTTTGTCTTCATGCATGGGGGGCCGTCGCAGGTAGATCTTTTCGATCATAAGCCACAGCTGACCCGGGATGATAACAAGCCTCTCCCCTTTGAGAAGCCGCGCATCGTCTCAGCCAAGACTGGCAACCTCCTGGCCTCCCCCTGGAACTTCTCCAAGCATGGGCAAACAGGGGCCGAGGTGAGCGAGATTCTGCCTCACCTGTCTTCCATCGTGGATGACCTCTGCATCGTTAAGTCGATCCATGGCTCCAACTCCCGGCACGGGGGAGCCTTGCTGGAATTGCACACGGGCTCGGATACCTTTACGCGTCCTGCGATGGGGTCGTGGATCAACTACGGATTGGGAACTGAGAACCAGAACCTTCCTGGTTTCATCACGATTGACCCGACCGGGGGGCACGGAGGTGCCAATGCGTGGTCCTCCGCGTTTCTGCCCGCCCACTATCAAGGAACCCGAATCGGAGGGAAGGGGAGGGGAATGACGGTGCCCTTCATCAACAGCCCTCTCAAAAGTCGTGATCTGCAGCGCCGGGAGCTGGACCTCCTGAAGGGGATGAATGAGGGACACCTAGCTCAGAGTGCAGGGGATTCCGAACTGGAGGCTCGGATCGCGTCCTACGAACTGGCTTTCCGGATGCAGATGGAGGCACCCGGGGTGCAGGACGTTTCTGACGAGCACGAGGCGGTGAAAAAGCTCTACGGGATGGACCAGGACAATACGCGGAAGTTCGGGGAGCAATGTCTCATGGCCCGACGCTTCAGCGAAGCAGGAGTGCGGTTCGTGCAGGTGACTCATCGCTATTGGGATTCCCATGGGAATCTGCGCAAGGAGCATGCCCGCCTGGCCGGTGAGATGGACAAACCTGTGGCCGGCCTGATCACAGATCTCAAACAACGTGGCCTACTGGATGAAACGCTGGTGCTATGGGGTGGCGAGTTCGGTCGGACCCCCGTGGCCCAGGGGCGTGATGGACGGGACCACAATCCCCACGCCAATACCATGTTCCTCGCCGGGGGCGGGATCAAGCCGGGGATCCAATATGGCGCTACTGATGAGTATGGCTACTACGCGACGGAAAACCGGGTTCATTTTCACGATCTCCATGCTACCATCCTCCACCAGCTGGGGATCGATCATAAGAAGCTCACCTACCGTTATGCGGGTCGAGACTTCCGGCTGACCGATGTCCACGGACGGGTAGTACAGGACATCCTCGCGTAAGTTTTGGTAGAAACTCAGCTCAGAAGAGGACGGTGCTGAGGGCGGTCAGGATGACCGCGAAGGAGAGGTTGAGGACGAGGCCGGTGCGCATCATGGTGCGCTGGAGAACCTGACCGGACCCGTAGACGATCGCATTCGGGGGCGTCGCAATGGGGAGCATGAAGGCACAGGAGGCCGCGATAGTGAGAGGAAGGACCAGCTGAGGTGGAGAGACGCCGATCTCAAGAGCAACCTGATAAAAGACTGGGACAAACAACGCAGTAGTAGCGGTATTAGAGGTGAGTTCCGTGAGGAAAATTACGAAAATCACCACGGCTCCGACTACGAGGATGAAAGGCCACCCTGCAGTAAGCTCGTTGAGGTGACTGGCGAGGAAGCTGCTGGCCCCGGTAAGAGTCAGGACCTTTCCAAGCGTGAGTCCTCCACCGAAGAGAATAATCACTCCCCAGTCGGTGGTGCGGTCAACATCCTTCCAGCGCACCAGCCCGAAAGAGGCCAGAAGGACAACGGATGATACCGCGATGATACTGTCGAATCCCTTGGCAACATTGAATGCTTCCGAGAGAGGCTTGCTGCACAGCCAGCCGACAACGGTAAGGAGAAATATGCTGAGGGTAAGAATCCGCTGGGGGGTGAAGGTGAAGGAATCGGCATTTCTGCTGAGATCCGGGGTCTTGCCAGGCCGCAGCACGAGAGAGAGAATGATAACCAGGCAGGGAAAGAGAATTCCGACACAGGGAATTCCAAACTTAAGCCATTCAGCGAATCCTATTCCCAATCGTTCCGCCGCGATGGCATTAGGACCGGTTCCAATGATGGTGCCGATCCCACCGATATTGGCAGAGTAGGCGAGACCGAGGAGAACAAAGGGGGCGGCCTTGGACGCGGTCTGTGACCCGGCCTTCTCCCGGAGATCGCTTAGGAGACCAAGTGCGACGGGGAAGAGGAGTGCAGTGGTGGCGGTGTTGGAGATCCACATGGAGGTGAAGGCGGCGGCGCAAAACAACCCGATACAGGTCAGATAAAACCGGCCGCCAGCAAGTTTGAGAATTCCGTTGGCGAGCCAGCTGTTCAGCCCCTGTCTCGTGAGGGCAGCCGCAATGCCAAAGCCTCCGAGAAAGAGGAAGATGAGGTGATGAGCAAAACCAGCGAAGGCCTGAGGGACGATGTTCTTGGGGTCTCCGCTGAAGACTCCGGTCAGGACGGCGAGTACGGGAACGAGCAGGGCCGTAATGGCCAGGGGAATGGCCTCGGTGAGCCAGAGGATGGCGGCGAGGGAGAGAATCGCGAGGCCAGTGCGGACCTGTGCCGCGGTGTGGGTGTCGGTATCCTCGACGGGCAGAAACAAGTAGATGAGGAAAAACGATGTGAGAGCCGCCCCGATCGAGAGAATCGAGAAGCGGTTTGATCGTCCGGCTTCATTGGCCTGCTCCTCCCGGACGGTCGTTTCTTTTTCCTCGGCCATTGCCCTTGCTTAGGGAGATTGGGTTGGATGGGCAAGCGTGACAGTCGTGATTGCCGGGTTTAAGCTCGCGCCATGGAGGTTCGCCAGCTTTCTGAACAGGAGCCGTTTACAACGAAGGATGGATCCACGATCCGAAGCATCCTGGACCGGGCCAATGCCCCGGTCCAGCAGCAGAGCCTCGCCGAGGCTACGATTCCAGCTGGAAAGGCCACGGAGCGGCATTATCACAGGGTAAGCGAGGAGTTCTATTTCCTCCTCGAAGGGGAGGGCCTCATGGAACTCGATGGGGAGGTCCGGGAAGTAGTCCCGGGTGATGCGATTCTCATTCCAGTCGGATGCTGGCACCAGATCTCGGCAACGAAGGATCTTCGCTTTCTCTGCTGCTGCGCCCCGCCCTACAGTCATGATGACACCTATTTTGACTGAGGGGGAATGATACGGGTCCGGGAGAGATGAGCGCTCTAACGTTGCACGCGATTTTTGGCTTGAGCCCGGGGAACCTCTTTCTAGCAATGTAGGGGTGAACAAGATGAACTTAACGGGGTGTGTGCTGGGAATCTGCTTCCTGCTATCCTCATGTGGTGAGAATGCAGATGCCCCGGCAGACACGGGCGAGGTCGATACGGCAGGTGCAGCGCCCGTGGTGATGAGCCCGGATAACCGGACCTGCAAGGTTGAACTTCATGACCCGGCTTTGGGTGCGATTCTCGACGAGTCGGTGAAGCTTGAGGTTCTCGCCGAGGGGTTTGAAATTGCGGAGGGGCCGGTCTGGGTTTCTTCGATGAAGACGCTCCTCTTCTCGGACGTTAAGGGGAACACGATTCATCAGTGGTCGGAGGAAAAAGGACCTGCCGTGTTTCTTTCTCCTGGAGGACATACCGGGACGGTTCCATTTTTTGAGGGTGGGGTTCTGGGCTCTAATGGTCTTGCTCTCGATGCTGCAGGGGACCTCATCATCTGCCAGCATGGGGATCGGAGACTCGCCAAGCTGTCTTTTGACAATATTAGTCAGGAAGGAGTCTCGACCCTTGTGGCAACTTACGAGGGCAAGCGCTTCAACAGTCCCAATGACCTGACGGTCCTGCCGAGCGGGGACATCTATTTTACCGACCCCCCCTACGGACATTGTGATATTGCGAATAGCGTTCCCGGGGAGGCGATGATCTTTGTCGACGAGAAGAGGGAGATCCCCTTCTGCGGCATTTACCGTTATGAAGCGGCCACCGGCACGGTGTCCCTGGTGAGTGACGAAATGGAGCTTCCGAATGGGATTGTGCTCTCTCCGGATGAGAAGTGGATCTATGTCGGGAGTTCAGACATGCAGGATCCCAAGGTGTGGCGCTTCTCCGCTGAGGATGGCTCCGGTGGGGTCTTCTTTGAAGGGCCCTACGGGGACGGTGACGCCGGGTGGTTCGATGGGATGAAGATGCACAAGAGCGGGAATATCTTTGCAACCGGGCCCGGTGGAGTCCTCGTGATCTCACCGGAGGGAAAGAAGTTGGCGACCATCAGGCTCCCAGACCCAGTGACCAACTGCTGTTTCGACGAGAGTGAGGAGTATCTTTTTGTGACCTCATTTGCTTACGTGGCGAGGTTTAAGCTGAAGAACTGAGGCCCCGTTATGCCGGAGCAGGATCATCTCTTGGTGGATGGGGTCCCTGTTACGCCTGCAAGGAGGTGAGGATTCCGGTGCTGTCGCCGTGGCGCTCCACATTCACGCCCACCCCATGCAACAAGGTCAACCATGCCTTACAGAGCGGCGTGTTCTTCGGCATGACGAGGGTGTGGCCGAGTTTCACGCCGGCGCCGCCTCCGCTGAGAATGGTGGGACAGTTTTCCGTGGTGTGAACCCTGCCCAAGTTGCCATAGCCGAGGTCGTCGGCGATGATCAGGACAATGTTAGGGGGCGCTGTTCCCGCATCCGCCCGGGCCGCGGCCACTGGGGAAGCAGAAAGGGCCCCGATGAGAAGCAGCAGGGCTGTCTTCAGTAATGTGCGCATCTTTTGCTGTTCCTGCTATTTCGCCACGAAGTCGATAACAAAGGCCTTGTCGAGGATGGGAAGGAGCTGCTCCACGAAGGCCTTGTGATCCTTATGGGGCAGGTAGGCCTCCAGCCCCTTCTTGTCCTTGAAGGAGACGATGAAACAGTGGGTGTATCCCTGGGCGAGGTTTTCGGGGCTCACGTTGGTTCCCCACTCGTAGTCCGTGATGGAGCTGATCTTGGAGGGAAGAGCAGCGAAGGCCTTTTCGATGGCTGTGATCTGGTTCCCGGTGGCATCGTCCTTGAACTTGAAGCAGACGACGTGGCGGTAGGCGCCCGGTTGTTTCTTGTGATGATCGGCAAAGGATTGAGAGCTCATGAACGCAAGGGAAAGAGAGAGGACCAGAAGGATGATTTTCATTACCACTGGAGGGTGCCGGAGGGTCTCTCAGGCGTCAACGAGGGCCTTTAAAAACGTCTTGGACACACGGGTGTTCGCAATCCCTTCCAAAGGGTGGATGAGGGTCCCGATTCTGCAGGCGACGCCTTAAAGCAAGGGGGAGGAGAGCTTAATCTTACTCTGCTCCTTGACGATTCCGCAAAGGTGCGTAAGCTTCGCACGATGAGATTACAAAGATCCTTTCTCTCCGCCGCTCTTGTTCTTGCGACGGCCTTCATTTGGCTCCAAACGGCTGTCAAGGGGGCTGATCCGAAGGGAAGCGCCGAGAAATCCGAGAAGGCCGAAAGAGTCACTCTTTTTGACTTTTCCGAGGCAGATCCCGGGAAAAAGTGGATTACCGTCAACGACAATGTGATGGGGGGGCGTTCCAAGGGTGGGTTTTCGTTCAAGGGAGACAGACTTTTGTTCGCGGGCTCCACGAATACCAATGGCGGCGGGTTTTCGTCGATCCGCAGTCGGCCTGGAGCTCTGGGGCTTTCCGGGAAGGACGGTGTGATGATCCGGTTCAAGGGTGATGGAAGAACCTACAAGTTTGGGCTGCAGATGGAGGGTAGTCGTGCGACGTATCGTGCCGACTTTGACACCAAGGCGGATTCCAAGGGATGGCAGGTGGCCAAGATCCCCTTCAGTTCCTTCGGCGCAAGCTGGAGAGGAATGAAGCTTCCTCGCGACCGCTATCCTCTCAGGAAAGACAAGGTGAACAGTCTTGGGGTCATGATCTACGACAAGAAGGACGGTCCCTTCCGTCTTCAGGTAGACTGGATCAAGTCCTACAGCGAGGAGTAGGAAGGGTCCGCTTCCGACCCATCACAGGGTCTTCAGGTAGGCGTAGAGGTCTGCCAGCTCTGCCCTGCTCGCCCCGAGCAGAAGACCGGAGGGCATGGGGGAGCGGTTCGGGGCGCGCTCGCTGATGATTTCGTGCCGGGAGAACCGGACGGTTTCATTTGACCCCGTTTCAAGGATGGTCTGTGACTCGGAACTGTAGACTTTCATCCCGATGAAGACACCCTCGGTGGTTGTTACCTGCGTCGCCTTGTAGAGATCGGAAAGAGCAAGATCCGGTTCATTAATATGCCGGAAGAGGTCTTCCCGGGTGAATCGCTTCGCGATCCCCCGGAGTGATGGTCCCAGTCGCCGGTTCCCTGCGTGACAGGTCACGCAGTTGTAGCGGGTGTAAACCGCCTGACCCCGATCAGTCTGCCCCTTCTCCCAGTTCACTCCTTCCATTTTCTTTGCAAAGGGAGTGAGATCGATTTCCGAGGACGGCGGTTCCAGAAATTTTCTGGATCTGTTACGATCTGTCTCGTCACCATGTCGGGCAAGGAAGTTGACGAGATGAGGCCTGAGTGGCGGTTCCTTCTCCCAAGCGCGGCGGAATGCCGGCAAGAGGCGGGGAAGATCCCCCGAAGGAAGGTATTTCTCCACAAAGGCGATGCCCTCCCGCGCCCAGCCTGTCTCGGCCCTGCTCATCGTTGCGGCAGCGGAGCTCTGTTGGTCCTTGGCGAGCAGAGAAAGGAGGTGGGCGCTGGCAGGAGGAATATCCCCTGACTGGGCCATGCTTGAGGCGGTGGCAGGGTCAAAATTCAGCTGGGCCTGCAGGGCGTCCCTTAGATTGACGCTCCAGTTCCTGTCGGTGAGGAGTCTCGCTTTCCTCAGTTTCCGGTCGATACCAAGAAAGGCCGCAGCAAGATCTGCGCGAAGGGCCTCTCTCGGTCCTGGCATCTGGGCAAGACAGAAGAGGTAGTGGGCATCGTGGGTAGGATGCGATGTTGTTGCTATCGCNGCGGCCACGATTTCCATGGCCTCCNGGGTGTCCGCCCCTAGCATTGCGAGGAGGCGGGCGATTTCATATTGCTGCGGATCGCCGGGACGGTCTGAACGGAAGGCCGAGGGCAGGACAGAGATTGCCTTACGGCGGATTTCTTCCGCGAGGGCATCGGGATTGTTGGCGGTGTAGCCAGCATCGATCCGGCGCCGGGCTTCATTGGTGCTGATGTCTCCCATCGCGAGCATGAGGTGACGGATGGCAGTAATCCGGGTGGAGGAGTCCTTGGCNTTCTCGAAGAGCGAGAGGGCCTGAGCAGGCGAGAGTGCTGGAACCTCCGGGANACGGTCCTCGCGAAGAGACCAGNTCTGCGCAGTTTCATAGAATGCGACAGGGGTGGCAGCCTTTTGGCCTTCCGGATAGGAGACCCGGTAGACGGCTCCCCGGGTGCCNCGGCCTCCGACCGAGACGAAGAGATCACCGGTGAGAGGATGAACCGCAAGATCAGAGGGGGCAAAGCCGAGGTTGCCAGCGGGTTCGAGGAAGGTCTCCGGTTCGTGCCTCTGGTAGGAGTNACCCTTCGGAGTAAGCGGGGTAAAGTAAACCCGGCCGTAGGTCCAGCAGGCGAAGAAGAGGCCGTCACGGTAGCGCCGGGGAAACTGGGTATGACGGTAGACTTCTACTCCGGTGGGGGAACCGCGATCGATCTCGCCCAGACGGTCGACCGAGTCAAAAAAGTACGGAGGGCGGTTGAAGGAGCGCTGGTGTCCCGGAAGCAGCCAGCCATGATGNCCTCCGACCCGGACATGGAAGACCCGGCAGTAGGAATACCAGGGAAGCTGGTGATCACGTTCCCCATCGGAGTCGAAGGTGAAGAGGTGGCCGTGCTGGTTGAAAGCGAGGTCATACTGGTTCCGGAACCCGTGGGCTACCACCTCGCTTTGCTTTCCGTCAGGAGAGATGCGCAGGATTGTTCCCTGCGAGGGATTTTCTATGGGAGAGTTAGCGGTGGTGATGTTGTCCCTTCCGATCCTTGTGTTATTCCCACATGCCACGTAGAACCAGCCGTCAGGCCCCCGCCGGATACCATGGGGTCCGTGTTCCCCTCCTCCTCCGGGAAGCTTGTAAAAGAGTTCTGGGTCACTTCCGGGAAGCACGCCCTCCTCGGGAGGGCGGTGAAGAAAAATACCCTTCGGCTGGACGCTGAGGAGGTCTTCCCCGGTCCAGAGCAGGCCGTGAGGGTTTTGGGCCTTGTCAAACACCATGTGGGAACGGTCGGCCACGCCATCCTCATCGGTGTCGAGCAGCACCTTGATGTAGCCGGGACCAGAGACTGCGACCTTTCCCTCCTCGGAGATCGTCAGTGCCCAGGTGTCATGGGTGAGGGAATCACTGGCATACTCGGTAATACGAAATCCTTCCGGGACCTTGAAAGGAATGTCCGCCAGAAGAATGGGGAGCGACAGGAGAGCGGGTATGGACCAGCGGAGCATGGTGATGGGCCTCCTAAAGTAGGGCTTTTCGAGACCGAGGCGAGTCTCGAACTCCTGTCCGGTCAAAGTCCCGGCCTTAACGGTTGGCAGCCCGGTAGGTGAGGCTAAAGTAGAAACTATGACCCATCGGCGCTGGTTTTTCCATACAGCGGTATTCCTTCNCGTTCCCGTTCTTNTGGCGGCTGTGGAACCTCCCCCTGATGGGGAGTTCCTNAAGGCAGCCCTGAAAGATGGAAGTGTGGTGGGCGGTAAACGCATCTTTGAGGATCAACGAACGGCCTGCAGCCAGTGTCATTCCGTGGATGGAACGGCAAGGAGCATTGGGCCGGATCTCCGCTCGGTGGGGGACAAGTTTTCCCGGAGAGAGCTGGCGCAAGCGATCCTGAAACCCTCCTCCTCGATCATGACCGGCTACGCCACTACGATTGTAGAGACGAAAAATGGGCAGCGCTTCCAGGGCATCCTGAAGGAGAAGACAGACAGGTTCATGGTGCTGGCGAATGTGGGGGANGTGGAGCACCGGATCGCCCGGGCNGAGATCGTCCGGGAGGAAACNGGGGCAGTATCCCTCATGCCAGCGGGATTACACTCGGAGTTAACGACGGAAGAATTCCGGGACCTTGTCGCNTATCTTGAGAATCGTCGGCAGCCGGAACACCTGGAGGCCGACAGGAAAGGTGCTCCTCTTGAGATCGCCTCCATAACGAACCCGGTAAGATTTGAGCCGATTTTCGGCCTTGAGGAAAAATTCCATAAACCGGTCTGGTTCGGGGGGCATCCGACGGTGAAGGGGGCCTATCTGATCGCAGAGAAAAGCAAGGGGACGATTTCACTCCTCGAGAAGGTGGATGGGAAAGAGGTGATCTCACCCTTCGTGAACATTCTCGACGAGATCTACGTAGCCAATGATGAGGGTCTCCTCGGGGTGGCCCTGCATCCCGGATTCTCAGAAAACGGGCGCTACTTCATGATGCATGAAACCATGGCCGGGGAACAGCGGGGCATGGCGGTGGTGGAACGGGCGGCGAGTGCGGGCCGCCGGAAAGATTCAGGAAGACCGACTCGGAGCATCCTGCGGTGGAACATCGATACCCTCTTTCATCACGGNGGTGGCCTTGAATTTGGANCAGANGGGTTTCTCTACATCGGGATGGGAGANGGGGGGCCGCAGGAGGATCCGGAAGGCAAGGCTCAGGACCTGAGCCGTTTCGAGGGTAGTCTTCTGCGTATTGACGTGGACCGGGAGGAAGAGGGACNGGCTTATGGGATTCCCAAGGACAATCCCTTCGTAGCTCGTAATCCGGAGCAGTTTCGACCCGAGATCTTTGCCTATGGNTTGCGTCAGCCGTGGCGCTTCAGCTTCGATCCCGCCAATGGGGATCTCTGGGTTGGCGACGTGGGGCAGAACCGGTTTGAGGAAGTGTGCATCGTGCGCGCCGGAGAGAATCATGGGTGGAATATTCACGAGGGCTTCGCTCTGTTCTCGACGCAGTATCGGACTGAAAGTGAAAAGTATCTTCCCCCGGTGGTTTCCTTCCGCCGCAAGCACGGGGTCTCGATCACGGGCGGCTACGTCATGCGCACTGACCCGGAGTCGAGCTTCCATGGGGTCTACATCTGTGCGGACTACCAGAGCAAGAAAGTCTGGGGGATCACCCAGGTTGACCGGACTCTGGAGACCATTCGCCAGATTGGATCGGCACCCGACCGGATTGTCTCCTTCGGGCGGGATCAATCAGGAGAGCTTTATGCCATCGGTTACGACAAGGGAATCGTCTACCGGGTGGATCTGGAGGGCGCTAAGTTTGAGTAGGTCAGACCTTCCCCGCNCGAGAAATCGCTTCATGGCAGCAGGTGAAATCAATCCCCTGTTGGTCGGAGATCTCTTTCCGGAATTCGTGAAGCGAGCGGTGAGGAGTGGATCAGGGAGCACTCGGTTTTCATGGGGGTAGAGAGTCGGGGTCGCTCCTACCCCTCGTCCTTGTTCTCTCTCTCTTCCCGAAGTTGCTTGGCGAACGACGTTTTGGTTCTCGAGGTTCCAGCGCAATCAAGGCTTGGACCGCATCTGCTTTTGTCATCGATCTCCTCACGCCACTGGTCCGCGAAGGACATCTCCAACCCTGGTAACTGGGGAAGTCGTTTCGGGGGCTTGATGGCGAGGATGACGAAGGCCATGACGCCAAGGTGGAAGATGCCGGCGGCGAGATAAACCGNCGGGACTGANGTAAGGGAGGCCTCCAAGGGGCCCGCGACCTTGTTTCCGAGAAAGATGGAGAGGTTCAGTAGGGCCATGTAGGCGGTAAACTGAGAGGCAGCCACCCGGCGTTCCGACACGTTCATGAAAAGGGTGAAGAGGGAAACGCTGAAGAGTCCCAGAAGGGTCGCAAGCACCCACATGTTCGACCTAATGAGCCACTCTTCGCTCCAGAATGACTCCATCTGGCTGAAGTAGATCCAGACGAGGGCAATCAGGCTGCCGGCTAGCACAACAGAGCGCTTGGCTCCAAGTTTGCTGGCAACGAAACCACCTATAAAGGCTCCTCCAAGGGAGAACCAGGTTCCAAAGCTCTCAAGGTAAGTATACGCTTTCTTGTCCCACCCGACCTCGGTAATGAAGTGTTTGGACGCGATAATATTCAGGGCGGAATTACCGACATGGGCCCCCACGGCAAGCAGGGCGGCGGTCAGTGCAATCCGACGGCTGAAGGCCTGCTTGATCTGATGAAAGAGAATTGCTGCCGAGCGGGCATGTTCCTCGTCTTCCCTTAGTTGTGAGGAACCCGCAGTCCAAGGGAGAATTTTCTCCCCCGGGCGCTCACGGATAAACAACGGGAGGAGCATGATGGCAAAGACGCAGCCGCTCAGGACGACAAGGGCGAGTTGGATACTTCCTCCCTCCATGAACAGGAAGTGGCCGATGAGAGTGCCGCCCAGAAAACTCCCGAGGTAGGAGCAGCCATACATGAAGCCATTCAGGATGCCGCGCTGCTTCTCCGGGACGAGGTCGACAGCGAGGCTGTCTGTGCAGACGTCCTGCAGGGAGGTCCAGATATTCACGCTGAGAATTCCCAGACCAAGAAAGTGCAGATTGGAGTCCAGTCCCGGCACGGTTGCAAGGATCAGGAGTACTACCACGGTCAGGGCCTGCGACAGGATGATCCAGGGGCGGCGCTTGCCCATGGAGGCAATCCCGAAGCGGTCTACGATCGGTCCCCAGAGAAATTTCACGGTCCACGGAAGGCTGATCATGGCGATAACCCCTCCAATTTCGGAGGTGGTGACGCCTTGATCCGCAAGATGGTTTTTGAGGGCGTAGTGGATGAAACCCTGTGGGAGTCCCTGCGAGACATAGAGCGAGCAGAGGGTGACAACGCGCAGGAGGGCGCTGCTGCTCAAGCTGGCCTGGAATGGATGAGAGGAAGGCATTCCTTCTGCTGGTAATGGGGAAGGTAGCTCAGAAGGGATGGCAGGTCGCTCTATTTGTCCGATACTTCAATTTCGGTCAGGCCGCTTCGGGTATGACCTTTCCCGATATGAGTAAAAACTACCCGAAGCTTTTCTGATTCAACAGGTGGGAAGATGACGGTGTCAGCTGCACTGCCCTTGGGTTTCGTGGGCGTCTTTTGCTGACCAGCTCCCATCGGTAGTAGTAGGTGGTGTTGATTTCCGGGTCCGGGCTGTCGAGGAAGGGAATATTTTTTTCGAACCAATCAAAGTCGCGATTGTCCCAGAAGGTCTGGGCCTCGAGAAGCCCTCGTTGGTTGAGAATCGGAGTAGCCTCGGCGGAGAAGAGGGAGATAAGGATAGCGGGAAGCAGGGGGAGGAGAGGACGGACCATCTCCCACGACTAGGCCGAGAAAAAGCCGCCATCAATCCCAATTTAGGCCTCAATCTTCCGTCAGCCATGATGAGATGATGATCCTCTCATTGCCATGGGGCGCTGATCCTGAATTAATCCGGTGTCGATGAGGCTTTTTTCATGTGTGGTCTTTTTTCTGGGCGGTCTGCTGACCGTTGCCGGAAAAGTGGAATACAACAGGGAGGTGCTCCCGATCCTTACCGCGAAGTGCCTCGCGTGCCATGGGCCGGACACATCGCAGCAGAAAGCGGACCTGCGTCTCGACGAACCCGGGGAAGCCTACAGGGAGCGTGATGGACTGCATGCAATTGTCCCGGGTGAACCGAATCAGAGTGAGTTGGTTCATCGCATTTTTTCAAAGGATGACAAGGAGGTCATGCCTCCCCCTGGGGAGGGAACGGCATTGACTGACGCGGAAAAGGAAATTCTTCAAAAGTGGATCATAGAGGGGGCTGAATATGAGCGTCACTGGGCCTTCCGGACACCGGTCAAGAGCGCTGCCCCGGGGTCCGGGGAATGGGGCGTGAATACCATCGACCAATTTGTGCACGCCGGCTTGTCCCAAGCAGGTTTTCAGCCACAGCAGGAGGCGTCCAAAGAAGAATTGATCCGGCGTCTGTCGATTGACCTGACAGGCCTTCCTCCCACCATAGGGGAAGTGGAGGGGTTTCTCTCCGACCATTCGGACCAGGCTTACGCGAAGGTCGTCGATCGGCTTCTTTCCTCTCCCCGTTATGGAGAGCGCATGGCCTCCTGGTGGCTGGATGGGGCGCGTTATGGAGACAGTCATGGGTATGACAATGACCTGGAGAACGCCCAGTGGCCCTGGAGGAACTGGATCATCGAGTCGTTCAACACCAACCAGCCCTATGACCAGTTCGTGATCTGGCAGCTGGCAGGTGACCTTCTGCCGGACGCCAGTGATGATCAGATCGTGGCAACTGGATTCAACCGGAACCACCGGATTCAGACCGAGGGGGGAGCCATCGACGAGGAGTGGCGTACTGAATACGTGATGGATCGGGTGGAAACCATGGGATCGGTGTTTCTCGGTCTCACTCTGAGTTGTGCACGCTGCCATGACCACAAATACGATCCCATCAGCCAGAAGGAGTTCTACCAGCTCTTCGCGATGTTCGACGGCCTGAATGAAAAAGGGTTCATCAACAACCTGAGGGGCAGTGCCGAGCCTCGTCATCGTTACCGGAAGAGCACATTTGAAGCAGCGGTAAGGAGGCTCGAGGAGGAGATTCCGGATGCCAAGGCGCGGGAGGGCAGGATCAAGGAGTTGGAAGCGGCTCACCCGCACGTCATGGTTATGCGCGATGAAGTGGATCGGAAGGCGTTTGTACTGAAGCGGGGACAGTATGATGACAAGGGAGAGGAGGCGCATCCCGGGCTTCCACAGGCGTTCTCTCCCACCCCGGCAGACGAAAACCTGAACCGGCTTCACCTCGCCAGGTGGATGGTGGACGGGAAGCATCCCCTGACCTCCCGTGTTTTCGTAAACCGGCTCTGGGAACAGTTCTTCGGGACGGGTATCGTCAAGAGTTCGGAGAACCTGGGTCGGCAGAGCGACTGGCCGAGTCACCCGGAGCTCCTCGACTGGTTGGCGGCCGACTTCGTAGAATCGGGCTGGGATGTGAAGAGGTTCATCAGGTTGATGGTGATGAGCAGGACTTATCGGCAGAGTGCGGTCGTGGAGGAGGAAAAGCTGAGACGAGACCCCGACAACCGGCTGCTCAGCCGGGGGCCACGAACCCGTCTTCAGGCTGAGATGCTGCGTGACCAGGCCCTCTTCGTCTCGGGATTGCTGGTGGAGCGACTGGGTGGTCCCAGTTGGTGGGTCTATCAGCCAGCAGGGCTCTGGTTGGAGGTGGAGAAACGTGGAACATTCGTGCAGGATCATGGGGAGAAACTGTATCGGCGCAGTCTCTATTCCCGCATCCGTCGGACCGTGGCTCCGCCGAGTATGCTCCTTTTCGACATGCCGAGTCGGGAGATGTGTACGGTGAAACGAACCCTGACCAATACTCCCCTGCAGGCCCTCGCCCTGATGAATGAGGTCACCTATGTGGAAGCAGCCAAGAAGTTTGCAGAGCGGATGATGACAAAGGGTGGAACGCCGGCAGAGCGGATCGCTTGGGGATTCCGTTGCGCGACTTCCCGGGTGGCTGATGAAGCGGAGCTTGAGATCCTAGTCAAGGGCTACGAGCGTCGGTTGGAGCACTACCGGGAAGATGGCAAGGCTGCCGCGGATCTGCTGGATCAGGGGGAATCAAAGATAGCGGGCTACCTTCCTAAGTCGGAGATGGCGGCTTTGGCGACAGTCGCGAACGTCATTCTGAACCTTGATGAAGTGATCAACCGATGAAGGAGATTTGCCAACAGAGTGAGAGTCTGGGCCCGGGAGGAGCCATGGCAGCCGGGGATGCCGTTCTTCTGGATCGGCGCTCCTTCCTGCAGACCTCCGGGCATGGGTTCGGGGCCCTGGCTCTGGGATCGCTTTTGTTCGACGAGGAGGGCAAGGCCGCGACGGTAGTACCCGAAAATCCAAAGGTCAGGCGGGTTATATCTCTCTTCATGTCGGGAGGTCCCTCGCAGATGGATCTCCTCGACCCCAAGCCGGGACTGGAGAAGGAGCGGGGGAAGGAATTGCCTGAGTCGATCAGGGGAGAGCAGAGGATCACGACCATGACTTCGGTGCAGAAGAGCCTTCCGGTGCTGCCCAGTCCCTTCAAGTTCGGGCAGCATGGACAAGCCGGTCTCGAGTTAAGCGAGTTGCTTCCTCACTGGGGAGAGGTTGCGGATGAACTATGTGTCATTCGCTCCATGAATACGGAGGCCATCAATCATGATCCCGCCATCACCTTCTTCCAGACCGGGTTCCAGCTGGCGGGACGGCCGAGCGTTGGGTCCTGGGTGTCCTATGGACTCGGCGCTCTCAACAAGGACCTTCCTGCCTATGTTGTCCTGACCTCCCGTTCTACCGCCGGGGGAGCGCAACCGCTTTACAGTCGGCTGTGGGATTCAGGATTCCTGCCTGCCGAGCACTCTGGAGTAAAGCTGCGCAACACCGGTGACCCTGTGTATTACCTGAAGAATCCTCCGGGAATCGATCGGGGAATTCGTCGTGATATCCTGGATGACCTCGGAGCATTGAACCGCAGGCGTCACGTTGCGGTGGGCGATCCCGCAATCGAGTCACGCATCGCTCAGTATGAGATGGCCTTCCGGATGCAGGCGAGTGTTCCCGACTTAGCGGATATCGCAGAAGAACCAGAACATGTGCTGAAGCTCTATGGACCCAACGTTGGGAAGCAGGGCAGCTTTGCCCGCAATTGTCTGGTGGCCCGGCGCCTTGCGGAGAGGGATGTACGCTTCATCCAACTCTTTCACATGGGTTGGGATCAACATGACAAGCTGAAGGAAACCTTGTCCCGCCAGTGCCGCGATACCGAGCAGCCGGTGGCTGGATTGATCCGGGATCTCAAACAACGGGGTCTGCTGAAGGACACCCTGGTCGTGTGGGGCGGAGAATTCGGGCGCACCACCTATGCGCAGAAACCCGGAAACGCGGCTGGTCGTGACCACCACCCCGGGTGCTTTACCCAGATGATGGCGGGAGCGGGGGTCAAGGGAGGCCATGTCCATGGCGCGACCGATGACTACTGCTACAATGTGACCGAGGATCCCGTCCACGTTCATGACTTGAATGCCACCCTGATGCATTTGCTTGGAGTAGAGCACAAGAAACTGACTTTCAAATTTCAGGGGCGTGACTATCGCCTCACCGATGTTCATGGTGAGGTTGTGCGGAAGATCCTTACCTGAGAAGATTCCATGTTGAAGATTATCTGCATCATCGCGCTGGGACTTACGACTCTGGTTGCGCGGTCCGAATTTCAAATCGGAGAAAATGGAAGAGTATTGCTCTATGGAAATTCCTTCGTCGAAAGATTGCAGGAACATGGCCTGTTTGAGGCTGCTGTCCAGATGGCTCACCGGGAAAAGAATCTCGAGTTCCGTAGTCTTGCGTGGACGGGGGATGAGGTGGGTTATCGTCTGCGGCCCGAGCGCTACGTCAGTCACCTCAGGAAGTTGCTCGATCGCTGGCCTGCCAATGTGGTGATCCTCGGGTTTGGACTCAATGAGTCGTTCGGCGGGGCGGCCCTGGTCGACGCGTTCCGTCGTGACCTCGAGGGCTACCTTCGCGAAATGGAGCGCCGTCATCCCGACGCCGCCCTGATAATTCTCTCGCCGATAGCGACCGAAGATCTCGGGCATCCATATTACCCCGACGTAGAGCAAAGAAATACCGAGATCCTGGCTTACGTGCAGGTCCTGCGTGAGGTCAGCTCGCAACGGGGGATTGGGTTTGTGGATCTCTTTGCCCCGAGCCTGGAGGCCTACGAAAAAGAGGAGGACCCGCTGACCAGTAACGGAATTCACCTGAACGACCGCGGCTACACCATGATCGCGAGGCACCTGATCCGTGAGCTTCTCGGGGCGGGGACCTATGCGCGCCTGGATCTATCCCGCGCGGAAGTTGTAGCGAGGGAGGTCCAGAGAAAGGCGCAATACGTTGCTTCGGTAGTGCGCCCGGTGAATGCGGTTCTCTACTTCGGGGTTCGGGGGAGGGCCCATGAGTATGACGCGGAGATCCCTCGCTTCCATGCGATGGTTGCCCAATCCGATGCAAGAATTCATGCCATGCTGAAGGATGAAACCTTGGGATTCGATCCGGCCCCCCTGACGCTTCCTCCCCTTGTGGAGCGGATCCCGGCGGATCTGCCATCGCCGGAACAGATGCTGAAGTCGTTCCGGGTTGCCGAGGGCTATAAAGTGAATCTTTTCGCCTCCGAGGAGGAATTTCCGGAGCTGCGAAACCCGGAGCAGATCGCCTTTGGCCCCAGAGGTCGTCTCTGGGTGGTGACGATGCCTTCATTCCCCGGGACGATCCCTGGGGATATCCCCCATGATAAGATTCTTATTCTCGAGGACACGGATCGTGACGGGAAAGCCGACAAGTCGACGGTATTCGCGGATAATCTGACAGTTCCCGATGGATTGGCCTTCTATGACGATGGAGTGATTGTTTCTCACCAGCCCCGTCTGGTCTTCATGCGAGACCGGGATGGCGATGGAAAAGCCGACGAAAGGACGGAAGTCCTGCGAGGCATTGATGTCACGGATGCCCACCACGGGGGAATGATCGCGATGGGGCTCATGGGGCATGTCATCTTCTGCGATGGCGTGTTTCACCGGTCCCAACTGGAGACGCCTCACGGAGTGACCCGGGGTGTCGATGCCACCACCTACCGGCTCGACCTGCGACGAGGCAGGGTGGAACGGGAATACCAAACCCTGACGCCTAATCCATGGAAGGTGACCTGGGATCGCTGGGGGAATCTCTTTCAGATGTATGGGGACGGATTCGTGCAGGACAGTCATGCAGTCCCCTGGAGCCCGTTCGGGGTCTACCATCCCTTCCAGCGGGCCATTTCCATAGCCTACGGGAAGGGTTCGGCTGCCTGTGTGATTTCGAGCCCTCATTTTCCTGATGAGTATCAACAGGGGATGGCCTCTGCCGTCCTACTGAGAAAGTGCTTTGTCTCGATCTCGAAACATCGAGCCGATGGAGCCTATTACAAGGCGAGTGATCGTCTTGATCTCCTGTCATCTCCAAGTGACCTCTTCCGCCCCGTCGATATCGCCTTCGGCTTTGATGGTGCGATGTATGTCTCGGATTTCTGCACAAGAATCATCGGGCATGCTCAGAACTCGATGCGGGATCCCCGCTGGGATCCTCATACTGGCCGTGTCTGGAGAATTACCCATCGTGCAAAACCAGTAGTCAGGGATTGGCCACGCCTTGAGGGGGCGTCTCCACGGGAACTTCTTTCCCTGCTTGGGCACTCTCAGGATGTGATCCGGGACCACGCGAGAAGAAAGCTGCGTCATACCCCGGGCGTGGTGAAGATTGTTGATTCGTGGCTACAAGAGCAGGAGAGGGATGAACCCATCCTGGAGGGGCTCTGGATCCTTCATGACCACGGGCAGGTACGGCAAGCTCTTCTGGAAAGGCTGATGAGTTCGCCAGATTACCGGATCCGGGCGGCAGCTACTCATCTGGTCCGCTTTCAGGAGGATCAGCTGCGAAATACCCGCGATCTGTTGCGGAGAATGGCTGGAGACTCGCACCCGAGAGTTCGGACCGAGGTAGTTCACGTCGTTTCCCATCTGCAACAGAAAGACCAGTCTTATGCGGCTCTCCTCGGGCAGGTCGATATTTCGGGGAGCAAGGAGCTCCAGACCATTCTGGCGGACGCCAGCCATGGTGTCAGCTCCGGCATGGGACCAGAAATTCCCGTACTGAAAAAACCTGAGGAGGGAAAATTAATGCACTGGCTTCTCAAGGAAGAGGGGCAGGAGGAACGCTATTTTTCCCATGGTGGAAAGGGGGGCTCGTTCGGAACAATGCGCAGCTATGTGGAAGCCCGGGAAAAGTGCAGAGCGGTCCTGTCGATCAGGCACAGCTACGTGAAGGTCCTTCTGAACGGGAGTCCGGTGATTTCCTCTGCCAATTGGTGGAGCTCGGACTGGAACGTGCAGGTTGAATTGCGAAAGGGACTCAACCAGATTGAGGTGCGATATGTCAGGGGCAGGGGGGCGCGGGGATACGCACCGGTCTATCTCTACGATCCTATTGGAACGGGACTGCAGGGGCTTTCCATGCCAGGAACAGAAGCCGGACTCCGGAGACTGGCTACCCGGTATGACCTGAATCACGGAGTGAAGGGTTCAGTAATCAGGGTTAGTGCGGTACCGAATCAGCTGGCCTTTTTCCCGAGGGAGATTCGTCTCAGCGCGGGGGCTTCGGTACGGATCTCTTTCCAGAACCCGGATCTGCAGATCCATAACCTGGTGATCATCAGGCCAGATTCGGAAGAAGAGGTCGGTCTGCTTGCGGATCAGATGGCTCAGGATCCGGACGCAGCGCAGAGGGCCTATGTCCCGGACTCCGACAAGGTCATCTGGGCGACTCCCCTCGTGAATGGGAAGGGTCAGGTCGAGCAGGAATTTATGGTTCCGGAGGAATCGGGTCGCTACCCGTTCATCTGCACCTTCCCGGGGCACTGGAGAGTGATGAAAGGAGTGCTCATCGTTGAGTGAGAAAGTCGTCTGGCGACCCCGGGAGGAAACATTCTTCTAGTCTTCCGGTGAAGCGTTGGTAGGGAGAAATCCCTCCCGGGTGGAGAGATGCTCCGTGAGGGCGAGGGCCCAGTCTGGCCAGGATTCCCCGTGGTCCTCCCCGAGGCAGACCCGGAGCTCAGAGAGGGCCGTCGTGCGGAGTCCTGTTGTTCCGGTATCCCTGTGCGCCAGCTCAATCAGGATGGGTAGTCGGATAAANGACGGTCGGAGTTCAACCGTATCNTAGATTGNAGTCAGGAGAATATCGGGGTCATGCTGNTCNCGTNTTTCGAGGAGTNCTTCAACNCCAAGGGCNAGTTCTTCATCAGGAAGCTCATNAAGGTTCTCCACGGTTTTTCTGAAGAGGGCTTCCCGCGATGCCGGGGCAGAAGTAGGGACTGGGACGGGAGGATTCCCGGAGCCCATCCTGCGTTCAGCCTTTTTCTGGGTTCCAGAAGACTCAGGGTCCGGTTCGTCCCGACCACATGCTGAGATCAGNAGACCTATCAGGAGGAGCAATGACCAACGGTGATTCATCTTGTAATGAACTGCCCCGGATGCCCGGGGCAGTTTGAATTCATTGACCGGNCATTACACTTTGGCAGCCTCTTCCCCCGTGGTCTCCTCNTCGGGGACTTCGTCGACTGCGGAGTCTTCCCCGGCCCCCTTTGGGGCTCCGTCATCGGAGGGCGTATCGATATCTTCTCCGGTGGCGGCTTCACCTTCATCCTCGCCGGGGGATTCATCATCAGATTCCTCGGGGAGGAGCACCCCGTGGATGAGATGGATCAGTCCATTATCGGCCTCGATATTGGTTGCAAGGACGCGGATGCCGTTCACCCGGATNATCCGGTAAGGACTGCGCCACCACCAGAACCGTATCCTGCGGGACGTGAACTCCAGTTCGGNTCCGAGCAATGTTGTTGCCGTACCCTCCGCAAGGAGGTCGCCCGCGGTAAGGTTCCCAGGTACGGCGTGGTTCAACAGGATGTTTCGAAGGGTTCCCTCGGGTGTCTCTAGCAGGGTCTCAAGGGTGCCTTCCGGCAGGGCGTCGAAAGCCTGATCGACAGGGGCGAAGACCGTCAGTTCGCCCTCGGGGTCGGCAAGTGCTGATGCCAGACCTGCAGCCTCGAGACCGGCAAGAAGGGTGCTGAGGTAGGGCTTGCTGGCCACCAAATCGGCCAAGGTGAACGATTCCCGTGTAATTACGCTCCCGACNATATGGAGAACCCCATTGCGGGCCCTGAGATCAGTTTCGACCACAGGAGAACCGTTTATTGTGACTTCTCCGTCGGAAATACGCACCGTAAGCCGGTCGCCGGAGAGACTCTCGAGCACCTGTCCATCGCTGAGTCGATCAGCTTCGAGGCGACCGGAGACAACATGGAGGCTCAGGACGTCCGCCAGAGCGCCAGAGGGGTCAGCAAGAAGTGCATCGAGGGCTCCCTCCGGAAGTGCAGAGAAGGCCTCGTTATCCGGTGCGAAGATCGTGAAGGATGGCCACCTGCTGGTGCTGTCAAAGGTCGGGACGAGCTCTGCTGCGGTCAGGGCAGCAACCAACGTCGAGAGATTCTCCCGGGATTCTGCGACATCGACCAGAGACTGGGGTGCAGGAGGTACAAGGACTCCTCCAACAATGTGGACGATTCCATTGCTTGCCGGAACGTCGACCGCCTGAAGCGGTTCACCTGCGATACTGTAGCCGNCTGGGGCGCTTGCATCCTCCTGGACGGGAAGAGTCAGGCCCAGCGCACTCCTCGCGGATCCTTCCTGAACCAGGAAACTACTGTCCTGAGAGCCTCTAAGAATATGGTTCTTCAGGATCTTGCGAAGAAGTCTGGGATCACTCTGAACGGATTCCAGCGTTTCTTCTCCCAACGCTTCGAAGGCTGCATTGGTGGGAGCAAAAACAGTCAGGTCATAGTGTTCGCTGTCGAGAGCACGGCTGAGGCCAGCCTGCTCGACGAGCGAGGTGAGAATTGAAAAGTCCGGGTTTCCGGTCGCGATCTCAAGAATACTGGGAACTCGTTGATACCCCGGGTCCAGAACTTCATTGAGCGCGTGGATGATCCCATTGTCTACCCGGAGGTTTGCTCGTGTGATGACGGCTTCGTCAATTTTGACAGTACGATACCAGCCCCAGAAAAAACTCCGGACCTCGACATCTACACCATTGTCGGGAAGAAGAGTATCGAGGGTTCTCGTCTCAAAATTCCGGAACGAGATTCGCTCTGGAATGACGTGGTATGTGAGGACGTTCGTGAGCGCATCCCTGTCCGCGAGGAGAGCTGCAAGGTCGTCCTCTGGGATCATGGCGAAGGCCTCATTGGTGGGAGCGAGGAGGGTGATGTCCTCGGCTGACGCAAGGGTGTCGGCCAGACCTGCCTCGGTCACGGCGGTGACCAGGGTGGAGAATTCCGGCCTTCCGGCCAGGGNTTCAACTATGTTCTGGGCATTGGCGGCCAGCGTCAGGCCTAATGCGAATGCCCCTCCTAGGAGTGACCTGATGCAGGTCTTTGTTGGGTATTTCATTGTAGTGTGGGATTTCCGGGCCGCGACTCGTCCAGAGGTCCCGTGACGACGCGCGATTCCGGGTTCTAGGAAAGTACGAGGCGCCCTCTTAAAATCAAATGTGGTGCAGGAGAAAAATCTGGAGAGCCCGCCGGGGTATCTGCTGGAAGGAGAAAGAGCGGAAAATTACTTTCTTTCCGGGACATCCCGGGGGGAGGCTCCACTCGTGAACTGGGTTTTCTCGACGTGCCGGAGTTGCTCGTCGGACAGAAAACCTACCGGCTTGGAGTATGTGCTCCCAGAGAGTTATGGCCGAAATTCATTCAGAAGAAGACTCTCTCTCAAAGTAAGGCTCCCTCGGCTCAGGAGGTCCGCCACCATACGATTGGAGGGATTCGAGCTGAGCACGGAGTGGTTTGAATCAAGATACCCCTCATGAGAGGACAAAGGGCCTCGCGGGGATCAATTTCAAAGGATCATGTGAGTATTCCCGAACGCTTGGCGCTTGAAAAATGGGCCGTCGGGGGCTCCAATCAGAAGTCCACCATGAGACTACCCATCATCGTCCCTGCGTTCGTATTCTTCGGGGCCGGGCTATTAGCGGCCCGGGGTGAAGCCCTGACGTCGGAGCAGACGGAATTCTTCGAGAATAAGATTCGTCCGGTCCTCGCGGAGAGTTGCTACGAATGCCATAACAGCATCGACAAGAAAAAGGGGGATCTGGCACTGGATTGGAGCGAACCTCTGATCGATTCCGGAGTGATCGTCCCGGGAAACCCTGAAGAGAGCGCCCTCATCAAGGCAATCAGACATGACGGTGATTTCGAGCCGATGCCTTTAAAGAGCCCCAAGCTGGCTAAGCTGATTATCAAGAATTTTGAGGACTGGGTCAGGATGGGCGCTCCAGATCCCCGGGTCACCAAGCCAACAAAGGAGGAGCTTGCCAGTCAGGTGGACTGGGATGCGGTGCGCGACAAGAGGTCTGAGTGGTGGTCGTTCCAGCCCGTTACCAGAAAAACTCCTCCCGAGGCGGACGCAGCCGAATGGAATCAGACGGAGATTGACCGATTCATTCATGCCGGTCTCCGGGAGAATGGGCTTGAGCCACAGAGTGTCGCAGATCCCGGAACCCTCGTGCGGCGCCTGCACCTGATCCTGACGGGGCTGCCTCCCAAGCCGGCTGAGGTGGAGGCTTTCATGAAGAATCCCAGCGATGAAGCCTATGAGGACTTAGTCGATCGATTGCTGTCCTCCAAGGCTTATGGAGAGCGCTGGGGGCGCTACTGGCTTGATTGGTTTCGTTATGCTGAGTCCTATGGCAGCGAGGGAGATCCGAATGTTCCCTACGCAGGACGCTACAGGGATTATGTGATCCGGGCTCTTAACCAGGATGTGCCCTATGATCAGCTTTTGCGCGAAGCAGTGGCTGGCGATCTGCTGGAAAAGCCCCGTGTGAACGATGAAGAGGGACTTAATGAGAGTGCGATCGGCCCTGCTCATTTCCGCATGGTTCCGCATGGCTTCGGGGTTACCGATGCCTATGACGAGCAGATCACTTTTACCGACAACGCAGTTGATGTGCTGACCAAGGCCACCATGGGGCTGACTGTATCGTGTGCGCGTTGTCATAATCACAAGTTCGATCCGATCAGCCAGAAGGATTACTACAAGTTCTACGGGATGGTCGTGAGCAGCCGACCGGCTATCGTCAATGTGGATTCCCCGGAATTGAGGGATCTGCACCGGGAAGAGCTTCTGGACCTCAAGGGTCGGATTCGTTCCGCGCTTGGTTCCCACTGGATGAAGCAGGTGGATTCCGCTCTGGGAAGGTTGTGGAACGATAAACTGGACAAGATCCCGGACACGGACCCCCTCGCTGGATGGGCAAAATTAAGGGACAGCAACCCGGAGGAGCTGGTCCGGGAGCTGGAAGCCATGAGTAAGCGGTATGAAGAGGGAATGGCGCATAATGAACAGGTAAAGAGCAAGGCCACCTTCTATGCAGATCTTCGGGAACAGGCCGGTTATGACCGGTGGTTCAGGAGCGGCAATGGCCTTGGCGACAAGGTCAGCCCCGCCGGCTCGTTTGTTGTGGCTTCAGAAGGGGCACGGGCACTGAGGGGAATCTATCCCGCCGGAGTCTATTCTCATATGCTCTCCGACAAGCACAGTGCGACCCTGAGTTCGGTATTTCACAGAGCCAGGGGAGGACGTAATTCGATCCGGGCAATGGGAGAAGGTTCGATTGCCCGGTTTACCCTGCGAAGCTATCCGCTTTCCCACGGAGGACTTCACCCCACTCCCGGCCTCCGGCCTCAGGTAAGCTGGATCAACCTGAACAAATACAAATACTGGAACGGGGAGAAGGGGTATTATCATATCAATACTTCTTCGGACTCCACCTTCAGGAACGGAGGAAACGAACGTTCGTGGTTCGGGGTCTTTGAAGTGTATGCGGGAGATGAGGCGATGCGGGAACTGGGCGCGCCAATGGTCGCGCTGCCGGGAGACTTGAGCTCGATCAGAGATCGTAAGTCGCTCGAAGGTTTTTACCGCCGTTCACTCATGGACGCATTGACCGGGTGGAGCAATCTCAAGATGAATGACTCCCAGGCCCTCCTGCTGGACTCAATGGTCAGTCGGGGTTTCCTGCCAAGCGAGGTGGCGGGGCTTCCGGAGAGCCTGAAAATCCTCTTGGAAAAATACCGCAGTCTGGAAGCGGAAATCCGTAATCCGGCCCGGGTCCCCGGTGTAATGGACGGGGAACCATGGGATCAACCTCTTCTGGATCGGGGCGATTACAAGAAGGAGGGCGATCCTGTAGAGCGAGGTTTTCTGGAAGTGTTCGGGGGGCGGACTTATACCAAGAATGGGAGCGGGCGTCTGGAGTTGGCCGAGGATATTGGGGGGAAGGATAATGCCCTCACGCCCCGGGTCATTGTGAACCGGCTCTGGCACCATATCTTTGGACGGGGTCTGGTTGCATCAGCGGACAACTTCGGACGCTTAGGGAGTGAACCAAGTCATCCTGAACTCCTTGACTCCCTCGCGCTTGATTTTCGTGAGAACGGGTGGTCGATGAAGCGAACGGTCCGCCAGATGGTCATGAGTCGGGTTTTCCGCTCCGCCAGCAGAGTGCCGGTGGCGAACAGGGGAAAGGATGATGCAAATCTTCAGCTGGCGTATTACACCCCGAGGCGTCTCGACGCAGAAGCAGTCCTCGACACGATCCGTTTCGTGGCCGCCAACGAGGCTGGCCAGCGAGCTGTCTATACCAATCAGAAACGTAATGGTCTCAACCGTTTTCTCACGGCGTTCAACTACCCGATCCCGACGAGTACGGTAGGAGTCCGCAATGTAACCAATGTCCCTGCGCAGGCTCTCATGCTGATGAATGGGGAGACAACCAAGAGAGCTGCCCGGCAATGGAGTGACCGGGTGAAGGGGGACCCGGACCTGAAGTCAGATCGGGAGAGGATACAGAGATTTTTCATGCAGGCCTACGCCCGTCCGGCAAGTGAAGAGGAAATCACAGCCTGCCTAGATTATCTTTCCGGGAAAGTGAGCGATAAGCTGCCTAAACTTGAGAGGGAACAGGCACTTCTCAGGGAGAAACTTGCGGCCCTGCGGCGTGGTCGGCAGGAGGAAATAGCTCCTGTCCGATCCAGGTTGCAGGCCGAAGTTGATGCAAGAAATGAGGCTCAGAAAGACTTGGGAGAGGTCCAAGTCGACCTCAAGCCATTCGCGCGCTGGGATTTTGAAGCGGATATCAAGGACTCGGTGGGAGCAATGCACGGTGAAATCAAGGGAGCGGCCAGGGTGATTGATGGATCCATGTTCCTCAGGGGAGGAGGCGTCTGGACGAGGCCAATATCGAAGGATCTCCGAGAATTCACCCTCGAAGTTCAGGTGCAATTGGACAATGAGAACCAGACGGGCGGTGGAGCGATGAGTTTGCAGAGATCCGACGGCAAAGTGTTCGATGGGATCGTATATGCGGAGGTGTCTCCCCGGACATGGCTGACTGGGAGCGATAAACATTCCCGCACCGCTCCCTTTGGAGGGGGAGAGGATATGGAGGCCGACAAGCGGCCAGTCCGGTTGATGATGGTCTACAAGGCAGATGGGACAACCATTGCTTACCGGGACGGGAAACCGTATGGGAAACCGATCAATAAGGGCAGGGTGGAATACAAGAAGGGCAAAGCGCAGGTCGTCTTCGGGACCCGGCACGGACTTTCGCCGGGCGGCCCCGGCAGATCCCTGACGGGTCGCATCTTTGAGGCGCGGTTATACGACCGGGCGCTCACCCCGCAGGAGGCAGCAGCGGCTTCCTCGGGAACCCTGCTGGAGGTGGTAACGGAAGGTTTGCTGGCAGAGGCAATGGCCCCCGCCCGTAAAAAGGCTGTTGAACGCTTTGATGGAGAGATTTCCCTTCTTGAACAGCAGCTTGCAACGGTCGGGGAGGAGATTGAAATTACCCGCGAAGCTCTCAATGCGGGAGGAGATCCCTATTTCAAGATTGCGCATGCGATTCTTAATTCCAAGGAACTGATTTATGTCTACTGATCCCAATTTCTCTTCTCACGACCCATTTCGTCCTGCCCTTGCGGCTGACAGGCGGGAGTTTCTCAGGCTGACCTCGGGAGGAGTGAGTGCCCTTGCACTCTCGAGTCTGATCAATAAGGGACAAGCGGCAGAGTTGAGTGGGCCCAAACTACACCATCATCAAAAAGCGAAGTCCGTCATCCTGTGCTACATGTCCGGCGGGTTTTCCCATGTTGATTCGTTCGATCCCAAGCCGATCCTCAAGAAGATGCACGGCAAGCCGCTGCCCATGGCGATTGAGAGGACCCAGTTCGACGCGGTAGGCAACATCATGGCTTCGCCATGGGAGTCAAAGAAGTGGGGACAATCGGGGCTGGAGATGACGGACATGTTTCCCAAGATCGCGGAACGTGCGGATGATCTCGCCATCGTACGCTCAATGACCGCCAATTTCAGCGAGCACTCTCAGGCCAATTTCTTCATGCACACCGGGTTTCCCTTTCTGGGCTATCCCAGTGCCGGATCTTGGGTGACCTACGGATGCGGAACCGAGAATCCGAACCTTCCCGGGTATGTTGTTCTTCGTTCGAACAAGGCCTCCATTCCGCATGGTGGAGTGAGTATCTTCGGCAATGCCTTTCTGCCCGCCACCACCCAAGGTTCCATCTTCAACATCACAGACAAGCAGGCAGTTCCCAATATCAATCCGGCCATGCTCAAGGCCGAACAGCGCCGGGCGCTGGATCTGATCGGAACACTGGATCGGCGCTTTTCAGAGCGGATGGCAGCCAAGGATGCGGTCATCTCATCAATCAGGAATGCTGAGACAGCCTTCCTCATGCAGCAGGCGGTTCCTGAGCTGACGGATATCAGCAAGGAAAGCGAATCCACCCGGGAAATGTACGGGATCGACAGTAAGGACGACAACAAGGCTCAGTATGCGCGGCAGTGTCTCATGGCTCGGCGTCTGGTGGAACGGGGCGTGCGCTTCGTGGAACTCTCGTGCGCCAGCTACGGTATTGGAGCGGGAGGAGGGGGAAACCCCTGGGACCAGCACGGGGATCTCAAGCGAGGCCATGGAGCAATGGCCGGTCAGGTCGACGGGCCCATCGCCGCTCTGCTCAAGGATCTCAAGGAACGTGGAATGCTGGAAGAGACCCTTGTAGTGTTCACTGGTGAATTTGGACGGGCTCCTTTCTCGCAGGGAGGCCACGGTCGCGATCATGATCCCTTCGGATTCAGTGCGTGGATGGCGGGTGGAGGGGTGAAAGGGGGCAGAGCCCATGGAGCAACGGATGAATTCGGCTACAAGGCTGCGGTGGATATCTCGACCGTTTACGATTTATGGGCCACGGTCCTGCATCAGCTTGGGATCGACCATGAGAAACTGACCTTCCGGTGGAGTGGACGGGATCTCAGGCTCACGGACGTCCACGGGCACGTCTGGAAAGATCTTGTGTGAGCGAAAGATCGTTTCGTAAGGCCGTGAAAAGTCGTGGATGTTCTCAGAGTGCGTAGTCGCACGCCCTTTCACGGGAGGATGGTGGAATGCGAAAATTGAAGTGAGCTAGAAGCTGTAGCCAAGCCCCAGTCCCGCACTGAATCCGCTGAGGTCCACATCAAATGAGCTGCTTCCGACGTTTCCGCTGAGATCTTCTGTGTAGTCCTGGCGGAGATTTACCTCGACAGACCAGCTCTCGCTGAGCTGGTATCCGGCTGATGCCTGAAGGTAGAAACCCCAGAGAATAGAGCTGCCAATGTTGTCGGCGGACGAGCTGTCAATCACCAGAGGAGCTCCATTGTTGATCTGCTGGAGAAGTTGATCACTACGCATCGCTTTCCACGATGCGACATTGAGTGCAAAGCCCGCCCCCATTGAGGCATAAAATCGGTTTTCGAACCGGTAGGAGGCCTCTGCACCGAATGCCAGGCTCCAGGTGTCAAGGTCGACGGATTCGTCGACAGTATCATACCACAGGGCGACGTCCGAGGTTCGCAGGGTGGGGCTGAAGACCCGGCTGCCCGCTACCGGTTGGTTGGGAACCAGCGGGGCCACGAT
>PBNG01000103.1 GCA_002723015.1 Roseibacillus sp. | reverse complement strand
ACCCCGGCAACCCCGGCAACCCCGGCAACCCCGGCAACCCCGGCAACCCCGGCAACCCCGGNAACCCCGGNAACCCCGGNAACCCCGGCAACCCCGGNAACCCCCCTAGCTTCCATTGGAACGTCCTCGATCGCCCCGGGTCAGCCAGCCGCACCAGCCGGCGACGCCCCCTCTACATTCATCTCTGGGAGCACTGAGACCTCCGGCGGGGGCTCTGGGCGNAATGCCGCTAAGATCACAATTGCAGCTGTCCTCATTGTCTCCATTATATTCGCCGGTATTTTTGTTCTTGGTAAATCCCTCAACAACAAGCGAACAAAAACGCTTAACAGCCTGCTTGAGCAAGTAGCAGACAAAGGTGCGAGCCAACTTCCTACCACCGAGGAAGAGGCAGCGATTCTCCTCAGTGAGGCAAAATCCTTGAAAAACAGGGGAGACCGAGAAGCGATCTATCAACGCTTGCTGGTTGCCGAGGGAAGCAACCTTGATGAACTCATCGCACAATTTGCAGGGAACGAGAATAACCAGATGACTCCAGATATTAGGGTTAAGTTTTTTCAGGTTGTCCAAGGCCGGAACTCCCCCAAGGCTCTCCCCTTCCTGATCGATCATGCCCGCAATGCGTCCAAAGCAGAAACCGCGGTTGCCGCCTTGAAGGCTGCCCGGAAACTGGCCACCGAAAAGGATCTCGCGGACCTTCTGGGAATCATCCAGTTCAACGAAAGCAGTCAAGTCCAACAGGACGCCAAAATGGTCATCCGGTCTCTGGCCGAGCGCAGCTCCAACCAGAGCGAGATCGCAACTGCTATCAAGACCGCCTACGAGAGTGCTACGAATGATAAATCCACTGTCATCTTCCTGGAGCTTCTTGGTTCTACCGGGGGAGATACTGCAGCCGGTCTCGTCNNGAAAGCGCTGGAGAGTGAAGATAAGAAAAAACGGATCGCAGCGCTCGCCGCCCTGGGCTCATGGGCAGACGACACTCAGTTCGATAGTCTGCTCGACTACATGGCCTCCGAGGAAGATGACGCCCTCCGGCGACAGGCTTTTGCTCAGGCCTACCAGTTCCTCCAGAAGGGCCGGGACCGGGATGCCCTCGCACTCGAGGACATGTGGAAAGCCTTGGCTCAGGAGGCTGCCATGGAGAGTGAAAAAATTCAGATCGTCAATGGCCTCGCCAAGATCGTGGAAGATTGGGCGTTCGCGGTGGTCGAATTCTTCCTTGAGGATGAGAACGACAGAGTCTCGTTCCGTGCCGAGAAAGCTCTGGACTACATGGAGACCAGACGGAATCGGCTCAAGCCTGACCGCGAGGATGACGAGGATGCGGAGTAAACCCCTCTCACCTTTTTTTAGAGCCAGCAACTTTAGGAGTCCCAAGCGCGAGGATCATGGGGAGAGGGCGTATNCTACCCCCGGGCGGCTGGTTGACAATTTTCATCCTGCCGTTCTGGTCAACCAGACCCATCACACTACTTCCTCCTCCGTCCAGATTAGTGGCTACCCAGCATCCGAGTTTTCTCATCACACGCGCTATTTCGCCTAGGGTCATCCCCTCGCTGTAACCAGGTTGCCGCCCGTCGACCACGACGAGCCATAGAATCTTCCCCTCCTTGCCCGCACCGATGGCAGTTCGTGGATGCCTTGCCCCGCCGTCTTGCACAACCAGCTCCCCGTCACCCAGAATCACCTGAAAGCCCGTGATCGCCTCCACGGGGCTGTCTGTTTCCTGATGTCCGAAGCGCACTCGCCCNTCCTGATTAAACCAGACCGAAGCGCTCGCAGCGGGCATCCCGCTACGCATCTTCCCTCCGGTACCAGCCAGACCGATAATCTCCACCGGCTGGCCTGCACGCCATCGGCGGTCCCTGCGGCCTTCCGCGTCCGGGAAACTNTCCCAAGGATTGGTATTTATGAAAGCGTTGACGGATTTACGCGATACCAATTCACGAGGATCGGTAAGCACCGCCTCCACCGGACCATCCCCATCCGGGTCCGGGGCAAGAATTACCAGTGGCTCAACTTTTTCCTGATCGAGCTCAACACGCAGGATATGGATTCTGTTAGGAACCGGACCGGCGNCACGTTGCTCGGTGTAGCGAAGGCCATGATCNTTGAGGTTCGAAAATTTTGAGGATTCAGATTCCGCACAAGCCCAAGCCATCCCCAACAGAAGAAGTCCCAGCGAGAGAACGTGGGCCGGAGGTCCTCCATAGACGGTTCCTTTGNATCCACTCTTCATTCTGTTACTCCAGCCAGCGCTATTGGAACCTGATTCTCAGTCCTCGCCCTCTCCACCCGGCAGAAATCTGCTCCTCCATCTCGCTCCAACTACGCCCCTGCAGCAGGATCTCAAGAGCTTCTTCTCCCTCTTTACCCTCCCTCAAGGCTTTCAGAAATGCTGAAATTGCCACCCGGTCTCCGTCCTTATCCATATGGAAGAAATAGGTCGTGATCAGTAACCCCAAGCCATAGTTGAAGTTGCCGTTGGCCACGAACGATCCGTAGCTCTGAAGCATGTAGGATTTCAGATCCGGGGCAGAGATCTCGTCGCCAAGCGCCCGACCTCCTCTGCCGGCTCTCCCAAAACCCGTNGCATAGTCCCTGATAGCGTTCAGAGCTTTCTTNACGTTGAAGGACCCAGAGCGATAGGGTGTCGCTCCCACGTATTCCGCAAGACCTTCACTGAACCAGCCCCGGGCCCCGGATCGAAAATAGTAGTGATCCGTAAGCTGATGCGTCAACTCGTGGGGAAGAGTTCTGTTCTCCTTGTCGTAATCAATCGCATAGGAGGATCCTACTTTCNTCACACCCAATGAAGTAAGCGGCACCATGATCACATCCTTCCCTCCCATGTAGACCCCCGCCGACCCAGGTGGCCCCCCCGCTTTCACGTAACCCTCTTTCGTCTCGAAGAGAAGGATCCTGTTGCGGTGCTTGATCCCTGCTACGTGAGCCTTCTTGCTCGAGATAGGCAACTGCCGGCAATACTCACGTGACGCTTCGAAGAGAACCGCAAGACGTTTCACAAGGCTTCGTTTGAGCGGCACATCACAGACGAATTCATAATGGGGGCTATGATAGACGTACTGCTCCGCCTCTTCTTCCTCACTCACGTCCCTGACTTCCAGAGAACCAGGGGCAGAGACAATTCCCGGCCATTTTCCTTCAAAGTTTTCCGCAATTTCGCGGGTGGCCTTCAGAAGTTCGTACTGACGCCTCTGGTCAGGGTGCATGCGAGCCACCGCTTGCTTTTCGCGGACCTGATCCGCATGCCACGCCCNGACAAANATCTGATCCGGAGTCGCAAGCTCCGAAATGGGAACCTTGAGAGGTTTCGCCAGTTTGGGAGAACTCAGCGTCACNGTTTGAACTGTCGCTTCCACCAGCTCCCCTTCAAAGGTCACTCCCTCCTTACTGGTCCACGTGCGGCCTGGACAATCCGAAACAAGAAAGAGCACAAGCAGGGAGAAAGCAGCACGCACGACGTTCAAGGGNTCCAAGAACTTACAATCGAGACACTGAGAAGGAAACCATATTGCTCAATATTACTCCTGCTCCTNCGGGTGACTTTACGAGCTGGTAAAAGGGCATCCTACGAGGGAATACCCAAAGAGGCATAACGTGAAATCCCATTGCGATTACAATTGTAGAACTACTGGCTCTAGCTATCTGTTTGTCCTGCCGTTGAAAGGCTNCAACTGCTATAATTCACCAAGAACTTCCCAACTCTGGTGTCTTTACAGCTATGAAAGCCAANATTCGTTATTGTTTAGCCCTCCTTTTCCTGTTCTTCGCCTGCTCTGGCGCCGCACCCGTCGCTCAGGACCCACCCCAGCTCAGCATCCCGCAAGGCTGGACACTTCAATCGTGGACGGCTGATCCTGAGGTCCTGACTGCCGTTCCCAAGCCTCCGGGGATAGCGTTCAAGGATGGAAAATTCTCCATGAGTGGCGGAGTCAACAGAATGACCGGGAAGTATTCTGCCAAACGTGATGGCCGATTGATTCTCAAGGGTGGCGCTATGACGGAAATGGCCGGCGACCCCGCTGCCATGAAAGCCGAGGAGGTGTTTACGCAGCTCTTCAGTGGTGTTACCCACTGGCGAGTTAAGGGCAAGGCCCTGATTCTCTCGAATGGGACCCCTGAACTGGAGCTGAGATTCCTGGTCCGTGCGCCAGTGAAGGCAAAACCCCTGACCGGGACAGAATGGTCGCTGGANGGATTCGAGGAGAGAGGGAAAAAGGCGACCTCCGATACTGCNCTTGTCGCCGGGACCACGATTACGCTTACGATCGGCGCCGACGGCCGTGCCAGCGGCTCCGCCGGGGTCAATCGCTATTTTGGCAAGGCAGAGCTCGGGGAAGTTAACCAGATCACATTTGGCCCCATGGCGAGCACCCGACGGGGAGGTCCCCCGAAAGCGATGGCCCAGGAGCGCGCCTATCTGCAGCAACTCAAGGACGTTTCCAGCTGGGCCGTAACCGGTAATCGCCTCGTTCTCACTGGAAAGGACGGGTCCTTCGCGCTGCGCTTTGATGCCAAGTGAGCTAGGCCTAGCGATGCAATCCTGGGCGAATCTGCCTCCATCCGTCCTCCTTGCTGGTTTCACCCAGCCCGGTGCCTGCGGCCCTTCCAGCATGCCCTGCTCCTATCATTACGGAGCCGTGGCTTGACGCAGCGGCCGATTCCTTCCAATCATCGCTCAATAGGTGAATACTCGATTAATTACCCTTCCNCTCTCCGTCGTTGCGGTGAGCCTCTCCGCATGGTCAGCGACTCTTCCCCCNCTGCCCGACCCCACCCCGCCCATGATTCTGGATCGCCTGGGAGACTACCGGCGCGAGGTTGCCACCGAATCCGTAGAAGCCCGGAAGTGGTTCGATCAGGGTATGGCTCTGATGCTAGGTTACAACTTCGACGGCGCCATCGCCTCCTTCCGCGAGGCAACCCGCATCGACCCTGACTTCGCGATGGCATGGTGGGGTATCGGATACGCGGGTGGGCCCAACCAGAACAACCCCGGTATCGACAAGCCGAAGGACGAGTGGTCCTACGCCGCTTCCCGACGGGCTTTTGAACTCAAGAACAGGGAAGAAGGGGCCAACCGCGCTCTTATTGAGGCCCTAGTGAGCCGTTACAATCTGCCGTTACCCGAAGACCTCACCGCCCAGAATACGGCCTACCTCGCTGCTATGGAGAAGGTCCTCTCACGCTTCCCGCTGGACCCGGATGTGCAGGTCTGGACCGCTGAGGCAATGATCTGCATGCAGCCATGGAACTACTGGACTCTCAAGGGAGAGCCNGTGGGAAGAACTCCCGAGTTCCGAGCGATTCTCGAGCGGGTCATGCTCCATCACCCNAACCACCCTGCGGCNAACCATCTCTATATCCACACCATGGAGGCGTCACCATGGCCCCAACTTGCCGAACCAGCTGCCGACCGCCTCGTTACTCTCGTCCCCGCCTCCGGACACTTGGTGCACATGCCTTCTCACATCTGGATGCAGACGGGCCGCTACGATGATGCCGCCAACTGTAATCGTCGGGCTGCCGCACTGGACGATGCCTGGTTCGAAGGAGATCCCAATGCCGGGGAATACCGTGTCTATATGGCACACAACAGGCACTTCCTCGCGTGGGCAGCAACCATGCAGGGGCGAAAGCGCGAAGCGCTCTCCGCGTCCCGTGCGATCATGACCGAAGTCCCCGCACCNCTCATGGAAGCGCTGGCCTCNTTCAGCGATGGGGTGGCTGCGAGNAAATGGCACGTCATGGTCCGTTTCGGAATGTGGCNGGANATCCTGGAAGAACCGATCCCNCCGGAATGGGCTCTTGTGGGAAAGGCCATGCGCCACTACGCACGCGGTGTCGCCTATGCGAACACGGGAAGGCATGACGAAGCCCTGCTCGAAAGCACAGCCCTGGACAGCGCCGTGGCGGAGCTCAATGACGCGCAGCGNAACCTTGGCAACCAACCAGCCAAGGAGGTCATGAAAATCGCACAGCATGTCCTTCGGGGAGAGGCCGCTTTCAAGTCCGGACAGAGAGCCCGGGGCTTGGAGGAACTGAAAAAGGCCGTGGAAATCGAAGAGACGCTGGTCTACGCCGAGCCCGTCCCATGGATGATGCCTGCACGGCATGCTTATGGCGCATTGCTCGTGCTGGATGGAAAACACAAGAAGGCCGAAAAAGTGTTCCTCCGGGATCTTGAGATCTACCCTGCCAATGGCTGGGCCTTGCTTGGTCTACGAGACGCCCTGAACGGGCAGGGCCGCTCTGCCGAGGCCAGCCACGCGGACAAAGCCTTTCGTCTCGCTTGGACCAGCGCAGACGTCATTCCCCCGGCAGCGTGCTACTGCGGCGCCGCAGAAAAGCCTTAGGGACACCCTCCGCCCGTAGCACAAGCCGGAAACATCAACCTCCTTTCTGAGCGATCGAGTGAAACTCCTTCTGACAACTCTTTTCACTCTGACGGTGGCCCTCTCTCAAGGGCACGCCACCACCAGACCCAACGTCGTCGTGGTCTTCATCGATGACATGGGATACTCGGACTTCTCCTGTTTTGGCGGGAGCGTGAAGACTCAGCATGTGGACCAGCTCGCATCAGAGGGCATCAAATTCACCAACTTCTACGTGAATTCACCAATCTGCTCTCCCTCAAGGGTCGCCCTCTCCACGGGGCAATATCCCCATCGCTGGCGAATCACCTCCTATCTTAATAATCGACGGGATAACAAGCGCCGCGGGATGGCCCAATGGCTCGATCTCAAGGCTCCGATACTTGCCCGGGAGTTGCAGAAGTCGGGCTACGCCACGGGCCACTTCGGCAAGTGGCATATGGGAGGGCAACGGGATGTCGCAGATGCCCCGGCTATTTCAGAATATGGCTTCGACGAGAGCCTGACCAACTTTGAGGGCATGGGCCCCAAGCTCCTTCCCCTCACCGAAAAACCTGACCCTGCCGGTGGAGCACCCATCCAGGGGCGCATCTGGGCGGACGCCGAACGGCTCGGGAAAGGCTTCCAGTGGATGCAACGCTCACAGATCACCACGGGCTTTGTGGACAAGGCTCTGGGGTTCATCGACCAGGCTCAGACCAGCAACAAACCCTTTTTCATCAATCTATGGCCTGATGATGTCCACGGCCCCTTCTGGCCCCCGCTGGACAAATGGGGAGGGAGTAAGAAAGCCCTCTATCAGGGAGTCCTCGACTCCATGGACGAACAACTGGCGCGCCTTTTCGACCGAATTCGGAAGGATCCCAAACTCCGTGACAACACCATCATCACTGTCTGCTCGGACAATGGACACGAACCCGGTGCCGGCACCTCGAAACCGTTCCGGGGCGCCAAAACCTGGATGTATGAGGGAGGCATCCGGTCGCCCCTGATTGTCTGGGCCCCTGGCTTGATGCCGAAGGAATCCATCGGCACAGCCAATACCACCTCCGTCTTCTCCGCCATTGACCTTAACCGTTCTCTCTACGCCCTGACCTCTACCATTCCATCCACAACACTGGATGGGGAAGACCTCTCGCAGACAATTATTGGAAAGTCCAAAGCCTCACGGAAGGCTCCCCTCTTCTGGCGACGCCCCCCAGATCGCCCGGGGTTCAGCCATGGATTCAAAGAAGACAATCCAGACCTGGCCGTCCGGGAGGGATCGTGGAAATACCTCGTCAATCTTGATGGGTCGGATCCTCAGCTNTTCGACCTGCCACGGGATCCGGGTGAGTCCCGCAANCTNGCCGCTGAAAANCCCGGNATCGTAAAGCACCTCGATAAAAGGGTNCGGGATTGGAATGCCGGTATGCCCAAGGACGGCTCTGACCCNTCCTACAGTAAAACTGGAGCNCTNCCGGGCACCCACTTCGTTAACCCNATTGGCGTNGGACAGGACCCCTGGGTCATCCGCGANANCAAGGAAAAGCGCTACCTTTGGTGCTTNTCCGANGGAGATCGTGCAATCACGATTCATACCTCNAANAACCTGACCAGANTCGGAGAAAGGCATCTCGTCTGGCAGGCTCCTGATGAGGGNCCCTTTTCGAGGCAAGTNTGGGCCCCTGAACTGCACCTGCTCGANGGCCGCTGGNANATCTATTTCGCTGCTTCCGATGGNAAAAACCGGAACCATCTTACCTATGTCCTCCGNTCAAGAAACGAGGACCCCTTGGGTAAATATGACCTTCATGGGCCNTTGCANACGGGTGATCGCACNTCCGAAAATCTNTGGGCNATNGACATGACGCCCCTTACACACAAGGGCGAGCTCTACGCCCTGTGGTCAGGCTGGGATCGCCCGGATTCAGATCGTCAGTTTCTCTATATCGCTCGAATGGAGAGCCCGACNAAACTTGCCACCCGNCGCGTGCGTCTCTGCGATAATCTCGACTACCCGTGGGAACGNACNGAACCACCGCCAAAAGGAAGAGGGCTCAATGAAGCGCCNCAGGTTCTNACCCAGGGAGACNGGCTCTTCGTCACTTACTCCTGCGGAGCATCATGGCTCCCTAGCTACAAGCTGGGNCTCCTCGAGCTGGTCGGAGACAACCCTCTNGATCCCGCGTCATGGCAGAAGAGAAAGGGATCGATCTTCCAGTCGACCTCNGAAACCTTTGGCGTTGGTCACTCCTGCTTCGTNAANTCNCCNGATGGCTCCGAATGGTGGCAGGTCTTTCACGCCAAGCGGGACCGCTCTCCCGGCTGGAGAAGAACCATTTTCGCACAGCCTTTCAAATGGTCNCGTGATGGNCGGCCCCTTCTTGGTCGGCCCATGGCGCCGACCCTCCCCTTTCCCCGCCCNGCAGGAGAGAAGGACTTCCTGCTCAAGCTCCCCTACTCCTCGGATCTCTCCTCCGACCACTCCTTCTTTGGNCATCCNCAATTTTACCGCTCCGAGGGACAGTCCCTGACCCTCGGCTCTCCTCCTGAGCACCCAGTGAATGAGTTCCGAGCNGGNGAAAAAATNCTTCTCAACGGAATGCTGCCGAACGACTTCACCGCCTCGGTGACCATGAACTTCAACCGGNTTCGGGAGGGACGCGGATCGGGTATCCTGTTCCGNTCCACAGCTCCTTCGGTGGGATTTGATGCNGCACGCGGCTACTTCGTTGGGATCAAACCCAGTCAGAACACCGTCTTGCTGGGGAAAATGGACGGCTCGNCATGGCAGGAGCTGACGAGGCGAGCCGTTACGGTCGACGTCTCGCGGGATCATCAGCTCTCCGTCTCAGCAGAGGGCTCTCGTTTCACGGTGTCCTTGAACGGGAGCCTGCTCTTCACTCATCAGGATGGAACCTACAAGTCCGGCACCCTCGGGCTTCGAGTCACCGATATCCCTACTACCTTTTCAAATCTTCGGATTACCGCTTCCCCTTAGCCAGCGCCTGCCGGGCAGACCTGCCTCATCGCCGAGGGCAACATCACTTAATCTCCTCTTTTTCATAATCGGAGGGCAGAACCCATCCGGTGGAAATTTTTTCACCCCTCTGGTATTTCTCGTAGAAATTGTTCCATCGCTCGCTCGCAAATCCGTATCTATCGAACACCTCGCCTCTCCCAAGCATCCGTGGGTCGCCCTGTTCCTTCAGCTTCTCGAAGAGCTCGGCCTTTAATGTGTTCCTGAGCTCCGCGTGCTCCTCATCCCCAGCAAGGTTTTCAACACAGTCTCGGCTCGCCCTCACATTGAAAAATTCCTCCTCAGGCCTCTTCCCGAAATTCAAATTCCAGAAGTGCCTGTTTCCCTGCCGGCGCTGGTTGAGGATCAGAGTCTTGATTGGACTCGCGTCGCAGTTCAGATAGCCGGTCTCCGGATTGCCCGCGGGCCACCGGTTGGCCTCAAAATTGTAGAGGTAGAGGTAGTCTCCTTTCCTGATACCCCGGATCGGATACCCTCCATTGTTCGGTCGACCAACATCATGACGCTCCTTGCCCAGCACGACATGGTCACGGGAGGGAACTACCTGCCCCGACCTCGGTGATTGAAAAATATCAAACAGGCTACGTCCACTCATCGGCTGCATGATTGGAGCAAGATCCCGGATTCCAGCGGCCTCAAGAAAGGTGGGAGCGAGATCCGTAAAGTTCACGAAGTCCTCGACGCTCCGATTCTTTCCCTTGATCCCTCCGGGCCAGCGTATCGCGAGTGGAACATGGTTGGAATAATCATAAGCCTGTCCCTTGCACCTTGGGAACGGCATCCCGTGATCACTGGTGGCGACAATCAGGGTATCGTCCAACTGACCCGTCTTCTCAAGATGAGTCAGGATCCGTCCGAGGTGCGTATCGTAGTGCTCAACCTCAATCGAATAATCCAGCATGTCTCCACGTGTTCGAGCATTATCCGGCCAGAATGCCGGGACATGATCGATGTCTTCCAGTCTCTTTCCCATCCTGAGACCAACACCATCCTCATACGAACGGTGCGGTTCGCTCGTGCCGTACCAGAAACACCAGGGTTTCCCCTCTGGGGCATTGGCAAGGAAGTCCGCAAAGTTCCCGGCATAGTCATTATTTGATATCGCGCGGGCAGGCGGCTTCGCCTTCCTTTTGGTCCATGCCTTCCCCGTGATACTACGGCGCTTACCTCCGGCATCATTGGCGATACCCGGTCCCCAACCCTTCCCAGTATATCCCGTGACATACCCATTCCCTGCCAGCACTTCCACGAAGCTCCCGAACTTGGAGGGAAATACATTCTGGTGATTTGCGGCCTCCTCCAATTGCCACGAATACCGACCCGTGAGGATGATTGCGCGGGACGGAGCACATTTCGCATTGGGCGTATAGGCACGCTGAAACAGGATTCCCTCCCGGGCCAGCCGGTCAAATGCCGGGGTTTTCACCCACGAGGACCCGTAGGCGCCGGCATCGCCAAAGCTCCAGTCATCAGCAATCGCAAAAAGAATATTAGGCCTTTGTGCTGCAGTGACCAATGGAAGGCACAACAGAGCAGGCAGCAGGAGCCGACAGGATAGAGGCATGAGACCGTCATACCTGACGGATGAAGTTTTGCCAGTGCAAGCCTCCCGGAGGATAAATCTCCTGGCAGAAAGGGAGGGGAAAGTGGCGACCCGTACGGGACTCGAACCCGTGTTGCCGCCGTGAAAGGGCGGAGTCCTAACCACTAGACGAACGGGTCGCGTTCTGCTCAGGACCGGGCGAAAATGCCACCCGTTTTTCGAAAGGCAAGCCGAATCTCAAGACCCTGTGTAACGAACTCATTAGAGAGAAAGCGAATTTGGCCCGACACGGTAGTCTGACCGGCAGAATCAGGGATTCTCCCTCGATCTATTGCGATTGCTCTTTTGCCCCGAAGGACGATCTCTCATCCTCCTCGGATGCCATCTCCGTCTCTCTTATCTGTTCATGCAATTGACCATGTTGCCGTGATCGCCCGGGATCTCGAGGCCAGCCGCCACTTCTACGAAGCCATCCTTGGAATGAAGCCCGTTCCTCGCCCTGACTTCCCATTTCCGGGCCTGTGGTTCCAGGCAGGCAACACCCAGATCCATGTGATCCTGCAGAGTGAGGAAAGTGGACCCGGTGGCCCCTCCAATCCGGGAGGAACCCTGACAGCACGTGGTCACCATATGGCCTTTGCACTGGATGACTGCTCGAAGGCCGTTGAGCAGTTGCACTCCGCCGACATACCAATCGCCGCTGGGCCACAATCTCGACCCGATGGGTTCCAGCAAGTATATATCCGTGACCCCGACGGTTACCTCGTGGAGTTATTCTCAGCCCCACCCAGCGAACAGCAGCGGTAGGGCGATAAGCTCATCCCAGCCCATTCCATGTTGTAAGAAAGCACTCTCTTGGAGGTATCGTTTGATCATGAAACAAAAAACAACCCGCCAGACCTACCTGGATAAGGGCTTCGTTTGCCTTAGGAAGTTTCTAGACGCCCGCGAGATTGCAATCTGCCAAGAGAAGATCCGAGAATTCATTGAGGGCCTTATCCCTCAATTGCCCCGGGATCATGTCTTTTATGAAGACAGGGAAACGCTCTCTACCCTGAAGCAGATTCAGCAGATGCAGGACCACTGCCCCTGGTGTGATGAATTCATGAACGGAAAACCAAGGGCTCTCGCCGAGGAGCTCATGGGAAAGGGCGTTGTTGCCAGCAACATGCAATACTTCAACAAGCCTCCTCTCGCGGGACGCCCAACGCCACCTCATCAGGACGGTTACTACTTCAAGCTCCACCCTCCTGAGGCCCTCACGATGTGGCTCGCCCTCGACGAGGTGAATGAGGAAAACGGATGCATCCGTTATGTCTCCGGCTCTCATCGTGATGGGCTGCGCCCCCACGGCCCCACCGGCACCCTTGGTTTCTCACAGGGTGTGACTGATTTTGGACGTCCCGAGGATTTATCGAGGGAAGAAGTGGTACACGCGGCACCCGGAGATCTTCTCGTGCACGACTCAATGACAATTCACCGNGCGGAGGGAAACACCTCAGCNAGCCGAAACCGTCGTGCCCTGGGATTCATTTTCTACTCGGAGGACGCGCAGGAAGATGAAAGGGAAAAAGAGGACTATCGCAGGGAGGCTCAACGACAGCAGGAAGGTAAGATCTGACCTCTTCCTTATTTACCGTTAGTGCTACTCATACCGTCGGCTCCCATCCAGGCTCATATTGCCGTTTCCAGTAACCCATGGCATCTTGGTCTCCTACGATCTGACCACCTGCTCCCGGGTCACATTTCATAAGCCTGTCCACTCGGTGCGAGATATTTCCGAGGTGGCAGAGCAGGGAGCTCACATGGCCGGTTTCTGCATCGCAGGCGAGGGGAGAACCCTTCCGAATCGCATCGACCAGATTCCCGGTATGCACATCGTTTCCACCGGGCCCATCTTCCCGCTCAACTTCCTTGCCTGACCCATCGTAGAGGACATAGCCCTGGTTTCGGATCACCATGCTCCCGCTCTCCCCGGTGAATGTCACGAAGGTCCCACTCTCTGCTGACTGGAAGGGTGAACAGCTGGTAGCCCGCCAGCTGATCTGCCCCTTCTCTCCAAACTCNAGGGTCACATCACTTGTGTCCGGAGTCTCCTGGTCATCGTCGTAGCGATAGCGCCCNCCCGCATAGTTCACCCGGGTAGGATAATCCACGCCCATTCCCCAGCGNGCCACATCAAGAAAATGCACCCCGTTGTTCCCCAGCTCTCCGTTGCCCCAGTGCCAGAGCCAATGCCAGTTGTAATGCAGGATATTGTCCCGGTAAGGACGCCGAGGGGCAGGCCCCTGCCAGAGATCATAATCGAGATGGGCTGGCGGAGCTGCCGCCTTTCCCTTCCCGATTGAACCCCGGCGATTAGTGTAAAAACAGTCCGCACGGTAAACACGGCCAATCACCTTTTCTTCCCGGAGCCTGCGAATTCCCTCCACAATCTTGGGCCAGGATCGGCGCTGAGTTCCATGCTGGACAAGACGCTCATGCTTCCGGGACGCCTGCATCAGCAGCTCTCCTTCATGGGGATTATGGGAACAGGGCTTCTCCACATAAATATGCTTGCCAGCCGCACACCCCAGAATCGCAGCAGGGGCATGCCAGTGGTTGCAGGTCGCAATGACCAGGATATCGATATCAGGCCTGTCGAGGATGCGCCTGAAATCAGTCACCGACTGGACCTTCGGTCCGAGGCTCTTCGCGGCAGAATCAGAACGCTTCCTGTCGACATCGCATACCATGGAAACTTCAACATTGGGTAACCCGTGAAAGCTCTGAGCGAGCGCACCACCCCGACCCATTCCCATCACCGCGACCACCAGCTTGTCATTAGCGGACCCCTCCTGACCACGAGCACTCGTGTGGGTTCCCAGCCCAGCGACGGTTGCAGAGGCTCCTCCAAGAAATGTTCTGCGATTCGGATTATTCAATTTCATTGGTTGGGGTGGTAGGTTGCTGTTTGTTGTGGCTGGCAGCGCTGATCACTTTCCTCGGTTTCTAGTGAAACGCACAAGCAGGTCGACAAGGAATATTTTACCCTGATGGGAGAGCAAAGCCGATCTAATCCTGTAGAGGTAAGATCCGAATGACCTCGTAGTGCCGATGAGGCCGCGTTGACTTTCTAACTGCGAACCTGGGCCTTTTCCCGAACTCCCTTCCCGGCCGCCGGAGGCGGGAGAGCCAGTATGAAAAATAGATTACCACGGAAAGCCCTTCAAAGACGTTGCAGCGGGAACTTCGCATCGAAATTCATCCCGCGAAGTGAAAATCTGCCTGACACCCGCAAGATTGAATAGCGAAGCCACCCAAAGGTTTTCAGCCTCGCTAGCGTCGCGGAGTTCCTCTTACAAATTTTCTGCGAGTTGCGCCAATAGACTTTTCTCGGATATAGGGATCATTAACTGGCGACTACCGCCCGGGAGTCTTGTTGCCTACCCGGCGATCAGGAGCCGGAATTTCCCATAGAGTATGAGAAAATCGTCAGGGATGAAAAACTCGAACAGAGTACATTTTTTCTCCCCTATACTGATCACCGCCGTTGCATCTGCGAGGGATTAAGCACCGCTCTTTGGGCCTCGTCGGGAAGCCCGCTCGAGATGACCCAAGCCTCTGCGGCTGCCCTGTCCCGCCGGGCAAGATGCTGGCCTGCATGAGTGAGGGCCTCAACTCGTTTAGCCTCCTCCGCAATGCTGTTGGCCCACTCGATCGCTTTTCCCGGATCGCTATAAGAAATCTGACGAGCATACCCACTAATAGCAGCATCCCGCTGGGGAGAGCGAGGCATCGAGCTGATCCGCTCGCCAGCACCCTCCGGATCCCGGTCCGCCCACTCCCCATAGGTAGAGTCCAACCACGTCGCTGCTTCATCAACATCGCAATTCGAAAGAACTGCGCTTGTCACTACTTCGAAGAGCTGACTGGCTCGCTCATCACCCTCATCAGCTAGCTGCAGGACATATTGAGTTGCCCGGGCAGGATCATTATTGGCCATACCGTTAACCATCACCTTCTGCCGGTAGCGAAAAGAGCCCATGTCCTCATCTGCAGTGGCGTTAAGGTGTGCAATCGCCTCATCTGGATATTTGGAGGCCCAACCCGCCAAGGCGTGGGACAGATCATTCTCTTCTGACTCCGACGCATGCTCAACTGCGGCCTTTCCATCAAGCATTCCCCATAAATAGTGGAAATCCCGCCACTGATCCCCTCGGACACTATTTTCCTTCAAGTGTCCCAGCATATACTGGGCGTTCCCTGCTGTCAGGCTCCCCAGCAACTGGTCAAAAGCCCTTCGCCGGACGAGGGGATTGGGACTTTGAAAGGCTTCTACCGCGACCGCTTCGATCTCGGCCTCGCTAAACCCCCGGGGCCATGGGTCTTCCCAACTCGAGGAGCGTGACGATTTCAACGTCCCAGCCTTGCCTCCCCGAATCCCTCCAGAAGCGTAGCCTGTCGCCTTCCGGAAGGTCTTGACCCGATCAGATTTCATGACCCCTCCATATTTTTCTCCAAGCCTTTGCCGCTCCAGTGCGAGTCCCCCAGTAAAGGCCACGGCTACAACGGCCGCCCAACAACAATATTTATTTATTGTTGATTTTCTTGTCACACAGATCTCTTACGTTGCTAAGGGATAGGAGCGCACGAAAAAAGGTGGAAAAAATTCGCGTGCTCCCCCTTAAAAATAAGGCCTTTCACCAAGAACTTTTCGGCAACCCGTTAAACACAAAAGACTTCCCGGCATCATAGCCAACACCCACTACCAGATGCTGTGGAACCCAAAGCGCATTAGACCCGCCGCCTCATCCGCTCCGCCCTCACCCGGAGCCACAATCTGCCGGTGGAAACCGGCTACTACTCCGGCCGCATCGAATTCAAGTGGATCCGCGAGCAATTCGCGAATGCCACCGGCTATCTCATCGAGCATCTCGATGGATTCCGGACCACCATGCTCCTGGTCAACATCCGGGACTTCACCTACGCCGGACTGCGGGCCGACAACAATGAAATTATTTCCACCCAGATGTACCTTCCCATGCCCACCCATGGGTCCTCTACCGCCGACTTCTTTCATCCCCTCTGCCGCCATATCGAGGACTGCGTGCTGACCGGAAAGGTTCCCTACCCTGCCGAACGCACCCTCCTCACTTCCGGAATGGTCATCGCGGGGGTGAACTCACTCCACCGCGGCGGAGTGAGGATCGAAACCCCGGAGATGGATATCGCCTACCAGGTCGGGAAGGAATCAACCTACTGGCGGGATTGATCGTGCTGACTCAGGCCAGCACCCCATCCACCACCTCCCCGTAAACATCGGTCAACCGGTAATCCCGGCCGGAATGCCGATAGGTCAGCTTCTCGTGATCGAGGCCCATGAGGTGCAGGATCGTGGCATGAAAGTCATGCACATGAACCGGGTCCTCGATGGGTTTCATGCCATACTCGTCCGTTGCTCCATGGACGATGCCGGGCTTTACCCCGGCCCCGGCCAGCCAGGAACTGAAGGCCCAGTTGTGATGTTCGCGTCCCGTGGCGTCGGCCTTGTTGTTGAAGGGTGTACGCCCAAATTCAGTGGTCCAGACCACGAGGGTGTCCTCCAGCAATCCACGTGCCTTGAGATCCTTCAAGAGCCCCGCAATCGGCTGGTCCACGTTCTTCGCCAGCTTGACATGGTCCATCATGTTGCCGTGGGAATCCCAGTTCCCGCTCGACCCGGTATCGATCAACTCCACGAACCGCACCCCGCGCTCGACGAGACGCCGCGCTGCGAGACACTGCCAGGCGAACCCTTCCGTGCTTCCCCGCTCCAGTCCATAGAGCTCGTGAGTCGCATCGCTCTCTCCCGAGAGGTCAAAGGCTTCCGGCGCAGCCATCTGCATGCCAAAGGCGGTCTCGAAACTCTTGATGCGGGCCTCCGCGAGGGCGTGACCGCTGCGGCGGGCAAGATGTTGACGGTTCAGGCGATGCAATGCGGCAAGCTCCAGTTCCTGGCGCGACATTCCAACCCGCGGCTTTACGTTGGCAATGGGCTGTGGCCCCGGCACCACCAGCGTGCCCTGGTGCGCACCGGGAAGGAAGTCACTCGCGTAAACCTGCGTGCCCGCATAGGTCTGCCGGGGCGCAATGGTAATGAAGGACGGCAGGTTCTGATTAAGCGTGCCCAGCCCATAGCTGACCCACGACCCGATGCTCGGCCTTGCAAAGGCAAAGGAACCGGTATGCATGCCCAGGGTGGCATTATAATGGTTCGAATGATCGGTGTGCATCGACCGGATCAGGGCAATATCATCAACGCAGGTTCCCACCTCCGGAAAAAGTGAACTCACTTCCGTTCCACATCGCCCGTAGGGAGAAAACTCCCACTGGGGAGCCTTGAGGAAAATGCGCTCATAGCCGGGGCGGTCCTGGATCTCGGGATGGTCGGCCTTAACTTCCTTGCCCACGTCCGCCTTGAGCCTGGGCTTAGGATCAAAGGTATCCACATGGGAGACCCCACCTGTCATGAAGAGAAAGATTACCCGCTTGGCCTTGGCCGGATAATGCCCCTGCCTCGGGGCCAGGGGATCAGCCCCTCCCCCCTCTGCTGCGGCCAGTTCCTGCAGCAGTCCCGGCATGAGCGCCGAGCCCGCCACGAAGGAACGGACAAAGCTGCGTCGATCGTTGAAGGTTTCTTTCATGGGCATCGCATCAGTCGATATGAAGGAGCTCATTGCTACCAAGCAGCACCCGTGCGTAGGCCTTCCAGAGCTCCTGCTCCACCACCTTCTGGTCTCCCTTGATGGTGGACCGCAGGACTTCAGCGAATTCCCGGAAAGCAACCACCTCCTCATCGCGTACCGGCCGCGCAAACAATTCGCGGCACGCGAAGTCGAGCTGACTCCCGGGGTCCGCACCTGCCCTCAAAACACGCTCCGCAAACTTCTCCGCACAACGGTGGAAAAAGGGGTCGTTCATAAAATACAACGCCTGGGTAGGCACCGTGCTCACTTCACGGACGGCCGTGCTCGCATTGGGGTCCGCTCCGTTGAACAAGGCGAAGAACCGGCTGCTGCGGTTTCGTTTGCGCATGACGTAGACACTGCGGTGGAGGGTCTCATACTCCGCGGCAAAGGGGGCATGCTGGGTAAAATTCCATTTCGTTTCGGGGGGGAAAGGGTGTTCCCTCCCCGGCGAGCGGACCAGTTCTCCACTGGCTACCAGGAGGGTATCGCGCAATTCCTCGGCTGTCATGCGCCGGCGGGAAAACCCCTCGTAGCTTCCATCAGTCTCTCCTGCAGCCCGCCGATAGGCTTCGCTGCCGAGGATCAGCCTGTGCAGCGCCTTCACGCTCCACCCGTGATCAATAAAATAGCCCGCCAGGTAATCGAGCAATTCGGGGTGGGTGGGGGCGGCTCCGTGATTCCCGAAATCATTGGGGGTTGTCACCAGACCCCGACCAAAGTGCCACGCCCAGATCCGGTTGACCATGACCCGGGCCGCAAGGGCGCTGCTTCTCCCAACGATCCGCTCAGCGAGAGCGCGCCTCCCGCTGGTATGGCCGTCTCCCAGGCTTCCTCCCCCCAGCACGGACAGATAATTCCGAGGCACCTCGTCTCCCAGGTCCTCGTGATTTCCCCGCTTGTGAATCCTCGCATTGCCGGTCTTCCCCTCCATGACCGCATAGGCATATTGGATTTTCGGCTCGACGGCCATGTGAGCGGCCAACTCCTCCTTCGCTTTGACATCAGGCACCATGGCCCTGCCCAGAGCCCCGTAAAGCGCGGCCATCCCCGGGTCCTCAAAATGCTCCAGGCGCCATCCCACCCCCACTCCCGGGGTCGTGGGATGTCCATCCGCGATCGTCAAGTCGATGGAGACTTCCCCGGTGACCGGACTCAGCCACGTGATGGCCACCGCCCCACGTTCGCTGGGATGACAAAAAAAAGTCCGTTCCGGCAGGGTGGACCACACCTTGACCGGCTCCTCCCCCCTGTTGACCAGCACGGAAGGCAATCCCCCGTTCGCGGGCTTCCAGGCGTGCAATTCATTGCGGTCGCCAACCGCCTCGTCCCGCAGGGTCAGGAAGGCGGGATCCTCATTCCCGATATCCAGAAAACACCATGCCGCTCCCCCCGCAGCGGGATGCGGATTCGAGAGGAGGAAGTCATCGAGAAGATCCTTGAGAGACCAGCGCTGGGAGGCCTCGCCATGGCCATGGGAAATCACAAGGTCGACGATCGTGGTGTCTGCCCCGTGGCTCCCCTCGGGAAGAATAGCCACCTGCAGAGCCTCCCCAACCCGCACCTTCCGCACGAGGGGCTCCCGGGTCACCGTCACCGAGGTCCCGTCCGGAACCTGTCCCTGGGAGAGAAGCTTGAAGCACATCGCAGCCTGCTCCCTCAGGGCCCTCGCAGCCTCCTCCCGTCCTTTCGGACTGACCCGATCCTGCAATTCGTCCCGGCGCTTTTCCCAGGCCTCCCGCGTCATTTCATCCGGCTTCCGCTCTCCCCCAAGCACAACGAGATCCCGAGGTTGTTGTTTCGGCTCACATCCGGGGAAGGAAAAGGTCGTACTGTCAAAGACACCATAAAGGGCATAGTAATCCCTAACGGATATCGGGTCGTGCTTGTGATCGTGACACCGCGCACACGAAATCGACAGACCGAGGAACGCTTTTCCCAGGTTATCAATCGTATCCTCATACATGAGGTATTTTCTCTTGTCGATGTCATGCCCGAACCGTCGCGAAATGGCCAGGTATCCAGTGGCAATGATTCCCGCATTCCTCTGGGCAAGCGGAAGGTCACGGCAAATCAAGTCGCCCGCCAGCTGGTGACGGACAAACCGGTCATAGGGGACATCCTGGTTGAAGGCATCGATAACCCAGTTTCGATAGCGCCAGGCATAAGGCAACGGGTGATCGCTGTTCTCCCCGGCGGTATCGGCATACCGCACCACATCCAGCCAGTGCCGACCCATGTGCTCGCCGTGGTGGGGCGAGGAGAGAAGCGCCTCCACCACACCTTCGAAGGCCTCCACGTCAGATCGCTCGTCCTCCACGAAACGCTCCACGGAATCTCGATCGGGGGGGAGGCCGGTCAGCCCGTAACTCACCCTCCGCATGAGCGCACGGCGATCTGCTGCAGGGCCCTCGGCCGACTTTAGAAGAGCGTCCACGGGATGAGCTCCCGCCGGCGGCACCACCACCCGCAGTGGCTCTACCGACCAGAGGGCCGCTGCTCCCTGCAATGATGAATCCCCGGGGCTGGCAGTTCCAGGTCCGGCATATGCCCCTGCGAGGATCAAACCGGTGATCCGCACCCATCGGACAGGGTTCCGACCCATGACACCTTACCTCCTTCGGCTTTGCGGCGGGTTGAGAACAGCCTCCTGCGCCTCCGCAGGAAGTCCGCTGGAACCAATCCATGCTTCAGCGGCTGCACGATCTCGTCGGAAGAGCTGCTGCCCCGCATGAGTCAGCGCACGCGTCCGTGAACTATCGTCGGCGATACTATTGGCCCATTCGATGGCAACTGAGGGTTCCTCGTAGGAAATGCGCCGGGCAAACCCACTGATGGCCGCATCACGCTGAGGCGAGCGCTCCATGGAGCTGATCCGCTCTCCGGCGGCCACTGGATCACGGCGTGCCCATTCTCCAAATGCTGAATGCAGCCCCATGCTCTGCCCCCTTCCCTCCACAATGGTTTCAAGCCAGTTCACTGCCGAGGCCGGGTCTCTTTCCGCCCACTCGTCACCTACCTCTTCAATCGCGCGGTCCGCGTAGGCCTGTCCGGCGAACTGCTCAACCCACTGAGCGGCAGCTTCCGGATCACTGTTCGTAAACCGGTGAGCGACCGTATCCAGCGCCGCGCCCTTGAGATCACCATCCGGCAGGCTTTCCGACCACCGAGCCGCTTCATCAATCCCAACGTTCGAAACAACTTCCCTGGTCACCACTCCAAATAGGTGATTCGCCCGACCATCGCCCTGGTTCGCAAGCTGCAACACGTAATCCGTAGCCACCGCGGTGTTACTGTCAGCCATCCCGCTCACCATCGCCTCCTGTAAATGACGGAAGGAGTCCCGGTCTTCTTCCGAGAGGTTGTTGATGTAGTCGATTGCTGCATTCGGATAGCTGGAGGCCCATCCTGCCATTGTGTGGGACAAATCCCGCTCCTCTGAATCGAGAGAATGATCGACCGCAGCTTTCCCATCAAGAGTGCCCCACAGGTAGTGAAAATCCCGCCATTGCTCACCGTCCACGCGGTTTTCCTTGAGATGCACCAGCATGTCCTGCGCATTCTCCGCTGTCAGATTGCTCAACAACTGATCGAAGGCTCTGCGCCGGACAAGAGGATTTCCGCTTCGAAATGCATCGTTTGCAACAGCTGCGATCTCTGATTCGCTCAATATCACGGGTCCTCCTCCCCCGACTCCAGCGGGACGCTTACCAGCGGCCAAACCCATGGATGCCCGAGGTCCAATCCCTCTCGTTCCGGGACCACCGGGAGCACTTCCACCCATGCTCCGCGAGCTCTTGGCACCAGAAGGAACCTTCAGGGGCGGATCGGCCGCTCCCCCGGAATTTTTCTGGTCAAGGACCAAGCCTGCTGCAAAAGCCCCGGCAGTTACCGCAGCCCAGCAGGCATGCCCAATCACGGATTTCCGCTTCACGATGAGCTAACTTACGGTCCCTTGAGTCCGGAACGAACAAAAAAAAGCATAAAAGGGGACCTCCGGCCATGAATCCGCTTAATCGAGATCATCAGGCCTTTCCCATTGCGAGCACTGGAGATTTGCGGCACAACGCTCGCCACGACACCATGAAATCAGCCCTACACCTCCTCGCCTCTCTCGCCCCGGCCATCGCCCTGACTGGGGGCCTGGCTCTTGCCGACAATCCGTTCAACGGAAAGGACCTCGAAGGATGGTCCTTCAAGAAGAAGGGAAACCTCAAGTCCAACTGGGTGACGGGAACTCCTCACCTGGATGGGGCGAACCCCAAGGCCCTGAAAGCTGGAGGAACTGGAGGAGCGATGGTGAATGTGGTTACGGGGCACGGCCAGAGCATTGACATTTACTCGGACCAGAAATGGGGCAGCAGTAGGATCGAACTGGAAGTCCTGGTGGCCAAGGGAGCCAACTCGGGCATCTACGTGATGGGAGAGTATGAAGTGCAGGTCCTAGACAGCTATGGGAAAGAGAAGCTCGGCGGTGGTGACATGGGTGCGATCTACGGGGCGCAACCCCCCCGGACCAATGCCTGCAAGAAACCCGGGGAGTGGCAGAAGTACGAGATCGATTTCCTAGCCCCCAAGTTTGATGCTGACGGAAAGAAGACCGCAAATGCCAAATTTCTGGTCGTGAAACTCAATGGCAAGATCCTCCACGAGAACGTCGAAATGAAAGGACCGACACCTTCCGGGGTAACTGGGCGTGAGGCAGCAACCGGCCCCATCATGTTTCAGGGAGATCACGGCCCGGTGGCTTACCGGAACATCAGCATCACCCCGCTCAAGAAGTAGGGTTTCTCCAAAGAGGACGGTTTCATCGAGGCAGGTCCGCAGCCCCTTGATGGATGGGATGATGCTTCTGGAGAGCATTCTTCGCTCCCCACGGCATCTTATTTTACCACATGGATCGTATTCCAGATCTTGGTCACGATCTCCTCGCCCTCGTCCGTCTCAAGATCCAGGTCAATCTGCATCATGTGAACGGGCTGCAGGTTATCGACTTCCACAAAGACTGATTTCCCGTCCGGCAGAAGTTCGGCGGACTTGACCGAAAACTTGGTCCGTCCCTTCGGTGGACCGGGTGAGTCCCGGTGCCCTACTTGGTATTCTCCTGTGCCGTAATCGTGAGTCCAACGCAGGTCGGTCCCAGAAAGGTTAAAGCTCTCCGGGTCCTCTGCCAGTTCCTCGTCCAGCTTCTGGGTGAAGCCAATCTCGATACCCCCATCACGTATTTTGAGACTTTTGGGCATACTCACGGGCTTGCCTGTATAACGAACCCGGTCGAGCCCACCCTCGCGACCGGCGTTACTCTGCCATCCCTTGAGACCTGCCACGTAGAGCTGTCCGTCCTGGCGATTGAACTTGCCTCGCATGGCACTGGAGGTGGGGCGAACTGGTATCTTGACCACCCCACCCTGCATCAGGGCTCCTTTCTTCTCCTTGAGCACCACATAAATCGCACTCTGACCGTAACTGAAATGCAGCATTTCTCCTTCATAGGGACCCCACTTGTCACTTGTGATCCAGACCTGCCCCCCATTTGAGTTGTCAACGTTCTTGGGCAACCAGGCTAGGGGAAGCGGTGCTTCACTGCTATCCAGGTTCTGCTTCCGGTTTCCCCTGCGCTGCCCCACGGTGGGAGTAGTTTTCATGGTGGCGAAGTCGGCAGCTGAATCCACTACCCCAAGAAACTCCCCCGGTTCGATCCAATGCAGAGGGCAGCGTGGGACAAAGGTCCCTTCATTATCCCCGCAGGTAAGCTGCCCGGTGGGGCTCACCCCAATTCCGTTCGGAGCCCGCAACCCGGTTGCGTAGCGATCCAGGCTGGATCCATCCCTGGAGACTCGCAGGATTGACCCATGATGGCGGCTCATTCTCTGGAAACTGCGGCCGCCTCCCCGCACTGGACTACCAAAGGCGAAATAAAACTCACCTTGTGGACCGGTCTGGAGATCGAAACAGAAGGCATGGAATCCGCTGGTGAGCTCCCAGTCGTTATTGAAATTTTCGTAGTAATCGGTCTCCCCGTCACCGTTAAGGTCGTGGTAGCGGGTGATTTGATCATCCGCCACTGTATAGATCACGTCGTTCACGATCGTCAGCCCCAGTGTCTCATGACCACCAGCAGCAATCCGCCTCCATGTCAGATTCTCCAGCTTTTCATCGATACCGCTGACAACCCAGACATCGCCATCCCAAGTGCACACCGCAGCCTTTGAAGAGTCAGCGAAGAAGTCGAATCCCCCGATCCGCATCTTCATTCCATAGGGGTTCTGGTAGGGAACAGTCAGACGGTCGAGCACATAGGCTGACTTGCCATCATCCTTGGCGATCTGTCCGACGGTCGTTACCTTCTCGGTCCACCGCGCAGGACCACCTTTCATCAAAAGCGTCAGGTCCTCGAGGGCTTCCGGGACGCTCCCACTCCCATAAACCACCTTGAAATGAGCCATCCCCGCCGGGACTTTCAGGACGATCCGACCGTCCATCGTCGACGGTTTTTGCCCACTGCCCACTATCTGGATCTCGGGGGCCTCTTTCTCATCGGCAAGAACGATCACCGCGGGAGCACTGAACTTCCCTTGGATGGTGCGGGTAATCAGTCCATTCTCAAAGGCGGGAAGTTCCAGAACCGGATCCTTGCCCACCGTATAGCGGAGAATGGTCTTGTCGCCATGAACATACAAACCCTTGTAATGAGCCTGAGTTTTGGGGAGAGGCCCGAGCGGTGGATACTTTCCATCCTCAGGGCTTCGGGTTTCCTCAATGCTCCCCTGCGCATCCGCCCATCCGGGAGCAGCCTGATTAGTAAAGATCCTCGCTCCGTTATGAGAGGGAAAGGCGCCATGCCCTCCGGTGAACGGAAGGCCCTCCAGTTTTAATCCCCCTCTGGTCCAACCTGCAGCCATGCGCATGGTATCGGCGTCAAAAGCCACACAAACCGCCCCCTGGGAATCAAGGCGAATAATCCGGGCCCGGAAGGCAATGTTGTCTCCCTTGGTGTCCTTGCCCACTCGCAGCGCCGTACTCACGAAATTCCCATACTTCTCCGGCAGGCTTCCCGAGACCGGCTTGGCTGGAGGAGCGCCTGGACTGACCGCCTTCGCAAAAGTCTGCTGGTCCCATTCGATCCCCTTCATCTTGTCCCCGTCGTGAAAAAGGGCCGAGGCCGGAATCGCCTCGAGTTTCCCTCCCGGCGCCATCCATTTAACGATACAGCCGCCCCCCGGAGTTCCATTCTGGTAAATCACCCGGGCTGGAACCGACCCCGCCTTCAAACGGATCGTCCCGCTTTGCTGCTTCATGGGATGCGGCCCCCAGTTATCCACAACCAACTTGTCACCCAGATACAACCGGGAACCATCCTTCGAGCTAACTGCGAAAAGATAATTTCCATCCTCTGGAACTGCAATTGCCCCGCTCCAGCGCACCATGAAGTTCTCCACCAGCTTTGCCCCGTGGAAATCATTCTTGGTGGGAGCAAAATCAACCTTGGGATCGATCCGGACAAGCCACGGCTTCAACCCGACCGGAACCTCGAATTCATCTCCCAGCTTATCCTCAAGCTTGAAATATTCACCGATCAGGCCCGGAGCTGCTGTCAGAGGGAGCACGGAAAGGAACAATGCGATGTGAGTGAGAATTCTTCTCTTCATGGTTTTGCTTCTGGTGAAAGTGATCGCAGGTAGTGAAGGATGGCTTCGAACTGCTTCTGGGAATCACCGTCGTAGTACTGAGTGAGAGGAGTTTTCCCGTCCAGCGCATACTTCGGCATAATCGTGCCGGGCCACACCC
>PBNG01000074.1 GCA_002723015.1 Roseibacillus sp. | reverse complement strand
CTACTTACTGCTACCGCCCAGTCACCCCGGGAACCCCCGCTCACTTTCTGAGTATTTTTACCCCTTATCCGGCCGATGGCGTTCCTCCGGAAATCGCCACCTTGGTCTCGGGTGAAGGCGAATGCTCAGCCTCAATCGCTGACCTAAGCGTTCAAATCTCTCCCAGAGGAAAATGGCATGTCTCCCGGCCCGAAAGCCCGCGTTGAGCCTGCAGTCCGAACAGTCATTCTCAACGCCTGGTCGTCAGATCTACCAGCTTCTGCTCATCAAGTTTGCTCAGGAAAAACCATATCCTGCTGTCATATCTCTCAGCGACCACCGCGACCCCCGAATCAGGGCACGTCCAGCGGTCCGTCGCCACCCGCCAGCCTCGAGGCGCCTCAATGATCGGCATGGTCCCGACAAGGAGGACATGAACGGAGCTGTCCTCGACCTCGAAACAGAGGTGTGAAGCACAAAGCCCTCCGATCCTGGATAATCGACAGCCCACCAGTTTCCCTTCAGAAATCCCTTCCGGAATTCCATCGAAATCAAGCTGGGGACCTCCACCCGCCTCCAGCCAGTCCTGATAATCATACAGGTCATTACCCTCGAGCTCAAAAGGCAGGTCGCTTTCAACCAGCGCTACTGCTCCGCGCCCCACGTCCCGCATGCTGACTGTCTGCTCTCCATTGGCAGCGGGCCCAGAGTTATTGGAAGTCAGCTCAAAGGATGCAAAGGCGCCCACGACAAGAACGCCCGCGAGGAGAACCCCCCTCAGCATGCCCTCTCCTGTCTTTCCGGAGGCATTCCCGGAAGCGTCCCCTGCAGGACTCGCCAGCGAGTTCACACCACCTGCGATCTCAACCTTCAGCACGGTCATCTCCCTCTCTTCCGATGTTGCTGCGAGGGACGGAGCCTCCGCGCCCGACTGCTTTTCTTCGATGTCTCCGCCTCCAAGAGAAGCTTCTGCTTCTCCATCGGCCTCCATCGCACTCATGATCTTCTCCTTCAGGACTGGAGGAACTGGAACATCTTGAAAAGCTGCTGCAATTGCTGCGTCCCGCTTTCTCTCATCCGAAAGCCATGCTTTCAGGACAGAGTCCTCTCCTGCCACTGACAGAGCCTCCTCGAAATCGGCACTCTCTTCATCCAATCCATCAGGACGAAGGCTTTGAAGAATAAACCGTGCCTGTTCCCTATCCATCGTTCTCCGCGGCATTTCTGCCCTGAAGCTGTTCCTTACCGCTGGAGATTCGAGACATAACGGTCCCGACGGGAAGGTCGAGGATTGTGGCTATCTCTCTGTAGTCGTGTTTTTGCAGGTAAAACAGGGTCAGCGTTGGCAGCAGGTCCAGATCTAGAGAGCCAAGTGGCTCGACCAATTCTCCCGGGACCCCGGTCCCTGCAGCGGCTGACGGAGTGGGCCGTCCACTCCTGCCCCACTCTGAGCCAAATCGCCCGAGATGCTCGCGGTAAAGAGTTGAGAAGAGCCCGGTATTCGCTTTATCGCATTTGGACGATTCCTCCGGCTGACGGCTCCAGATGACGAACGTGCGTGCTACCAGATCCATCGCCCGGTCCAGATCCCGGACCAGCGACAGCGCAAACCGGTATAACGGCCGGTTGTAGACGTCGACGAGTTCCTCGAAATGGGTCATGCTTCTTCAGGCTTTGACTTTTTGCTGCTCCAAATCACCGGGGCTCCCCCTTTTCGACATTCTGCGATTGGCCGTAAATACAAAAAATCAGAGTCTTTTAACGCTCTTTAGAGAGACAAGTTGACCCGGATAGTGCCGGGAAGCAATCTGCATTACTTCTTCCCCCCGACAGATCTCCCTGCTTCACTTCTGCCCTGAAACCATGCGCTCTCTCAACCTTACTCTCGCACTTTCACTTCTCTCGGCCGTTTCTCTTTCCGCCGGGATCAAGATCGATCTCAAACAGGAGAAGATGAATCTGAAGGTGCTCGTCGACGGGAAACTCTTCACCGAATACCACGGAGATACCCGTGTTCCCTGCCTTTACCCGCTAATGAGCTCGTCTGGCACCCACCTCACGAGGCAATATCCCTTCGTCAAGGGGGTAGCTGGGGAAAAATCGGATCACCCTCACCATACCGGCTTCTGGTTCACCCACGGAAACGTCAACGGACATGACTTCTGGCACAAGGATGATTGCAAAATTGTGACGCGTGCCCTCGGCGAGACAAAGGTAACTCAGAACAACGATCAGGCGATCATACACTTTGCCGCCGAACTTGCCTGGGAAGCCAAGGGAAACCCCATCATCCTGGAGAAACGCGAATACGAAATCACGCTCGCAGGAGCAACCCGGCACATCGGCGTTACCTCTACCCTTAGGCCCGCCGGGGACATGGTCACCTTCGGGGACACCAAGGAAGGCAGTTTCGCTATCCGGACCGCTCCGTCCCTGCGTCTTGTGGGTGAAGTCGCCAAAGGCAAAATCAACAACAGCGAGGGTTTGAAGGATAACGACGCGTGGGGAAAGAGAGCTCGTTGGGTTGCCTACCATGGGCCTGATTCTGCAGGCACACCCCAGGTGATTGCCATTCTTGATCACAGCAGTAACCTGCGCCATCCCACCTGGTGGCATGCCCGGAACTATGGCCTCCTGACTGCAAATCCCTTTGGTGTCCGGGCCTTCCGGGACAAAGCCGTGAAGGGAAGCGGCGACTTCCAACTCAAGAAGGGTGAGTTCCTGACACAGCGCTACCTGCTCCTCCTTCACGAAGGGAGTTTCGAGGGCGCCAAGGTTGAGGAGACGTGGAGCTCATTCACTGCCGGGAGCTAACTTCGCCCGACCCCTCGATTCGGCGCCACTTCGTCAGGAGTGCCACGGTCCACTGGAATTTCCGCGCAGTCTCCCTGATCAGAAAAGGTTCGTCATGTTCCTCCAATAGCTCGAATGAAGGGGCCAGTTCCTTTTTCAGCCAGTCCCTGGTCGATCCTACAGGCCAGTTACATCGGGGGGTAAACTCATCTAGCCACGTACACGGCGTGGTCAGCACCAGCTCTCCGCCCATTTTGACAAGCTCCGGGAGCCGGATCAGCAGGCGAGAAGGGTCACTCAGCCGGCAAAGAAGATTCGCGGCCAGAACCCGGTCGAACAATCCGAGATCTGTCCTGAGGTCCAATGCGTCGCCCTGCTCGAAACTGATCACCTTAGGCCGGACATTGTCCGGAACCACTACGGAGGCGACCTCCGTGAGATTTCCTTCCGTCAACCGGGATACCTGACACTCCCCTTCCTCCTGCATTTTTCTCCCCGCTTCAACAAAGGAATGCGAGTAGTCGATGGCCACCACCTCGTCGGCATTTCGCGACATTTCGAAAGCAGATCGCCCCACCGCGCAGCCGAGATCAAGAGCCCTCTCGACCAATCCGGGCGTAAACCGTTGGACGATCCGACTCGGGAAATCGAAAGCCCCGGCGGGGCCCCCAGCCCAACCATGGATCTGGTCAGGTGCCCCGTAATGAAAAAGCAGGTACTCATCCCTGAGACGCTCCGACTCGTAGACATTCTCCATTATCTTCCGATCAGGCTGGTGTCTTCGTTTGAAGCTTAATGAACCGGAGCATCATCCCCCTCCGCAACCTCCCCCTCATCGTAGTAGAAATCTTCAGGATCATATTTCGGCACCGATATATTGAACAGCCTCAGCTTACCGATTCCGCGGTGCCGGCATCCCGGCTTGATCATCACTGCGGAGAAGGGTTTGACCGGCACCAGTTGCCCGTCCAACTCAAGGTGTCCCTCTCCCTCGAGAATGACGTAAATTTCGGTTGTCTTCCGATGGTAGTGACACGTCGGTTCTTCCGCGAGGTCCAGCAAGTGGACCGAGGCCGGGCCTCGGTCAGAATCAGCAAAGGCCCTCCTCACGACCCCACAGTTGCATTCCTCTTCTGAAAGACCCCCGAAATTGACTTCCTCGTATCGTTTCATCCCCATCAACTGTCCGCCAGGGCTTCCATGATGTACCTGCTTGGCCTGAAATCCTCGATGATCAAGTGCCATTTTCCGGCACGCTTCATCCGGACCTGCTTGAGGTTGAAGTTGGGAGTCTTGTGGGGAGCAAAAAGAATGTCGTCGTGGGTACTATTTTCATGCTTTTTGAACATGTCCGGAACAATATCGCCTCCCAGGTGGTCGTCCCTTCCAGTTGCGAGGTGGCAGGTCCCAAGAACCTTCTCGTCCTGAATATCCTGATAGGAAACCGGCAGGACCTGGGTCCCGAAACCCAGCTCCCCGAGGGTCCCGGTCATAGGATCATCCGCGAGGCGCCGGTTGTGAGCAGCGATCGTTGCCTCGCTTCCCTCGATGAGGGACGCTTTGACCACGTCCCGGTTAACTACATCGAGGATTCCAAGGGTTCCGTCTTCATACTTCATGGGGAATTGACCGGAGGCATCCTGGGGAACGAAGTAGCCCTCGCCCGCCGGCAAATTGGCAATATCCGGGGTTCTCCCCTTACACAGCCCGTGTGACTTCTGGGCCTCTTGTCCTCCAAGCTCCAAGGAAGCTTCGAGAATCCGCCCGTCCTCAAGGCCAAAATCAATCTCCACCTTGTCAGCGCCAGTCATCGCGAGGCGAATGCGCTCGGCATCCGCCGAGACCTCATCGTAATCAACCGCCAGACCGGATCCGAGGATGATTTCGTTCATCCCGTGCATGGTTGCGCCACGAAACCCGTATTGCTTACACTTGGCGGTCAGGGGCGCGGTCGCCGAGTAGGTGGACACACACAGGATCAGGTCGTAGTGCGGATAGATGTCCCGATCGAGGGAAAGCTCTTCGCCGGTGGTGCTCCAGACCTCGTCATCAAGATCAAGATTGGACCCCTTGGTGCAGCGGTAGGCAAACATTTCGCCNCCAGTCATCCCCAGTTGATCCATGACCCCNCCATTNAGCGTTTCATAAAAATACTTATAGGCATTTTTTTGAACCTCAAANCCATCCTCATCTAGAAAGGANAAATCTCTGATCAGCTCCAAGGGCTCTTGAAAATCCGTGAGGATGCAAACCCTGCACCCCTCGGTAGGCTCGAACACCGTGGATAGAAGTCGCGCTGGGTCAAACGGAGGAAACTTCCTTCTGGAGGGGTCCTGCAGGACAACCTCATTGAGGTAGGAGGGGAGCGAACGGGTCAAGGACTGCATANTACCGCACCCTAAGGGCATTCTCCGACCGGGCAAGAGAAGAACAGGGCCAAAACTACCGCCCCCCTCAGGAATCAGTTCCATCCATCTCCATCCCCTTGTCCCTGAGCTCCTCAAGAACACTGGTCATATCCTTGAGGACGTCCCAGACCTCCTTTACGACGTAAATTGGTGCCTGCTGGCGAACCGCCAGGGCGATGGAGTCACTCGGGCGGGCATCAAGTTCGACGATCAGCTTTTCACTGACTTCATTCTCNGCCTCGATAAAGAGGCGCGCGAAAAACACATCACTCTCAACCCTTACTATGACGACCCGCTGNACCGCAGCGCCAAATGCCCTGAGTGCATCATTGAACAGATCATGAGTCAGAGGCCTCGGAGGCTTCCGGTCNGAGAGCGCATCATTGATGGACGCTCCAATCGCCGGTTCGATATAAAACACAATCGACTTCTGCCCGTCACCGAGGAACACCGCGCACCCTGCCTGCGTGGGCAGAAGAGCAACAGGGTCTACTTGAACCAGATCAGGCATGGCGCAAAGTTACGAACGATCCAAGTTGCGAGCGAGGAACTTCCGCCTGTTTTCCACATATTTCTCGGCCCAAACCTTCACCCCGGCCTGCTCGTCCTCACTCAANGATCGCACCACTTTCCCCGGAGAGCCAAGAACGAGAGAGCCTGGCGGGATTTCTGTATTCATTGTGACAAGCGTGTTGGCCCCGATGATGCTCCGCTCCCCGATAATGGCACCATCCAGCACGGTCGCTCCCATCCCTACGAGGACCTCATCCCCAACATGACAGGCGTGGACGATGGCGCCATGACCGACAGTGGCCAGCTCCCCGATATAACAGCCCCGGTTACTTTCGACGTGGAGGACAGCGCCGTCCTGTATGTTGGATCGAGGGCCAACAACAATTTCATTAATATCTCCCCGAAGGGTGGAATTGTACCAAACGCTGGACTCCTCNCCGATCGTCACCCTCCCGATGAGGTCCGCACTGGCCGCCACGAAGACGCTCTCCTCGATTTGTGGCCAGTGGCCCTCGAATGGCTCGATCATCCTCCGATCTTAGGAAGGCCCCCCGAAAACCCAAGAAACGAAACCTCCGGAATTGACCCGGGCCTCCCGGAGGAACTNTGGACGTATTTGAAAGGGCATTCCNTCAAACGGCATGGGGGCCTTTTGGCATCCCTATTATTCTCCGGGCTCCCGACGCAAGAAAGACGGAGGTCATGCTGGTAAGGGTGGGAAGTTCCCTGCTAACTGGACCTGTGGAATTCATCACCATCGCGCAGCTCAAGCAGACTGCCAATGAAACGCCCCGCGAGGCGTTTTTCTATGCTCAGCTCCAAGACTGCTCGGAAAAGAAAACAAAAAGTGGATCCCCCTACCTTGAGCTTACCCTTGCGGATGCCACCAGCAACTTCAGCCTCAAAGTGTGGAGCAACCATTCTCAATTCGCTGAGCTCAGNGAACTTCCCAGCGGATCCNGTGTCAGGGCGGAAGGCCGCTGGAGTCAGAATCAATACGGAATCGACGGCGCGGACTGGCAAATGCGCGGTCTCAACGACTCGGAAACCGAGGACTTCCTCCGCGGCGATCCAGCCACAGCACGCAAACAGCAGCAAGACTGGGATCACATCGTCAATTCCTGTGCCGCCCTGACGGACCCCCGCCTGCACGCTCTCGCNAACAAGTTTCTCGAAGACTTCGGCGAACGCTTCCGTCGCGCCGCCGCGGCCCGGCGCAACCACCACGCACGTCGGGGTGGCCTCGTCGAGCACGTGTCTCAGATGATGCGTACGGCTTCTGCGATCTGCGACGCTTACCCGGACCTCAACGAGGACCTGCTTCTCTCCGGAGTCCTTTTCCACGATTGCGGCAAGCTCTGGGAAAACAACTATCCGGAAACAGGCTTTGCTCAAAANCTCAACCTGCATGGTGAGATGATGGGNCATATCCCGCTTGGGATTGAGCTGGTCAACAAGCTCTGGCGGGACCTCTCGGGNTCGNCNNNNGCCAGCNCNTGGGCCACACTNTCCCCNCCCAGCGACCTNGTTCGNANNCACCTGCTGCACCTCATCGCGAGCCACCACGGCACCCGGGAGTTCGGGTCCCCGACCCTGCCCTCCACACCTGAGGCCTTCGCTCTCCACTATATCGACAACCTTGACGCAAAATACGAAATGCTGACCATGGCCTATGAAGCCAACAACGAACTCGCACCCGGCATTCTCGCCCGGCAATTCCCATTGCCAGCCAACCCCATCAGCCCCCTTCCTTCGTTCGAGNCATCCCNATAATNGAGGGCNNGGAGCCTGCCTCCATCAGCGTAGNGCCGGAACCCATCCGATCTTGGAGCGTCCGNAGAAGACCTTCCANTTCTTCCGCCCTTCGTGCTGTTNCGGCNTATTNAAGGGCCGCCCCGCACGCACCAACGAGGCATGCNAGATAGCCCAACCCNGCCAGNCCCGCTCCTGCGAGANNATAATAGAGTCCCTCATATCGCGGCCCGGAAGGNATCACGNNCGCTATCNCTGCGATNATTACGGNGGCAAGANNCAGNCAGCACGTACCCACCAAAAGCGTGATNGTTGCCCAATNCCTAACGGCCCGCACCAACAGGATCGCAACCACCAGNAACGGAATCTGAANAACNGCAANCATNANNACNTCCNCGTCTCCAANCATAGCCTTACCGTAAGCTTAGCATGACAACAGCGCGATCTNATTCCGGGGCCCCTCCGCTGACNTCTGGANTTCTCGCNNAGAGCGTAGCCTTATCCTGCATTCTCCACCGCCGCGAGAATCTTTACCGCCTGCCAAGCGGCATCGACATTGTGAACACGAAAGATCTGGGCTCCNCCTGCCATCCCTGCAGCCANAATCCCGATAGTCCCGGCATCCCGGGCAGCGGGGTCTGCAATACCCAGGACATCTCCAATCACTGTCTTTCGCGAGACCGGCAATAAAATCGGGCGCTCAAACTGATGGAGGCGGTCCAGCTCACGGATGAGGAGCAAATTATCTTTCTGTTGCTTGGCGAAATCAATNCCCGGATCGAGAAGAAGATGGTCCGGGGAAAGGCCCGCGGACTCTGCCAGGTTGATCTTCTCCCCGAAGAATCGCTCCAGTTCTCCCATGACATCGTCCCATTGCTGACTGGTGCGCTCAACCTTGGGAGGGCCGGCGGTGTGCATCACCAGCAGGGCGGCTCCACTGCCCGCCACCAGCCGAGCGTTACTGTCGTCGGGCAGTCCGCTCATATCGTTGATCAATTCTCCTCCGAGATCCAAAGCGTCAGCGACAACCCCGGATCTCCAGGTATTTATNGAAAGAACAGGTGGCCAAACTTGCTCAGGATCCCGCGGCTTCACTCTCAAGAGGACCTCCCCCCATCTTTGAAGAACAGCCCNGAGTCGGGAGCATTCCTCCTCGACGGTGATCGCCGCACGGTTGGTCCGAGCGCTCTCCGCTCCGATATCCACGATATCAGCTCCTGCTTCGACCTGAGCGCAGGCCTGCTCGAGGGCCTCTCCTGCATCGAGAGTGCCATCCCCGGAAAAGGAATCATCGTTCACGTTGACGATCCCCATCAACAGCGGGCGCCTCGGGAAATTCAGGGTCCGACCGGGAAGACGCAGGTTCATTTGAAAAAGGAGCAGGCTTCGAATCTCACAAAGGGCCTTTCTCGAAGATCTCTCACACCGAGAGGGAACTGCCATTATCCCCCGGGCCAAGCTTCTCAAGAATTGGCAGGGCGCTCTTTGCCCACTGTTCCGGGTCAGGACAATCTGACGCTCCATCTCCCCAAACCGTTCGCAGCATATCAGTATCGATGACGCCAGGGTTCAAGGCGACGGCTGCCAGATTCTCAGGCAACTCGCTGGAAAGTGCCTGAGTCATTCCCTCAATGGCCCACTTGGTNGCGCAGTAAGGGGCCACGTCTGGGGAGGTGGATCGACCCCAACCGGAACTGAAATTCACGATTACCCCCTCATCCTGCTCGATCATGATCGGAATCGTGTGTCGCANGACATTGGCCACCCCCTTGATGTTGACATCGATCACCTCCCCGAATTCCTCACTCCCAATCTCCCAGAGCGGAGCAGGCTCATTGATGAGAGCTGCATTATTCAGGAGGAGACTCGGCGGCCCTACCTCCCGCAAAGCGGCCGCACAGAACGCCTCTACCTCGTCTTCTTCAACCACATCTACAGAGGCCAGAAAGTGATTCGGCCCGAGGCAACCGGCCATCTCCTTTACTGCTGCACCACTGCGCGCCAGCCCTGCAACACCCCAGCCTCGTTGCGCAAGGCCCCGAGCCATTGCCCGCCCCAGGCCGCGTGAGCACCCCGTGATCCATGCGACTCTCCGATCGAGCATGGCGCACGATTAGAGCCTGTTCCTTCGACTCACGAGAAAATTCTGCATTCCCTTCGCGAACGACGGNAGGCTCTCACAACTGAACCCCGGTGGAACTCCTCACTCTGGGCCGTCCGGCCCGANGCCCCCCNCGTCCCGGGAGACCAGCTGGGGAAACCCCATGACTCTGCCTCGCCTCCACTCCCCGAGCCTTTACNACCGGGGCGAGCTCTCCCTCGGACTCNATTTGAAGGGTTTTGCCCATCCGGGGGGGCCGAAATTCCTTGACCGGGTGGCGAATCACCGCTTTCCTCCCCGCCCCGCAACCCAGATCCATCTAAACAATGTCACGAGTCTGCAGCATCAGAGGTTCCNGCGTCCGAATGGGGCGTAGAATCCACCGTTCCGGATTGGCAAAGAAAAAGGGTGGTATCGGTCGTCACGTCACGAAGACCGTCAAGCGCCCGGTTTCTCCAAACCTGAAAACCAAGAGAGTCTGGGTCCCTGAACTTGGGCGCCACATCAAGGTCAAGGCCAGTTGCAANGCCTTCAAGACCATCAACAAGAATGGCGCCTACGCCACCCTCAAGAAGGCCGGGTTGATCAAATAACCCCAACCTGTCCCGCGGGAGGATTTATTCCGCCCAGAATAACCAGTTTTGAGGTCCTCCCCCTAGACCTATCTTCATCAGATCATGCTTCTGCTTAGCACAACAGAGACAATCAGTGGCCGGGAAATTNTTGGTCACGTCGGTGTGGTCTGTGGCAATACCGTGCGAGCCAAACACCTTGGCCGGGACATCGCGGCAGGGCTGAAAACGCTCATTGGGGGCGAAGTCGGAGGCTACACGGAAATGCTGGCAGAAGCCCGCAATCAGGCGATCGAGCGGATGATGCAATCGGCTCAGGAACTGGGAGCTGATGCCGTTGTCAGCGTCCGTTTCACGACCTCCGCTGTAGCGCAGGGAATGTCCGAGATGCTGGCGTTCGGCACCGCTGTCAAACTCGCGTGATTACTCGCCTGCTTCGCAGACGGTGAGGATGGCGTCACGCATTCCGTGGATCTTTTTCTTGTCTGCGGGAACAATGGCAGCAAGGCAGCCGCCAAGGCTGACCTCTCCACTCTCATTGACGAAGTAGTAGGGGCAGAGCCTNGCACGGCCCCGCATCATTTTTCGCGATCCAGTGACAGGGTCAAAATAGGGGTGCTCCAGCAGTTTTGCCTCCTCAAATTCCTGCAGGATACAAGGCTGGGTTTCGAAGCCGTCACAGGCCCCCTGCAAAGCCTCGGCCCACTCCTCCCGGGAAACATCGTGGCCAATCACAACCCCCCGGCTTCCCCAGGCCAGCTCACTGAAACCGCTGACCTTGAGAACGAGCCGCCGCTGTTTCTGGCTGAAATCCTCCAGCTGCGACCAAGAATGGACTTCGAGGCGGGGAAGACTCGCATGAGGCGGCAATGGTCCCGGGTCGACGACCCAGCCATAGGGCACGAGTTCCCTGAGCCTCTGCAGGTGACTTCCTCTGATCTCCGCTTCCCATACCTCCCGCAAGCTCGGCGACCACAGGAGGGCCAGCCAGAGTTTTTCCTCAAAGTGAGGCTTGCAGGGAGGAGTAAGGTCCTGGCACCGGGAGAGCACGGGTAAGCATGGAATCGCCTTCCAGTCAAAAAGCTCAAAGAAACGGTAGAGCCCGGCTGATGAGTGGCCTTCGTCAAATGTCTCGGCTGATACTATTCCCCAGGATCCCCGCCCCTGTTTGTTCAGCGCTTGCACCAACCATTCCATTTCTGGACGGTAATCCGCAGCTTCCTCCGAAATAAGAATCTCCCCACCGCCCGGCAGGAGCGAGCGGAATCCCTCCACCATTCCGCTGCTCCCTCCGAGAAGCCGGTAGCCCTCCGCCCCATAGCGGTGCGACAACCATCCGGTCATCCCAATCCCACCCGGAACCGCATCCAATTCAGTCAGGGCGAACCCCTTGTCCGTCAAAAGTAGATCGGGGCGGATAACCCGCGGAGCCTCATCACGTAGATCCTCGGATCGTTGGGNCTCTATCAGCCATTCGGGCTTTCCCCCATCCAAGACCTCCGCGATCCATCCCGGCAGGGTGCCCTTCACNCTCCGCCGGTAAATCCGGTCACAACCTTGCTGGAACATCCGCAGGGGATGGCCCAGCCTCTCCAACTGGGACACCTGNGCGGGACACAACCTGAGAGGCTCAGGAGAAAAGAGCCACCCACGATCTTCGCGGAAGCCCACAGCCCCGGCATCGCTCATGAAGTCGTCCAGCTCCAGTGCCATCAAGGAGCAATCTGCCCGAGGANCGGCCGGGACTGCAAACAGGAAAGNCCCTCACCGCCAACACCGNGGCGGATCGAAGACACCCCAGCCCTAGCTCAACTCCCGCAAAGCCTCCCTGATGAGATTCTCTGCAGCCATTTCGGGGACCCGTCCCAGCACCGCTTTTATCGCTTTCCGAGCATCCCCCTGCTTGAAGCCCAGCGCCAGAAGGGCAAGTTCCGCATCCCGGGAGGCGGCACCTGCCTCGCTGCCATCCTGTTCCACCTGCCACGTCTCAGCGACACCCACCTTATCCTTGAGTTCTAGGACGATGCGCTCCGCGGTCTTTTTCCCAAGTCCCTTGATCGCCGAAAGCGCCTTCACGTCCTCAGCCACTACGGCCTGCTTAAAATGCTCCACCGCCATACCGCTCAGTACCGCCATTGCGATCGTCGGCCCGATCCCGCTAACGCGGTCTACCAGCAGAAGAAAAATGTCCCGTTCCTCTGAACTCGCAAATCCATAAAGCGTATGGGCATTCTCTCTGACGTGGAGATGGGTCAGCAGGGTAATCTCCTGCCCCTGCCTCGGGTTCAGGCTGTCAAATGAAGAAATCGGGACAAACACCTGATAGCCAACACCTGCTACATCCACCACCAAACGGCTGGGAAGAGCCTCTACCACCTCGCCTCGCAAGCGCGCGATCACTGATCTACCCTTAGGGGCCAAAAAAGAGCGATCCAAGCCAAAAACGAGACGAAACCATGCTCCCTGGGCCTTTATTTCTAATATTGCTAAACATTTTACTTGTCAGGAATTTGAAAAAAATATGAGCTACTTCCTTTTTCGTATCGCATTAGATCCAATCTGCTGCTAAGATGTCCTCGCTATGGCTACCACGAAAAGAACGCGATTTTCACGTCGGCTCCCTGATCACGTCACTGACGAACTGGTGAACGTCCTCGGCGATGAGGACAAGTTCTTCGGCTTCAATGATCTCTTTGAACTGGTTTACGACCGGCTTAAGGAGCGCAACGCTGTAAGCGGGGGCGAAGAAATGCTTCGGCTCCGCGCTTACGAAAAGCTTCAAAACCTTGTCACCCGCGGTCTTGTCGAGAAAAGCGGAAAGGAATACAAGGGACTTGAACGCATCGAAGAGGCTCACAGCGACAATATTGCGGCTCAGCAACAGCAAGCCTGAGCCCTGAACCCATATTTACGGCTGGAAAAATTCGATCCAGCTAGCAATTCCTCAAGACCTGCGCCAACCTCTGGCGCAGGTTTTCCTTTTTATCACTAGTCCATGCTTCCTGACTATCTTCCAGTCCTGATGCAAATCATGGTTGCGATCGGGTTCTGCGCCGCGATGCTGATCGCGAGTGTTGTTTTCGGTAAGCTCGGGCGCAGAGAAGGGGTAAAAAACGTGCCCTACGAGTGCGGCATGCTTCCCATTGGAGAGGGTGCCCCGCGTTTCAGTGTGAAGTTCTACCTGGTCGCCATGCTTTTCGTCATTTTTGATATCGAAGTTGTCTTCATGTATCCATGGGCGGTGCAATTCAGGGAATTGATCCTGACAAACGCGATGGCCCTCTTGTCGATGGGTGCATTCGTCACTGTCCTTGGCGTGGCCTACCTCTATGTCCTCAAAAAAGGGGCCCTCAACTGGAAAGAGTGAACCTTTGCATGTAATTTCCTGAGGGGTACAGGCTCTGTCTGGATCAAGCCGCGAGGACAAGCACAACTGCTGACACGGAGGAGGCGGCCAGTAGTAGTCCGGCCACGACGCCCAAGGAAGTGGCAAATTTCGTCGCCTGAGGCCTCCGGGGGGACCCGGACCGGGGAAAAACTACGGACGCATACAGCATCCCCGCCAGCAATCCCCCCACGTGAGCGATGTTGTCGATAAACTGATACCCTATAAATCCGATAATCAGGGTTACTCCAAGAGCCCCGAGCAGGCGCCTCCGGGCAGAGCGCGGAACAAGCCTTTTGTGCAGGGTCTCAAAAACAAGCAGAAATCCCAGCAACCCTAGCAGTCCTCCTGATACGCCAACGGACGCCCTCTCCGGGATTAAGTGACTTGTGGCGCATCCACTTGCGACCATCGAGAGCACCATCAACAACGCCAGATGGGGCCATCCCGCAAGTGACTCCACACGTCTCCCAAGATACCACAATCCCAATACATTCAGCCCCCAGTGCAGAGGATGCCCATGGATAAATGGCGCTGTCATGAGACGGTAGGGCTCCGCAGCGACCCTGTCCTTTTGAAGTCCTGCGGCCCCGACAGCCGCCTCCAGGTCAACCCACAGCTGGGAAAGTCCACACCCTGCCAGAAGGATGAGGATCACGCTCGTGAACCACGCCCGATGGTTCTTCAACCAATAATCAAAACGCGCCTCCTGCTCTTCCATTGCCAAAGACTGGATGTTCATGGCACGCGCGGAACTGCGGTCGCGAAGTGCATTATACCAGGGCACGAGGCCTAGAGCCGTCAACAGGACGCCCGCAAGACCTAATACGAAGGACTGGGTAGGCGCCGTGCCATTCGCTACCTTCGCATAGACCGCCCACAGGACCATGACGCCGAATATCAGGGTATTGCGCCTCGCGTTACATGCGTCCATCTCAGCTTGCTCGAGAAGCCTTTCACGTAGCGGCTCTACCAGCTCTGGAACTGCCTCGGGGGGAATCATTCTCTCCCGTTCAGGCACCCACACTGCTTCTACTCTTTTACGGCCATGCTCTACGTGCTGCGCCAGAGCATCCAAGCTCTGGAACTCAAACTGCCGTGCCCTTGGTGCAAGAGCACCATAAGGAGCACTCCCCGGCTTCTCAGGAAACACCTCCCATCGCGACCAGACGGGTTGTTCACAATCTCTGCTCATGCTCCTACCGCATGTCCCCTGCGAGACACGCCACGCGGAGAAAATTCCAAGTTGCCTGCAAATCGCCTCAAGGCTGCTGGGGAGCGGGCGCGGGCTCTGGCGCGGGCTCTGCTGGCGCGGGCTCTGGCGCGGGCTCTGCTGGCGCGGGCTCTGCTGGCGCGGG
>PBNG01000073.1 GCA_002723015.1 Roseibacillus sp. | reverse complement strand
TCGCGGATAAGGTCCGCCAACGGAAAAACTTTCGATGCGCACGCTTGCCCCTCGATACCCGAATGGCAGTCAAAACGGCTTAGCCTTGGCACCAGATGGGATCTCCGTCTCGACCACTCAGCTTTTCAAGTGGCCACCAACCTCTCAGGCCAGAAGGCCTAACCATGCGGGAATGCAACAGCCAGCAACACGCCGAGCAAGCGGATTCCCGACTCTTTCGATTCTCAACAAGCAGCAATCGACTCTCCGAATGACAATAGAGTCCCCAGAATTGCAGATAGAGTTTGAGTACCTCGAGAGTCCGCGACATACCATAGAGGCGCCTGTCGTGTTCCCGCGCGAACCCGAAACAAAAAAAGAACCATGTCCGATTCGTCCAACAATGCGCGGCGATCAGAATCCGGAGGAGGATCTGGAAATCGCAACCGCAACCGCAATCGTAACCGCAACCGCAATCGCAACCGCAGCCGCAACCGTGGCGGAGGTGGAGGTGCAAGCACGAGCCCGCAATCCGGAAGTCGTCGCTCTGGCGGCCGCCGGAGCCGCAAGGGGCCAAAGCCCGTCCCCCTGACCTGGTGGCAAAAGATCCTCAAAGCTCTAGGGCTGCACAAGGAGACTGTCCGACCACCTCGAAAACGAGGCGGTAAATCTACCACGGAGAAGGAAAGGAAAGAACCCCGCAAGGCCCCCAAATCCGGGACACGTATCGCCAAGACCTCGAACTCTACCCGGACAGGCAGTCCCCCATCTCCAAAACCTGTCGAATCCAGCAGACTCTATCTTGGGAATCTGTCCTACGACGCAGCTGAGTATGAATTGGAAGAACTCTTCAAAGGCGTGGGTTCAGTGCGGAGTATTGAAATAGTTTACAATCGAAATACTCACAAATCCAAGGGCTACGGGTTTATCGAAATGGCAACGATTGACGAGGCGAAGAGGGCCGTCGAGGTTCTCCATGATCAACCTTTCATGGGTCGCAAAATGATTGTGAGCGGGGCCAAATCGAAGGGCGAAGCCGATTCAGACCTCGACTAGGCGTTCAACAGGGTAACTTCATCACGTAGGCCCGTGGTTCAAGAACGAATTGACTTAAGATCTACACCTTCGGCGGGCAAAAGGACCGAACAACACCCCGAAAAATCTCCTCAGCCTCTTTACCTTTGTGGTCCTACCGCCTCTGGGAAGTCTTCCCACGCCCTCAGTCTTGCCCACGCGCTTAACGGAGAAATCGTGAATGGAGATGCTCTCCAACTCTATCGAGGCATCGAGACCATCACAGCCTCTCCCAGCAAGAAAGACCGCGACCTGATCCCCCACCACCTTTACGGGATAGCGGATCCATGCGACACCCTTAACGCTGGGCAATACCGGGAGATGGCACTCCCGGTCCTCGAGGACATTCGTCGACGGGGAAAACTGGCGATCGTCGTGGGGGGCTCCGGTCTGTATCTCAAGTTCCTGACTCACGGCCCGGACGACCTCCCCCCAACAGCTGCCACGCTGCGTGCTGAACTGGAAACTCTCTCGCTCCACGAGCTCAACTCCCGTCTGCGCAAGGTGGACCCTGACGCTGCTGCCAGTATTGACCGCGACAATGCCCGTTACGTTCAGCGTGCGCTGGAAATCAGCCTTACCAGCGGTCAACCGGCCTCACAGCTAAGGTCCTCATTTCGAGTCCCGAACGGATCCCTTCGCGGCCTATTGCTCTCGTGGGACCCCTCAGAACTCGACCTCCGAATTCGCAAAAGAACTTCCGAAATGTTGGAAGGTAATGCCGAGAGGGAACTCGCATCGCTCTCATCCCTCGGATCTGCCATCTCCCGCGCCATAGGAGTTCCGCAAATCAGGCGACTTATTGATGGGGCCATTGACCGAGATGCCTGCTTGGAGGAGATCGTGGTCGCCACACGACAATACGCAAAGCGCCAGCGCACCTGGTTCCGCCGGGAACAATGGCTTACCTCCATTCCTGGATCCTGCCAATCTGCTGAGATCATCGCTACAGCTCAAAGAATCCTGTCGGACGGAAGGGCTGAGACTTCTCCCATAAGTTGAGTTCTGGTTGATTCCAGACGACGCAAGTTTTTAGCTTACCGAAACCCGTTCTCATCATGCCCAGCCTTCCGTCATGTCGTCTGTTCCCGTCTCCCGAAGCAGCCTCGAAAGCATTGGCCGATGAAATATGCCAACTTATCGACTCCAGATCTGCAGATGGAAAAACAACGGTGCTTGGACTCGCAACCGGCAACACCCCTACTCGCCTCTATGCCGAGCTGATTCGCCTTCATCATGAGGGGCTATCCTTTCGTGATGTCATAACCTTCAATCTGGACGAATATATTGGAATTAGCCGGGAACATCCAGAGAGCTACTGGCAGTTCATGCACCATCACCTTTTTAATCATATTGATATCGCTCCGGAAAATATTCATATCCCGGATTGTGGAGTCTCGGAGCAGAATCTCGAAAACTATTGCTCTGCCTACGAGGAACGTATTTCGGAGGCGGGAGGTATCGACCTGCAGGTCCTCGGTATTGGCAGAAACGGCCACATTGGATTTAATGAACCCGGAGCTACCTCAGACCTCCCCACGCACGTTACCGAACTCAACCCGGTGACAGTTAATGATGCTGCCGAGGCTTTTGGAGGGATCGCGAAGGTTCCTCGGCGCGCCATCACCATGGGGGTAAGGACCATCCTTGGTGCCCAGCGCATTGCGCTCCTCGCCTTTGGAGAGGGCAAGGCCCAGATTGTTAAACGCGCCCTCACTCCAGGCATCACATCCGAGGTGCCGGCAACGTACCTGCAGGCCCATGAGTCCACAGCGTTTTTCCTCGACCATGGTGCGAGCACTGCCCTGCAATGACCTTTCCTATCCAGACGCTACTAACTACAGCCGCATCCCCCCTCATTGCAACAACCGCCCTCGTCCGCGAGGTCCTCCTCTGCGGGCACACGACCCAGTTCGAGGGTCATCCCCACGTATTTTCCGATCGCCATCTGCACTGTTTGCAGACTCTGCTGGGCATCCATGAATTCACGCGCCACGGAATTACCCATTAAGGCCTCGCGAGCGGCCTCGAACTCTTCTACCTCTCCAACGCTCAACTCTAATCCAGACTGCTGCTTTTGGCCGAGTTCGTGGCTACGTTCCTGCACGCTCTGGAACTGCAACTTCGCCGCATCATCTCCCATGAATCGCTCGACCTTCCCCAGAAGAGATTGATACTCCGGGTCGCCGGCAATGGCGGCGCAAAGCTCTTTGGTTTTATCCATCACCGGGGAGTTTTCAGCCAGGATTGTCATGGAGCAACCTTAGTCCCAATGTTATCTTCGATCAATCTATGATATTCACCCCTACCTTTTTTCCCGCGAGCTGAAGACAAGCAGGGTCTAAAGGGAAACAACTCGCGACGCTTCAAAAGACCCACTTCTACTCCCGGGGGGAATCCCCCAAAAAGAATCCTGTCCTCCACGATCGAAGAATCACTGCCTGCGATTCGATAATCCTCATATCAAATTGAATTCCATTCTTATCGTGGGGGCCGGCGGAGTCGGCAGCGTTGCAGCTCACAAGTGCGCTCAGCTGCCTGAAATATTTAACGAGATCCATCTCGCTTCCCGGACTCATTCCAAGTGCAAACTCATTGCCTCATCCGTTCTCCAGAGAACCGGAGAGGAAGTGTCAACCTATCGCATGAATGCAGATGATCTTGACGAGACCGTTCGTCTTCTTCGCACCGTGCGACCGGATCTCCTGCTCAATCTGGCGCTCCCGTACCAAAATCTGACGTTGATGGAGGCTTGTCTCGCTACCGGAACCAACTATCTAGACACCGCAAATTACGAATCTCCCGAGGTCGCCCGCTTTGAATACAAATGGCAATGGAGGTATCACCAGAGGTTTCAGGAACAAAACCTCTGCGCCCTGTTGGGATCTGGATTTGATCCCGGCGTGACCAACGTCTTCACCGCCTTTTCAGCCAAGCATCATTTCGACGAAATCCTTGAACTCGACATTGTCGACGTGAATGGGGGAGAAAACAACGAGTCCTTTGCTACTAATTTCAACCCGGAAATTAATATCCGGGAGGTCTCAGCCAAATGCCGGCACTGGGAAGGTGGTAAGTTTGTAGAGTCCCCTCCCTTTTCAACTCATCGGCCTTTTTCCTGCCCGGGGGACGAACCTGACCACGAAATATACAGGATGTATCATGAGGAACTGGAGTCGCTCACACTTAAATATCCCTCCCTCCGGAAAGCTCAGTTCTGGATGTCGTTTTCGCCGTCTTACCTACGAAGTCTTGAGGTGCTTCAGAATGTCGGAATGACCAGCATTCGCCCGATCGAATTTCGTGGGAGATCAATCGTTCCCCTTCAGTTCCTCACTTCGCTCCTTCCCGACCCCGCGAGCCTCGGGGAGTCAACGACCGGTAAAACCTGTATTGGATGCATCATCCGCGGAACAAAAGGGGGGCAATTCCGAAGCATATACGTCTACAACTCATGCTCCCATGACCGTTCCTTCGAGGAAACGGGCTCTCAGGCAGTCTCCTACACCACAGGGGTACCTGCGATGATCGGAGCCAAGCTGATGCTGCAGAAGAAGTGGTTTGAGCCTGGCGTATGGAATATGGAACACTTTAATCCTGATCCTTTTATGAAGGATCTTGATTCATTTGGTCTTCCCTGGACGATCGAGGAGACTGACCCTTTCCTGTTGGAAGATTTCGCAGAAGGAGCTATCTGCTGATCAAAGTCGCTCACCACTAATGCATAACCCACACCTTACCCTTGAGATTGCCCACCCCGGCTTACCTAATTGACCTCGCAGTCATCAGGAAGAACTGCGAAGTCCTTGCCGGCATCAGCAAGCAAACGGGCTGCAGAATAGTTCAGGCCCTGAAAGCCTTCGCTCTTCCGGGAGCATTCCACCTTCTTCGCGACCATCTCGATGGATGCTCCGCATCAGGCCTCTGGGAAGCCAGACTCGCTCGGGAATTTTTCGGGGCAACGGTCCTCACCTGTGGCCCTGTCTATTCTGATGACGATATTGATCTATTCGATCTGAGCTCTCATCTTACATTCAATTCCTTCACTCACTGGAATCGTTGGCGTAAATACGCTCTCGATCATCCTCGATACCACAGGGGTGAGATCTTCTACGGTCTACGCCTTAATCCGCAATGCTCGACTGGAGCACCCCCTGTCTATGATCCCTGCCGCCCGGGATCCCGGCTCGGCACTCCGCCCGGAACCTTGGAAATTTCGGATCTGGAAGGGATCAGCGGATTTCATTTCCACTCGCTATGCGACCAGAACAGCGATGCTCTTGCCATGAATCTTCAAGCCCTCGACTTTCACTTTGGCAACCTCCTTCGCCATCCAGACATCCGTTGGCTCAACATGGGCGGCGGCCACGCCCTGACGCGTGGGGATTATGACCAGAGTCTGCTTTCCTCGCTGATTCAGCAATGCCGGAAAGACTACAATCTGGAGGAAGTGTGGCTTGAACCGGGTGAGGCTGCCGTCCTTGATTCCGGCACCCTTCACTCCACAGTTCTCGACATATTCCAGAATGGGGCAAAGACCATTGCGATCTTGGACGTCTCCGCAACCGCTCATATGCCCGACGTCCTCGAAATGCCCTACCGCCCCGGCCTCACACTTGATGAGATCCCATGTCTTGAGGAAGGGCCATATCGTTACTCTCTGGGAGGGTCTACCTGTCTCGCCGGAGATGTGATCGGATCCTACCATTTCCATCGGCCCCTACGAGTCGGAGACCGGGTTGTCTTTCAGGACATGGCACAATACACAATGGTCAAGACCACCTTCTTCAACGGAATCCGGCACCCCTCCATCATGTTGCTACATGAGGATGGAAGGGAGGAAACAATCCGCTCGTTCGATTACGAGGATTTCAAACGGCGACTGATGTGAACAGTTCTCCTCCAGACATTCCCTACATGGAAGCCGCCGCCGAACCTGTTACGGGCAGGCCCGCTCTTCTCGGCATTCCGTTCGATCAAACCGCCTCTTTCAGGAAGGGCGCCGCCCTGGGACCCGATGCTATCCGGCAGGTATCCAATGGCCTTGAAACCTACTCGCCCTCCCTTGACAGGGACCTGACCTCGAGCCCCTTCGCTGACCTCGGAAATCTCAGTCTGCACACGAAAGATGCCGAGCGAGTCAACACCCTCGTCACGGAAGCATGCCGCAACCTTCTTTCGCGGAATCTGACGCCTCTTTTGCTCGGAGGTGAACACTCCTTCACCCCTGGCGCGGTCGCCGCGGCACTCGAGACCCATCCGAACCTGATGGTTGTCCAGCTCGATGCTCACGCAGATCTGAGGGAAGAATGGACTGACACAAAATGGAGCCATGCCTGTTGCATGCGGCGCATCAGGGAAATGATCCCTAGCTCGCGTATCTTTCAATGTGGTGTGCGTTCAGGGAGCCTCTCCGAGTTCGAGGATCTACGGAGGTCAGGATGCCTTATCCCGCCGGATGCAGCATCGCTAAGGCGTGCACTCACTGACGACGAGGCTGCTCCCATTTATGTCACTCTCGATCTTGACCTGCTCGATCCTGCTTATTTACCGGGAACAGGAACACCGGAACCCGGAGGTATCGACTGGAAAAATCTGGGAGAATTGCTGGCAGCAGTGCCGTGGCAGAGGGTCGTTGCATGCGATGTGGTGGAACTAGCTCCCGAACTTGATCCCTCCGGATGCTCATCGATACTGGCTGCCAAAGTTGTCCGGGAAATCCTGCTCTCGCTTCCCTCCCTGCCATAAACCCGAATCGACGCCTTTCCTGTTCTCAAGAGTTGCTGATCGCAACTGCATTCGCCGCCGCGTAATTCTGGGCGTGGGTAAGACTGATCTTGATCTGATCGATCCCCTGCTGCCGGGAAAAGACGAGGCCATCGCCCTTCAGAATCATCTCCGGCTCACCTGTTTGCCGGCGGACGACCTCCATATCCTTCCACGAAAGCACCGTTCCAATGCCGGTTCCGAGAGCCTTGGATGTGGCTTCCTTTGCTGACCAGCGAGCAGCAAGGTGAACGGCTGGACGCTTTTGTTTCAGACAGTATTGCTGTTCCTCATTCGTAAAGATCCGGTCAAGAAAACGCTCACCGAAGGACTCGATCGCCCCTTCGACACGCTCAATTTCAATGACGTCGATACCAATTCCGAAGATTCTCATCACCTCCCCGGATAGTTAGCCATCATCTTGGCCATTTCCCTCACTGCCTGCTCCATCCCCGTCAATACTGCCCTCGATACAATACTGTGCCCGATGTTGAGTTCCTCCAGATTCGGAACATCGAACAACTCCTCAATATTCGCATAGTTGATACCGTGTCCCGCATTGACACTCAGGCCCAGTTCACTCCCCATCCGCGCAGCTGCGCTCAGCCTTGCGATCTCCCTCTCCCTTGCTGGTCCTTCTGAATTTGCAAAGCATCCTGTGTGGAGCTCTACCATGTCGGCCCCGACCTCCCGAGACGCTACGACCTGCCCTTCCTCCGGGTCAATGAACATACTCACCTTGCATCCTGTATTCTGCAGGGATCCCACCGTTGTCCGCAGACTTTCCCTCTGCCCGGATACATCAAGGCCGCCCTCGGTAGTAATCTCCTTCCGATTCTCCGGAACGAGGCACACAAAATCCGGGCGCAGCCTGCCAGCCATCGCGATCATCTCGGCCGTACTGGCCATTTCAAAATTAATAGGGAGGTCACAGGATTCCTTTACACGGACAACATCTTCCTCCTGCACATGCCTCCGATCTCCCCTGACATGCATCGTTATCGAATTTGCCCCTCCATCTCTGGCTGCCAGAGCCGATGTCACAATGTCAGGCTCGGCATTCTTGGATTTCAGCATAGTGGCATAGCGGGCCTGCCGGAGGGTAGCTACATGATCAATATTAACTCCTAACTTCAGCATTTTATGAGCAGATCTGGAACCTCTCTCACCGATAGGACCCGGCGCCTTGGCTCAGTGACGGAAGTGGCGATGCCCGGTAAAGACCATTGAGAGTCCCGCTTCATTGGCGGCGGCAATCACCTCCTCGTCCCTCATGGAGCCTCCCGGCTGGATACAGGCGGTTGCCCCCGCCTCGATTGCGGCTTCAAGCCCATCCGCAAAGGGAAACATTGCATCAGAGGCAATCACGCTTCCCTTCAGCGACAGTCCAGACTCCTCGGCTTTCCATACTGCGATACGGGAGGAGTCGATCCGGCTCATCTGGCCGGCACCGATTCCGATCGTGCTGTCTGTGTTCGCAAAAACAATCGCGTTGGACTTAACATGCTTCACCACTCTCCACCCAAAACGCATCGCCTGTATTTCCTCCTTGGTCGGCGGGCGATCAGTTACCACCTTCCCTTCCATATTATCAAGACCCATGGTGGTATGATCCCGGTCCATCACCATCAAGCCACCGGGTGCGGAGCGAATAAGAGGATCCTTTTTGGCCTGCTTGTAGGATTCATTGATCTTCATGAGCCGCAGATTTTTCTTCTTCTGCAGAATTGCACGCGCCTCCGACTCAAAATCAGGGGCAATAATAACATCGGTGAAAATCTCACTGATCACCCGTGCCAGACTCTCGGTCAGAGGTCGGTTACACACAATCACGCCACCAAAGGGAGCCTGCCTATCGGTTTCAAAAGCTTTTTGCCAGGCAACCCTCAGATCCTCGTCGTCCTGTCCCACCCCACAGGGATTGGTGTGCTTGAGAATGGCTACGGTAGGCCTGCTGAAGTCCATGATGAGATCGGCCGCAGCTTCAATATCGAGGACATTAGTGTAACTGAGCTCCTTCCCCTGTAGTTTGCTGAAATGCTCACTGAAAGAGCCATACAGACGAGCCTTCTGATGCGGGTTATCTCCATACCGCAACTCCCGCTCCAGGGGGATTGTGGTCGAGAAACAAGCAGCTGTACTCTCATCACACTTTCCTAGATAGTTGGCAATTGCGGTATCGTAATCTGAAGTACGTTTGAAAACCTTTACGGCCATCTCCTCCCGCAACCGGAGGCTGGTGTCACCATCATGGCCACGCATCTCCTCAAGGACTGCGTCATAGTCGTCGGGATCGGTCACGACCGTCACCGAGGCAGAGTTCTTAGCAGCACTCCGAAGCATTGATGGACCTCCAATATCGATATTTTCAATTGCCTCGCCGACAGTCACACCCTCTTTTGCAACCGTTTCCTCAAACGGATAGAGGTTCACCACCACGAGGTCGATAGGATCAATGTCATTTTCCACTGCCTGGCGCCTGTGCTCCTCGGAATCTCTCTTGTGAAGAAGTCCACCATGCACCTTCGGGTGCAGAGTCTTAACCCTTCCCTCAAAGAGCTCAGGTGCCTGAGTGTAATCCGAAACATCAATCACCGGCAATCCGGCCTCGCGCAGGGCCTTGGCTGTTCCCCCGGTGGATAGGAGCTCTACCCCGAACTCCTCGTGAAGTGCTCGCGCAAAGTCTTCCAACCCTGCCTTGTCTGACACCGATAAGAGCGCACGCTGAATTGCCATTAGCCGGTGCGTAGCTCTCCACCTCCGAGACCGCAAGCGCATTATCCCTTCTTCTTAGCCCCGGACGGCGACCAGAGGCCCCGTCGGCCCCTATTCTCAAGGGGTTTGGCTCCGGGGCTCCCTTTGAGCAATTCCTTGATATCCTTGGGTTTGAGCGTCCACACACGGAGCTAGCGCCCTTCAAAATAAGCACGGGACCCGGGCAAGAACCGTGTGTTCTACCCGATGGCCTCAAATCGCCCATCCTACCGATAGTTATTCAGGAAAGTCAGCCCAGCCGGCGCCTCGTCAGGTGAATACTTGACCGAGAATCGCGCCATTAGACCGTTCTCATCAGCCTGCCCATCACAGGCCTCGGCATGAAAGAAGGGTTCCCTTGCGACCTTGAGACTGAAATTCAAGATCCTTCGGAAAAGTCTTCCTCAGGCCCTAATAGACCTCATTCAGCAACTTGTCCTACCATGTAAAATCTGCCTTGGCCCCCTCCATTTCCTTGCCGGATGCCAGGGAAATACTCTCCATGAAGATCACTACTATCAGAAAGATTCACACCATTTCATTCAAGTTTCTTTCGCCGCCAAGTCAACCGCCTGCAAACCATGGTCATCTCCTCCACAAATCACCAACCAGTCCCATGGCCCCACCCCGTCCAGCCACTCCGGAGGATTCTCGATTTCCTCGGTCCATGGATATTCCACTTTGCGCACCCTGCGGACCTTGAGATCCAGCTTCATCAGAGTCGATATCAACTCTTCCCGCATCCAATACTTGGTGGCTGTACCCCCCACTTGGATAATCCCACTCGGAAATGAATCGACCTCTTCCCCCATCATCAGCTCGGCTTCTTTGGAATCAATCCCATCTGGAGCTCCCTCTCGTTCCCTTATCATCCGGAGGGTATGATAAACCTGAAAGACAGACTCAAGGGCTGGCACCACGATAACCGCAAGCCCCTTTTTGCTCATCGCCGAGCGCAAGGACCTTAACATCCCTCGTCGCTTGTCACGATCTGGGTCAATAAGGGCATTTATGCAGCAGACTACCTCAACCTTAAACGACAAGGGCTGACCCCGGCTCAGGTCCCGGCGGACAAACCTGACCTTCCTGCTCCGGCAACGCTGCCGGGCCTGACCCAGCAACTTTTCAGCATAGTCAACTGCAATTACCTCCCCAAAATTTGCGACCAGAAACGGAAGCAGACTCCCCGGCCCACATCCAAGGTCAGCAACGCGAATACCCTCCCCTCCCAGGACCTTCAACTCCTTAGTCAGAACCCCAGAACGGTCTTCCCGGGAGATTTCTAACAGGTCATCCTGATAATGGTCAGCCAGAGAGTCCCAGTATTGACGATCCACGCCTCATCCAAGGGTAAAACGATTGCTGGGACCATCAGGAACTTTCCATACTGGCCGATAAGACCCCACCATCATTAATTTTTCGTGCGTGGTCTCTCCTCAGGAACATGCTAACTGAACCCGACAGTGTTTGAGCTTCTAGCAACCGACTCTTTCTCAAAGGCCCGATGCGGCCGTCTCACCACAGCTCATGGCCCTATTGAGACTCCCATCTTCATGCCCGTCGGCACTCAGGGATCCGTGAAAACCCTGCATCCCGACGAGCTCAAGCTTCTCGGGTCAGAGATTATCCTCGGCAATACCTATCACCTGTGGCTCAGGCCGGGGCACAACGTCATCAGGGACCTNGGAGGACTTCACCATTTCACCAACTGGGATCGCCCTATTCTTACNGACTCCGGTGGTTTTCAGGTCTGGTCCCTCGCCAAGACNCGCAAGATTACCGAGGAAGGAGTGCATTTCCAGAATCATCTTGATGGCTCTCCTGCCCTCCTCACTCCTGAGAAAAGCATGGAGATTCAGGCCTCACTTGGCTCCGACATTGCGATGGTCTTCGACGAGTGTCCGCCCTACCCGTGCGAGCGTTCCTACGCGGAGCAATCAACCGCCCTCACAAGCCGGTGGGCAGAAAGATGCCGCACCTGGCATTCGGAGAAATCCTCCCTCTATTATCCAGAGACCATCTCTCCCGGGCTCGGAGAAGACTCATCCACGGCATCCGCGAAGCGTCAGCTTTGCTTTGGAATTGTCCAGGGATCCTCCTACGCGGACCTAAGGGCCACTTCNGCCCGGGACCTGTCCCAGCTGGACTTTGACGGGTATGCCGTCGGGGGGGTCTCNGTGGGCGAACCCGAGGAGGAGATGCTNCGCGCGGTTGAGCACAGCGAACCATTCCTTCCGCCCCACAAACCCCGTTACGCTATGGGGCTTGGCACTCCTCCNCAGATGCTTGAAATGATCGCCCGGGGCGTAGACATGTTTGACTGCGTTCACCCGACCCGCTCAGCCCGTCACGGACTGGCTTTCACCAACGATGGGCCGATTCACATCAAGAACGCCCAATTCGAGCGCGACCCCTCTCCGNTGACCGAAGATTGCCATCNTCACCTCGCCGGCTTTTCACGAGCTTACCTCCGCCATCTCTTCAAGGCTGGAGAAATGCTGGCTTTGCGGTTGCTTTCTTTCCACAATCTTGATTTCTACCTCACCCTCATGCGCAAAGCGCGAGAAGCGATCAAAGAGGGACACTTTGAGGAGTTCCACTCCTCCTTCAGCGAACGCTACAACCAACAAAGAAAATGAACTGTTATTCCACCATTGCNGCTGCTCCGCCTTCACCACCGAGCGGTCAGACTGCAAACCCATTGGGCAGCCCCATTATTCTGCTGATCATCATGTTTTTTCTCATGTATATGTTGATGATCCGTCCTCAGAGAAAAAAGCAGAAGGAGCAGGAGGCGCGAGTGGCCTCTCTGGTCAAGGGTGATAAGATCGTCTCCATCGGGGGGCTCCATGGAACCGTTCACCATGTAGGAAAAACCACCATCACCGTGAAGCTTTCCGAAAATGTCTTCGTTCCCTTTGAGAAGAACGCCATCACAACGGTTACCAAAGTCAGCAAGGGCAAGCAGAAGNAAGAANCAGAAGAGGTGGAGAGCAGTGACGATAAGGAGATGACGGCTGAGAACAGATACCGTTGAGACCACGGAACAGCGGTCCGCCTTTCCTTCAGAGATGTCAAATTTCTCTTCATTGGGTGGCACCCTTCTCATCTGCGCGTCTCTGGCGCTGACCGCCTGCAAGCCTCGGCACGATCCTAATTGGGAGGCCACGCTCTCTCTACCTCCGGACAGCCCGAACCTTGCAGCAGCCACCCTGTCCACGGAGTTGAAGAGCCGGGCCGCGTTGCTTGAGATTCCGATTAAGATCAATCCCAGTAAGAACTCCGTGGGCCGTCTCACGATCCGGTTTTATGCCTCGGACAAGGAGGACGCCCTTTCCCGCCTCGACCGTCTCTGCGTGAATGGCACAATCAGCATCAGGGCCATCCACGATCGCAGTGCCTACCTCACTGATATTGCCTCTAAAGAGCCCTCCCAACTTCCCCCAGACTACGAAATTCTTCTCTTCGACCCCGATGGCGCAGGGCAGGAAAAAAGCCAGAAANTAGCNGTGAACAGGNCCCAAATCCTCAATAATTCGCATGTGGAGAGTGCCCNAGCGACACCGAATGGCGACAATATGGTGCACATATCATTAACAGANAGTGGATTACATAGAATTAGGTCCGCCACCAAAAAAATGCAAAAAGGNCGCTCCCGACTTGCCATCATCTACGATGAACGGATTATCAGCGCCCCGGTGGTCGCTGAAGAACTGTGGACTCCAGTAACGCTCGAGGGATTTAACTCCTTTGAGCACGCTGAAAGCCTGGCGACCTCGCTTAACAAGCCCCTTTCTGCGAAGCTCCTGATCGAATCACTCAAACCACTTGCGCCCNAGGCCAGGTAACCTTGGTGGCGTTCACCCCATCCGCTCTTAACCAATGCAACCTACGATCGTTTTCCTCTCCGGCNTGATCATTCTGGCTCTCCTGTTCTGGTATCTTGCCAGCGACGATATCAGTCGTAAACGCAAGGTGGGNACTGTCCTGATTCTCGGAATAATCGTCCTCTGTGGGTGGTCTCTCTCACCACGAACGGAAAATTCCGAATTTCGAATCGGTGAACTGACCGAACTCACCGACAACGATGGATACCAACTCTCTGTCGAGGCCATCCCCGCGACCGACAGAAAAGGTGAAGACATTGAGATGGAGCAGGACACCTTGGACACGAAGGTGCGAACCCTTCAGTCGAGATTGGACCTTGATGAGAGCGCCCTCTTCTCCTCCTCTCTGCCGAACCTTATCACAATCACCATGCCCGGGTCCTCGAAGGAANAGGCCGAGGCAGTTGCCTCNAAGGTTACCGAAGCTCAGCCNGTCNCGNCCCTCAAGCCCGGCATAGACCTCGCGGGGGGAGCCTCCTTCACTCTTCAGGTTCAGCCCAAGGCTCCTGAGGAATCAGAAGAGACCGGCGATGAAGACCCTGAAGCCTACCGGGTCACTCCGGATTCCATCCAGCAGGCAATCAAAACACTCCGGGGACGCCTCAACCCGGATGGAACCAAGGACATGCTCATCCAGCCCCAGGGCCAGGATATGATTATCATTGAGATGCCAGGGGTCTCAGAAGAAGAAGCTGCCTGGGTGCGGGAAATCATCCAGAAACAGTCCGTTCTAGAACTGCGCGCCGTCCACCCCCAAAATGATGACCTGGCCCCAAAGGTTGCAGCCCAGGAAGAAGTAATCCCAGGCTACAAACTTTTTACACGCTCCTACACGGATAACCAGGGAGAACCGCGGACCGAACCACTACTTCTTGAGAACCGCAACAAGATCGAAGGTAAGCATGTGAAGAGTGCCTCTCCTGATCTCGGGACCTCTGGGGTCGTCAGAGTGACCCTCACTGGGGCCGGAGGGAAACTGATGCGGGATCTTACGACCCAGATGCGCAAAGGCGTCGATCGTCTCGCCGTTGTTCTTGATGGGGAAGTTGATAGCGCTCCGGTTGTCCAGGCCACCCTCGACAAGAACTTCATTATTCAAGGTGTCGGCGATGCAGAGGAGTGCCGCAATCTCTCTGCCACCTTGATGAACCCCCTCGAAAATCCTCTCAAGATCCTGAAGGAGTCTACCGTGACGGCACGTCTTGGTGCTGCGACGGTNAGCCAGGGAATTCTTGCCGGAATCGCTGGCATTTCCCTAACCATTCTTTTTCTCGGTTTTTATTATCGCTTCGCCGGCGCCATCGCCTTCATCGGACTTACCGTCAATGTCCTTATTCTCTTCGGGGCCATGGCGATGTTTGAATTCACGTTTACCCTGCCCGGCATTGCTGGGATTATTCTGACTATTGGTGTAGCCGTGGATGCCAACGTTCTGATCTACGAACGCCTCCGCGAGGAGCGGGCCGCAGGAAAATCTCTGGTAGCGGCAATTCAGGCCGCTTACGAGAAAGCATTCACCGCCATCTTTGATGCAAACATCACGACCTTGATCACGGCTATCATTCTCTTCTGGCGGGCCTCCGGGACTGTGAAGGGATTTGCTATCACTCTCACGATTGGGATTCTGGCCTCCATGTTTGCAGCCCTCGTGGTCACCAGGGTTGTCTTCTGGTGGACATCCCGAAACTCCGAGAAAGACTCCCGTGTCGACAGTCGCAAGTTGAAGTTTGTGAGGAGTCTTGTTCCCCGGCGGACCCTAAACTTCATGGGAATGCGCAGAGGCGCCTTCGCGATCTCGATTACCTTCCTTGTGGGGAGCCTGGTCATGGTCGGGTGGAAACGAGAAAGTGCCCTTGGGATTGATTTTGCAGGGGGCGCCCTGATTCAGTTCCAGACCCAAGATAAGATCGTAGATGAGGAGGTGGTTAGAGAAGCACTGACCGGCCTCGATCTGAAAAAAGACCCTATTATTCAGAATGAAACGCTCCCCGCCACGGACAAGCCGCACATTCTCTCTATTCGGTGTGCCGATGAGGACGCTGATACCATCGTTACGACCCTACGCGAAAACGTTCCGCTGCTAGGACTCAAGGCGACCTCTCTTGAGGAAGAGCCTTCCTCCTCCGGCGAGGAAGACACTGCCGAGAATCAAACCGGCTGGCTCTACGATTCATCCCGTGATACCGTCCAAGCGAGTCTGGGTTCTGACTTTCTCATAAATTCCCTGGTTGCGCTTGGGCTGGGCCTGATCGCCATCCTTCTCTACATTACGATCAGATTTGAGTTCTCCTTTGCCATGGGTGCTTTCGCGGCTCTGTTTCATGATATCCTGATCTGTATCGGAATCGTGGTGCTTCTGGGCCAGGAACTCACTCTGATTCATGTCGGGGCATTCCTGACAATCGCAGGATACTCCATCAACGATACCATCGTGGTCTTTGACAGGATCCGTGAAGCACTCAGGATGAAGAGAGGCGAGGTCGAGGAGGTTATGAATAGTGCTATCAACGCAACTCTTTCGCGCACCATCCTTACCTCAGTCACCACCTTCGTCACCGTGCTGGTGCTCTTTATCTTCGGCGGACCAGCCCTCAAGTCCTTCTCACTTGCGATCATGGTGGGCGTGGTTGTAGGAACCTACTCCTCCATTTTCGTGGCCTCTCCCATCGTGCTCATCTGGAGCCGCAAACGGGGAGTCAACCTCCGGCGGGAACTGCTTGATGCCAACCTTGAGGCGCAGGTGAATCCGGCACGAGGATAGGATCCTCCCGAGGCTCCTCTCCCGTGGATAACCTGCGACCAGACGGGGCCCGGGCCGGGTCCAAAAATCTGGTGTAGCTCTTCTTCCTTTGCTATCATCACATCACCCGTGATGAAGCATCGCTTCCCTGTCGTTTTTCTCGCCGCAACGCTTCTTCTGGCCTGGTTCCCAGGCTTCGCTCAGGAGAAAAGGGGTCTCCCCGCAGATGGCAGGGAATCGGAGAACACAGGCAATCCCCATCCCAAGGACGACGGAACCAGGGTCTCCGTCCTTGGTTACCATGAATTCTCCGCTTCTCTCGCACCATCCCAGATGCGCATCAGAACTTCCACTTTCCGGAAACAGATGGAGTCCCTGAAATCCCTGCGCCTGCCGGTGATTTCCCTCAATGACTTTCTAGCATGGAAGCGAGGAACCAAATTCATTGCTCCTCGCTCCGTGATGATCACCATCGACGACGGCTGGAAATCCGTCTACACCGATGCTTTTCCGATCCTCAAGGAATTCAATTTTCCCTTCACTGTTTACCTGTACAAAAACTACGTCGACGGAGGGGGCCGTGCCCTGACAACTTCGATGATCAGGGAGATGCAGCAGCATGGCTGCACGATTGGCAGCCACTCGGTCTCTCATCCCTTCCCGGGAACGGTCAAGTATCATGCCCGAAAGGGGGAGACGGCCTATCTCACTTTTCTCCAGAAGGAGTTCGGAGAGTCCAAACGGTTTCTTGAGGAACGGTTCGGTCAGAAAGTCACCACCTACGCCTACCCGGGAGGGTACTTCAATGAAGCCATGTATCCGGTGGCAGCAGAATACGATTACGGATACCTGTTCACGGTCCTTCCCGGTAAGATTCGCCGTGGTCTGGATAACCGGCGTCTGCCCCGCTACATTATTCATGGGAATTCAGATCTCCATTTTGAACAGGCGACGACCTTCAAGGCTCTTCGCGGTGCGGAAGCGCTGACCGGAGCGGTCGTCCAGACAACCCCCCACCCTGTTCAACCGGAACCGGGAAGCAGAATCGAATCACGTCTCCCAGTGATCAACGTCGACCTGTCCGGGGTGGAAAGCCTCGACCCGGATTCAATTGTCATGAGAGTGTCCGGATTCGGAAAGGTCGATCACCACTATGACCCTGACTCATCACAGCTGAAGTGGACCGTCAACCGCCGGCTCCGCCATCGCGTTTGCGAAGTCAACGTTCAGTGGCGACTCGAAGGGCGCACCAAATATGAATCCCCGATGCGCTGGAGCTTTCTTATCGAGCGGGAAGCGGCCTACCAGGTAGGAGCAGGAGAATAGAGAACCGTATCTTAATTGTTGAGTTCTTAGCTCTCAGAGGACACAACCCAGTTGCAACGCTACTCGCTCCCCTGAAATCAATCTCGTAGCCATATAATATGTTCTCTTCGCTTTCTGACACCTTAGACAAGACCTTCCGGAACCTCAGGGGCGTTGGACGTATTTCGGAAAAGAACATTTCTGATTCCCTGCGCCAGATTCGCCTCGCTCTCCTTGAAGCGGATGTCGAATACAAGGTGGCCCAGACCTTCATCGAGGGAGTGAAGGCGAGAGCGGTTGGCGAGGACGTACTCAAGTCCATCAAACCGGGGGAGCAGATCGTCAAAATATTTCATGACGAACTCACCTCTCTTCTCGGTGGCAACCAATCGCCTCTGAACCTGAATCCCCCGGCCCGGATCCTGCTCTGTGGACTGAATGGCGCGGGAAAAACCACCACGGCAGGCAAACTTGCTCTGCGGTTGAAAAAAGAGGGTCGGCGACCTCTTCTGGTAGCCTGCGACCTTTATCGGCCAGCCGCGATCGATCAACTGGCAACTCTGGCGGAGCAGATAGGGGTGCCATGTTACACCCCTGAGGCCGGAGAAAAAGACGTCCTAAAGGTCGCAAGGGATTCCTTGAAATGGGCGGAACAGCAATCGGGATCCTGCATCATCTTTGACACCGCCGGGCGGCAGGAAGTCGATGAACAGCTTGTGAAAGAGCTTAAGGACCTCCATTCCCTCCTCAACCCCGGGGAGACTCTCCTGGTTGCTGATGCCGCTACGGGACAGCAGGCAGTAAAGGTCGCTCAAACCTTTGACAGGACGGTTGGCCTCAGTGGGATTGTCCTTACCAAACTTGATGGTGATGCCCGGGGTGGCGCCGCACTCTCAATGAGAGCGATCACCGGGCGCCCGATCAAATATGTGGGTGAGGGAGAAAAGCTGGAGCAACTCAACGAATTTCATCCAGAGCGCATGGCAGGGCGTGTCCTCGACATGGGAGACACCGTCACGATGGTCGAGCAGGTCGCAGAGCACCTCGATGAGGAAAAAGCAGCCAAGGCCGCGCGACGACTTGAAAAGGGCCGTTTTGACTTCAACGATTTTCTGGAGCAGATGAAGATGCTCCAGAATCTCGGCCCTCTTGAGGGCCTGCTCGGAATGATGCCGGGATTCAACAAGATCAAGAAGCAACTTCCATCCGGAGCTCTCGATTCGAGCCGTATCAAGCATATGGAGGCGATTGTCCTCTCCATGACTCCAAAAGAGCGTAGCCGCCCCGAGATTATCAAGGGAACCCGCCGCAAGCGCATTGCTGGAGGATCCGGTCGCAGCCTTCTCGAGGTTAATCAACTCCTGAAGCAATTCGGAATGATGCGTAAGATGATGAAATCGAAGGGAAAGATGAAGAACATGATGAACCAGCTCGGGGCTCTCGGTGGAGGAGCTCCCGGTGACCTCAACTCCATGAAGGACCTGATGGGTGGTATGGACGGCAAAGGTGGGCCGAAACTTCCCTTCTGACCCCACGCGGCCCCTCGCGGATTACGATCTCCCTCCCTTGCTCATCTTCCTGGAAGGACGGGGGCTTTACCCCTGCGCGCTCCCCTTGCTGAAGTCCGCTGAAGTCAGGCGCATTCCAATCGGCTTGGATACCCCGAATTCCTCCATCGTCACTCCATACATCACATCAGCCCGGTTCATCGTTCTCTTGTTGTGAGTGACGATAATAAACTGGCTCTGATCCACGAAGCGATCAAGCACCTTGAGAAAGCGTCCGATATTTGATTCGTCCAACGGCGCGTCCAGCTCATCGAGAACGCAGAACGGGCTCGGCTTGACCATGTAAATTGAGAACAGAAGTGCAACCGCCGTCATTGACCGCTCACCACCAGATAGCAGAGTGATCGACTGCAACTTCTTCCCGGGGGGTTTAGCTATTACCTCGATACCACATTCCAGCGGATCTCCCTCATCCAGCAGGATCAGGTCCGCCTTGGCAGTAGACCCAAACAACTCCTTAAACATCTCACGGAAATTGGTCTGAACCTGCTTGAAGGTCTCCGCAAAGAGAACCGTTGTCTCTCTGTTGATCTTCTCGATAACGTTGAGGAGCTCCTCCTTCGAGACAATGAGATCGTCATGCTGACCTTTCACGAAATCATGACGCTCCTCCAACTCCTCAAACTCATCAATTGAGTCAATGTTGACCGGCCCCATGCTATCCAGTCTCCCCCTGAGTTCCTCGACAGCCACCTCGATGAATTTCCAGTCAGGGCCATCTTCAAGTTCGACCTTCTGCAACTCTTCCTCGACTCGTTCCGCTAGCGTCTCTGCCTCTTTACCTGCGACCTCTCCCGGTTCCCCTGGCTCGTGCTCACCGTCCGCCTCGGATTCCGCCTCCCCGGCCACCTCCTCCTCGCTCACGGAGACCTTCGCGGCAAGAGTAGCCCGACGTTTTTCAAGAGCCCGCATGACCTTCCTCTGTTCCGTCACGCAGGCAAGAAGAGCGTGAGAATCCGGTTCAAACGACTGGAGGTCAACTTGGTAGCGCTCCATGACAGTTTCGAGCAGTTTCTCGAGCCGCATATCAATCTTGGCAAGGGAAACCTCTTCCCTACCCCGCTGCTCGCTCAGCTGGTCGATTTTGTGCCGCAGGTCCGAAAGGGCTGCCTCTGCCGAATTAATGGACTGTTGTATCTCACTTCTGCGCGCACCAACATCGCTGATTTCAGACTGAACCTTCTCCTCCTGCCTTCCTCGTTCCTTAATTTCCTCCCGGAGGCCCTCATCCTCCTGCACGGCCGACTTGATTCGCCTCTCAAACTCCTCAATCTCGGAAAGTCGACGGGTGTTGAGCTCCCTTAACTCACCGATCCTGCTCTGGATCGGGACCTGCTGCTGCTCAGCCGCCTCACGAGTCCGGCGCTCCACGGCCAATGCCGTCTGCAATTTTCCATGCTGCTCCCGCTCCTCGGACTCTCTCCGCCCGAGCTCCTCCATCTCCATGCTGAGCCTGTTGATCTCACTTTCCACCGTTCCGATCTGCGCCCTCGCCTCATTCAGCTCAGTCTGCAGGCTGGACCTCATTCCACCCTCGCTCGTCTCCCGGCTCTGGATCTCCTCCCTCTCACGGCAAACATTTGCTAATTTGCTCTCGAAGGATGTCACCTCCTGGCCCGCAAGCGACGCACGCCCCCGCAGGGTAGAAAGCTCAACCTGCTGTCTCTGGAGGCGGTCCTTTCCCTGTTCCGCGGAGGCTAAAAGCTCATTAGCCCGGTGTGCATTGCTATCCAGTTTGTCGGTCTCCTCGTGCAAAACACCCCCGAGATGTCTTACCTGCTCCTCAAGGTCCTTCACTTCCTTACGACGCTCGAGAATTGACTTTCCAGCTTCTCCCCCGGCCCGACCCCCTCGAAAAATCCCCTCTGCACTAACAATTTCCCCTGCAAGGGTAACGCAAGACCATGCAGGGTTCTGGGACCGAAGTAGATGGGCTCTCGCCCGGTCCTTCACGACAAGGATATTCGCCAGAAGGCGCGCTACGACCGAACCCACCGAGTGTTCCGCGTTCACACAATCCTCGACCCAGCACTCCGCACCCTCCGGAACGGTCATTAACTGCCTGTCACTCTCAGGGGAAACCCATTCCGGCGCGATCAGGGAAACCTCGCCCTGCCCACTCTGGGAGAGCCGGTCGAGAATAGCATCAGCAAGGTCTGCATCCCTGACAAAAATTGCTTCCAGATTGGAACCCAGTGCCCCCTCCACTGCTCGCTCAAAACCGCTTCGCACCTGGAGCTTGCTTCCAAGGACTCCCCGCAATCCCGGCTGGATGAGGCTCGGATCATCGAGACCAGCAAGCACCCTCTGGGTTCCTTCATTCAATCCCTCTCCACGAACCAGGAGCTGCTGGAGGAGCTCCAGCCGAGACCGCCGGGCAGTGAGCTCCCGATCCAGCTCGCCACGGCGCTCGCGACACGCCTCGAGGTCGCCTCTGGCATGGTGATAGGACCTCTCCGCGGCCAGCTTCTGCTCTTCAATCTGTCTCGTCCTCTCCTCTTCCTCGGTAATTTTGTCCTCNAGCCCTTTCTCCGTTGCCTGCAATTCAACCATTTCCACCTTGAGAACCTCTTCCTCCTCATTAAGTCGCAGGAGACGTTCACGGTTGGATGCTGAAGATGCNTCAGCGCTCTCAATTTTGGCCTCAGCAGAAGCAAGAGCTGCCTCCAGCCGCTTCGCTTCCTCNCGAGCGTCATGCAACTGACCCGCACTTGATTCCCGCTGACCATTCAGCTCCTCAACGAGAGCTGTTTTCTGCACGAGAGCTCCACTCCGTTCCTCGATCCTTTGATGCAGAAGATGCAATTCGTCTCTGGACACATTGAAGTCGAGCTCCTGCTGGGCAAGTTTTTCGCCTCCCGACTGCAGGTCGCTCCGGTTCGTTTCGATTCGCTCCTCNAGCTCCCTGCACCGTTCTTCGTTGAAGCGAATCCTGCTATCTGCCGCCCTGGCGGCATTCTGGTGATTTGAAAGTCGCTGCCGCAACTCGGAAAGTTCGCTTTCAAGATTAGTGGCGTTGTCCCTCGATCTGACAACCTCCATCTCGACCTCGGGAAGACTCTCCTCCAGAACCCTCCTCTGCTTTTCGAGAGACTTAAGGGAATTCACCAGCTCTTCCCGCGCAGCAGATTGCTCGCTGAATCTCTTCTGGCTCAGATGGGTGTCAAGGATCCTGACATCGTTAGCCAGTGCCTGATAACGCCGCGCCTTAGCCACCTGCCGTTTCAAGGAATTGATTCGTCTGCCCTGTTCCTCAAGAACATCGTGGACCCTGAGGAGGTTCGCCTCAGTGTATTCCAGTTTACGAAGAGCCTCTTTCTTCTCTTTCTTGAATTTAGTGATCCCGGCCGCCTCCTCAAACACCTGACGACGGTCCTCCGGCTTCGCACTGAGGAGCATATCTATCTTTCCCTGCTCCATGATCGAATAGGCAGAACGACCAATCCCTGTATCCATGAAAAGTTCGTGGATATCACGAAGGCGACACAGCCTGTCATTAATCCGGTATTCCGATTTGCCGTCCCGGAAAACCCTGCGGGTGATAGCAACCTCATGGTATTCAGTCTTCAGAGACCCCTCGCATTCGGTGAGGTTCAGGGTCACTTCCGCCATTGGAAGAGCTTTCCGTCGATCGGTACCGTTGAAAATCACGTCTGCCATCTCACCACCGCGGAGAGCCTTGGCCGAGGTCTCCCCGAGGACCCAGCGAACCGCATCAACCACATTCGACTTCCCGCAGCCATTTGGACCTACAATCCCTGTAATCCCCTCATGAAACTCAAAGGTAGTGCGCTCAGCGAATGACTTGAATCCTTGAAGAATGAGAGATTTCAGATGCATTTTGATGGCCCGGCGGGTGCGTAAAAAACTAGAGAGCGTGCGCGGGACCGGCAAGGAAAGAAGGGTTTTTCTACNTTATGTGGTGTCATTTCTACAAAAACATACGATATCTTGAGCAAGAAGNGAGANGCTCTCTATGTCGCGGGGGTGACCCCTCTGCAAGTTCTCATTGCTCCNGACCCCTCCCAGAGCACGCGCACTCCNTCATCACGGAGTCGCACCACGACTGTTGACCTCCATTCCCTCCACCTTTAGAACCCGCCGCCATGCCTTCATTTCTCTCCGAACTATTTTCTCTGGATGGCCAGATTGCTGTCGTGATTGGTGGCACTGGTGAACTTTGCGGTGCGATGGCCGAGGGCCTCGCCCAGGCCGGAGCCGAAGTCATCCTGGTTGGAAGGAGCGAAAAAAAAGCAACTGCCCGCATTGAGGAAATTACCGCAAAAGGGGGTCGAGCGCACTTCGTGGCAGCTGACGTCAGTAGCCGGGTTGGACTAGACAATCTTCGCGATGAAGTCCTAGCNAAGCATGGAAGGGCCNATATCCTGATCAACGGAGCAGGTATCAACTCTCCAACGCCGGTCCTGGAAATCACCGAGGAAGAGTTCGCAAACATCATAGATATCAACCTTGCCGGAGTTCTCCGTGGATGCCAGAGCTTTGGGAGTTACTTCCTTGAGCAGGACATCAAGGGCTCGATTATCAACCTCGGGTCAATATCGGGACTCAACCCTCTGTCCCGGGTCTTTACTTACTCCGCATCCAAGGGAGCTGTCCACAACCTCAGCCGCAATCTTGCCCGCGAGTGGGCTCCTCATGGAATCAGGGTCAACACCCTGGTTCCCGGATTTTTCCCAGCAGAACAGAACCGGAAAGTCCTCACCCCCGACCGGGTTGCGCAGATAATGGGTCACACCCCGATGGAACGCTTTGGTGAGGCACGGGAANTGATCGGCGCTACCCTGCTCCTTGCCTCAAACCGGGCTGGTGGATTTATCACAGGCACTGAAATGATCGTGGACGGTGGATTCAATGCTGTCAGTATTTAGCCTTCATCCATTCAGGGAACNCATGACCTCAGGCCGGCATNGAGCTCCGTCCTGCACCGGCCACAAGATTGACCCGAGACCGCACTCCTAAGCTGTGTTAAGCTCCACCATTGTGACCCCTNTCCTTCCCGGATCAATTGCGCTGCCCCCGGAATCTTTTGAATCCTTCGAAACACGATTCTAACGACACCGCGCCTTGCTCTTGGCCGTCCCACCGTGTATTGACCCGGCTAGATAAAAACCCCTGCCCTCTCAGCTCTTCCGCCTCATGATCAAGTGGATCCTCCAGAAAATCGTCGGATCGAAGCATCAGCGCGAACTCAAGCGCATGGGCCCGATGGTTGCTCGAATAAACCGCATCGAGGAATCCCTCCAACGCGAGTCCAGAGAGGCGGTTCTTGAAAAGGTCAAAGGATGGCAGGAGCACCTCGCCCGTTATCTGCCTCTCGAAACTGCGACCAAGCGCGAAATTGAACGCCTCGANCCCGATAAAATNTCGGAAATGGCTGCGCAGGTAGAGCAACGTATCAGCTGCCTCCGGGAAGAGTTTCCCAGTCTTCCTGACCGCGTCGATCCTGAACCTGATTCGATAGAGAACGCCAAGGAGTCTTTCCGTGGCATCGAGGAACGCTTTCCTGAACTGAGGAGGAAGTATCTTGAGGAGATTCTCCCCGAGGCTTTTGCGGTTGTCAAAAATGCGGCCCGGCGCCTTGTCGGTGAAACGATCGAAGTCTGCGATCAACCTCTCCAGTGGGACATGGTTCATTTCGACGTTCAGCTTATTGGCGGAATTGCTCTCCATCGCAAGATGATCGCGGAAATGCAAACCGGAGAGGGCAAAACCTTGGTGGCGACGCTCCCCGTGTTCCTGAACGCGCTCACTGGACTTGGNGTCCACGTTGTCACGGTGAACGATTATCTGGCTCGCAGGGACTCCGAGTGGATGGGAGCAGTNTTCAAGTATCTTGGCCTGACAGTAGGCTGTATTCAAAACCAGCAGGCACCCCCTCTCCGGAGGGAACAATATTGCTGCGACATTACCTATGGGACCAACTCGGAATTCGGTTTCGACTATCTCCGTGACAACGGAATGGCATCCTCACGGGACGAACAGGTTCAACGAACTCACTACTTTGCCATCATTGACGAGGTCGACTCCATCCTGATCGACGAGGCCCGGACTCCTCTCATCATCTCCGGGCCTTCGGTAATGAATTCTTCGACCGAGCAGTATGTCAGACACAAGTCGCTGGTTGACCAACTGGTAAAGAAACAAACCCTGCTCTGCAACGAACTGGCCGCCCAGGCGAAGAAGCATCTTGAAGAGGGCAATGAGGAAGAGGCCGGACGATGCCTCTTTAAGATCAGGCTCGGGCAACCGAGAAACCGCCAGCTTATGCGCATGATGGAGGACCCCGACCTGCGTCGTCTGGTTCAGAAAAGCGAGCTCTCACTCTATCAGGACNCTCAGAAAAAGGAGCTCTACGCCATCAANGAGGAGCTCTTCTTTACTATTGATGAAAAAGGACATGACGCAGACCTGATGGAGATGGGACGCGAATATCTCTCCCCNGACGATCCGGAGGCGTTCGTCCTGCCAGATCTGGTGGAGGCCTTCGCAGAAATCGATGCCAATCTGGATCTTGGGGAAAAGGAAGCCCTCGAGGCCAAGCAGCAGGTGGAGGAGCAATTGGATCGCAGGGGTGAAAAAATGCACTCCATTTCACAACTCCTGAAGGCTTACTGCCTTTTTGAGCGGGATGTGGAGTATGTGGTTCAGAACAACAAGGTCATCATCGTCGATGAGAACACCGGTCGTGAAATGCCTGGTCGAAGATGGTCCGATGGACTTCATCAGGCNGTAGAAGCCAAGGAAGGTGTCGAAATTGAGCGTGAGACGCAGACCTACGCCACTATAACGATCCAGAATTACTTCCGTCTCTATGAGAANCTTGCGGGGATGACGGGAACTGCCGAAACGGAGGCTGCAGAGTTCTCCGATATCTACAACCTTGATGTCCTACCCATTCCCACCAACGAGCCGAATCAGAGGGAGGACTTTAACGATCAGGTCTTCAAAACGCGAAGNGAGAAATATAACGCAGTAATTACCTCGATCAAGAAGTCCCACGAAAAAGGACAACCGGTCTTGGTGGGCACGGCTTCGGTGGATGCCTCCGAGACTCTCTCCCGCATGCTCAAGCGCGCTAAGATACCCCACNCCGTGCTCAATGCGAAATACCATCGCCAGGAAGCAGAGATTATCACCCGCGCCGGACAGAAAGGAGCCGTCACTGTTTCGACCAACATGGCAGGAAGGGGAACTGACATTAAGCTCTCGGAGGGAGTCGCTAACGTCGGCGGGCTCATGGTAGTCGGCACGGAACGTCATGAATCCCGGAGGATTGACCGTCAGTTNCGCGGACGCTGTGCCCGTCAGGGCGACCCGGGNGCATCCCAGTTTTTCATCTCTTTTGAAGACGACCTGATGCGTAATTTTGCAGCGGCTGACCGCATGACCAACATGATGGAACGCTTCGGCATGGAGGACGGCGAAGCGCTCGAGCATCGCTGGCTCAACCGCTCCGTTGAAACCGCGCAAAGACGAGTGGAGCAACTTCATTACCGGCGTAGGAAATATGTCCTCGACTTCGACGATGTAATGAACAGCCAGCGTGCCGCCGTCTACGGCTACCGGAACGAGGCCCTGACGTCCGAGGATCCCCGTGAGATGATTTATGAAATCGTTGACAAGGTAATCCCCACCAACGTCGAGGGATTCTTCGTCGAGGGAGAGGATGGAAGCATCGACTACAGTGAATTGATTAACTGGGCGAACACAACATTCCCGATCCATTGGGAGCAGTCTCCCAGCACCCTGATGGACTCGACAGCTGACGACCTCAGCGCCACAATTATCACCAAGGTCAAGACTGCCTATGAGCTCAAGGTCCAGGTCGAGGACCCTTCGCTGCTCGACCAACTGGAACGCCATATCGTCATGGTATCCATCGACANGCTCTGGCAGGAGCATCTCTACAACATGGATGCCCTGCGGGAAGGCGTCGGATTAAGAGCGCAGGGTCANAANGATCCCCTGGTCGAATACAAGAACGAGGCTTACAACCTCTTCGTNTCCCTCTGGGACCGGATCGAAGGAGAAGTTCTCAACAATCTCTTCCGCAGCACCACCAATCTTGAGAAGTTCGAGCAATTCCTGCACAACCTTCCTCTCGAGCTGAATGACGGGGATAGTGGGCAGCCCAGTGGTCTTCAGACCTCTCGAAGTGGTCAGTCAGCAGGCGGGGCACAAGGAGAGAGCGGACAGCTGAAGTTGAATATTCCAAAACGTCGACCGAGTATCAAGGTAGGCCGAAATGAACCCTGTCCCTGCGGGTCCGGGAAAAAATACAAGGCGTGCTGCGGTCGTCAGGGATAGCACTACGATCCACCGACAAANATGACGGGAATTTCACGCCGATCGAGCGCGATGCATGGGGGAAATCTCGGCTTGACGCTCCCCTGAGACCGTCCTAGGCTCCGCGCCCCCAGATTCNGGGCGAAACTTTGTAATATTCTATGTCGAACAGTCACGAGCGAGGCATCCAAGTGAAAAAGGGAGAATCCGTAGACCGGGCTCTCAAGCGNTTGAAGACAAAACTCGACACCGAGGGTATTATCGAGGAAATGCGGAGACGGAGAGCGTTCGAGACCCCCACCGAAAGGAAGCGACGCAAAGCTCGCAGTGCGATCAAGCGCAACCGNGTGAGATGGCGCTACATCTCCGCGGCGGCAGAGAAGAAAATGGAGGAACGTAAAGCGGCGGCAGTCGCGGCTCAAGCGGCTGCAGAGGGCAGTGCCTGAAACCCTCCGATCGCAAACTTCCGCAAGTCCCTCCCGCAAGTAGGGCCAGATCGGAGGAGAGGGTGATCAGTCCTCAAATGCCTTCACGATAAGGGTGGCATTATGCCCTCCGAATCCGAATCCATTACTGGCCGCAACCCGGACTCTCGCCTCACGNGCCTCCTTNGGCACGAAATCGAGGTCGCATTCAGGGTCTTGATTTTCCAGATTAATCGTCGGGGGAATCACTCCCTCTCTGACGGCCATGATACAGGCAGCGAGTTCAACGGCTCCTGCGGCCCCGAGCAGATGGCCGGTCATTGACTTTGTCGAACTTACCGCCAGCCCGCCGGTGGCATGATCCCCACAGGCTACCTTGATCGCCCTCGTTTCGGCGATATCCCCGAGTGGGGTTGAGGTTCCATGGGCATTCAGATAATCGATCTCATCTGGGTTAACCTTCGCGTGCTTCATCGCCATCTGCATTGCGCGGGCGGGACCCGTTCCATCAGGCGATGGAGCGCTCAAATGATGGGCGTCCGCACTTACTCCGTAACCAGCAAGCTCTGCATAGATCTCCGCTCCACGTTCCTTTGCATGCTCCAGTTCTTCAAGCATGACCACACCCGCTCCCTCTCCCATGACAAACCCATCACGATCGACGTCAAACGGCCGTGAGGCCCGCTCGGGCTCATCGTTACGGCTGCTGAGTGCGCGCATATTGCTGAAACCAGCCAATCCCATATCCCGGATCGAGGCTTCCGCACCCCCTGCGAGAATGGCATCTGCATCTCCGAACTTGATGATTCGCCACGCTTCGCCCACCGAATTATTCGCAGTCGCACAGGCCGTCACAATCGCCATGTTAGGACCACCAAATCCATACTCCATCGAGATCATACCGGTAGCGATATTTGCGATCATCATGGGAATCACAAAAGGACTGACCCTCGGCGGTCCCTTTTCCATGTATACGGTATGCTGCTCNACCAGAGTATGAAGCCCCCCGATACCACTGCCTACCATGACTCCAATCCGGGTCCTGTCTACTGAGTCCGGGTCCATACCGCAGTCATCCATTGCCATCCTGGCGGCAGGAAGGGCAAACTGGGTATAGCGATCTGACCGTCTGGCATCCTTAGGATTGGTGTAAAACGGCTTGGGATCAAAGCCCCTCACTTCCCCCGCAATCCGGCACGGAAATTCCGAGGCATCACATTGTTCAATTTGCGTGATCCCTGAACGACCCTCCTTCAGACTTTTCCATGTGCCCTCAAGATCATGCCCGAGGGGACTGATCGCCCCGATACCAGTCACTACCACTCTGCGTTCAGACATAACAAATCCTTGGGCGAATCGCTCCATCACTAGACGGATGGCAGCCGTTGCGCAAGCCTCATCCTAATCGCCTGTCAGGACCCGTCACATTCGGGCTCCCACAATAGGGACATTCCTGCAGCCCTCCCTCTTTTCCTCTGTCATGGAGGTAGGAGCGGCCACAAGCCCGGCAATTGAGAGNNCTTCGTTCGAGCTCTCTCTGCAACCGCCCTTCACGAATTCTGGCNGCNACGAGGATCCCCGCCGCCACACTCATTGAGGTGATTAGAATAAGAGAAAATAACTGTGAAAGGTCTAACTCTAACATCTTCTCCGCTAACGCTCGATTTCCCGTAGACCCTCCACTTGAATTCTGATTCGTCCCCAGGAAATTTCCTTCGTTCCCGGCAACAGCTGCTGCAACCGAAGCCAGCGCCCAAGCAAACCATCCAGATCCTTCTCCTCAGGATTGAGCACCTGGCACGTCTGAATACGCCCCTCACTATCCACACTTATAAGAAACCTGCGATCCAAGCCCAGGAGATCCCGAAAACGAACATCCTCCTCTTCCTCCAACCTGCTGCGGAGAAGACCTTCTACCGATAAACCACTTGGGGGATTTTTCCATCTGCCTTCTATGCCTCCAGTTACCTCCAANACGAGACGCCCCTTCACTCTTCCCTCCATCGGGGGCAGCTCTGGATTTGACGCNGCCACCGGCAGATTGCGCCGAAGCGGATTGATAATCGTTGGCATTTTACTTTNTGGAGAGCGTGGCTCAGCAGGGTGTAGAAGGGCTTCAAAACGCGATTCTCTCTCTAGAACATTTTCAANACCAGAAATCCGCCGGTCCAGCTCTGCACTTAGCTTAGGCTCCCATCGGTCAAGATCTGGAGCTTCCTCATGAGCCCATGATAGCCACCGACGCGAAGCCTCACTCTCCGGAGTGAGTACCGTTAATCTGCCCGCCTCTCGGAATCCGATAGCCTGCTGAGAACCCTCTACCCGGATTAACAGCACAAGAAGGCCGAATATGGCTGATCCCAGCACGATTGCCAGCAAGGTTCTGCCATGGAGCGCCTCTCNCCCACGCCAGCCAAACATCAANCCNGCTCTCCTGTCCTCCACGATACGCCGATTCTCAGTCCAACGGCTCATCCCTTGAATCGGTTTCCTCTCCTTGAGGANCCTTTTTCAAACCACCTAGTCCCGTTTGTTCCATTTCGAATCGTCCGCCGAGAATCACTTCGATTCCTACTTCATCTGCAACTCTTTCGAGCTCACTCAGAAGACCGAATTTCATGTCATGATCAAGCACTGCAACCATGACTTCAATACCCTTGGCCTCCTTAAGCCGGATCAACTCATCAGAAAGATTCTCAAAAGTGATCTTCTTTCTTCCGAGATGAAACTTTGGCGGGGACCCGGCCCGCCCGAAGAGGCTCACCCTCTTTTCCGGCGCGATGGTATCCATTCGTGAACTGAACTTCATCTTGTTCAACGGCACCCCCGCTTGTTCAGCTACCGCCGGAATCAACGCAAAGAAAATCAGGAGCACCGCTATAATATCCAGCACTGCCAGGAGATAGAGAGCTGAAGGCTTCTCAGGAAGTGTCAGCTGAGCTCTCATGACTCGCCGCCTCTTGACTCCTTCTGTTTCCCACGCTGGGCCTCAAGCTCTTCCCTGAAGGATACGATGTCCGTCCCGGACCGGGCATCCACGATCAGGTTAACGACTTCGATTCCTGTTCTCTGCAAGCGATGCAGGAGACGCTTCGCTTTCCCAAGCATGGTCAAATAAAATACATAGGAAGAGGTCGCGATACACAGCCCTGCGGCAGTTGTGACAAGGCTCTGGAAGATCCCGCCCGCAAGACTGGCGTAGGCAACTTCCCCCTCAGCCTCATTGATTTCCGTGAATGCATCAATCAATCCCAGTGATGTTCCCAAGAGGCCCGCTAGCGGAGCGATGAGAGCGATCCCCAGCAGGGCACGTAAATTTTTTTCTATTCGTGGAACCTCTATGCATACGGCCTCGTCCGCGATCATGCTCAGGTCCTTACGCTCCATGTGATGACGAATCAGAACACTATGAGCAATCCTGCCTACCGGCCCAGGAAGCCGGTCAGCCTGATGAATCGCTTCTGCAAAGCCCTTCCGCCGAAGGTGATTTGAGATACCGACGAGGAAATCGCCGACATTTACCCTCACACTGTGAAAATAGAGGAGTCGTTCAATGATGTATACAATCGCCAGAAACGCCAGGACGGCTTGGAGCCAGAGAACCGGTCCACCATACTGCAAAAGGTCCGACATCGCATCAGACTCTACCTTAAACACGGTTGAATGGCCAGACGTTACGCAAGAATCGAGTAATTCTCTATAAGTGAGGAGGGCCATTGCCCTTGACCCCACTGGGTCGGGGCTCTAGCTAACGCAATGTCATTTGACGAGTTGGGGCTTTCGAGAGAGGTCTTGGAAGCCATTGAGGAGTCCGGCTACACCACGCCGACTCCTATTCAGGAGAAAGGGATTCCACTCGTACTCGCTGGCCGCGACGTTGTCGGAGCGTCGCAGACGGGAACCGGCAAGACGGCCGCCTTCGCCCTTCCAGTTCTGAGCAGCTTGAATGCCATTGGGAAACCCCAGTGTCTTGTGCTGGAACCGACCCGGGAACTTGCCTATCAGGTTGCAGAATCGTTTGAGCACTACGGGAAACACACCGGGTGCCGAGTCGCACTGCTCCACGGGGGAGTAGGCTATGGGAAGCAGGTTGAGCAACTGGAGCAGGGTGCTGATGTTGTCGTTGCAACCCCGGGCCGGCTGATTGACCTGTTCTACCGAGGGAGCATGCGCTTCGGGGAGCTTAAGACCCTGATCCTTGATGAAGTCGACCGCATGCTCGATATGGGATTTCTCCCTGATGTCCGGAAAATCGTCAATCTCTGCCCGTGGGAAGAGCGCCAGACGCTTTTCTTCTCGGCAACCATGCCTCCCGCAATTCAGACCTTTGCTGAATGGTGCCTCAAGGACCCTGTCGAGGTTGAGATTGCCCGGCGTGCGGTCCCCTCCACCGTCACCCATGCCTTCTACCCGGTCGCAATGAGCCAGCGAGATGATCTTCTCCTCGCNTTGCTGGAGAAGACTGACTTCCACAGTGTCATGATCTTNACCCGCACAAGGAAGGAGGCCGACNCCGTAGCTTCTCTCCTGAGCCAGAAAGGTCACGACAAAGTCGCCGCAATGCACTCGGACATCAAGCAGACTGACCGCATGAAGGCATTGAAAGGCTTCAAGGATGGCCTCTATGAGGTCCTCGTCGCTACGGACGTTGCTGCCCGGGGAATTGATATCTCAAACGTCACTCACGTCATCAATTATCGCGTCCCAGAAAATGCAGAGGATTATGTTCATCGCATCGGACGAACTGGCCGCGCAGAGCAGGAGGGCGATGCCTTCACTCTTTTAACTGCCGACGAATTGGACTTTGCAAGTTCGGTGGAACGCTTTATCGACAAGAAAATTGCGNGGAAAAAGCTAGAGGACTTCGAATACTCCTACACTGCAATCCTGGATGATAAGCCCTCCAAGCCCATCCGCCGTCCCCGCCGCCCAACGGGACGACGTCGCAAATAAACGACGATCCTGTGTTCCTGCAGGATTGCAGAATCCCGGCCCTCCTGTCAGGCGATAGACACCATGCGCATTCTGGCCATTGACCCCGCTNTCAGGAACACCGGCTTTGCCGTTGTCGAAGGGGACCACAAATCTCAATCCGCCCTCGCCTTTGATGTTATTTCAATGCCCCGCACCCTTTCCCAGTCCGGAGCCCTCGCCGCTATTCGAGGCGGCCTGAGTAATCTCATCGAAAAGTGGGAGCCTGATGAGGTTGCCGTGGAGGGTATCATCTATGTCCAGTCTCATCGTACTGCTATTTCAATGGGTGCCGCACGCGCCGCTGCCCTGATCGCGGCCGCAGATCATGGACTGACCGTTTACGAGTANGCGCCCCGGAAGATAAAACAGGCTGTTGTTGGAAAGGGTTCGGCGGACAAGCAGCAGGTTGCTTTCATGGTTCGGGCCCTCCTTGGCCTGAGTGAAACCCCTCCTCATGATGCCGCCGACGCTCTCGCTATTGCCCTGGCTCACCTATTTGCCTCTGACCCTCTCAAGGAGGCGTCTCTGACCCGTACTCNGATATGAAGTCTNCCTGGGAAAGAAGACCACAGCAANATAACAGGACATGATTCCCTGCTGGCTCGGAACCGATATCTCTTACCAGGACGCGCTCGCCCTGCAGGAGGATCATGTCAGCCGCATCCAGGCAGGTGAGGCCTCAGAGACTCTGTTTCTNCTCGAACACTCTCCCGTATACACAATCGGGAGAACCCGTAATCGAAGCAGTCTCGGAGATTCTTCGAGACTCCCGCACCCGGTCTATGAAATCAATCGGGGTGGCCAGGCCACNTATCACGGACCAGGTCAATTAGTAGGGTACCCTATACTGGATTTACGGAATTACGGGAAGGATCTGCACTCTTACCTGCGACTTCTAGAGAGGTCTCTCATCGACATGCTCAATGAGTTCGGAATAAAGGCCACCGTTCGCGAGGGCCTCACCGGGGTCTGGGTTCAGGATCGCAAGATTGCAAGCATCGGAGTAGGCGTGCGCAAGTGGATATCAATGCATGGATTCGCCCTGAATGTCACTGCCGAGTCTCTCCCTCCCTTTATCCATATTACCCCGTGTGGCATTGAGGGAGTCACTACCACCTGCCTGCATGATGAATGCGNTGAAAATCCCTCNACCCGGGACGTAGGCGAAAGGATTCTGCACCACCTGTCCCTGCAGATCGAAGAAATAGCTGACTCCTCTNCTTCCGGATCAAAGCCAGGCAATACCTGCAAATAACCCTGTTCCTGCTACTTGGCCTTTGCGGCTTTTTCCTCCTCAACCTTCTTGATCACCTCATCAGCAATGCTGTTGGGAGCAGCCGTGTAGTGGGAAAACTCCATGGAGAACTGGCCCCGACCCGATGTCATGGTCCGCAGATCTCCTATGTAGCCGAACATTTCGCCCAGTGGAGCGTCCGCCTTGATTCGAATCCCCGTAGGCGCCCGGTCTTGGGCGTGAATCATACCTCTGCGGCGATTAAGATCACCTATCACATCTCCGACATTGTCCTCTGGCATGAACACATCAAGCTTCATGATCGGCTCCAGAAGTTTAGGTGAGGCCTTGGGAATCGACTGCCGGTAGGCAGCCCGAGCAGCCAATTCGAAAGCGACTGCTGAAGAGTCCACGGAGTGATGCCCCCCATCTGAGAGCGTCACCTTGAAGTCAAGGCAGGGGAACCCGGCGAGAACCCCTTTCTCGAGGGACTTCTTAAATCCCTTTTCGACTGCCGGGATGAACTCCTTGGGAACATTTCCTCCCACCACCTTCGATTCAAATTCGAAGCCGGAACCCGGTTCCAGGGGCTCAATNGAGTAGTCGATCTTCGCATACTGGCCGGAACCACCACTCTGCTTCTTGTGCGTGTAGGAATCCTCAATCGCACTCGTAATTGTCTCGCGATAGGCAACNTGGGGAGCTCCTACCNCCGTTTCGACCCCGTAGGTACGCTTGAGAATATCCACCTTGATGTCCAGGTGAAGCTCTCCCATTCCCTTGAGAACCGTTTCCCCGCTATCCTGATCTGTTTCCACGCGGAAGGAGGGATCTTCCTTCATCATCTTGGCTAGTGCCACGCCCAGCTTGTCCGCTTGGCCGACCTCCGAGGGAGCAACCGCCATCGAGATGACAGGATCAGGGAAGACCATAGGCTCAAGGGTTGCCGGNTTCTTCTCGTCACACAGCGTGTGGCCGGTCTGGACATTCTTCAGGCCAAGAAGAGCCACGATATCTCCAGCCTGCGCCTCCTCCAGTTCTTTCCTGTCATCGGCATGCATCTCGACAATCCGNCCTACTCTCTCGGTCTTGCCCGTAAACGTATTCAGAATCATGGTCCCCTTCTGCAGGCGTCCCGAATACACTCTGGTGAAGGTCAGAGCGCCGTATTGATCGTCCATGATCTTGAAGGCCAGGGCTCGGAGGGGGCGATCGGGGTCGACCACAGCGAATTCGCCCGTCTCATTTCCATCGATGTCAATTTCCGGCTGGGGGGGCACCTCGGTTGGATTTGGAAGATAGTCGACAATCGCATCGAGAATCAGCTGGACACCCTTGTTCTTGAAGGCCGATCCGCAAAAGGTCGGAAAGAAGGCGAGATCAATAGTTCCCTTGCGTATGAGACCCTTGAGCGTTTCAACATCCGGCTCTTCTCCCTCAAGATACTTCTCCATAACCTCGTCATCCTGCTCGACGGCCATCTCAATCAACTCGCTCCGGTACTCCTCAACCTTATCGACCAAATCCGCTGGTGGATCCTCAATGGTATATTTGGTGGGATCCCCTGAATCATCCCAGATCCACGCCTTTCTTGTGAGAATATCAACAACGCCGGTGAAGTCATCCTCGACTCCAATTGGCAGGGTCATCACCAAGGGCTTGGCTGCGAGAACCGTTTTAATCTGCTCCACAACCCGGTAGAAATCCGCTCCGATGCGGTCCAGCTTGTTAACCAGAATCAACCGGGCAACTGCCGACTCGTTGGCGTAGCGCCAGTTAGTCTCGGACTGGGGCTCGACGCCTCCCGAACCACAGAATACTCCCACACCACCATCCAGAACCTTCAAGGAACGATACACTTCGATGGTGAAGTCAACGTGTCCCGGAGTATCGATGATATTGAGCTGATGGTCATTCCAGAAACAGGTCGTAGCTGCGGACTGAATCGTAATTCCCCGCTCCTGCTCCTGCTCCATGAAGTCTGTGGTAGCCGCACCATCGTGCACCTCACCAATCTTGTGGATCTTACCAGTCAGCTTGAGAATACGCTCGGTAGTGGTCGTTTTCCCGGCATCAACGTGGGCAAAGATGCCAATGTTGCGANATCTTGAAAGGTCTGACATGCTTGATATTTGGGTTGTCTGAAGCTAAGCAGCCGCCGTATCTGCCTCAACTCGCACGAAAAGTCGAGACTCTAGACACACATTAGGCCGCTTATCCCCCGAAATACGATGCTTTTAAGCCCTCCGGCNCGCCGATATCACTTCAGATGGGCGAAATATGATGCAGTTCTGCCCACCGTTTGCCAAAACCCCGCCATAACGCGATTTGCCCCGGGACGAATTGTTCCCTGCCGGCAACCGACGGCAACCGACTCATCGTTTGTCCCCGGAGAAGCGAAAGGCTTTGTCGCCGGTAAGGTCCGCACTGGTGAACGTCGGGCACCAATAGCGCTCTACATGAGCGACAACGAGGTCAGTGCCCGTGAAATGGTCCACTCCTGGCGGTCTCTGGGGATTATACATGGTGTCCGTCATATCACGCATCAGAGCCACGTTTTTGCCAACCTTGACCATCTGCCGGATCCCAAATGGCCGCCCCAGAACGCACATGTTGAGATGCACTCCGCACAGGATGACATTATCTATCTTTCTCGCCGCAAGAAGATTGTAGGTCTCCTGGCCGTTATCCGTAATGGCATCTCCCTGATGGATCTCTATCCCCTTAATCTGTCGGGTCCACGCTTCCCGGATCTCACACTTTGGCTCTGCACAACTACACCCCATGTCCGAGTCATCGATTGGCAACACCCCCTCGAACGCGGGATCGGGCCAGCACCACTTGGTTCCCCATCGGTNCTTGCTACTCAATTTCACCGGTGCCTTCGCGTAGGGTACGGTCTGTGCATATNGCCGTTGCGGAGCCGACTCGTAGAAATCCACCACACTACTGGGAGCATGAATAATTAACACTCCTTTTTCCCGAGCCTTTTTCACCACCTTATTCAGTGGCCCCACCATCTCTCCCACCCGGCGGGCTGCGGACTTGCACCAGTGATCATCCCACATGTCGCATATGATCAGGGCGGTTTCGGCGGGCTCCCATTCGACCCTTTGAGTCACCGCCTTGGCTGGAGTATCCTTGGCCCTCGACCGCATCGTGAGAGTCAGTTTTTCATCAGCCATGAGCGGGGCGGAAAGAANCAGAAGAAGAAGGAAGGAAACTACACGATTTGCCGATATTTCCATGAACGGACGCTAAAGAAACAATCCCTGCCCGGCAACGCGAATCCTTGCGTGGGAAGCACTACATGGCCCTACCCCATCAAAGATGGCGTAACTACGAGAGAATGCCATCGATCACCTTGCCATGCACGTCGGTCAAGCTCTCCTTCCTTCCCTGATGAAAGTAGGTCAGTAATTCATGATCCATCCCCATAAGATGTAAAATCGTGGCATGAATGTCATGCACGTGGACAGGATCAACCGCCGCTTCAAAACCAAATTCATCAGTCTCTCCGTAGGATATCCCTCCCTTGACTCCGGCGCCTGCCATCCACATTGAGAACCCATACGGATTATGGTTTCTTCCCGGCGCTCCCTTTCCCTCGCTGAAGGGCATCCGCCCGAATTCTCCACCCCAGACCACAAGCGTCTCGTCAAGAAGACCTCTTTGCTCAAGGTCTCCCAGAAGAGCTGCAATAGGCTGATCGATCTCCGCGCCATGCTGACCGTGATTCTTTTCGATAGACTCATGCGCATCCCAGGTCTCCTCCAGATGTCCTCCTCCGGAATAGAGNTGAACAAAACGTACTCCCCGCTCCACGAGTCGCCGGGCCACCAGACAATTGCGCCCAAACTCATCGGTCGGAGATTTTCCTACACCATAGAATTCCTTCATCTCTGCCGATTCCTCATCCAGATCAACCGCCTCGGGCGCCTCAGCCTGCATGCGGTAGGCCAGTTCATAGGTCTGGATTCGCGCGGCAAGCTCGCTCCCTCCGGAACGCTCCTCCAGATGAAGTGCATTTAGTTCACCAAGTAGATCAAGCTGGTTACGCTGAGTTCCCCGATCGAGGTGTGCAGGACCTGCCAGATCCAGAACCGGACTTCCGGCAGGACGGAACAATGTGCCTTGGTAAGTAGCCGGCATGAACCCGCTGGACCAGTTGGGCTGTCCGCTGATCGGCCCGCCCCTCTTGTCGAGAATCACCACATGAGCCGGCAGACTGTCGTTCTCCGAACCAAGCCCATACGACACCCAGGCCCCAAGTGAGGGTCTTCCAATCAGTGGCATTCCGGTGTTCATCTGCACGAGTGCTGACCCATGCGCGTGACTATCGGCATGACAGGACCGGATCACGGCCAGTTTATCCGCATGTGCACGCAAGCGTGGAAAGTAATCGGAAATCAGCAGTCCACTCTGTCCTCCGGGGTGGAAATCACGCCAGTTGGGAGTTAGAAAACCGACACGACGCCCCCCCGAATTGATATAATTCTTATCCGGTGGCAGAGTCTTGCCCGCATGCTTCTGTAACTCCGGTTTGTAATCGAAGGTATCCACTTGGCTGGGGCCACCATTCATCATGAGGAAGATGCAGGCCTTGGCCTTGGGTGGAAAATGACCCGCCTTCGGAGCCAGGGGATCTGGAATTACGGACCCCGACGCATGCCTTGTAAAGAATCCGGATCCGGCCAAGAGCGAGGCAAGCGCTACTCCGGTAAAGCCTCCTCCCATCTCCCAGACGAACTCACGTCTGGTCAATCCGCAGGGGTAGCCGCATTGCTGTCCCCTAGTCAACATACAGAAATTCGTTGGTATTGAGAAGGACGTGACAAACCGAAGCAAGCGAGAGCAACTCTGGACTGGGATCCCAAAGAGATCCCTGCCCTGAAAAAGGCACGGAATACTTTTCCGCAAGCAGGTTTCCTAGTCGCCGCAGTTCTTCTGCACTCAACTGTCGGTTGTAGACCATGATCTCTGCAATGTCTCCGGCCCAGTATTCCCCATCAATATTTCCCTGCTGCCCGATAACATATGACCCTTCCAGTTTCCGTCGTGACAGAGCGGACGACCGGGAACCAATAACTGCGCCATTGTGCAGAATCACACTCCCTTTACTCCCGGTGGAAACGGCCAACACGAAGGGCTCCCCCGGACGCTCGATTTTTCCTTCACTGCGATAGTCATCCGAAAAGCGCACGGTCCCCTCTCCGGTCAAACCAAGGAACAGCGAGGTGGTCGAGTTTCCGGCACGCCCATCCCAATTGGAGAAGATCCCCCGGTGAGAAACAAGTCCGCTGCGGTCCCTTGCCACTGCGATAATGGTATTGGCCTGCGAGCTCACCACCTCTCCCTCAAGAAGGAGATACTCCTGTTCCCCACTGAAACGCAACGCCGGACGTCCACCGACCGCATCTCTGGACAGACGAGGACGGCATCTGGACTCGTCCTGATACGCATGATGCTCCTCCCCTGATTCATCCATCCACTTTACTACGCTCCCTTTCGAATCTACCTCCAGTCCGCGATCTGCCGTAAGCCACAAGGAAAGCCCCTGTCTCGGAATTCCTGAGGGATCGGGCTCGCTTCCTTCCGCTCTCTGGAAACGTCCCTTCTGCTTGGCGTAGTGACTCAAGGCCATATCAAGCTCCGCCCCCCGAGGATCCCGAGCCAGAACAAGTCTCCACGCCTCCTGAATGGCCTCTTTGCCATTCATCCCCTTGGCAGCGATCCGACCGGCCAATCGCTCACTGCGATCATGCACAAACCGATTGTTCAGCATGGCCAGAGCCTGAGGAGCCACGGTTGTAACATCACGTCGCCCACACGGTTTCTCGCTGTTTGGAAAATCAAACGCAGTCATCAGAGGAAGCAACAGATGTCGTTTGCTCAACATATAAATACTCCTCCGATTCCGCTCTCGTTGAGGGGATGCCTTCCACGCCTTGCCCTTGCGAGAAAACCCCTCCAGAGCCTCCGGGGGCATTACGGGGTAAAAACTCGGACCCCCCATCTTAAGATTCAATTCCCCGGACACCGTCAGCATGGAATCCCTCAATGCCTCCGCATCCATGCGTCGCCTGTTCTGCCTCCAGAGGCTCGTATTGGCAGCATCTATCCGCGCATAGCCCTCTTCCTCCGGGTGCAATGAAGATTGCCGATAGGTCTCCGAGAGGACTATCTTCCGGATAAGCGGCTTGATCTTCCATCCATTCTCCATGAATTCCGCCGCCAACCAGTCAAGAAGCTCCGGATGACTTGGAGGAGCCGCCTTCCGTCCAAAATTATTAGGAGTCCTCACGATTCCATGTCCAAAGAGAACCTGCCAGATCCGGTTGACCATTACCCGGGCCGTAAGAGGATTGCGGCGATCTACGATAAACTCGGCTAGTTGCGCACGCCTCCGCGTCGTCTTCCACCCGGGGCGAGGAGGATCCATCGGCATATCGAGAGCCGGCACGAGTGAAAGAAAACCCGGCTCCACAACCTCAGCCTTCCGATGGGGTTCTCCATTCTCCAACAGGTGCAGGGGGGCAGGGTTCTTCCTTACATCGGTCCAACCGAAGACCGCCTTTACCCCAAGCTCTTCCTCACTCGGCCCTCCCATCAGGGCTCCATCCCTGGGCTCGATTGCGCCGGGCCAGAAGGCTGCCGCTAGACGATAGTAGTCACGCTGAGGAATTGGATCGAATTTGTGATCATGACAGCGGGCGCACCTGACGGTGATTCCCAGGAAGGCAGTGCTCACCACATCCACCATGTCCTCCAGCCGTTCATACATGTATTCCTGAGGATCATTCGGCTCATCGTTCCATGTTCCCGCTCTCAGCATTCCGGTCGCGATCACCGAACGATCGGTCCGCTCTGCAATCTCATCCCCTGCTAACTGTTCCCGCACAAACTGGTCGTAAGGCATGTCTTGGTTGAGCGCGCCAATGACCCAGTCTCGATACTTCCAGATATTGAGCTTCACAGCATCACGCTCGTAACCATTGGTTTCGGCATAGCGCACAACATCAAGCCAGTGCCGAGCCCATCGTTCTCCAAATAAGTTCGAGGACAGAAGTTCGTCAACCAACTCGGCATAAGCCCCCTCAGATTGCTTCGACACGAAAGATGAGACCTCCTGCGCCGTTGGCGGGATCCCGGTTAAGTCGTGGTGGAGCCGCCGTATCAGAACTCCCGGATCAGCTCTACCTGCCGGGACCAACCCATTCTTCACCAGACGCTCTCTGACAAAGGCGTCAATCTGTGCTAATCCATCCTGGCCCTGCAGGGCGGGCACCGGAGGGCGCTCAACTACCTGGAGGGACCACCAGTCCAGACCTGCCTTCTCTTCTTCCCCCTGAGCGAGAAGACTGAGCAGAATGATTCCGGGAGCCAGAAGCCGCATCAAGCAGGAAAAATAAACTCCTCGACGACAAGGGCGAGACAAATCCCATCCCTTTCTCAGTCAATCATACGCGAGGACTACCCCACCCCCCCCCACCCGGGGTCAGGATCCGGACCCGCTCATCAGGTTCGGCCGTAAAGCTGCATATCCCAGGCAATTCCTCGATTGAGCCGTCGCGCCGCAGGACAGTTTGAAGTCCGGGTAATCCGGCCTTCCCACCTTCCCGCCCATGCGGTCCGCATTCACGCCGTTGCGTTAGAAATGATACCGTCATCCGTTTCAGAAACTCGACTTCACGCACAAGGCCGCATCCTCCCTCCCAGCTGCCTTTACCCCCGGAACCCTGCCTCAGGGAAAACTCCCATAGCCGCACGGGAAATCGTCTCTCCAGAATCTCAGGATCGGTAATCGCAGTATTACTCATGTGCACGTGCGTCCCACTCATACCGTTCCAGCCCGGACCGGCCCCGGAGCCACCGCCGATCGTCTCATAATAAGCAAACTCGTCATTCCCGAAGAGAAAATTGTTCATCGTTCCCTGGCTGTTGGCCTGTAAACCCAGCGCACCAAGCAGCACGTCGACGACTCTCTGGCTTGTTTCCACATTGCCACCAACGACTGCAGGACAGGCCGAGGGCTCCTCTGGGAAGAGAGGATTCAGAACTCCCTCCGGTATCTTGATTCGTACATCGTCAAGCAGAGCTTCGTTCAGAGGCAAGTCATCTCCAACCAGCGCCCTGAGCACGTAGAGAACCGCACTCCGAACGATCGCCTCGGTTGCATTGAGGTTCCCGTCGTGGGCAGGTCCGGAACCGGAAAAATCAACCAGTAATCCCCTCTTAGAGCATCGGAGGTGAGCACGAACCGGAGTCCCGTCATCGAGTAAATCTTCTCCCTGCCACTGGTGCCCGGCCAGCGGCAGGAGCTTCGACCTAAGCACCTCTGCAGCATGATAGCCTAATGCCGCCATGTTACGCAGGACGACCTCGCGTGATGAACCCTGCGCCAGCTCCTGCAGAGCCCGAACTCCATGATGGTTCGCTGCAGCCTGAGCCGCAAGGTCAGCCAGATTATCACTGAGCATACGGCTCGGATACCGAGATGTCTTGAAAAGATCTTCTACCGCTTGGAGACAACTCTTGCCCGCATCAAAAAGAAGGGTCGGAGCAATGACCACACCCTCTTCCTCAAGACAATGAGCTTCTGCAGGCATGGAACCTGGCGCAAGCCCGCCAATTTCAGCGTGATGAGCTCGATTTGCAACGAAACCCATCAGCTGTCCCCCGGCGTAGACAGGACTGATCACTGTCACATCAGGAAGGTGAGATCCTCCAAAGGCTGGATGATTCACTACCACCATGTCTCCCGCTTTCCATTGACGCCCCTCGCTGACTTTCCTCACACACAAGCCGATCGCCCCGAGATGAACAGGAATATGAGGGGCATTCACAACCAGCCTCCCCTCTGCGTCCAGGAGGGCACAGGAAAAATCAAGCCTCTCCTTGATGTTAGGAGACATCGCCGTTCTCCGCAGGAGTTCTCCCATCTCCTCGACCAGGCCTTCAAAGCGACACCGGAACAGCTCCGACTCTATCTCCGCAGACCAGCTCCCTGAGTCCTTCACACGATTGCCATCCACGCAAGAAGCTCTGGTCAGACATAGTCCCCCTCGCGAGCCCTCGGACGAGTCCCAACCGATCTCAATCACACAGGTCCTGAAGGCATCCTGACTGATTCTTACTTCATCAGCGCTCAAAGCAGGGCCGAACTCCTCGAGCGGGAGATCCTTATCGGGGGCCTTTGCCACCACCCTGAGAGCTGCCAGTTCAACCTCCCTGCCTGCAGGAGGAGCGTAGCCATAGAGCATCCGGTACCGATCGATAAAACGCTGACGCAATTCTTCAATTCCCGGAACAGCATCCATCTCAATTTCCAGAGTGGAATCCTGCCCCCACAATCGCATTTCGCACAGTACCCGCGAGAGGGATGCCTCCGCATCTGCTGAATCCAATGCCTTTTTCACCAGCCACTCGGTTCTCTCATCCCAGCCTGCACGCAGGCTGTCCAACCGACCCAGGATCTGTTCCTCAACAATGTTTTCCCTCATGCAATGGTGCAATCCTCTTGCGCTTAACAAGCCTGCATCGCCGGGAATCAATATCTCCCTGATCCCAAGCTTGTCTGCTACTCCGCATGCATGCTGCGGCCCGGCTCCACCGAACGCCACCATGCTGTAGTGCGAAGGATCACATCCCTCTCTGATGGAGACCTTTCGAATTGCCTCCGCCATCCGCTCGAGCGCTATCTCGCGCAGGCCCTCAAGCAGGTGTTTTTCGGACCGGGGTGGCACCCCATCTTTCTCCATCTCATCCTGCAATTCACGCAATCGGACCCGTGCCATATCAAGATCGAGAGGCATTCCTTCCCGGGTTGTATCCATGAACCCGAGTAACAAATTTACATCCGTCAAGGTCAGCGGCCCTCCGCTACCATAGCAAGCTGGACCGGGATCTGCACCTGCACTTTCCGGACCGACTGAGAGCGCCCCTGCTGACCAGCGGCAGATAGACCCGCCTCCCGCGGCTACGGTTTCAATCTTGATGGCAGGAGTTGCCACCGTGACAGGGCCGATTGTCTGCTCGTAGCACAGGAAAGGATCACCATCAATACGGGAGACATCAGTGCTGGTTCCTCCCATATCGAATGCAATTACCTTACGGCAACCTGCGGACCGCGCCACGGACTGGGCGCCCCTCACCCCGCCGGCAGGACCACTCAGCAAACTGTCAATCGGACGATAATCCCCCGCATCCTTGAGCCCACCTCCGCTCGTAAGCAGTTGAAGTGCTCCTCCCTCCATCCCCTCACTGACTTTCGCAATAAAGCGATCCATGATTGGTTCAAGATATGCGTTAGCAGATACAGTCTCCGCACGAGGGAGGAGACGTATCGTCCTGGTGAGATCACTGGAGAGAGACACATATGAAAAACCCGCATCCCGCAACCAATGCCCCACCTCCTGCTCATGTGCGGGGTTGGCATAACTATTAAGAAGAGCAACTGCTACAACCTCTACAGAATCTCTTCCCAGCCTCTCAATCAGGTCTAGCCGCTCACTCTGATTCAAGGGATCAATGATCTCTCCGGAAGGATCGATCCGTCCGCTTATCCCAAAACACGATTCAAACACCGGGAGGGGGAGCTCCTGCCTGAGATCGAACAGGTGGGGACGACGTTGGTCGCGGATACGCAAGATATCCTCGAATCCTATATTGGTGATCAAGACCCCCTTGCTCCCCTTGCGCTCCAACAATGCGTTCGTACCTCTGGTCGTCGCCAATCTGAAATCAATTAGCGGGAAGGAAACCCCGGGCGGCGTCGAGGTAAGAATCCTGAGCGCAAGCACTGGGGCATCCTCGCCTGTGAACACCTCTAATCGATTCCCTTCTGAAAAATCAACTCCTCCACCGATGGTGATATGCCGACTCCGACAGATCCAGTTAAGCACGGTTCCACCACCCGCCACCTTGAAGCCCCTGAGAAAGTTATCTGCAAACTCATGGCCTCCAGCCAGTCGATAACATCCCCCACCAAGCACCTCATCAACCTGCAAGCGAATAATGCTGCTGGAGAGCACCTTGCAGCGATATTCCCGCCCGTCCGGATCCAGGGCCCAGCCGTCCGTGAAGGTCCCCCCGGTATCAACGCGCACTGCCCACGAGGCGCTTGAACTGTGATCACTCGTCACGGACGAAACGCAGCAGTCACGCGAGCAGAAAAAATGAGATCCTCCGCCTCAGACTGAGAGTATCGGCTGAATGGAATCCTCTTAATCTTCCCGCGTCGCCCGGCAAACACCATTGAGCCTACTTGAGTCTCTCCAGCTCTCTAGTGCAGATGTAGAGGGTCTCCCGAACCCCCGGTCCATATGTCCCCTCCAAAAGTATTCCGAGTGTCGTTCCTTTGTAGCTGACAAAGTCAATCACACCACGTGCAGAGCGGACGAACACAGGGTCTTCCCTGCCCAATCCCAGCTTTAACGCACAGCTTTTCAGAGCGCCAAAGGCCTTGGCCTCGGAGGAATTGATCTCTGCTATGTTTATGATCCCGGGCAAGTCACGCATCCGCTGCATTATCTCCTGATGACTCAGCTCATGATCCACTCCGAAAATAGCCCGTAACTCGAGTTGTTTCGTCCGGTCTGACAGCGGAGCCGACAGGGAATCCCGCTGCCCTGCCAGAGTCACGCCTGCGCTGAGGCGCTCCGCAGGATGGCTCTTGGCAGCAGGCATCGAAAAATCGCCCTGCTCGTCGCCTCTTACCGCGGAAATCGGAACCGCCTGATGCGTTGCGGAAGCTCTATTTTGCTGCTGCGGAGCCAATTCTCCAAAGGGGTCCTCGGACTCCCCGGGTGCTGCACTTTCAGCTTCCGGTGGAGCCTCGTGCTGCCGCCAAGATGGCACGGCTTCCAAAGGTGACAAGGCAGCAGGACCTGCAGCGAAACCGTGGATGGGAAACCCCGGACCCCCGTTACCTTCGTTTTCCATCCGGCTCCCGTCCACTAGCTCAAATGGGCTACCTGAAGGCGATACCTGACGCGCCCTCGCCGAGAGCGCATTTCCCCTGTCCGGAGCGCCAATCGGGTCACTTTGGGAACCCTCTTTTTCCACCTGAAAAGGACTTTGCTCAACTCCGCCTTCACCGGTGGATTCACCGGCAGCGCGTTGATTCAAAGGTTTAGATACATGATTTGAAGAAGACATACCTTTGGAGATTTATAACCAATGTAGAGACTCTCGCGAACCAATGTAAAACCTATTTGATGTGAATAACCGGGAACACTTCATCTAGGATGGTCCCAGCATCCTTCCTCCGGACTAGCGGGCCCGTAGTAGCCATCCTCTTTTACTGCCCCTGAGCCCTGAGCCTTTTTAGCTCACGACGAATCATCAGTTTACTTGCCGCACTCACCCGATCAACAAAGAGAACCCCATTCAGATGATCAGTTTCGTGCTGAATAACCCTCGCCAGCAATCCGTCAGTCTCAATATGTAGCTTACTTCCATCCAGCTGGGGAAAGACCCCATCCACCATACCAGGCCTTTGCACATCAGCACGGACATCCTGTATGCTCAGACACCCCTCTTCCATGCGCTCTCTTGATCCTCCTTTGGTGAAATCCGGATTGATGAACACAAGGGGCATTATTTCGGCAATGGAGACGTCTTCCCCGTTAACCCTGAGAAGACTTACGCAATCAGGATCATGGGACACATCCACTACTGCCATTCGGAGGTCGATTCCTACCTGAGGGGCCGCAAGCCCTACTCCGTTGGCATCATGCATGGTTTCGATCATATCATCCTTCAAGGTCAGGATGTCTTCTGTTACCTCTGACACGTCTCTGCACCGTTTGCGCAAAATCGGGTCTCCAAGCTGGGTAATTGGGAGAATCATGGCTGGAGCGGATCTACAAAGTCCACGGGCTCCGGACGACGAATTCGGGCGGGAACATCCTTAATGTCATACTGCGCCGCCGTCAGGGCGTCCAGCACCATGAAGAGCTGCGAAAGTGTCGCCCCCTGGTCCGCCGCGAGCTCAAGCTTACGCTGCGGGTTTTCCTCTCGAAAGACAATCAGTGCATCTGGCAGAAGGTCAGGACGGGCGAGTTCATAGCTATCGAGGGTAATCGTCCCCCCGGATCCAATGGCAAGAACCGCTCTCCGCTCGACTACCTCGGAGGTTTCCATTTCCTTGACCATTGGCAGGGTGACCTTCACCACTGGTCTCGGTTCAGGAGGCTGACGGGGACTGCGCTCTTCTTCCGGAACGCCACGAGTGACGATGAAAAAGATCAGAAGAATCGTCAGAATATCGATAAGAGGAACGATCGGAACCCGTTCTTTTCTCCGCCCTCGCTGGTAAAAATTCATTATCTTCCGGGTCCAGGCAATTCAGAAATTCCTGCGCGATCTTCCCCCGCCCCACCTCTTTCGGCCGCCATCTCCCGGGCACCTATAAGCCCACCTAGCAGCACCTCGAGCCGCGCAGCCATAGTCTCGATCTTCCTAGTAAAGTAACTATGGGCTACCACGGAAGGGACTGCCACCACCATTCCTGCGATGGTGGTTCCCAGGGCCCGCGCTATCCCGGCGCCGATCTTTGCATTGTTGACGCCGGAGGTGAGGTCCTCGGTATTCCCAAAAATAAGGACGAGACCACTTGCTGTTCCGAGCAGACCCAGCAATGGAGCGACCGTTATAACCACATCCAGAACGGGCAATCCCGCATTCATCCGGACGATTTCCTCCCTCGCACTGGCTTGCACCGCCTCCTTTGCCTCTCCAACGGAGCGAGTCTCATTTCTCAACGCTACGTCGCAGAGACGGGCCAGTGAAGAGTCCCCTTCCCTGAACTCGGCCCGCAGTCTTTCGAGATGATCAGTCTCGAAGTGATTCTCGATCAGTTCGACCTCGCCCGCCAACCGACCCGGCACCACGGAGGATTTCGTGAGGGTGATCATCTTATAGAGAATCACCATCAGGGCAATTACTGAGCAACATACTATCAGGAGCATGAAGAACCCTCCGTCTGCAAAAAATTTCCAGGTTTTCTGCAGAGCCTCCGGCGCGACCCCCGACACGGATAACTGAATAAGAGACAGCACCATTTCAAAAGTGAAAATTTATATGGAACTCCAGAGGTTCACCATCAAGCTCCTTGGCAACCTCCTCCGGCATTCGGGGCAAATCTGGCTGTTGCACCGCCCGCATGGTAAAACCCTTCTGAATGGCACTAGCTTGGAATACATCAAGGTAGCGCAATCCCGAAACCCGGCCATTCCTGTCAACATAGAATCGGAGGGTCAGGATGCCCGGCAGAACATGGTCCCGGTGCATCACGCAACGCCTCTGCCACTCGGTTTCAATGATGCGGTTCACCAACGCCTTGTATTTTCCGAGTGCGGTCGCATCCACCTTGAGAGAACTCTGGCCCCTGCGACTGATCGTCCCCTCCATCCTTGTCTTTCTCGACTCTGTCCGAAACCCCTCCTGCTCTCCACCGTCCTCAGCCTTTTCTTCATTCCGCTCTTTCAGACCCTCCTCCACGATTCCATCGGCATTGGTAATCCTGGCACTCTGCTGATCATCCTGATTGTCCTGCTCATTCGTGCGGTTCGTCTCATCAACCGGAACCTCGACTACATCGCGCTCTTCCGAATCAGCGAATGCTTCCGGCGTCACTGAAAGATCCCCGCTCGCGCCTCCAGCTGGTCCGGAGATCTCCTTCGCCTCTTCCGAGCTAACGGGCTGTTCCTCGTTCTGACCCGGGGAAAAGTCAGAATCCGTAAGGTTTTTTTCGTTCCTCTCTGGCTCCTTTCCGATCTGAGTAGGAATCTCTGGCCCTTCCACATGGGCTGCTGCCAGTTCACTGGCCGCAAGAGTATCACGCTCCCCAATCAAAACCGCACCCTCGGGAGCAATCTCGCTCTCCTGCTCTGGAGACGTTTCAGCAAAACGCTTTGAGTCTTCCTGAACTAACTCGCTCTGGGGGATGGCAACTGGATCAGGGTCCTGCGGCGGGACAGGTTCTCTCCCCAAGGCCTCACGCATTGACAGCAACTTCAGAGCATCGAGTTCAATCAGGACATCATTCTCCTTCCGCAGAGGGGCTTGACTGACAGTTTCATCCACCTGTTCCTCTGTCAGGATATCCATGACGGCTCCTCCTACCATCGCGCCAAATGCCATCAGGTGCAAAATCAGTGCAGCCACCACCGCAACGGCAACACTTTTTCCTCTCGCTGGCCTGTGAGCGAACACGATCTGAGGATTCTCACCTTACTTCTCGCGTCTGGCAACTACCGAACCGCTTTCCATACCCGCCAGCAGGCAATGAATCCGCTCGCAAAGTCCTCAGGCCGTCTCGAAGTCCAGTCACTAATCTCCCCGGGCGTCAGCCAGATTCCCGCCTCCACCTCGGAGCACGGAAACCGGATCGGGTCAGTTTGTTGGACCTCGAAAAGGTGCACAAATTCCCATCCGGTCTCCTCCGTGGGAGGCAAAACCCCAACCCGGGTCAATTTCCGCCCATCGCCTTCCACAACGTGCTGGCCGGCCTCCTCTCCAAGCTCCCTGACAGCACAGCACTCATAACCTTCCCCGGAATCAAGATGTCCGGCCACACTGGAATCCCAAACACCTGGATGAGCATCCTTCAATCTGGACCTCTTCTGGAGAAATACCTCGCCACGTTTATTGAGAATGAACACATGGACAGCCCGATGGAGCAGCTTCTTGCGATGAACCACTGCCCTCTTCTCCTGGCCGATCACCTGATCATTCGCGTCAACAACATCAAACAACTCGTCGTCTCGCTGAGGAATTTCGCTGAGAGGGTGCTGGTCATAACACCTGCAGAGCTCCACCCATTGCTCAAGACTCAACTCCTCTGCCCTGGCCGTTTCCGCGACTCCAACACGATCTGCCACTTCTTTCCACCCCGGATCCTGAGGGAGGGCCTTACGAAGCTGCTTACGTCTCTGAGAGAATCCCCGGCGCACGAGTTCATCAAAAAGACGGGCATCATAGACCGGAAGATCATCACTACGCGGATTTACTCTAACAACCGTCGATTCGACAGCCGGTCGTGGATAGAACACCTCCGGTCCAATCGTCTTGAGAGGGTGGCTCTCCCACTCGCTCTGCATCCGGAGGGAAAGCACTCCATATTCCTTGGTCCGAGGTTTTGCCACAATCCGATCGATAACTTCGCGCTGGAGCATCAATACCGCTCGACAAACAGGTGAGGGACGCGTCAGGAAATTGCGAAGAATCGCACCCCCTGCGGAATAGGGAAGGTTTCCGACAAGCTTCACCGGACTCTCCTTGAACAGGGCACGATGATCATACCGGGCGCCATCTGCGTGAACCACCTCAACACTTTTCTCTCCCGCGAAGCGGCATCTCAGCCAATCGGCAAGACGTTGGTCGAACTCCACAAGAAGCAACCGGCGCACCCTGCCGACGAGCACCTCGCTCAGTGAACCCGTTCCCGGCCCTACCTCTACCACAAAATCATCCGGTTCCGGATCCAGCTGGTCTACAATCCATCTCGCGGTATTTGGATCGGTCAGAAAATTCTGCCCCATTTTCTTAGAGGGAACAACCCCCGCATCCCGAAGGGCTTCCCTGACATCGCTCCCGGTCACGGGAAAACAATGGGGGAACCAGCACCGCGGGGCAAGAAACGAGGGATCGAACATCAAGCACTCGCCACCCGCCACTCTCTTTACTAAGCTCAGGATTACCGTGACGGCAGCTACGTATCTTACCCTTCTGCGGACCATTCTGGTTCCGGTATTCGCGGTTCCGGCGGCCTCCTATGGAATCAGCGTAAAGTCGGGAAGCCCCAACGAGTCGCTCCATTGGTGGGCTGTGGGCATTTTTTTTGTGGCCGCAATGACCGATTACGCCGATGGCGTTGTCGCACGCCGCTACAACCAGCGAACCCGACTCGGCGCATTTCTTGATCCGGTCGCAGATAAGCTCCTGATACTTACCGCCATCGCTATCCTCTTCCTGCTCCCTTGGGGGGAAGACTGGAAAATACCGGCTTGGTTCGTTGGGCTTGTAATCCTCCGGGACGCTGTTGTATGGGGCGGCATCGTAATTCTTCGCTATCTTAACCGTCCAGTTGAGATAAAACCACATTGGACCGGAAAAGCCTGTACTGCCTTGCTCATGTTCACAGTCGCGTGGACAGGGCTAAAAATTATTCCCATAGATCCAATTTATCCTGCAGGAGTGACCTCAATCTTTCTCGTTATTGCTACCTACCGGAGCATTCTCCAAGGCGTGCAGCAACTTCATCAGGACGAAACTCTGTCCCAGAAATAGCCGGAAGATGAAACCCAGCATTCGGAAACCCGTGGTAGCACTCGTTGGACGCCCCAACGTCGGAAAGTCGGCCCTGTTCAACCGTCTCGCTGGTCGCAGCATTTCAATCGTTCACGACCAACCGGGAGTCACCCGGGACCGGATCTCCTCGCCCTGCAGCCTGACCAAGGTCCCATGTGATATTGTAGACACCGGCGGTATTGGAGCTCTTGCAGATGCTGACTTTTCCGAGGCCGTCAGCACTGAGGCGGAGATAGCCATCGATACCGCTGATATTATACTTTTTCTCGTCGATGCCCGCGAGGGATCCACTCCGGTCGACCAGGCTATTGCACAGCAAATCCGAAAGGCAGCCGAAAAGGTATGTCTGGTTATTAACAAGAGTGACCATCAGGAACTGGACCATGTCGCGGGAGATTTCGCGAGACTCGGCCTGGGCGATGGCATCTCAGTCTCAGCAGCCCATGGGAGAAACATCAGGACGCTCCTGAGCGCCATAGATAGCCGTCTCGCTCCTTTTGCTGATTCAGCACGCGAGGCCGAGGAGGCATCCCGGGTCACCGGGCTAAAAATCGTCGTGATTGGAAGGCCCAATGCCGGAAAATCCTCACTGGTCAATGCTATCCTTGACGACGAACGCACGATTGTCTCAGAAGTCGCGGGCACTACCCGTGACGCGGTTGACATCCCTTACGATCGCGCAGGCGAACGTCACACCTTGATTGATACTGCGGGTTTGCGCCAGCGCTCACGGATGGACAGCTCCGTCGAAGTCTTCTCTGCCATGCGTGCAGAAAGATCAATCCGCCGCGCAGATCTGTGTCTACTTGTTGTCGACCTCGCGGCAGGAATCACCGCTCAGGATCGTAAGATCGCTCGTCTTGTCCAAAAGGAGCAAAAACCCTGCATCATCGTGGCGAACAAGTGGGATCTCTTCCACCCCGATGCTCCTAAGAGCGCCCGGATGGAAGAGGCCGAACAAACTATCCGGAACGAACTTTTTTTCCTCCACTACGCACCTTTCATCTGTGTTTCAGCAAGGGAGAAACAGGAACTCGACCGAATTTTCGGATCGATCAGAAAAGTCAGAGAGGGCTCACAGGAGATTATCGGCACGGGGGAACTGAATCGCCTTCTGAGCGACGCACTAAGACGGAATCCTCCCCCGGCGAACAAACGCCACCGGAAGCGGCTGAAGATTCTCTACGCCACCGCTGCCATCAATGAAAGATACTCAGCGGTACCCGTTCCCCGTTATATATTGTTCGTCAACGACAAACGTCTTCTCGGAGATACCTACCAGTCCTACCTTGAAAATGCTCTCCGGCAGGAGAAACCATCCTTGGGACTCCCTCTCAACTTCTCTGTCCGATCCCGTAGAAAGCCCGACCGTTAACGGTCTCAAGAGAACTTAACATTCCCCCTGCCTCTGGACCAACGCCATCTTTTATGATCCTGCGTTGATCCTTCTCCTCACAGCGTACACGATATCGACATGCCGATACTAGAGGTTAACAACCTGACTACCAGATTCCACACCCGCTCAGGTGTTGTCCACGCGGTCGAGGATGTGTCCTTTTCTCTTGAGGCCGGACAGACAGTAGGGATCGTCGGAGAGTCCGGATCGGGAAAGAGTGTTACTTGCTACTCCCTCATGGGACTTATCCCCCAGCCTCCTGGAAAAATACACGGGGGTCGCGCAATCTTCCGCGGGGATGGGGAAAGCGAAGGCCTTGATCTGCTTTCATGCTCCGAAAAGAGGTTGGCCAGTGTTCGTGGCAAGAGAATCTCAATGATTTTTCAGGATCCCATGACCTCCCTGAATCCCTACCTTAAAATCTCAAAACAGCTCACCGAACCGCTGGAGATCCACGAGGGCGCCAGTGCTACAGATGCTCTTGAGAGAGCGATCATCGCTCTTGAGGAGGTTGGGATACCTGATGCTTCGAAACGCATTCACTCTTATCCTCACGAATTTTCCGGGGGAATGCGGCAACGTGTCATGATCGCCATGGCTCTTATTACCAGACCTGAAATTCTGATCGCTGATGAGCCTTCAACCGCCCTCGATGTAACAGTTCAAAAACAAGTCCTTGATCTTTTGAAAGAGCGACAGAAGGCACTCGGCCTATCCATCATCCTCATTACCCACGACCTGGCAGTGGTCTCGGAGAGCTGTGATGTTGTGAACGTCATGTATGCTGGCCGGATCGTGGAGCACGCTCATACGAGCGAGCTCTTCTGCAACCCTCTTCACTCCTATACCCGGTCCCTTCTGAAGAGTATCCCTGCCACCCACCGTAGCGGTGAGTCCCTCTACACGATTCCCGGCATCCCCCCCGATCTGTCAGAAGAGCCCAATCACTGCTCCTTCACTCCTCGCAACACAATTGGAGACCAGAGCCTCTGCCTGACGAAAGAGCGGCCAGAACTCACGGAGATCTCCAAGGGCCACCTAGTCCAGAACTGCCCGGGCTGCCTTGCGCCCTAGACCTCGATCTCTTCACCGCCAACGTGGAATCCGATCTTGCGCCTCTGCTCGGGCTCCACCTTCCGCGTGTAGCATAAAATCTGCAGGCTCGCCTGATGGGACACAAACATGCAGGACGCTCCATCTAAGACTCCTTCAACCACCACCCCAGAATGCCCGTCCTCTCCAACCGAGCGCACCTCTATGGTTCTTCCGTTCGCAACAATCGCGAGAATGACGGGCTGCTCATCCTCTGCTAGCCGCTCTCTCCACTTTTGAACCCGGTGCGCTAATCGTCTGACGAATTCACCCGCTGACTCAAAACGATGCTGCTCCTCTGCGGGCATATGAGCCAGAATTTCCGCGATATCCGGCATCCCAGTAATTCCCGGCAGACTGATGTAGGGCTGCCGCAGCGAATCGTTACTCGAGTCTTCGTCGCCCATTTAGCCTACCTCCTTCTCGATTTCAGCATAGGCGCTGTGATTGTGAATTGATTCAAAATTCTCAGCCTCCACCCTGTACCAGGAAATAAGCCCATGTTTTTCGGAGCGACGCGCAACATTTCTTACCAAATCCTCTACAAAGACCGGATGGTCATATGCCCGCTCGGTCACCTCCTTCTCGTCTGGACGCTTCAGCAAACTGTAAAGCTCTGAGCTAGCCGACTGCTCCACTATTTCTATCGCCTCCTCAATCCATAAGGGTTCCGATGATCTGACCGAAAAGGTTACGATTCCTCTCTGATTGTGCGCACCACGTTCACTGATCGCTTTGGAACAGGGGCACAGTGTCGTCACCGGCACGATCACGGTGAGAACAAGGTCTTCTCCACGTGTCTCACAGTCCGCTATCTCCAGACAAACCTCATAATCCAACTTGCCCTCTTTTCCGGTCACTGGAGCTGCCTTCGATAGAAAAAAAGGAAACTTGTAGCTTACCCATGTCTGCTCTGCCTCGAGGCGCTCTCGAAGCTGGCGGGACACCTCACTCAGGTCTGTGACATCAAGCCGGTTTCCATGATCGTTCAAGACTTCGACGAAGCGACTCATGTGCGTTCCCCTTTTTTCACGCGGCAGATTTACCGCCAGAGAGACATCTGCGACGGTATGCTGAAATTCTCCATCTCTGCCCATGACTGCGACCGGATGCTTCAAGGACCTTATCCCAACCCGGTCGATGGGGAGATTGCGATCATCCCTCTCGTTCTGCGTGTCAGTCAGTTCGTGCATCGATCCCCTGTGGTCCCCGGAAAAAGACCCGACATTGAGCCAGACTTATCCACCAAGCGTTTCTGAGACGACTCAGGGCAATAGACTCACCGCCCGGGCACGCTTGATCTCACGGGTAATCTTGCGGTGCATTTTGGCCGAAACGCCGGTCACTTTCCGGGGAAGAATTTTCCCAGTTTCGGTAGTGAACTTCGCGAGAACCCCGGGATTCTGGTAGGTAATCTGGTCAATTTCGAGGTCGAGTCGCTTACGCGTCATCCTCTTGTTCGACTTCCGGAAGGCGATCCGGCGCTCCTTGGTCTTGGGCTCACTCATGATCAGTCGTTAACGAAGTTCGCGATGGAGCGTTCTCCGTTTCAGGTAATGATTGAACTTTACTTTCTCAAGCCTTCCCGGAGTCCGCAGACTTTTCTTGTTCCGGGTAGTCGAGTAGCGGGACGGCGGTTTGCCCTCCGCCTTCGCTTCGGTGCATTCGAGAATGATGATATCGCGTGGCATGGTCTGCGCAAAGGGCGGGAAACCTAGCCAATCAGGCGCTCCCGTCAAGAGAAACTGCCGATGAGCCGGCCGTGGCAGCTCCAAACCCTACTGCATCAGAGCTGCGGAACTTCCGATTCGGATTCTCCCGCTCCCACTGGGACTGGCATTCTACCGTGAGACGAGCAATCGGCATCGCTTCAAGGCGGGCTTGGGGAATCTTTTTTCCCGATATGCCGCAAATCCCATAAATTCCGTCTGTAATCCGTTCAAGCGCAGCTTGAATCTCCTGCAAGGCATCCTGCTCCTGAGAGAGAAGATTTAGTGCGAAATCACGATCGTAGGCATCACTACCGGCATCACCCAGGTGAGTCCCGCTTACGGAGGCCTCTCCACTCGAAGGGCCATTACGAAGCGTTTCCTGTTGGACTCCGTACATCGCGTCCATCAATTCATCCTGCATAGTCAGTAGGCGTTGCCTCTGCTTTTTCACGAAATTCGTCAACTTGACAGGCTTTCTGGGAGCTTTCTTCACAGGAGCCTTTTTTGCGGCTTTCTTCGCGGGAGCCTTCTTTGCAGCTTTCTTCGCGGGAGCCTTTTTTGCAGCTTTCTTCGCGGGAGCCTTTTTTGCAGCTTTCTTCATGGGAGCCTTCTTTGCAGCCTTCTTCGCGGGAGCCTTCTTTGCAGCTTTCTTCGCGGGAGCCTTCTTTGCAGCTTTCTTCGCGGGAGCCTTCT
>PBNG01000072.1 GCA_002723015.1 Roseibacillus sp. | reverse complement strand
AGTTTCTGCCGGCATTCACGAATGGCGGGTTCTGCCCTAGCGCGAAGAGCGCAGGACTCATGGGGGCTCTCCGGCCGCCGGAGATTCAGGAGACCTGATCGCCCCGGAATGAATACGGCGTGATTCTGAAAGAAAATTGAGTGATCCCTGCGAGGAATGCTGTCACGGTCGGCTTATCTCTTTGAGGAGGCTCTATTTTGCGAGAGGAGCCATTCGTAGAGTGCGGGGTTGTTGTAGGTCCGGGTCCACGAGTCATGACTAACTCCCGGATAGACGGTAAACTTGATATTGGCTCCGCCTTCCTCCAGAAGGGTGATAGTTTTCCTCTGCTCGGAGAGACGGACCACGTTATCCCTGTCTCCGTGAAAGGCCCACACCGGAATCCTGGAGAATGCCTTCTGAAAAGCCTCCTTGTCCTTAATCCGGTTGCCGTGTCCACAGATGGGGGCGGCGGCTGCAAAATAGTCCGGGTAGCGGGTCACAATCTGGTAGGTTCCAAATCCACCCATGCTCAGTCCGGTGATGTAGATTCGGTTGGGATCGACGTTTCCAAGTCGATTGCTTTCGAAATCGAGGATATTCTTCACCTTGTCTACAGGGCCCCCCGGGTGCCACCAGAACGAGGTGGCGTTTCGCCTTCCCCTGTTGCCGTCATTCGGGCATTGAGGAGCGATCATGATGAAGGGAAAGCTCTTTCCCCTGGCAATCAGTTTAGGAGGTCCGTGAGCAAGGACCTGATCGAGGTTGTTCCCTCTTTCGCCCATCCCGTGCAGGAAGACGACGACGGGAAGTTTCCGGTCTTTTCTCCGGCCATCCTCTGGCAGGTAGAGCCAGTAGGGGATACGTTCCTCTTATGCCGGGATGACCTTGATCATTTTTCCTCCCTCAGGCTGAGCCGCAAAGGTTCCCATCGAGGATAGGAATATCCCACCCAAGCCATGGCTGCTGTTAGCGTTACTCTCATTAGCTGGCAGGGTTTGAGACCAGACGAGCTCCGTCAAGTCCGGGGTGACACGAGTCCTGGCCGAAAGGAGAGCCAGTCAGGAAAACACGGGAAGAACCGACCCGTCACACATTGGAAGAGGACGATCCTCGAGGTCATGGATCCATCGCTCCGGGTGAATCCCGAGGGCGTGAAAGATACTGGCGTGGAGGTCAGCCGGCGTTGCGGCCTTACTATCAGGGAAAGCGCCACTCTTGTCAGATGTCCCGTAGAGAAGGCCTTGGCTGATTCCGGCCCCAGCCAGTCCCACAGTGTAAACCTTGGGGTAATGATCCCTCCCCCCCGCACCGTTGACCTTTGGAGTGCGGCCGAATTCGGTAAGCAGAACTACAAGGGTGTCATCAATGCGGCCGCTTTCATGCAGATCATCCAGTAGTGCCGACAGGCCCTGATCCAGCGGTGGGAGCATTTGCTTCTTAAGGCGGTTGTATCCATCCGCGTGAGTATCGAAGTGGGCTCCCGCGCTTCCGTTCAGGTCTCCTGCTGCCGCATATACCGTAACGAGAGGCACTCCGGCTCCGGTGAGTCGTCTGGCGGTGAGGAGACTTTGTCCGAGAACGTGAGATCCATAGCGGCGATGTTGACGTTCCGGTTCGTCATCGACCTTGAAGGCTCGTCTGGTTTCTTCGTCCAGGAGCATGTCGAAGACCCGTTGCTGATAATGCTCGAGAGGCTCGGTAGGCTGAGCACTACCGGAAAGCTGGGTCAGGAGGTTCCTGCGATCTGCAAGGCGTTGCTCATTCACACCCTCGATGAAGTCAAAGGAGAGGTGTCCGGAGACTGGAGACTTCCCATCGTAGGGCTTCCCTTCGTCAGGTTTCATGATGACCGGATCATACTTCATCCCGAGGAATCCTGCATGTTGGCCGTTTGCCCACCCACCATCATAGATTGGATACGGAAGGGCTACGTTCCCCGGGAGTTTACTCCCGGGATCGTGCCGGGCATGGGCCACCATTGATCCGATACTGGGCCAATCTTTGCGAGTCCGAGGCCAGTTCTTATCCGGTTTGGCCGGGGCGTGACCAGTGAGATTCCAGTAGGCAGCAGAGCGATGAGAGGGAGCATCATGGTGCATGCTGCGGATCAGGGTCATACGATGAACCTGCTTGGAGAGAAGGGGCAGGTGCTCGCAGACGTGGTAGCCCGGGATGGTAGTGGGAATGGATCCAAAGGCGCTCTTGATGTTACTGCCCGCATCTGGTTTGAGATCAAGAGTGTCAATATGGCTGAGGCCACCCCAGGCAAAAATGACGATGCAGCTGCGGGCCTTGCCGAAGCCACTTGTTTCCTGTGGTGTGAGGGCACTGGTCTTCTGAGAGAGCGAAAGATATCCTGGCAGACCCATCCCCAAGGCTCCGGCGCGAAGAAGATCCCGACGATTCAGGTAGGTTGGTCTGTTTGGCCGGCGCTTATTCATTGATACTGCTACTCCTCTTCTCCTGGATTTGCACGGATCTCTCGGTGTTCCGCTAAGGGAGATCCTTTTCGACTCTTTATTGTTTCATACTCCGGCCTGTTGCATAAGCGAGAAATCCGCTTTTAGAGAGCAACTAGGTAGTCCAACAATGCTACTGGGACCTTCCTTTCGGCTCGTCAGCTTCCGGGAACCTCGTCACCTTGGAGTCGTGAATCCTCGATGGCAGCGTGTTTCCACTCTTTTCGCGGCAGGAATGCTCGGGATTCCCCTGCAAGCGGACGAGAGGAAACTGTTTCATGAGATCTGGGAGGAAGAGGTTCCGGTCATGGGGCATCTAGCGGTCGCAATGGATGGGACGGTGCTGGTGTTCAAGGAGGAGCGGGAGCGGAAACGAGTGGAAGTGAAGCGGAGCGAAGACGGAGGCAGAACGTGGAGTGATCCGATCGTGGTTGGTGAACGGGTGCCGATCGGGGCCGATATGTCCGACGACGGGCGCTACAAGGGAGAGCATGTTGGATGGAGTGAGCTTGGAAGCGTCGTGGTGGATGAAATGAGCGGCGAGATCATGGTCTTTGCGATGGGGCTGGCCCCCAGCGATACCCTCTACCGGAGCTTGGATCATGGAAAGACATGGCGATCCGAGAAGACGGTTATCAAGCCCGACCTTAATGGATGGCTGGCAACCACCTACTGCTGTGACCCGGGAATTACCCTCCGCCACGGAAAGAAGAAAGGGCGCCTCCTGATGCCCTCTCAGGTTTTCGTGGGCGCTGTCAACGAGGATGGGAGCCGGGTCTACCTTAACAAGGGTCAGGGCCGAAAGTATTTCGCCAAGCGTTACAGCAATGCCCTCTACAGTGATGACGGAGGCATGACATGGACGCCCAGCCAACCATTTTCTCTTCTTGGAAGCTCCGAGCCGGGTCTTCTGGAAGTGAAGGGTGGCCGGATCTACTACAATGCCCGGACTCATGTCCGGGAGGGTAACAAATTAGTGGGTCAGAGCCTTGATGGTGGGGAAAGCTGGGTGGAGGCCAAGGAGGATGATGAGCTGTTTGATGGTCCGCCTGACGTCTACGGATGCAAGGGGGCTCTCGCCAAGTTCCAATATAATGGACAGGAAGTCCTTCTCTTCAGTGCTCCGGGACAGAGGGACAAGCGAGATGATATTACGATCCGGGCGAGCCTCGACGGGGGAGAGACGTGGCCTGTCAGTCGTCTCGTCAAGGAGGGGCCAGGCAATTACACGTGGCTGGCGGTGGGCAGGAAAGGGACTCCCAGTGAGGGGTTTATTTATCTCCTCTCCAACAAGGATTGGATGGCGCGTTTCAACTTCGCCTGGGTCATGGAGCCGGGCACGCAGGTTGAGCGCTAGGCAGGACGTTATCCCTTCGTCACTCGGTTAAAGCTATCCCTTGGGGAGGGTTCGGTTGCAGGAACAAGGCTGGACCTGATGTTTCGGAGATTGAGACGTCGGTGCTGGAAAGCAGGAACTCAAGACCTTCCTGAAAATCGGGACAGGAGAATTGCGGTTGAAAGCCCGGAAGAAGACTTACATCCATGAAATCAAATACCTTATTCAACCTCTCACTGGCAGCCTTCCTCGGAACTGTTCCCCTTGCGACTGCCCAGACTCTTGAGCTCGATCTTGATCGCGTCACCGAACTGCTCGATACCGGAATCAATTTAGTGATCCCGGATATTCCCGGGTTTCCGGATATCCCGGACATTCCACCAATAGCCCAGAATTTTGATTATGGAGATGCGCCTGATCCCAGTTACCCTACTCTTCATGCCAATGATGGAGCACGCCACTTTGTGGCTCCATCGGCGGACGGATTCCTCCTGACCCTCGGCTCGCGGATCGACACCGAGATAGATGGTCAACCGACCTTCTTTGCCACCGGAGATGATGCATTGGGGCCATTCGACGACGAGGACGGCGTTGCTTTTCTCAGTCCCCTGCAACCCGGCGGCATGGCCGAGATCGAGGTCTGGGCCTCAGGGCCGGGCCGTCTCGACGCCTGGGTTGATTTTAATGGAAACGGAAGCTGGATGGATCCCGGGGAGCAGATTTTCACTGGTGAGCCTCTGGCCGCAAACCTGAATGCCCTCGCTTTTGCGGTTCCTGCCTCGACGCCTGGCGGGATGACCTATGCCCGTTTCCGCCTGAGTTCTCAAGGGATGCTTGCCCCCGTGGGGACCGCTCAGGATGGAGAGGTCGAAGATTATCAGGTCAAGATTGAGGACGATCCCGGTCCAAATCCGAACCTGGAGGCAGACTGGGGTGATGCTCCGGCTACCTATCCGGTGACAGCAGCTAACAGTGGTGCGTATCATCTCCTGACCAATGACCTCATTCTGGGCACTGCGGTCGACTCAGAACCTGATGGAATACCTGGAACCAGCGCCCTTCGGGATGATCTGGATTCTGCCATCGATGACGAGGATGGAATCACCTTTACCTCTGCAATTCTTACTGGGGGGAATGTTACCCTTGAAGCAGTGGCAAGCATGCCGGGGCGGATTGATGCCTGGGTAGATTTCAACGGCGACGGAGATTGGAACGATCCCAGCGAGCAGATCTTTGTCGGGCATCCAGTTATGGCGGGGGTGAACAGTATGAATTTCTTCGTGCCTGCAGGTGCCTCGACGGGTGGAACCTACGCCCGCTTCCGGATCAGTTCTGGTGGGGGTCTGGCTACTGATGGTGGGTCCTCGGACGGAGAGGTGGAGGATTACAAGATCGGGATTGAGCCGGGGCAACCGAATGGAGAATTTGATTGGGGTGATGCTCCTGATCCTTCTTACCCAACTTTAAACGTTAACAATGGGGCTCGTCATATGATTGCCAACGGTCTTTACATGGGAGCGCTGGTTGATGCAGACCTCAATGGACAACCGGGTCCCATGGCGCTGGGCGACGATAATGACGGAACGGATGATGAAGATGGTGTTGCCTTCACGACCCTGCAGCAAGGTACACCAGCCGTGGTCTCCGTGATTGCCTCAGCTCCCGGATATGTCAATGCCTTCCTCGATTTCAATGGTGACGGGGTATGGGCTGCTGGAGAGCAGATCGTGCTCAACGCGGTTGCGAATCCCGGTATCAACAGCTATAGTTTCACGGTCCCTTCCTCGTCTTCGACAGGGCACACGGTTGCGCGGGTCCGAATCAATTCAATTGGAGGTCTTGGGCCTACTGGACCCGCAAGTGATGGAGAGGTCGAGGACCACATGGTTTATATCAAGCCCAACCAGCCACCCGTCTTCCTCGACTGGGGTGATGCTCCAAAGCCATTCCCTACTCGGCAGTTGAACCCACCGTCGGTTGGTGTCGGAGCTTCCCATCAAATCGATGATCTTTATCTGGGCCAGTCCATCGATTCCGAATTAGACGGTCAACCAAGCCTGATGAGCCTTGGGGATGATCTTGACGGTAATGATGATGAGGACGGAGTCATCTTCCTCACCCCGATGATCTCAGGGTCGTATGCTCTTGTGCGGGTGCTTCCAACCATGACCGGTATCCTTGATGCGTGGATTGACTTCGACGGCGATGGTAGCTGGATCCAGCCCAATAATCGCATATTCAACAGCGNAACTGTGAACCCGGGTCAGGTGCTGGCCTTCAAGGTGCCAAAGATCAAGAAACCACTTAAAACCGCTGCCCGGTTTCGGCTGAGTCATGGCGGATCATCCTATACGGGGCATCAGGTTGGAGGTGAAGTAGAGGACTACCGGGTGAAGATTGGCAAGATGTGGAAGTGGAAGATGGTTCCAAATCTACAGGAGGACCGGTTAACGCTGCGGTGGTATTCGGTGCGGGGGATCAATTATACGGTCGAGACCAGTGCCTCTCCTCAGTCATGGATTCGGGAGAATCTCGGAGAGCATGAAGTTCCCCGCGTTGACGAGCTCTTCCCAACGGGAGTGGCTTGGGAGGAGGCTCCTCAGGAATNCCCCATGGGAGAGTGGCAGGAAGGNGCTGTGGATCAGCGAGATGATGACGACGATGCTGCCTCTCAGGTGTCAGAATGGAGGGCTTTCCCCGACCTGATACCCTCGATTCAGAACAGGCCCGGGCTCGCTCCCCGAGTAGATACGATCGTCTCAGCCCATGTTCCGGTCGATCGTTCACAGAAGATGGCTCTCTTCAGGGTGATTGCCATGCCGGAATAACCCACCGGCATATCACCCTTTGGCAAGAGGCCTGGTCCCAGCGAGGACCAGGCCTCGGACGTCGAAGTGGATATTCTATTTGGACCGTTCTGATCCGGGACGCCACAGGGAAGAAAGAGTCTTCTTTACGATTTTACACCTGGGGCGCAGGGGAAGGGTTTGACCGGCGCTTTGGGTTGATCAGGTAACCCGGGCAGTACACCCTCTCTTTGTGCCAGAATTGGCGAAACAAACATTGCGGCAGGCCTTCGGTTTCGAGGAGTTCCTTGATGGGCAGGCCGGGATCGTGGAGCAGATTCTGGCATCGCGGGATGGATTGGTCGTCATGCCAACGGGTGGAGGTAAATCGCTCTGTTATCAGCTGCCAGCTCTCTGTCTGGAAGGTGTCACGGTAGTGGTGAGTCCGCTTATCGCCCTGATGAAGGATCAGGTGGATGGACTGGCAGAGAAGGGTTTGGCGGCAACCTTGATTAATTCCACCCTGTCCCATTCGGAGCAGCGAGATCGGATCGGCCGGATGCTCAAGGGAGAATACAAGCTGGTCTATGTAGCTCCCGAGCGCTTCCGGGCAGAAGGGTTTGTATCAGCCATGCGGGGGGTGAAGGTTGGCCTTCTGGCGATTGACGAGGCACACTGCCTGAGCCAGTGGGGACATGATTTTCGTCCTGATTATCTGCGTCTGGGAGAGGCGCGCAAGTCCTTGGGAGATCCACAGTGTGTGGCCTTTACGGCTACTGCTACTCCTGTGGTGCGGGACGATATAGTGAAGGTTCTCAAGTTACAGGATCCCTTTCAGATCGTCACCGGATTTGAGAGAGCGAATCTGAGTTTCAATATCAGTCCGGTGGAGACAAAGGCCGCCAAGTTCCGCAGGACCCGGGAGATTCTTAAGGAGCACCGAACCGGTATTATCTACTGCGCGACCCGGAAGCGGGTTGAGGAAGTAGCGGAGACACTTCACAGCTGGGGTGTGAGCTGTGTCGGATATCATGGAGGAATGACGGAAGAGGAGAGGGAAGAAACACAGAATCACTTCATTCGGCGGGAGGTCGATGTTGCTGTTGCGACTAATGCCTTCGGGATGGGAATCGACCGCCCGGATGTTCGCTTCGTGATTCACTTTGAAGTTCCCGGGAGTGTGGAGGCCTATTATCAGGAGGCCGGTCGTGCCGGCCGGGATGGCGAGGCTGCCTATTGCGACCTGCTGTGGAATTATGCCGATACCCGTACCCAGGAGTTTTTTCTGGAGGGTGCAAATCCCGGCTATGGGACGATATCTCAGGTCTACGAGCATTTGTGCCAGGAAGCAGATGCGCAGGGTGAGATTCATGGAAGTATCGAGGAGATTGCCGGCGCCATAGAGGTAAAGAACGGGATGGCCGTGAGCAGCGCTCTTTCAGTGCTCGCTCGGGCAGGCCATCTGGAACGTTTTGACGTTCCTGGTCAGCGCAGGAGAGGGACACGTTTGAAGCATCGAGGAGCTTCGCCCGGAATGTTGGATATTGACCGGGAAGCTCTCGAGGAGAAGGAGGAGCGCGACCGCCAAAAGCTCAAGGCGATGGTGGCCCTTTGTTATTCTGCGGCCTGCCGTCAGCAGGCAATTCTGGACTATTTTGGTGAGGATGAGCCGGGAGAGTGCGGTAGCTGCGATGTGTGCCGTAGNGATTACGGAACGGACCGGCGNGAGCCGACANAAAGTGAGGGTCTGCTCGTGCGCAAGGCCCTCAGTGGAGTGGCTCGGATGAGCCGGCGAACAAGTAAGGGTTGGGAGGGGATCTTTGGACGAGGTCGCATCGTGCAGATGCTTACAGGGAGTAAGTCGCAGGAAATCCTGCGCGTGCGGCTGCACGAACTTTCGACCTATGGGATCTTGAAAGACAAGGGAACCGCCTATCTNAATGAGCTTTTTCATGCCATGCATTCAGCAGGCCTCGTGGTGACCCAGACAGGTGAATTTCCCCTTGTGACGCTGACGAAAAAGGGCGAGNCGGTCATGAAAGGTGAGGGTTCCTACAATCTNGTCTGGCCTGAACAGCGAAGCGCGAGGGGGANAAAAGTNTCAGCAGAGGCNGGGGAGGTTCAGGGAGGGCTTCCCCCGCTCGATGCGAGCCTCTACACTCGGTTGAAGGTTCTTCGCAACGAACTGTCGAGGCAATACCGGCTGCCGCCCTATGGCGTGTTCACAAACAAGACACTGGAGTCTCTGGCGCGGATGCGGCCAACCTCGATTGAGGCAGCGATGAAGATCAAGGGCGTAGGAGCCGTAAAAGCAGAGAGATTTCTCAAGCCCTTTCTTGAGCTTCTCAGGGGAGAATCCTGATGGAATCCGGTCTCAAGCGGCAAAGGCGTGGGAGGACTCTCGCCGCCCNGGATCGGGTCTGGCCGGGATACTTACTCGTCCACGATCACTGCCCTTGGCGGGGGGCTTTCCATTGAGAGCTCCTCAAGGGTGGTCACCAGTGGGCTGAGCGCAGATACGCTTAGATTATCAACCCGGGGCGCTTCGNTCAATCCACCACCAACCGGGGATCGAGTGTCCTCCGGCGAGACGGGTAGAGCCCGGGGCACATTGGAAAAGACAGGGTTACGCGGGGCCTGCAATGATATGCCGCCGATGGCTCCCAGGGCGTCTTCAGGCTTCTGGAGGGCCGAAGCTTCTCCCTGATCCAGTTCGCCACTGAGCTTCATGTAGGCAAATAATGAGCAGGCGATCAGGATGGAGGTGATAGAGAAGACAATAACAGGTTGCCTNTTTCTGCCGGATGATACAGAGGTCTCCCNCATTTCGCCCTCGTATNGGTCTCTGGACCTCAGGAGACCTCTGCCGGGACTCGAGGAGTTTCCTGGTGGCGGTCGATTGTCAGCTATCTCAACCCTCGTGAGACGATGGGTTTCATGCCTTCCCCCAGTAGAGATTTCAGAGAGGTCTNTTGTTGCGTCCAGAGGGTTGGGGTAAGCGGCTGACGAGAGGCCAAGGTAGTCGCAATATTGAGCGAGGAAGATTCGACCGTATTCCGGATCCGGGAATCTGGATAAGGGCTCTTCCTCCAGTTTGCGGATGGCATCTTCGGGAATGTGAGTCTCTCGCGAAATGTCCTCGATCGACCGGCCCGATTCGCATCGAGCGGCGCGGAGGTTCTTTCCCGGAGAAATACTGTGCGNCATAATGAGAACCTATTGGTTATTCCGATTCTGGAGCGCNGACAAGCAGCGACCATTCGGTTGTTCACCGCTCTTTCTGTAAGGTTCTAATGTGTAGGGAATCGCCTCGTTGCCGGAGCCTCTTTTTTTTTNGTGGCCGGGCCTTTAATTATTAGGTCGTCCTTACCTAACGGGCACATTCGGCCCNGGATCGGCCTCCGGGNAGTTGGAGTATAGGAGGTAGCTGGGATTGCCTGTTTGACGAGAGTAGGGGGGGCAGGGGTAGTATGAGGCCATGTCAGATTCATTGGCTNACGTGCTTTTCGTCTGCACGGGAAACACCTGCCGGAGCCCCATGGCCGAAGGACTTCTTCGTGCGAAAGTTGATTCTGATGCGCTGACTGTAAGCTCAGCGGGTATAGCAGCCTACGATGGAGCGGCTGCCAGTTCCGAGACCCTTGGGATTCTGGCGGAGCGGGGAATCCGGCTGGAAGGGTTTGANAGCCGATTGGTGGACGAACAGGTTTTGGCTGGCAGCAGTCATGTTTTTTGTATGACCAGAGGTCATCTGGAATCGCTCGAAGAGCTTTACCCCGGGGAAAAGGAAAAGTTTCACCTGGTATGTGACTTTGCCGAAATTGACGGGGTGGTGGGCCGTGATGTCCCGGATCCCATCGGTGGCGGGCTGGNGGCCTANGAGCAGGTAGCCTCATTTCTTGAGCGGGCGACAGAGGGGATTCTTGCATTTCTNCGGTCGNAAGGACCGCGTTCTGAAGAATAAGAGCCCTGATCGGTTTTATCTGTTGCGTTTCCGCGCCAGAGGGGCCACGGANTNGGTGTCCTGAGGAAGGACTGANTTTAGACCGATGAATAACGCTAGTCTGCGAATCGCGATAGGAGCGGACCATGGGGGAGTAGAGATCAAGAGTGCCATTGTCGAGGCGCTTGACCTTGCAGGAAACCAGGTGGTCGATTATGGAACAACAGGTGAAGATTCGGTAGATTACCCGGATTTTGCGAACGCGGTGGCACGAAGTGTGGCTGATGGAAAGGCCGACTTCGGAGTGCTGATATGTAAGTCGGGAATNGGGATGAGTATCGCGGCCAACCGGNTGCATGGGGTCAGGGCTGCGCGCGTATGCTCTGTGGAGGACGCCGAGATCACACGNGGACATAATGATTCCAACATTGCGTGTCTTGGTGCTNTGGGAATGACGGGGGTGGAGGCCGTTGGTATCGTCNATNCATTTCTCGGAAGCACCTTTGAGGGAGGGAGACATGTGGGCCGTGTTGCAAAGGCCTCAGGAAGTTATCTTGCGGCCAGTGATCCTGAGGTCTTTGAAGTTATTGAGGCGGAGGGACGTCGCCAGCGAGATCACATTGAATTGATTGCATCAGAAAACTTCGCAAGTAGGGCTATCCTCGANGTNCAGGGGTCTCTTCTGACGAACAAATACGCCGAAGGGTATCCCGGGCGCCGCTGGTATGGNGGGTGTGAGAATGTTGACAAGGCTGAGCAACTTGCGATCGACAGGGCTAAAAAGTTGTTTGGGGCTGAACACGTGAACGTGCAGCCGCACTCGGGATCGCAGGCTAACGCTGCAGTCTACTTTGCCTTTCTAGAGAATGGAGACAGAATTCTCACCATGGACCTTGCCCATGGAGGCCATCTGACTCATGGACATAAGGCGAATTTTTCGGGCAAATTCTACGAAGTAACGCACTATGGAGTCAGTGAGGAAGACGAACGCATAGACTACGACCAGCTTGCTTCCGCCGCCGTTGAGGTGAAGCCCAAACTCATTACCTGCGGGGCGAGTGCCTATTCCCGGGTTGTCGACTATGAGAGGATGGGCCAGATCGCCAAAGACGTGGGAGCCTATCTCTTCGTCGATATGGCCCACATCGCGGGGTTGGTTGCCTCGGGAGTGCATCCAACCCCGATACCCCATGCAGACTTCGTGACTACAACCACGCACAAGTCCCTGAGAGGGCCCCGGGGCGGCTTGATTCTCTGCAGGGAAGAATATGCCAAGAAAATTAATTCGATGGTCTTTCCCGGCGTACAAGGTGGACCGCTCATGCACGTGATTGCAGCCAAGGCCGTCTGCTTCGGAGAGGCACTCCGTCCAAGCTTCAAGGTTTACCAGGAACAAGTTGTTGAGAATGCGAGAGCTCTGGCTGCCAGACTGAGCCACCATGGTTTCAGGATCGTTTCGGGAGGCACCGACAATCATAGTATGCTGGTGGACATGCGCCCGCTTGGTCTTGACGGGACCGTGGCGGATGCGGCTCTGGACGCGGCGGGAATTACCGTGAACAAGAATTCAATACCGTTTGATACAGGGTCTCCCATGAAGCCCAGTGGCATCCGCCTGGGAACTCCTGCGGTGACCACGCGTGGGATGAAGGAGGTGGACCTTGAGTCGGTTGCAGACTTTATCTTTGCCGCGATCCAGAACCGGGATGACGACAGCAGGTTAGCTGAAATCCGGGACAGAGTGTTCGCTTTCAATCAGGATTTTCCGCTCCCTGATTAGATCTCTCTCCTCCCGCAAATCCGCTAGCAGCTCGTTGGGACCTCTCGCGAGGGCGGCAAGGCGGGGCCATGGCTTTGGGCTCTCGGCGAGTCGAAATCCTATTGTCAGGAGAGAGGGAAATTCCTCGCGTCAGACCTCTGGCCGAGCCGGAAGTTGATCCTGAGAGAGTTCGGAGGGTTTGGGCCTTCCAGCTGATAGGGCAATGCTGCTCTCCCAGGCGGGAGGGAGTTGAACTTTCCCCGTTTAATGGCCTTGAAAGAAGTTTGATGCGTCTTATCCTTCAGCATGCCGGCAGAGGCCGGTCCAGATCATGCCGGACAGGATTCTTGTTCCAGAGGACGCGCCATTCACTGCCGAGCAGCGGGAATGGCTCGGTGGATTTCTCAGCGAGATGCTGTCTGGTGCAGCGGGTGCGGCTTCCGAGCAGGATGGACCCGCACTTCCCGTCACCATTCTGGTGGGGTCTCAGACTGGGAATGCCGAGGGCTGCGCGAAGAAAATGGCCAAGGAACTGAATGGAGGCCGATTTGAAACCGAGGTGGTTGACATGGGCCAGTATGATTCGGGTCGTCTTGCCGGAGAGAAAAACCTCCTGATAATTACAAGCACCTACGGTGATGGAGAGCCCCCCGACAATGCGGCAGACCTCTACGAGTTTATCCACAGCGACAAGGCTCCTGAAATGAAGGGTGTTCGTTATTCCGTGCTCTCTCTTGGGGACACGGAGTATCCGGACTTCTGCAAGTGCGGAATCGACTTTGACAATCGCCTGGAGGCGCTAGGAGCAGAGCGCTTTTATGAGCGGGTAGACTGCGATGTCGATTACGACGAGCCTTTCGCGGCATGGCGAAAGGGCATTGTCGAGAGTCTCGGCGGGGCACAGCTTGCCACAACGCCGGCAGCGGTTGAGGAGGAAGTCGTCCCATATGGTAAAAAGAATCCATTCCCCAGCCCGATCCTCAGGAACTACAACCTGAACGGGGCGGGTGCAGAGAAGGAGACTCACCACGTCGAGTTATCCCTTGAGGGGTCGGGAATGGAATATGTGGTAGGCGATGCTCTGGGAGTGTGCCCCGTGAACCCTGAGGAGCAGGTGGACGAAATACTGAACAGCCTTCCGTTTAATACCAACGAGGAGGTTCCCCTGCCGGGTGGCGGAGAGGCTTCGTTGCGGGAAGCTCTGACGACTTCATATGATATTCGCTCACTGACACCGAAGCTACTGCAGGCCTGGCAGGAGCGGAGCGGTTCCCCGTTCCTCCGGTCAGTTGTGGAAACTCAGGACCGCAAGGTGATGAACGAGTTCTGCTGGGGGCGCGAATTAATTGACCTTGTCACGGAATACCCGGCTGATTTCTCGGACGGAGAAGAATTTCTCACCGTTCTTAAAAAGCTTCAGCCACGACTTTATTCAATTTCCTCCAGCCCCAATGCTCATCCCGGCGAAGTTCACCTGACAATCGCGATTGTCAGGTATCACTCCCACGGGCGGCAGCGGGGGGGGGTATGTTCGACATTTCTTGCGGACCGGTCTGAGGGTCTGCAGCCAGGATCCTTTGTTCATCACAACAAGGCTTTCAGGCTGGTGGAGGATGATAACGCGCCAATCATCATGGTAGGGCCCGGAACCGGGGTCGCTCCGTTTCGAGCATTTCTTGAAGAACGAAGGGTGCGGGGAGCCACGGGAAAAAACTGGCTCCTTTTTGGTAACCCTTACAGGAAAACAGATTTTCTTTATGAGGAAGAGTTCATCCAGATGCAGAAAGAAGGCGTTCTGAGCCGTCTCGATCTGGCATTTTCCCGTGATCAGGAGCAGAAGATTTACGTGCAGCACCGGATGGAAGAGGAGGGGGCCTTAATGTGGGAGTGGCTTGAGGGCGGAGCGTGTTTCTATGTTTGTGGTGATGCATCCAGGATGGCCAAGGACGTAGACGCAAGCCTTCATCGGGTTGTGGAAAAGCACGGAGGGAAAAGCGAGGACGAGGCTCGGGACTACGTGAAGGCCATGAAAAAGGAGAGACGTTACCAGAGAGACGTCTACTAGGGCAGGAAAGGCAGGTTTTGGCCGGGTTTGGGCCCTCCTGCGGACAAAGTCGGGCCCTCGAGTGAACTCTGCGTGATCTCCTCCCGCGAAGGGTGGAAACGTAGACGTTATCGATTCCCGAATCCTTGTTTTTACGTTGTCCCAGCTTGCTCAAACGGGCGTTTGACCCCAATCTGCGTCAGGTCCAATTTCGATGAATTTTCTCCGCGCTACTGCGTCAAACCCGGTAAAGGGGCCCGTCCCGGGTGATGCCGGAGGTGAAGGGGGCCCTGAAGAAAGCTCCGATGCAGAACTGGTGGATCGATGTAAGGAAGGTGATTACGGCGCCTTCGATACCCTCGTGACCAGACACCGTGGGCGCGTCTACGCGATGATTCAGAACATGGTTAAGAATGAAGCAGACTCCTGGGACCTCGCTCAGGAGGTGTTCGTCAAGGTCTGGAAAGCACTGCCCAGATTTGAGGCGCGTGCACAGTTCTCTACTTGGATGTATCGGATTACCCATAATGTGGTGTACGACTGGATGCGGAAAAGGAAAATGGATGTGGCGGGAGACTTGGATGACAACTTGCTCGACCGGGAGTCCATAGCAGCAGGAGCCCAGGCAGCACCCGCGCGCGTATCGCGTCCCGACGAGGCTCTTTCCAACGAGGAAGTGCGAGCAAATATCGAAAATGCTCTTGAGAAACTATCCCCTGAGCATCGAGAGGCAATCCTGCTTCGCGAGGTGCAGGGTTTAGAGTATAAGGAGATTGCTGATGTCATGGATTGCTCCCTCGGCACAGTGATGAGCCGCCTGTTTTATGCCCGGAAAAAATTGCAGACTTTATTGATCAACATATGAAAAACGACCGGAAAGAAGAATTGCTCACCCGTTGGATGGATGACGGGTTGAGTGACGAGGAAATGAAGGAGCTTGAGCCTGTTTTATCCGGTTCTCCTGAGTTGCATGAGGAGCGTGCCAGATTTCTTCTCCTCAGAGAGAAGCTCCGGGATTCCGTGCCCCGGAAGGTGGACCCCCCGTTTCCTGATTACTTTAATTCCCACTTGGAAAAACTCGTCAAGGCGGCGGATGCAGCTCCGATGGTGCAAGAGACTCCCGGGGTCTTTGCTTCGTTCAACCGGCTGTGGCTCTTATGGATGGCTCCTGCCGTGACGGCTGCAGTGGTCTTTGCATTTCTCCTTGGGATGAAGAGTGCCCAGTCAGACAATGCCGCATCGAGTCTGGTCGATTCAGCGGCCGGATCAGAGGTCTACTCTCCGCTGGCAAACGTCTCCACTGAAGTGATCGTTGATCGTGATTCGAACTCGACCCTCCTAGTGGTGGAGGGCCTCGCGCCTCTCTCAGACTCCGATCTGGCGGCAGGTGGTGGGTTTTCCGACGGTGATCACGGGTACTATGTGAACATCAGAGGGGCTTATTGAAAGACGAACGTGCGAATGAAAATACTGGCGTTTATGTTCATCTCCCTGACTGGTCTGGCGGGTGCGCAGGACCCTGGCAAGGAAGTCATAGGAAAGGTGCGGACCGGGGTCCTCTTCGGGACGAATGGATCGTTAGAGTCCCTCGGGAACGGTGTTGTTGCTCTCAGCGCAGATGAAGGGGCGAGTTTAAGGAAAGTCGCCAAGTTGGAGTCCTACAAGACGTTCGTCAAATTAGGATCGGTCGAGCAGGATATCTTGAAGGGATACAAGAGTTGGGCTCAACCGATCAGTAATTCACAAGCGCTGATGCTGACGTTCCAGCCTCAGGCCTCAATCAAGGAGTCCCGGAAATTGCGTCTCGATGTTGAATACTGGCAGAAAAGTAAGATGACCCTGAGATGGGACCGTGTCTTTGAGGTGGGGAAAAGAGTATATCTCGTCGGGCCAAGATGGCGCGATGGTAACCTCATCATCACGGTAGAGCTGTCCAGTCTTGAATCGAAGTAATGAAAATTTCGCAATCCGTAAAAACCCTTTCTCTCAGTCTCGCTCTGCTACTGCCATCTCATGTGTTCGGGGAGCTTCTGTTCGAGAAAGACGAGATTTCAGTAACTCTGCCACCAGACAAGGATCATCTCAGTGTTGAATTTCCGTTCACCGTGGGAGGAAAAAAGCCAGTTACGATCAAGGAATATCAGGCCGCCTGCAGTTGTCTTTCAGCTGAGATTAGCGGAAATGGAAAGCTTACCTGGAAGCCGGGAGAGAAAGGCGTTGTTCGCGGTAACTTCAAGCTCGGTACAATCAAGGGCGCGATAGAAAAGAAGATCGTCATCACTCTCGAAGGGAAAAATGCTCCACTGGTCCTGACGACCAAGTTGGATATCCCTGACCTTTTCTCAATCGCTCCACCCACTCTCTTCTGGGATCTTGAAGGGAAAGGAGAGACTCAAAGCTTCACGATCACGGTGGACCACGACTCTCCGATCTCGGTCACTGAGATCACCTGTACGAGTCAGCAATTCGAATACGACCTGGAGGTAGTCAAGCCCGGCTGGGAATACCGGATTGCAGTCACCCCTATCCATGTCAAAGAGCGAGCCTTCGGATTGTTGAGAATTAAAAATGACTGCGAATTCAAAAAGTACGGGAGCGCACAGGGATTCATGGTCATCCGTGTGCCCAAGAAATCGGGTTAACTGCTAAACTGGAAACCCTTTTTGGACTGACACTCGACTGGCAGGATTTCGCTGCACGAAATGTGAGGATGGGGCTGGGCGGGATCGCATTCTCCCGGGCTCTTCAGGGAGACCACGAGAGGTCGTCTATTCTCACCAGCTCAACATAGGGCCGTCCTTGATCGGTATTCCATCGTACGGTGACAGTGCAAATGCCGGACCGCCCCCATGGGAGAGCCTCGGACTGACCAATTTGCTGGGAGATTTCCGAATCTTTCTGGAAATAGGCTTGGAGCCGTGCAGTCACCTGTTCGTGTTGGCGGAGCTTGATGTAGCTTTTCTCCTCAGCACCCGGAATTTTTTCCTCGAAGCACTGCTTGTAGGCGTCCGCCAGAGTGTGAAAGGTCCGCTGTCCCTTGACGGGAACGGCCTGAAAACGAGCCATCTCGTCGTTATAGAGATCAAGGAAAGCATCCGTGTGGATCCTCAGGCGCCCGGAACTGTCTGCCGTGACCTGAATCAGGATAGGCGCGGTGGACTCCCGCTCAAAAGAGACCTCAAAAAAGCGCTCGTCCGTGCTCTCTGAGTGATCCTTGATATATTTCAGGAAACGCTGTCGTGTGACGGGCGGAAGCTCCCCGGCAAGCGGCCCTCTCTCCAGCTCGGCCTCAGACCGACGGGAATCCGTCATGTAGGGTCGACGCTCACTCAGGTCGCGGGCTGCCAGAAAGAGAGTAAGCGTTTCGGCAGGTGCGCTGGGAAGATTGCTCTGATCTGGAAGAGCATTTCGTGACGGGTTGAGATCTATGAGGGGGGGCAAGCTGACTTCTCCGGTTACCTTGACGTCACGCTCCTCAAAAAGAGTAGCCGCAGAATCCGTGATGGGAGGTTCAGCATCTTCCAGGGGAGGGATCAGCTCTGCTCCCGAGGGCGCCACGTTTTTGTCGGTGGCACCGGCGATGACAGGGTTAGCGCCTTCAGCTGGCTCGGATTTTCCGGAGGTGGATTGAGAGGCCGCATTATCAGGGAATGACTCCGGGAAGAGATCAGCAGGGTCAATCTTGAAAACCCCGGCCGATGGAGCCTTAGGCACAGGTTGGATAATGCCTGCAGCTGCCGAGCTTGACCCCTCATTCACTTCGGACGTAATACTTGAATTCTCCGCAGGCGCGGGGCCTGAATGCTGCTGGTAGCGGTCAGCATGTGGCAGCATGCCGGTCAGATCGAGAACAAGATAGACCAGTACGGCGGAGAGTGTCAGAAAGATCAGAAGAAACGACATTCCTGTCCACCTCGGATGGGAGCGCTTGCGATTTTCAAGAGTGCCAGCATGCTCGTGGCTGACCATGGCCCCAAGGGAGGACGCATGGACATTTAGCTTCACGGCCCTTTCAGTCTCCAGCTTTCCCGGCTTTTCTGCGGCCCTGGGTGGGCGCTTTGCTTCCGGGGTGTCTACCACAGAAGAGCTGTCCATCGAATCCGACTTCTGGGAGGTGATACCCTCGGCAGGTTCCGGTTTCGGACCAGATTTCCCGGCGGCAGGAGGGAATGCTTTCTTCTTTTCGGCTCGCGTTCGCCGCTCACTCGGAAGACTGGTGTTGGTGGGGAGAGGTTCCCTTGCCTTCGGCCGGCGAGCCCTGATGGCCTCGGGTTTCAGCGTGACAAGAGGATCAACCGTCGTCTCTTCTGCCTCGCTGGGTTCTCTTCGCGAGGAAGCTGCAGAGAGCTTAGTAGTCCCAGTATTGGTTTGCGTGTGGAAAGACTGATTTTCTGGCTTCTGCTGGCTGGTCCCTGGGACAACATCCAGATCCGAATTTCCAAGTGAAGGGATATTCTTTGCCGAGTTGGTCTCCGCGGGTGGGACTACAGCAGGTTGCGCGAGGGCGCGGGACTGCGGTGAGGGAGAAGAGGTGAGGGTAGTTGATTCGTCAGTGGGTTCACGTAAGGATGGGACCCGTTCCCGATTGGAGGGAGGGGCCTGTTTTTCCTTTGACGCCGTAGACTCAGGAGCACGATCAGGTTTCGTCTCAGCGGGGCAAGGTCCGGAACCCCCGCTTAGAGCGACTGGAGGATCTGCGTAGGCGGGGGATGAGACCGTGGGCGGTGCGAGAGGCGCGGTATACGCTTGAGAAGCGGGGGCGCTGCCGGCTGTGTCAGGGGAAGGAGACTCAGGCGCCTTGATGATTGCCGCGCAAGACGGACAAGGTCCCTCGATACCAGCCATGGATACCGGGACGCGTAGCTGCACGCCGCATCTGGAGCAAACGAAGGAAAGGAATTCTTGGCTGGTGGACATCCCAGAAATTCAGATAGCAGAGTAAAAATTGTGCTTCAGGACAATCGATTGCCGACGACAAATAGCAAGACCCTATAGGCCGGGGCCCATATTTCTCAGGGAGGAAGGGACCTGAGATGTGAATGAATGTGAGTAAGTCGTCAGCTGGCGTCTCGAACCATGATACCGAGTGCCCTCGGGACGAGATTTCGCTCCTCCTAGTGCTCCAGCGGATTTTCCCCTGAAGCCTCCCCAAGAGCGGCAAGCTCTTCTGGAAGGAACTTCTTGAAACGGGTTTTGTCGATAGCCTTCATGTAGGCTTCCTGCGGGGTTACTATCCCTGCCCGGAGCTTATCCCAGATCGACTCATCCATGAACTGCATCCCATCGGCTTTACCACCAATGATCACGTCGTAAAGTTTCTGAGTCTGCCCTTCCCTGATAATCGCGGAGACCGCCGGAGTGGCAAACATGATCTCATTGACCGCAGAACGGCCGGGCTTGTCGCTCCGCTTCATCAGCAACTGCGCTACCACGCCACGAAGGGATGCAGCGAGCATCGTGCGAACCTGTGATTGCTGGTCTGCGGGAAAGACGTCCACGAGACGGTCAACCGTCTTCCGGGCGTTGTTGGTATGCAGGGTTCCAAATACCAGAAGTCCTGTTTCGGCTGCGGTGAGTGCCAGAGAAATAGTCTCAAGATCTCGCATTTCTCCGACCAGAACGATGTCGGCATCTTCCCGGAGTGCAGCACGCAGGCCGTCTGCGAAAGTAGGGGTTTGAATCGGAACCTCTCGCTGAGTGATAATACTGCGCTTGTTCCGGTGCACGAACTCGATTGGCTCCTCTACGGTTATGATGTGTCTGGCGAAGTTCGTATTGATGTAGTCAAGCAAGGCTGCCAGTGTGGTCGATTTTCCAGAACCAGTTGGTCCGGTCACCAGAACGAGGCCAGAGCGCATGTGACCGAACTCCTTCACGACCGTTGGAATATTAAGGTCCTCAAGCGAGGCAATCTCCGTGGGGATCAGTCGAAAAACAGCGGCGAGTCCGTTCTTCTGCTGGAGGTAGTTGCATCGGAACCGTGAATCTTCGTTCATCTCGTAGGCGAAATCCAGATCGCCAGACTTGAGGTAGCTCTGAAATGCTTCCGCATCGCAGATCTCTGCGAGCAAATCCTTGAAGTCGTCTCCGGCCAGTCTGGGTTGATCAGGGATAGCCGTTATGGAGCCATGAATACGAACCTTGGGCGGAGCACCCTCCGACAGGTGCAGATCTGATCCGCCCGATTCAATCAGGTATTGAAAGTATGCGTCAATTCTTGCCATGGGAAGAGCAGGTCAGGACTTGAAAAAGGCTTTCATTTGGACCTTGTCCTCGCAGCGGAAGAGGGCTTCCTCCTGCGATATTTTACCCTGAACGTAGAGGTTACGAAGGGACTCATCCATNGTGATCATGCCAACGTTCTTGCCGGTCTGCATGATTCCGGGAAGCATGAAGGTCTTGCCATCCCGAATCGTTGCTGCAACGGCGGGTGTGTTGACAAGGAGTTCAAGGGCTAAGGCCCGGCCATCTCCCTCGATATTGGGAACTAGTTGCTGTGAGATGATGCCGCGGAGAGATTCAGAGACCATGACCCGGATCTGACCTCGCTGATCAACCGGAAAGACATCAAGGATCCGATCCAAGGTCCGGGGAGCGTTTCCAGTGTGCAGGGTTGCGAGAACGAGGTGTCCGGTCTCTGCAGCTGTGAGNGCAAGGGAAATGGTTTCGAGGTTTCTCATCTCCCCGACCATGATTACATCCGGGTCCTCGCGGAGTGCTCCCCGGAGTGCTTTCGGGAAAGATTCTGTATGAGAGTGAACTTCGCGTTGATTCACATGGCAGCGTTCCGAATCAAATACATATTCGATCGGGTCTTCGAGGGTAAGGATGTGATCCTCGCGATCTTTATTGATGAAATCAACGAGGGCGGCAAGAGTAGTAGACTTACCTGAGCCGACAGATCCGGTCACAAGTAAGAGACCGTTGTGATAACGGGTGAGGGGAATCAGGTGGTCCACGGGTAAACCAAGGGCNGTCAGGTCTCGCAGTTCCGTGCTGATAATCCGAAAGACAATGTCGAGTCCCAGCCTCTGCTTTACGACAGAGGCACGAAATCTTCCCTGCTCATTCTGATAGGCAAAATCAACGTCGCCAACTTTCTGCAAGCGGTCCCATTCCCGCTCCGTCAGGAACGATCGCGCTAGTCGCTCGGTGTCGTCTGAGCTGAGAGGCGGATGATCTTCCCAGATCGGTGCCAGACTGCCATAGCGACGCCAAGCAGGGGGATATCTCGACGGAAGATGAANGTCTGAGCAGTCGTACTCGATACCGTAGGCAAGGTATTCATCGACGTGGGCAAGTACTTGGTGTGAGGCCATGGGGTTAGGAGCGCTACGCCTTACAGCGCAGTGATGGCGATGTGGAAACCATAGAAAAGGTCAGGGGCCAAGCAAGGAATCCGTTTACGGACGTTTCGTCAAGAGGTAGTCCCGGATCTGTCTGANTATCCAGGTTCGGATTGAGCCTTTCAGGAAGGATGGAATCCAGCCTAAAAGGCTCTCTCTCAGCGATTGCGGAGCTTGATTTTTCCCCTCGCGGCGTCCCGGAAAAAGCAGGTAGGTCAGGGCGGCTACCCCGATCGAAGTTGCGCCGAAGGCAACAAGCGGGTGGCGTTTCAGATAGGATGAGACCATGTGGCCAGGAGTGATTCTCCGACCCATTCCCACCGATCCCTCCGCGATTATGCGACGGGAAGCATCCAGCCTCAGGACGATCTCTCGTTTCTGCTCGATGTTTCTTTGACTTTGCTGATCCATTCGCCGTCTTTAGTGAACTCGGCCCGGGTGAATTCGAACAGGCTGAGATTCTTGTATCGTTTTAATTTCCGGAACATTCCAAGAGAGAGGATCACATGCAGGAGGCCCGCAGCTATTGCGGACAGCTGCCATCCCATCCCCGAAAAGTTAGATGATAAGCTGTCGATCCACCGTCCGAGGAGAGCAACGCATGCAACTAGGATGAGACTGTAACCAATCCCGAGGNCGGCGATTGCGGCGACTGCAAGAGACCCTCGCTTCGCAAGAGTTTCACTCGCCTCTCGTGCCTCNATGGCCAGAAGTTCGCCTCGTGCCCTGATATGTTCACCAAGCCCCTCTCGGAAGCGATGATCCCCGGGTTGTGTTCCTGACTCCTCAGGTGAGGAGTCGGTAGAGAAACCAGAGCCATCAAACCCGTCGGGCATGCAATGTCGTCAGCTTTCGGAGTTGCAAGGGTAACTAGGAAGAAGGGAAGTAGCCCGATAGTCACCTTCGGACAATCAGCCCCATGAGGAATCCGACCCCTGCTGCAACCAGAATGGACTTGGTGGGATGCTGGCGGACGTATTCCTCTACCTCGGATTGGATTTCACGGGCCTTGACCCGGGTTTCTTCCCAGTGCTCGCCCGCAACATCCTTGAACTGGGAGGCTTTCTCTCCCGCCGCATCCGCGAACTGAGAGGCCTTTTCACCCGCAAAATCACGGAATTTCTGAGCTTTCTGTGCGGCGGAATCTTTCAGTAACTGCGCCCGCTCTTCTGCACTCTCTGCGATCTCGCGGCCCTTGATGCCGGCAGCTTGGCGCAGGTCGTTCGCAGCCTGCTCGGTGGAGGGAATGTCCTTGGACTGTTCCTCTTGACTGGCAATGGAATCACTCATCGTATCTTAAGTCCTCTGGTTATGTGTTCCAACCTGCCGTAGAATACCCCGGGGCGCAAGCTCGGGTGAAAAAAGAGGGGAACCGTGCGAGGCACAGATGGTCTTGTCGCTGCCGTTGAGGTTGCGTTAGCGCTCCGGGATAATCTGAGCGCGAGGTGGATCCTTGAAAATCGGGTGGGCGGACCCCCCATCCGGCTCCGTGAATGGAGCGCTGCGCCAGACTGGTTCGTTGAGGGGTCCCTGTCCCCGGAATTGAAAAAGTCCCCGGAGCGGAGCAAGGGGAAGTGTCACCAGCCCTAACAAACCTCTCGCGTTCATTCGCATGGTGAGATCTACCTGTTTCTCACTTAAATCGATAAAACCCTCACCCACAAAGGTGGTCGAGGGCGTAGAAGTGAGAAAATCCTTGGTAAAGGCGGTGCCATTCCTGAGGACAAATGTGGCCGAGGCGTCCCGTGCCTGCTCATGACTGTATTCCTTCCCGAGGATCGTTCCAAGTGGAAGAGAAAGAGGGCCGAAAATGGGGACGTTGAAAAGCTGTCCATTCTTCAAGCCCACAACGCCCTTCCCATTCAGTGTACGGGTGTCACCACCAAGGGTGGTAAAGTCCAGACGACCAGTGATTGCTCCCAGGGCCTCTTTTTCGAAGGAGAACTTCTTGCTGATTTCCGAGAGGCTCAGATTGTCCCAGCGGATACCGCCTTCAATAAGGGTTTTTTCCTGCGGGGCTTCACGGATACTCAGGACCCCAGCCCCTGTACCCTGAAAAGTCTGGAAATTTAATGCCGTGACATCATGGCGATTTTCCCTGCTTGCGATGTCAGCTGATAAATTGGCGAGTTGCAGGGTTTTTCCGAGAAATTCGTAGTCGGTGACCCCGGGTGCCTCGATTCTGATATTCATGAGGGTTCCGTTTCCACCATCGCTATGGTCAAAACGACCTGAGGCACTCATGGTCGGGGGTTGGCGGAAACCAAGTAACTCCTCAATGTATGCGGAGGTCCTGGCATCGGCGAGTCGCAGGAGAGGTCCCGGCCATACCTCGCCGGTTAAATTGACGATTTCAGTTGTTTCGCTGCCCCTGTCATATTGAAGACGTTCTAGTTCAAGTTCTCCGCTCAGGGGGCCTCCGTGGCGATTTCTTGGTTCATAGTCGGAGTAATCGAAGATGAGGCTCAAGTCGCGGACATGAAATCCCGTCCGATCTATCCCGAAGCGAGAGGTCCCACTACTGATACGAACGCCGTTGTAGATGGTCTGGCCCAGATTACAGGCGCCATTCAGTTCCCATTGCCCGTCGTCAGATCCGCCTCTCTGCTTGGTAGCCTCGGCAGCGATCGAAAAGGTAAGAGCTCCGGGAACAACTTCCCCGAATCGGAAGGTTCGACCAAGGCGAGCGGCATCCATTCCCTCAGCCTGTATCCGGACGCCCAGCCGGCTGGGATGGGATTGGTGGGTAAGTTCACCGCTAATGGATCCGCCGAACACGTTCATCTTCAGGTCGGATATCTCGTTCTTTCGGTAACGGGACCGGATTTTCGCGGACAGTTTACTTATCGGCAGGGAGCGGCCCATGAGATCAAGTTCGGTTTCGCCGGTTGTCTTGATGACTGTATGCACATCCGTGCGGTTTCCCGGGTCCAGATGATCGATTACGCCAGTCGCGGCAAGATAGGGAGGCTTACCGAAGCGATAGGTCTCCGTAACATGTTCTGAGCTCTTTGGGCTGAATATCTGGAGAATCGGTCCGGGCCAGGCCGTGCCCTCCAGATTAAGCAAATGAGTCAGTTGCTCCTTGGCGTCGAAATGAACCTGCTCAACCCGGAGCGTCCCTGTCGCGTCTCCTTCGGCCCGAGGGTCCTTGGAGTTGTCCGGGGAGTCGAAAGTTGCTCTGACTTCGTCGAAAATATAGTCAAGGGGGGACATTGAGAACTTGGCAGTGGCAAGCTTAATGGGAACCCCGTTGTGACTGAAATTCTCGATGCGGAAGTCTCCGGTTGCGTCCCAGTCACTGAGGTCCTGTCTCCACACGGAGCCTCGGGCGTCGATCTCGATCCTGCTGTTTTCGCCGAATTCGCTCTCAGTCAATGCTCTATCGAGGCCAGAGTTTTCGGTGATAAAAGGACGGTAGACGGAAAGAGGTAGACTGGTCTGGGTCCGGTATTGAACCAGATCGTCCTTTACCCTGACTTCACCAGCCATTTCTCCGGATTCGTGTTTCACGATCAGGTCGCGAAGGTACACGTCTCCATTCTGCCACGAAAAAGAGGTGTCAATACCTTCAAAGGGGACTTCGAGAAAGCGGAAGGATTTACAGGAAAGCGAGCCAATGGCACTGAGACTCATGTTCTTGTCCTGTATCGAAAATCTTCCGCGTGCCTTGATTTCGGGGGAACTCGCAAAAGTGAATTCGCGCAGGCTATCGTCCTTGAGCCCTTCCCGTAATAAGTCTGCAATCTGAATCGAGGATACCCCCTCATATCCTCCAGTCCTATCCTCAAGGTCATAGTGTGCCCGCAGGGTGAGCTTTCCGGCACGATCCGAGAATGACAGTTCTTCCACGTTGAGGCTCCGGTTTCCTAGTTCACCGCTAAGGCGAACATCCTGAATCCGGTAGTTGCCTCTCATCATTTCCCGGGACCTCAGCGAGATGGAAGTGCGAATCGCGGTTGGTCGATCGAAGCTTCCCTTCACTTTAAGTTTCAGTGCGGGGGGGGAGTCATGAGGTAAGGACCACTCATCCAGTTCCCGGAGAAGGTCCTTGGTGAAACTTGTTCGCCGGTCGCGGCCTTCATCTGGGCCTGTTCCTTTCCTCAATTTCTCAAGATCGAAATCATCGAGGGTAATATCCGCTGTGATGCCGATGCCCCGCAGGAGACCGCCACTGGTCTCAACAAGGAGTCGGTTGTGGCGGTCGACGCTGATGCGCCCTGTAAAATCCTCAATCCGCAAGGTTTCTCCGCTGCTCACCGGGATTATCATTTCCGCGTCGTGGAGAAAGGCTCTGCGAATCTGTAGCTTGCCTCGGAACGCCTTGCCGCGGTCAACATCAAACCGAAGCGTGGGAATCTTGGCGACTACGGTTTTATGGGAGGCATCGGTAAAGATCCGGAGGTGGGTTGCGATAACACCCTTGGTGGGGGAGAACCTTACTGATTCAAACTCCGCATGGATACCCTTGCGTGCCAGTTCATTTGCGATTCTCTCGCTCCAACGGCCTTCAAAACCGTGGCTGTTCAGCCAGTAGAGCCCCAATCCAATGACCGCTACCGCCAGGGCCAGNGTGATAGCTGCCGCGGCCTTGAAATGATTAACCCAGCGTAGAATAGAGGAGGATTTCAAGAAGGGAGGGGGAAAAAGATATGAGGGTTATCCGAAAANACCNTCGGGATGATAGCACAGGGTGCTGGTGATTGGGAATATTCAAAACCGGTGGGGAATTATGAAATTCAATCTGGTGAACAGGTGGCTGGATCCTTACGCTCGGAACAGGATGAAGGTTGTGGTTCTGGGTAGCGGGAGCAAGGGGAATGCCTCTGTTGTAAAGACCAGCAATACAACAATACTAGTGGACGCAGGACTGAGTGCACGGCAGTTGACGAGGAGGTTAGCCAAGGTTGGGGTCGATCCGGAATCGCTCGATGGAATACTGCTGACGCACGAGCACCGGGACCACACTCGNGGGTTGGAGGTTTTCCTGCGGAGATGCCCGACTCCGGTGTTCACCAATGCGTTGACCCGGGAATCACTTGAGGACCGGCTGAATCGTGGTGTGGATTGGCNTATCTTTCAGCAGGGACATGGATTCAAGGTTGGAGAGATAGATGTGGAGGCCTTCGCCCTGCCTCATGATGCGGTCGATCCCGTGGGGTTTGTCTGCCAGGTCAATGACGCAAGTATCGGAATCGCGACAGACCTCGGCTATGTTACCAATCTNATTCGTGACAGGTTGCAGGGCGTAGACGCGTTACTCGTGGAATCCAATTATGACGACAAGATGCTGGATCAGGATCCGAAGCGACCGTGGTCGATCAAGCAGCGAATCTCTTCGCGCCATGGACATCTCTCGAACGCGCAGACCGCTGAACTGGTTGAAGGCCTTCTGAGTCACGGTCTGAGGACTGTGATGCTCGGGCATCTCAGTGGCGACTGTAATTCTCCGGAACTGGCCATGTCGGTGATTCGCGAAGTCGGCACGGACAGGCAGCTTGTTGTTCATGTGGCTTCCCAGGATGAGCCGACCGAGTGGATGAGCATCGGCAGAGAGGACTTGGAAGAACCCTCATCCTCCGTCGTGATGAGTCAGATGAATCTCGCGATAGGGACGAATTTGTAGGGGTTTTAACCTTTGCGCATCGGGAGTTCCCCGTCATGCTCCCCGCCCTTGAATTCACCTGCAGTCAAACCTTCCCTTGAAGAATTTTGCGATCTCGCAGAGCGGGGAAACGTAGTCCCGGTGTATGCACAACTGGCGGCTGACTTTGAAACGCCTCTCTCTGCGTATCTCAAGATTCGGGATGGTAACCACGCTTTTTTGTTTGAAAGCGCGGAAAGCACCGATGCCAGTGGCCGCTGGTCAATTGTGGGAAGCTGTCCGACACGAATCTTCGAGGCTCGTGGCCGTGACATTCTGATCCGGAAGGGGGGCGAGGAGACATCCATTACTGCAGAGCAGGACCCATTGGCTGAGCTCGAAACGTTTATGTCGAGCTTCGAGCCGGTGTGCCATGGGAATGCGCCACCCTTTTTTGGAGGTGCCGTCGGATACCTCGGTTACGACGGGGTTCGTCAGTTTGAACCGAGTATTGGGGAGTCACCCCCCGATGATCTTGATCTGCCGGAGGCAGTGTTTATGATTACGGACTCTGTTCTTCTTTTCGATCACAAGTTGCGCCGCCTGCTGGTCGTCGCGAACGCCATGGTTGATGATCACCCTACGGTGGATGAAGCCTACTTTGAGGCTGTTGGCCGAGTGGCGTCCCTGATTGAAATTCTTGATCGACCCCTGCATGTGCCAGCCCTCAACGGGCTTCAGGATGCGGTCGTTCCTGAACCCGTGAGCAATACCACACAGGAGCACTTCGAATCCATGGTGGAGGTAGCGAAGGAATACATTGCTGCCGGCGATATATTTCAGGTGGTTCCGAGTCAGCGTTTTGAGGCGCCATTTGAAAAAGCTCCAATAGACCTTTACCGAGCCCTCCGCCACGTCAATCCGTCACCCTATATGTTCATATTGGAGATGGGCGATTTTTCCCTTGTGGGAAGCTCTCCAGAGGTTCACGTGCGATGCGTTGAAGGTAGAATAGATATACGGCCGATCGCTGGTACGAGATGGAGAGGGCAGACAGTTGAGGAGGATGATGCTCTTGCGGCAGACCTGCTGTCTGATGAGAAGGAGCGGGCAGAGCACGTCATGCTCGTGGACCTGGCGAGGAACGATGTGGGCAGGATTGCAGCTCATTCCACCGTGGAGGTGAACGATTTCATGATCGTGGAGCGCTATAGCCACGTCATGCACATTGTCTCCAATGTTACTGGCCAGCTTTCGCCCGAACATAGTTCCTATGATGTCCTGAGGGCTACTTTTCCTGCAGGAACAGTCAGTGGCGCACCCAAGGTCAGGGCCATGCAGATTATAAATGAGTTGGAGCGTAACAAGCGTAACGCCTATGCAGGCGCAGTTGGTTACTTTGGATGGGATGGTGCTCATGATTCCTGTATTGCCCTTCGAACATGCCTCCTCAAGGACGGTAAGGTCTACGTTCAGGCTGGTGCCGGAGTGGTGGCAGATAGTGACCCAGTCTACGAATATCGTGAGACCGTGAACAAGGCGATGGGCATGCTCAGAGCCATCGCCCTCGCAAACACGCTGGAAAGCTAATAAGAACGAAAGCCATGGAATCACTCGTGGGTCAACCAATCTGGACAAGGACGTCCGCGCATCAGGCGCCACTGATTACGGTCCCATAATCCTCACCCCTATCGCTCATGCTTCTTGTTATAGATAACTATGACTCCTTCACTTATAATCTCGTCCAGTTTTTCGGCGAGCTGGGCGCGGAAATGGAAATCCGGAGAAATGACGAGATAACGGTCGAGGAAATCAAGGATTTGAAGCCGGAACGTATCTGCATATCCCCGGGACCCTGCAGTCCTAACGAGGCGGGAGTCAGTTGTGAGGTGATCAGTGAGTTTGGATCAGAGGTGCCTATTCTGGGTGTATGTCTTGGTCATCAGTCAATAGGGCAGGTCTACGGAGGAGACATCGTACGAGCGGAGCAACTGATGCATGGAAAGACGTCAATGATCGAGCACGACGGACAGGGCGTCTTCCAGGGCTTGGATTCACCGCTCAAAGCAACCCGTTATCATTCTCTGATTATCCGCGGGGATTCGCTCCCGGACTGTCTTGAGAAGACGGCATGGTGCGGAGACCTGATCATGGGAGTAAGGCATCGCGAGCATCCTGTGCATGGCGTACAATTCCATCCGGAATCAATTCTGACTGAGGGCGGAAAGACGCTTCTTGGAAATTTTCTGGAGATGGATCACCAGTATGGCGGGCGCTGATGTAATCTCGGGTAACTAGGCGTCGATACTGACAGCCAGGTCGGTCCCCAGATCTTCGAGGGCAGCAATGAGACCCTGTTCATCAAAGTCCTCTTTGACCGTGACCGATCCGGTAGCCTTGAAAACGGGATGACCAGCGTGCGGGGCCGACTCAAGATTACTGGAAAGTTCCTCCACATTGCCCCCGGTGCGGACGATGGCGGATGCTAGTTCCTGTATGATCCCGGGCCGATCGTTCCCTATGACATCGAAGGAGATAACCTTCTGGCCATGTTTAATAGAGGCGACTTCCTCCGAGACGGATACTGTCAGATTATCAAGAGCGCGCAGGTCGGAGAGGAGGCTCTCATAGCTTTCGTCGGGACACTGAATTCTCAACATTCCCGCGAAATTCCCAGAAAGATGCGACATACGGGATTCTTCCCAGTTTCCACCATGCCGGATAATGGTGGCTGACAGCTCGTTCACGAGGCCGGGGCGGTCCGGACCAATCAAGGTCATTACGAGGTTATGCATTTTCAGGGATTTCGGTGTTCAGGCAGGAGTCTTCGCTACCGCCCGGATGATACGGTTACTCTACGATAACCCGGGTGCCTATCTCGGCGTTCTCGAAGAATTTCTTTGCCATGTCTGCCGGGAGGCGAACGCATCCGTGTGAAGCTGCGTAACCGGGAAGGTGACCNGCGTGCATCCCAACCCCATGGTTGAAACGCAGGAAGTGGGGCATTGGCGAGCCAACGAACTTCTGTCCCGGCCCGGGCTTGTCCTTGCGGGAGTCGGCGTCGTCGTTGANCACTGTTCCGGTTGCAAGATCTATAATCGTGCCATAGGTCCTTGAGAAATAGTCAACCGCCTTCTGGCTTACCGTGAAATTTCCCGGACTCGTAGTATATTTGGAACTACCGGTTGAGACAGGGGTCACCCCTGCAAGCTGACCTCCCTTGTAGAAGTAAGCTTTCTGTTCCGCCCTGACGATGTGGATTGCAGTGGGGCCAAGGAGAGAGTCTCCGTCCCAGAACTTGGAGGCCTCGGCGGGATTGACAGGCGCGCTTGATGACGGGCTGCTCGTAGCAAGGCCAGCGAGATATCCCGAAGAGGGAGGAGGCTGATCATAAATCCGGGAGATCTGTCCGCAGGAGATAAGGGTTCCAGTGGCGAGAGCAGCCAGTAAGGAGGAGAGCTTCATAGCGNTAGATCCTTGGGGTGTCCTCCGGGACGTAAACGATCGGTTCTTTGTTTGGTGATTCCCGTAGGTAGCGGGAAGGACATGAAAAAATTGAAGGGTATTTGACGCGAGAGGGNCGGAGGATCAGAGCTCATCCTTAACCCGGAATTGAAGAGTGCGGTGCTTCTGACGCCATGCCTCAGGCTTCAGAGTTCCGACAGTGTTGTCGTCGTATTTGCGCCGTAATCCCTCAAGCTGATTTTTCATCTGGGAGACCTGGGCTGCGTATTTCTCATCCTGGTACAGGTTTTTCAATTCCTCGGGATCCTCTTTCAGGTCGTAGAACTCCCATTCCCCGAATTCGTAAAACTGAATGAGCTTATATCGCTCGGTCCTGATCCCGTTGTGACGGGGAACCTGATGGACGCTTGGATACTCGTAGTAGTGGTAGTAAATGCTGTCCCGCCATTCTCCGGGGGTCTCGCCCTTGAGGAGAGGGACGAGCGACTGCCCTTGCATATCCTCCGGAATTGCGACTCCGGCAGCTTCAAGAAAGGTTTCGGCGTAGTCGAGGTTCTGCACCATATGCTTCTTGTCACGCGAGCCAGGCTTGGTCACTCCCGGCCACTTGATTATGAGCGGCATAAGGAGGGACTCTTCATACATCCAGCGTTTATCGAACCAGCCATGATCCCCGATGTAGAACCCCTGGTCTGAGGAGTAGACCACGATCGTGTTATCCGAAATTCCCATCTCATCGAGTGTTCGCATCAAGGTTCCAACGCTCTCGTCGACCCCTCGCACGGACCGCAGGTAGTTCTTTGCGTATCGCTGGTATTTCCAGCGAACGAGGTCCTTTCCCTTCAGGTTGGCTTTCCTGAGTTCGGCGTCGCGTGGAGCGTAGTGATCGCGCCAGGCTGTAAGCTGGGTGGGCGTCATCCTTGACATATTGCGCCAAGCGGACTTGTCAAACATGCCCTTCCGATCCGCTCCCTTGTAGGCAGGCGTCAGGTTGTAAAAGAGATCGAACTGCAGGTCCATATGACCATCAATCTCAAGTTCCTGCCAGCGTGCAGGGCTGGCGTTGTCTTCCCATTTATCAAAGAGTGTTTCGGGTTCCGGAAGATCCTCGTCGGCCCAGAGATGGAGATGACGAAGGGCGGGCATCCAGTTACGGTGGGGTGCCTTGTGCTGGCACATGAGGAGAAATGGCTTCTTTTGGTCCCGCTCCTTCTTGAGCCAGTCTACGGCGAGATTGGTCACAACGTCCGTGCAGTGCCCCTCAATAGTGGTTTTTCCCTCGGGCGTGAGGAGATCGGGATTGTAATAGAGACCCTGTCCGGGAAGGACCATCCACTTATCGAACCCCTGTGGTTGTGATTTGAGGTGCCACTTTCCGAACATGGCGGTCTGGTATCCTGCGGTCTGCAGAAGTTTTGGGAACGTTTGCTGGGATCCATTGAAGTTGTTCCCATTGTTCATGAAGCCATTCTTGTGACTGTGCTTTCCAGTGATGATCACTGCCCGGCTTGGGCCGCAGATGGAGTTGGTGCAAAAACTCTTATCAAAAAGCATCCCCTCCGCTGCCAGACGGTCGATGTGGGGGGTTGGGTTGGCGCTCTTCAGCCATCCATTATATGCGCCGATGGCGTGAGGGGCATGGTCGTCACTGAAAATGAAAACGATATTGGGCTTTTGTTGGGCGCCAAAGGAAAGGGCAGAGGTAGCAAGCAGGAGGAAAAGGAGTATTCTCATGATATGTCAGGGAAGGAGGGGATTATTTCTTCAAGTCGACGCAGAGCAAGCGATTCTGACCCCGCATGAAAAGTCGTCCCTCACTGAGGGCCATCGGACTCCAGAATTTAAGGTCAAACTTCTTGTCGGGGTCACTTCCGAACACATTTGCAGATGCAAGAATGCGGAAGCCTTCCGGGCTGACTTCACCAAGCCGGAGGGTTCCATTTTCCCCGTCCTGAATGATCATCATGCCATCAGCATAAAGACTGCCGCCTCTTCCCATGAAGGGTTCATTTCCGGTGCGCCACACCTCCTCTCCATCAAGGGTCCAGCAGCTCAGGCCTCCTGTTTTCCGCTTGGCGCTCACCCGATGGTTGGAATTCTCGTTGGCGAGGAAGTAGAGATGGTTGTTGATAATGAAAGGCGGATGGATCTGGGATCCTTTCTCAATCGACCATTTCTCACTGAGTTCGTAGCGACCTCCCTGCTTCTTAATGGAGAGCATCTTGGATCCGCAGTCATAGCCCCCGGTCAGGAAGAGAAGAGATTCGCTGACCTTCGTTACCGGAGGAATTGGAATCTTGTTATAGTAAAGGCTGGTCTGCCAGAGAATCCTTCCATCCGCTGGACTATAGCTGGTCACGAGCCCCTTCTTCCCTCCCTGCCTGATTACGGAGGTCAACGCAATATGCTGCTCTCCGCCAATCTCAAGCAGGGTAGGAGAGGAGTGCGAATCCCCGATGGCTCTGCTCGTCCAGAGCTCTTCTCCGGTGTTTCGGTTCCAAGCGGCAACTCCCGTCTCTGAGCCGAAAGGAGTCACTACGATAATATCACCAACGACGAGAGCGCACTGTGCGTATCCCCACCGTGGAGTTTCCGCATCAGGGTAACGATCGGACATCTTTATCTGCCAGCGGACCTTTCGGGTGGTGCGATCCACGCAGTGGACCCGCCCGAATGAACCGATGAAATACACGGCATCTGTCCTGACGGTGGGGACACTTCGGGATCCCGGGAATGAGGGCTCGCCCTCGGAGGGGCTCTGATAGCGCCATTTCTCCTCGCCGCTATCAGTATCGAGGCAGATCAGCATGTCCTTTTCCCCCGCCACCCGGTCCACCAAAAAGACCTCCTTTCCGTCAACGGCACATCCCCCAAAGCCCTGCTCGAGATTTTTCTCCCAGAGGATCCGGGGGCCCTCCTTTGGGAAGGTGCGAAGCAAGCCCGATTCTATAGAGGTTCCATTACGACTGGGACCTTGGAACTGAGGCCAGTCCGCGAGTGCGATCGGGCAGAAAGATAATGCAATGATGAGAGGGTAGAATCGCGTTTTCATAGTCAGGGGTCAGGGCGGTGCTTGTGCGGGGTATGATTTGAACTGGCAGCAGGCGAAGGAAAGTTAGATCAGGATCAGGAGCCGGGTTTCCGGGGAGTCCGACCGCTCCGGGGGGCCTTCCTGCGTGGAGGCTCATTTTTCCACCATTCGCTCGGACCTTCCGCCTCAATTCCTTTCAGGACCTTGAAGAAGATCACCTTCATTTCCTCCAGTTTTGCGATCTCCCTCGAGGCGAGGTCATTCTCTTCCTTCCAATCTTTCTCAATGTCATAGAGTTGAAACCTGCTGAAGGATTTGTCGGAGATCAGCTTCCACTCTTTGACCCTGAGGGCTGCGTGGCTGTTGGCGGGGGCGATGTGGGTTCGCCAGAAGAGAGGAACAGGGCGCTTGACGGGATTGTCATCAAAGGCAGGTATTATGCTGACACCATCGATGGTACGATCATCAGGCAGGGGAATGCCGGTGATATCGAGCACCGTGGAAAATATATCCGAGCCGATAACCGGGATGTCACTCACCGAACCGGGCATGATCCTGCCAGGCCATCGCACCATGCCCACGACCCTGATTCCTCCCTCGTGACTGTCGCGCTTCCTACCGCGTAATCCCCCGGTGGATCCCCGCGTCCGACCATTGTTACCCCGGCCCTCAGGTCCATTGTCCGAGGTGAAGAAGACGATGGTGTTATCTCTCAGACCGAGTTCGTCGAGAGCTTTGGTTATCATTCCGAAGGCGTGGTCCAGTTGCGTGATGTTGCCGTGATGCTGTCTGATACCCTCATCCTTTATGTTGGAATAGGGCTTCATGAACTCCTCCGCTGACTCGATGGGAAGGTGTGGTTCGTGAGTCCAGACGGAGAGCAGGAATGGCTTTTCCTTGTTGCGAATCTCTTTGAGCCAGCGCACCCCTTCCTTGGCTACAAGTGGAGCAGCATAGCCCTGGAGGAGGCCCATCGGTTTTCCGTTGAGAACAAAGTTACGAGGATTCTTATGACTGGGTGCTGCATTGTTCTGGGTTGCCATCCAATGGGTATACCCATGGTCATCCGGTTGCGGCTGTTTCTCGCTGTTGAAGTGTCCGTTGAGGTGCCATTTTCCAACATGACAGGTGTCGTATCCCTTGTCTCTGAGAAGTTCCGGCAGGGTAATCTCGCTCTCTCGAAGGTGGCAGGAATGGCCTCCGGGAATCCATCGCCAGACTCCGTTCCGATACGGAGTACGTCCAGTGAGAATGGAAGATCGGGAGGGAGAGCAGACTCCGCAGGCTGAGTAGCACTGGGTGAAGCGAATTCCCTCGGTTGCAAACCTGTCGAGGTTTGGGGAGTGAATGACGTCGTTGCCGTAGCATCCCAGATCCCCCCAGCCCATGTCATCCACAAGGAAAATGACAACGTTGGGTGGAGGGGCACTGTGAAGCAATGAGCTGCCTAGAAGCAGGAAACAAACGGATAAGAGGATGGCATTCATAAAGTGATCAGGGTAAGGGAGCGGCTACCTCAGAAGATCCGATTTATTTGGCGCGGTCAGCGGTCCATCTGATTGCCGCAAGGAGATGGGCCCGACCAAAGGGAGTGTCGATTGATTTTATATCATGCCCGAGCCCCGTGTAGAAATATCTCCCTTTGCCTATTCTGCGCCGCCAGCAGATAGGATGGTCATCTCCCATTGGTTTCATCTCCTTATAGGAGGGATGGTCTCGAACTGGAGTATAACTCTTTTCATCGAGCCGAAGAAGAACCTCTACGCCGGCAAGGCCCGTCACGGATTTGTCGAAATTCAACCAGTCGGCAGTATATCTGAACTCCTTACTTTTTCCGGCTACGATGGGGTCGCCTTCGGCCTTTGGATCCACGAGGAAGCGTGCCTCCATGAATTCGGAGTCCCCATGGAAATCACATCCCGCAATGTCTATGAGTTCCGGCCACGTTCCATTCTGGACGATGCCGGCATGCATGACCATGATTCCTCCACCGTTATTGAACCATTGGATGACAGGCTTGCGCTGATCCACGGTCAGGCTCTCGCCGAGGTTGGTGGCGTTGTTGAACAGAATGAGATCATAGTTTTTCAGGTTGCGTGCGCTGAGTTCGTCAGCGCTCTCGGTGATGCTGACGTTGATGTCGTGTTTTGCGCCCAGGGTAGCGAGGTAGCCGTTGATGCGGGCAATTTCAGGATGTCGATACCACGAAGTCTTTGAATACACTATGACCTCGATAGGTCGGGCCAAGCCCATATCCATGGTCAGTCCGAGGAGGCCAAGAAGGATGAGAACACGAGTCATGAAATTGTTGGTGATCTGATGAAGTTCAGCAGGCGGGGGGAGATCAGTCAATCGGATGGCTAACCTGAAGGGGTTTGTAGAAGTCCGAGGAGGAGATCGCTGGCTATTTTTTCACTTATCCGAGCCTGAACCCACGGCGAAGCAGGTGGAAAGAGCCGAGGAAATGCGCGTGTATCCGCGCGCTGCCCATCGATGGAAAAAGGGCCTGCCTGCACGAAGCAGGCAGGCCCGGAGATTTTCAGCGAGGCGGGCCCCGCATTGAAAAGAGGTCGGGTCCTAGATCTTCCAGTCTCCGCGGTAGGGAAGGGAGTAGAGGATCTTGTGAGCCTTATCGTCACCGATGACGGCCTCTTTCTTTGGGTCCCACTTGATGGCACGCCCGATCTCGTGCGAGACGTAGGCGATGTGACCAGGGGTAATGGAGCGATGGGCATTTTCGGCTGGCGCGACAGTTCCTTCCGGGACTTGACGCAGTCGATGAAGTTGCGCTGGTGGCCAGGTGACCTGTAGCCTTTCCAGTCTCCCGCATTGAATCCTTTCTTGATCCATTCCTTATTGGAAGCATCAAGGCGCCCACGATTGACCCAGACCCATCCATCGGTGCCGATCCACTTGCAGCCGCCACCTACGCGGGATGACATCTTGACCTCGATGTCACCGGGATATTTGGAGATAACGTCATACTGCCAGGCAGTGTCGTAGATGTCCGGGGTCCTGCTGAAGTCCCAGTTTTTGGCTTCCACACTGATGGGGCCGCCGCCGCCGCCGGTGGCCTCAAGGCCAAGTCCCCAGTGAGCAATGTCATTGTGGTGGCCGATCCAGTCCATAAGCTGACCACGGCCGTAGTTGGAGTGCCAACGCCAGGACCAGTGATGGCGAGCCTCCATGAATGGCAGGACGGGACTGGGTCCGCACCACATGTCGTATCCCTCGGGAGCATCTTTCAGAGTGGGGTCACGGTCAGGGCCGGTTCTTCCTCCGGGAAGCCCAACCTCGACGTTCGTAACCTTGCCGATGAGGCCATTGCGTACGATTTCAACCGCCTGACGGAAGTTCCAGTCGGAACGCTGCTGGGATCCAACCTGGAAGATGCGCTTGTGTTTTGCGACGATCTCGTGGATGGCCTTTCCTTCTGCGTGGAAGTGGGTGACGGGTTTCTCGCAGTAGACGTCTTTCCCGTTGCGGAGAGCCTCCATGCAAATGATGCCGTGCCAGTGGTCCGGAGTGGCGACCATAACCGCGTCAATGTCGTCCCGCGCGCAAAGCTCGCGGAAATCAAAGTAGGCTTTGCAATCCTTATTGCCGTATTTCTTGTCTACAGCTTCCTTGCCTCCCTCAGATCCGCACCGGCGGTTGCGGTCGGTGTGGTTCTTGTGACAGTCAGAGACTGCAACACCTTGGACGTCCTTGTGGTTGATATGCGCCTGCATCACGCCGAGGCCGCGATTACCGATGCCAATGAAACCCATGACAACTCGTTCGCTGGGCGCGGTGTTACCATCCTTGCCCAGTGCGCTGGAGGGAATGACTGTTGGGAAACCGACGGCAGCGCCGGCGGCAGTTGATTTCTGGAGAAAACTCCGTCTTGTTTGCTTAGTACTCATCTGAATTTTTTATGGAGCATAGATTGGAACTGGAAAGTTATTGCTTGGAGGGGGCCAGGATGCAAACCCCAACCTCAGGGACACGCAAAGATGCGATAATCCTCTCCGGGCCATTCAAGCCCCGTTTCAGTGTTTCTGCTTGAGAAGGAGTCTGAATAACTTGTGTATAAGAGGGCCCGAGAATGGAAGCCCGGTTTCCCCGACGAGAGGTTCTGGACAGCAGGGAGTTGGCTTACGCTCGGCCCCTACGGATCGGAACAGCACTGCTAAGGCGCTTGAAAAGCATCGTTGTCTACCTATGCTCCCGCTCCCGGCACCTTATTGGCCGACACTAGTAATCATGCAAATCGGGATTCCGAACGAAATATACGAGGGAGAATGTCGCGTAGCTACAACCCCGGAGGTAGCCCAGCACCTCCGGAAGCTTGGGTTTTCCGTGGCGGTGGAACAGGGAGCAGGAGAGTCTGCGAGTTTTACAGACGAGGCTTACCGGGATGCCGGAGTGGAGATTGTTGACGGGGCTGCGGAACTCTGGTCGTCCTCAGACATTATTTTCAAGGTGCGTGCGCCCGAGCCGGTGGAAGTTGGCATGCTCAATCCGGATAAAATTCTCGTGAGCTTTATCTGGCCTGCGCAGAACGAGGAGCTGATGGGGGAACTCGCCGCGACCGGGGCCACCGTTCTGGCGATGGATAGTGTTCCGAGAATTTCGCGGGCGCAGAAACTAGATGCCCTGAGCTCCATGGCGAATATTGCGGGTTATCGGGCAGTGGTTGAGGCGGCCCAGCATTTCGGTCGATTCTTCACGGGCCAGATCACCGCTGCAGGCAAGGTGCCTCCAGCGAAAGTGCTGGTGATCGGGGCCGGGGTTGCGGGTCTGGCGGCCATTGGTGCGGCTCGCAGCATGGGGGCGATCGTCCGTGCCTTTGATACTCGTCCCGAGGTGAAAGAGCAGGTCGAAAGCATGGATGCCGAATTCCTGATGCTTGATTTTGAGGATGACGAGGATGGGTCTGGAGAAGGAGGTTACGCCAAGGTGATGAGCGAAGCGTTCATCGAGGCAGAGATGGCTCTTTTCCGTGAGCAGGCTCAGGAGGTGGACATCATCATCACCACCGCACTGATTCCGGGAAAGCCGGCCCCGAAGCTGATCCTTGCCGACATGGTGGAGGGCATGAGGGAGGGCAGTGTCATTGTTGACCTTGCTACTGAGCAGGGTGGGAACTGTGAGCTTTCTGAGGCGGGAAAAGTAGTCGTGAAGCACGGAGTCAGCCTTGTAGGCTACACTGACCTTCCAAGCCGGCTGGCGGCTCAGTCGAGCCAGCTCTATGGGACAAATCTTCGTCATCTCCTGACAGATCTGAGTCCGGAAAAGGATGGTGCCGTCAACGTGAACATGGAGGATGAGGTCATTCGTGGCGCGACTGTGATCAAGGATGGCGACATCACCTGGCCGCCTCCCCCGCCCAAGCTCTCTGCGGCTCCGAAACAGGAGAAGAAGCCCGAGGCGGCGCCTCCACCTGCTCCCGTGGAGTCGGGGAAAAAGCGTTCGGCCCTCGCATTCCTGGTTCCTCTCCTGCTCGCTGGGGGCGCTCTCGCCGGGGTGGGTGCTTTCGCTCCGTCGTCGTTCATGGAGCACTTCACGGTCTTCGTTCTCGCCTGCTTCGTTGGCTACATGGTGATCTGGAATGTCAGTCCCGCGTTGCATACGCCGCTCATGAGTGTCACGAATGCGATCAGCAGCATCATCATCATCGGGGCTCTCATGCAGATCTCAAAGGAGACGCCCGTAATTGTATGGCTTGCCGCAGTTGCGATCCTGATTACCGCCATTAACATCGTGGGGGGCTTCGCAGTAACCCAGCGAATGCTGGAGATGTTCCGTAAGGACTAGCCTGTAACCTCAATAGGAAATGACTGACCAACTTGCAGATGCTGCCTATCTCGGGGCGATTATTCTCTTTATCCTCGCCCTTGGGGGACTGAGTAATCAGGAGACCGCACGCCGGGGAAATTTTTACGGGATGCTGGGTATGGGAATCGCGCTGATCGCTGCGGTGGCTGGGATCAAGGGGAACTACGCCGTTCTGGTTGGGACCCTCTCGCTGGGTGGCGTGGTGGGCTTTGTCCTGGCCCGGCGGGTCCAGATGACCCAGATGCCAGAACTGGTCGCGATTCTTCACAGCCTCGTGGGACTGGCTGCTGTATTGGTTGGCTTCGCGACCTATCTCGATCCGGATGGGCAGCATTACGAAGGAGCCGAGAAAACTATCCACGATATCGAGATTTATCTGGGGGTTCTGATTGGCGCGGTGACGTTCTCAGGTTCCGTGATAGCGTTTCTCAAGCTCAGCGCCCGGATCGGTGGCAAGCCCCTGACGCTGCCCGCGAGGCACTGGCTCAACCTGGTGCTGCTGATTGTGACGGTCGCATTGGGGATCTCCTTTGTTGAGCAGTCCGCCGAGGGCGGGGGGTTAAGCCCACTTCTGATCATGACCGTGATTGCCCTCATTTTCGGGATTCACATGGTGATGGCAATTGGTGGAGCCGACATGCCGGTGGTTGTTTCCATGCTCAACAGCTATTCAGGATGGGCGGCTGCAGCCACCGGGTTTATGCTCAAGAATGATCTCCTGATCGTCGTGGGGGCATTAGTCGGTTCCAGTGGAGCAATCCTAAGCTACATCATGTGCAGGGCCATGAACCGGAAGTTCCTTTCGGTGATTGCGGGTGGGTTCGGAAGCAGCGGGGGCGGAGCGGCGAAGAGTGGCGATGGGGAGCAGGGGGAAGCGGTCTCTAT
>PBNG01000071.1 GCA_002723015.1 Roseibacillus sp. | reverse complement strand
TGCCAGCCAGATCGGTCGTTTCTCCCGGATCCTTGGCGAGGTCAAACAGCTCCCACTTCCCCATGGGCGAGTTCTTCACCAGTTTCCAGCTCCCCCGCCGCATGGCCCAGATGCACTCACCCATGAAGCGCTCGCCTCCCTCCCGCCGGGTGAAGAAAAGGTCCCTGTCAAAGTCTGGCTGGTCTTCCTCCAGCAGGAGCGGAAGGAAGGAACGCCCGTCGATGGGGTGTTCAATCTTCACCCCGGCTGCCGCCGCCACGGTGGGGAAGATATCCATGGTGGCTGCCAGGAGATTACTGCGGCCACCCGCCCTGATTCTGCCAGGCCATACTGCACAAGCCGGGACTCGCAATCCACCCTCATACATCTCCTGTTTCTCTCCGCGCAGGGCTCCATTGCTGGCACCCACGTTCGCCTGTCCTCCATTGTCCGAGACAAAAATTACCAGCGTGTTTTTCGCCAGGTCAGTCTCATGCAGCTTGTCCATGACCTTTCCAATACCGTGATCCATATGCTCGATCAGAGCAACCAGCTTGGCTCGTTGGCTGCTGATTCCTGCTTCCCGCTTCTTCACCTTCTCGTACCAATCGGCAGGTGGCTGGATTGGCGTGTGCGGCGCGTTGTAGGAGAGATAGAGGAAAAAGGGTTCCTTCTTCTCAGCCCTTCCAGAAAGATACTCAACCGCCCACTGGCTGAAGATGTCCGTCGCATGACCCTTGGGATGAACCGGCTCTTCATTGCGTCGCATGTAGTGGTTCCCGTGGCGCCGATGCTTGTAATAGTCGTCCATCATGTCGCCGAGAAATCCATGGAAAAAATCAAAGCCCCTCCGGGTAGGCTGGTTCTCTGCTTCCAAGCCCAGATGCCACTTCCCGATGATCGCGGAGTGGTATCCCCGGTGCTTCAGGACCTGCGGGAGCATGATGGCATCCTGCGCAAGGTAGCCCCAGTTATTGGGCGCATGGGTCCGCACCACTCCGGGTACTCCAACGAGCTCCTGGTAACGGCCGCTCAGGAGGGCCGCCCGGGTCGGAGAGCACACGGGGCAATTGGCGTAGAAAGAGTCGAAGCGCATCCCCGCCTCCATCAGACTGTCGATGTGGGGCGTCTGGAGGTCCATGGCCCCGTAGGAAGAAAGGTCCCCGTAACCAAGATCATCCACAATGATCACAACAACGTTCGGTCTGGCCTTCACTTCTGCCCCCAAGCACCCGATGANAAGAAACGCGAAAATCCGGACCAGGAGCGAGTGCCTCATTCCGCGATCCTATGAGCCTCNCCCCGNGGTGCCAGCGTAATTCATGGTCGGTCCTCTTCTCGATTCCCGGGCGGCTTTCCCTCCGATGGCACACCCTCTCACCAAGCCAGGCTGTCCGTTCCATCCGCAGTCTTGTGGCCCATCTTCTGCTTGCAGGAACCACAAAGGGAGCCCAAAAATGGCTTCTTTCCCGCCGATTCCCAGCAACTTCCACTCGCATCGAGTGTTTGCTCTGGTAACAATTCAGCACGCTTTCCNAAAGCAATCCGCAACCATGAAACGATCCGCTCTCATCCCAACCCTCCTTCTCACCGCCGGCCTCGCCTTTGGCCTCGGCTGGATCTCAAAGCCTTCGGAGGGAAGTGAAGCAAAGGACGCTGAGGCTGCGGGATCGAAAAGCACGGCGTCTGCGGCACGGCCCCTGCGCCCCGGTGGCGTCACTCGCAACTCTTCTGACAGCAAGAGCCCAGTTGGCGAATTCCTAGCGCGCTACACCTCCGGGGGTGTTATTGCTCCGGNGGACATGACTGCGGCCATCGAAGAGATGCGCAAGGAGAACGATCCTATCCTGAGGCGTAAACTCTTCAGTGAACTCCTTGAAAATCTCACTCCGGACAATGCCAAGGCCGCCTACCTCGCCCTGCAGAACGGCCGACGCGGACAACGGCGCGGAGGCGGGGACGATGAGCTCCGCCTGATGGCTCACGCTTGGGGAAGAATCGATGGGCCNGGAGCAATCAAGGCTCTTACGGAAATGCGTAGCGCGCGCGATGGTGAAGACGGCGAAAGAGGCAGGGGCCGGGGAGGGGAACGTGGTGGAATCGAGCTCGTCAGCGTCCTCTCCGGATGGGCTACTGCAGACGGACGGGCAGCCGCCGACTACGTCAGTGGTGTGGAGGACGAGCGGGANAAAAGCATGCTCTCGTTTGGCGTGGTGCGAGGAATGATGGTTAACGGTGTCGAGGACGCCATGGCATACGTTTCTTCCCTCCCCCAGACCGAAGACGGTGGGCGTACTCAGAACTGGTACATGTCCACCATCGCAAGTGAAATGCTTGAAGAAGGCCTGGACTCAGCGAAGGCCTGGGTCGACACCATCAACGATCCTAGTCTCAGGGGAGGNGCACTCTCCCGCGTGGCTGAATCCGCAGTCCGCGATGACCTCGAGAGTGCGGTGGAGTGGGTAACCCAGTATGCCGGCGAGGAAGCTGGTCAACGGGCCGTCAACCGGGTGGCAAACGAGTGGGCCGAGGACGACCCACAAGCGGTTCTAAGCTGGGCCGATTCTCTCCCTGACGCGGCCAAGGCGGAAGCCTACGGGGAAGCCTTTGAAGAATGGACCCGGCAGGATGCAACCGCTGCCGGCGATTTCCTGACGGGCATGGAACCTTCATCCGCCCGAGACTCCGCGGTAGAAGAATTTGCCACTACCCTTTCCAGGGAAGAGCCTGCTACCGCTATCCAGTGGGCGGAGACCATCTCCGACGTGGAGATGCGTACCGATGCCCTTACTCAAGTCGCTCGCAGCTGGTTTTACCGCGACCGGGAGGCCGCTAGTCAATGGATCGAAACCAGCGGCCTTCCTCAGGAATCCGTCGAATCTATTACCGCCGAGCGCCGGGGCTTTGAGGGGCGCGGTGGTGGCGGACGCCCGGGAGGAGGAGGCCCTCGCGGCCGTTAACCGTCACGGTAACGAACGAGGGATCATCCTTCATCCGGGCTCTCCGGATCCGTCATTTCCACAGCNAGACGCCGACCAAGGTCCCTGCGCCACTTATCCGCTTTCTTTCCCTTGCCGCCGTCCAGGTGCTTGCGACAGAAGCCATTTAGAGCNNTCGCAATCTCCCCGCGCCTCTCCTTTGTCATNAGGTCTGCCTGAATAAAACGCTCTGGCTTGGGACTGACGTGCTGGGCGACACACCGGTAGAGAAAGATGCGGTCGTAACTGCTACGCAAGGCGAGAGCTCCCAGTTCCGAAAAGGCGGCCCGTAGACTTTCACGGTCGAGTGGAAACTCACTGACCAGATGAACTAATTCCACCCCGTAGACCCATTCCGGGTCCCTGAAGCGATTGGTCCTGTCATAAATCGACGCCGTCTCCCAGGCGATAATTCCGAGTATCTGACGCACCACGCTCAGAAGATACCCATCAAGGGAGCGCTTCCCAATCTTCTTGGCTCCTTCCCGCACCAGATTCGAGCCAGCAATCCATCCCGCAGCAAGGAGGGGGTTGGAAGCGAGAAGAAACTTACTGCCCTGCCAGAGGTAGCGCACCGGGTTGAGGATGGGCTGAAGGTCCTCNTATTTCCTGACTACCTTGCTGGCTGTCCGGACCTTATCTGCGACCTGCCGCAGGTTCCAATCCTTTACTTCCAGCAGCGGGACCTCTTCAAGCAGAAGAATTACCTGAAGCGAAACCCGGTTCACCGCCTTGAGCAGCTCTTCCATATTGGTTTCCAGCAGGGGTTGCTCAGACTGCGGGTTGTAGATCCGCGCAATGCCTTCCACGAAATCTCCGAGGTCATTCAGCAGCACCCGGGCCTGTAACTGCCCCTGTTCCCAATACTTGCCCTCTGAAATTCTCCGAAGAACATGATCCGCCTCTCCTTCCAACAGGGAAACAACTTCCGCATCCTGAGCCGATCGCTCGGGTGTCGCCCACTCCACCTTATGAAGTTCCTCAAAGTCGGGAAACTCCATCCACTCCCCGTAGGCCATAAGCACCTTGCCGATCTCAGCTCTCCGGGAATCAAGTCGCTTCGCTTCCATCCGGATTGCTTCTTCNGTCAAGAGAAGAGCTTCGCCTGCCTCCTCCTCCGCTCCCCGACGCGCGGTCCAGAAAAGAGAGGCGAGAATTCCCGCCAGAGAGGCGAGGGCAATCACCCACGCGGCACCACCCAGTGGAGCACGCATTACGTAGGCAACAACGCCCACTACCAATAGGGAACCCTGCGAAACCAGTAGCGCACCTCGCGTCACCCGTGACCGATGCCTCCAAGACATANCGTCACTATACTCAACGCGCGCTGCCCACCGCAATCTGAGATTCCGGCTTGGAACGAAGCCTGCGCTCACTCACGATATACCCCCAGTGATCCAACTCTTTGAAGGAAGAACCTACATCGTCTGAAATATCTATCAAAGGTGCTGGGCGGCGTATCGTCCGCAATCTACTCTCCCTCCTTCGCGCACTCTTGTACCTNCTCGGCATCGTATGGGCCACTGGCGCCGTCTACTACGATGCCCCCCTGCCAAACGAGGGGGACTGGGGCCGGTCCCTGCTCGCCATCGGCTATGCCCTGGTGATGCTCCTCACCATGGTGGCCCTGGGCTCGGGTTGGCGACGCTTTCTGGGCTGGACAATCTCCATGGGGATCGTAGCCATCCCCTGGTCTCTCAAAGCACCCAGTTCCCGGACCGACTGGAAGCCCGGCGGGGCCCGCCTGCCGTCCGCGCATGTCGAGGGAACCTCCGTGACCTTCCACAATTTCCGCCATTTCCAGTATGACCCAAAGGGCAAGACCAACGAACGATGGGAAAGTCGGACCGTGGACCTTTCCAAGCTGAAGGGCCTCGACTTCGTCCACCATGAACTGCCCAACAGCCCCCTCGCCCATCCGCTCCTCAGCTTCGATTTTGGCGAAGACGGACATATCGCCTTTTCGGTTGAGATCCGCTACCGCGAGGGACAGGCTTTCTCTCCGCTGCGAGGGCTCTACAAGCAATACGATCTTATTTACCTCGCCGGAGATGAGCGGGANTTCTTCCAGGAGCGGGCTCTGGTCCGCAGCGAACCGGTGCGGCTCTATCGCCTGATCTACCCTCTCGAACGTATCCGCGAAATATTCCACGAGACCATTGCCGCCATGAACGCTCTCCGGAGCAAGCCACGCTTCTACAACAGCCTTACGGCCAACTGTACGACCAGTTACCTGCGGCAGGCTCCTGACGGGAAACGGCCAAATTTTGACTACCGCATCATCCTCAATGGGTTCATGGAGTCCCTCCTCTACGAGCGGGGGGTTATCGCCACCGATGGTCTCTCCCTGGAAAAACTTGTGCAGCGGGCCTCCATCAACGACGCAGCGGAGAAGGCGCGCGAGGATCCCGCGTTTTCCAGACGCATCCGTGAGGGGCGGCCNGGCTTCTGATCTTCCGCTTGATTGCCTCCCCTTATCATTCAAAATCATACGCCAATGTATCCGCGCTGGAAAATTGCCCTTTCGTCGCTCCTTTTCGGTCTCCTGCCGTCTCCAGAGTCCCTTGGGGACAGACCCAACATTCTTCTGATCTACACTGACGATCAGGGGTCCGCAGATGCCAGGTGCTACGGGGCACTGGACCTCCATACTCCGGCCATGGACAGTCTCGCCCGTCGAGGAGTCCGATTCACTCAGATGCTGGCCCCGGCTGCAGTATGCTCACCCTCGCGGGCAGGACTGCTCGGGGGCTGCATACCCATGCGTCTGGGCGCCCCCGGAAATATTTCCTCCTCCCGGGGTGGCAAGGGCCTCTCGCCGGGGCTCTATCTCCTTCCGGAGGCCCTCAAGGAGGCTGGATACCGGACCCACCATGTTGGCAAGTGGCACCTCGGCTACACAGATGAAACCATGCCTAACAGCCAGGGCTTTGACACTTCCTTTGGACACATGGGAGGGTGTATCGACAACTTTTCCCACTTCTTCTACTGGAACGGCCCGAACCGCCACGACCTCTGGCGTAATGGAACAGAGGTTTGGCACGATGGAACAAGTTTCGGTGATCTCATGGTCGAGGAGGCCCGGGCTGTAATCCGCGCCAAGGACGAGCGCCCTTTCTTTGTCTACTGGGCCATCAACTGGCCCCACTATCCCCTGCAGGGATCCGCGAAATGGCGAGCCTACTACCGGGATCGAAAGCTTCCTCATCCACGTGACAAGTATGCCGCTTTCCTCTCCACGATGGACGAGCTGATCGGCCAAGTGGTTTCGGAGGTAGACCTGAGCGGCAAACGCAAGGACACCATCATCATTGTGCAGTCGGACCACGGGCATTCGGTAGAGGAGCGGACTTTCGGCGGGGGAGGAAGCTCGGGGCCTTTCCGGGGTCATAAGTTTTCTTTTCTCGAGGGTGGTCTTCGTGTCCCCTCGATCATTAGCTGGCCGTCCACCCTGCCNGNAGGGGAGACCCGAGACCAGTTTGTCACTGGCTGCGACTGGTATCCCACCCTTGCAAAATGGGCCAAGGCACCTCTCCCCGCGGACATGAGGCTCGATGGCAGGGACATCAGCAGGGTAATCCACTCTTCCGAAGCGCCCTCTCCACACAAGGCCTTCTTCTGGACCCAGGACTTCAGCCGGAACAAGAACGCCCCCTGGGCGGTGCGCAGCGGAGACTGGAAACTCCTCCACCGACCACTCGACCAAGTCACCNCTTGGAAAGGGGGCAAGGCCCCCGGCTACCTGCTGGTCAACCTCGCGGAGGATCCCGGGGAAGCTACTAACCTCATCGACAGTGAACCCACTCGCCTGGCGGAGTTGAAAGAACTCGCCAGACGCTACCGGGAAGATCTCCTCCCGGATTTTCTGAAGGCTCGGAAGTGAAGGCTTTTCAACTCAACGGATTCCGGATGGTTTCCCCTCCGAAACCTGCAATCTTCCCTCCCAGCTTCTCCCCTCCCGCCATGATTCGAATGATCGTCTGTCTCTCCGTTTTTGCATTCCTCGCCTTTGTCACGTCTGCTGCCGAAACGCGCCCGAACATCATCCTTATCATGGCCGATGACATGGGCTACGAGGCCCTGTCCGCCAACGGCAGCGAATCCTGCAAGTCACCCCACCTTGACAAGCTGGCGGCGAAAGGCGTGCGCTTTACCAACTGCTTTTCCAACCCGATCTGCACGCCCTCCAGGGTAAAGATCATGACCGGGCAATATAATGTCCGCAACTACGTCAAGTTCGGCTGGCTGGACCGGGAGCAGACCACCTTTGCCCATCAACTGAAAAAGGCCGGATACGCCACCGCGATCGCTGGGAAATGGCAACTCGGAAGGGACAAGGACTCCCCCCNNCACTTCGGCTTCGAGCAGTCCTGCCTCTGGCAACATACCCGTAGTGGCCGCTCCAATGAAGGGGGGGAAAACATCGATCGTCGCTTTGTTAATCCGCAGTTGGAGATCAACGGGNTGGAAAAGGATTACACCAATGGCGAATACGGCCCGCAGGTGTGCACCGAGTTCATCTGCAACTTCATCGACCAAAACAAAAAGAAGCCCTTTCTTGTCTACTACCCGATGATCCTTACCCACTGCCCATTCGATCCCACACCAGATTCCACCGACTGGGACCCCAAGCGTCTCGGCTCCACCACCTACAAGGGCGACCGTAAGGATCCGCAACGCCACTTTCGCGACATGGTAGCCTACGCCGACAAGGCCNTCGGACAGATTGTGGCNCAGCTTGAGAAGTCCGGTGTGCGCGATAACACCCTTGTGATCTTCACGGGCGACAATGGCACCGACAANCCGATCGTTACCCCGTGGAACGGCACCAAGGTCGTGGGAGGCAAAGGTTCCATGACTGACAGGGGCACCCGCGTGCCGCTCATCGCCAGTTGGCCCGCCGGCATCCAGAAGCCGGGGCGCGTTGTGGATGACCTCGTCGAGTTCACAGACATGTTCCCCACCCTTTGCGAGGTCACCGGTGCCAAGCTGCCACAGAACCACCCCGCCGACGGCGCCAGTATCGTCCCCGTGCTGCANAACAAGGCAGGATCNCGCACGAAAAACTGGATCTACATCTGGTACCGCAAACAAGTCATGATTCGCAACCAGCACTACTCCCTGCTCGCCAACCAAGATGGGACCAATGCCGCCCTGACCCGGTATAATAACCCCTTTGACGGCGAGCAATTGAAGGACAACAAGCTCACCAAGTCCGAACGCGCGCTCAAGAAGCAGTTTCAGGCACGGATAGCCGAATTGGCTAGGACGCGTCTCTCCACTACCAGCAAGGAAGGTCGCGTCCAGGGACTGAAAAACAAGACCAACCGTTGAAGCTTTCAAGGTCACACGAACGATGAAGCTGTTTTTCTCCGCCTTCCTTTCAACCTCACTTCTCAGCGGCCTCATATCCGGCCCCCTCGCCGCTGATGGGGAACCTGACCGGACCCGGCCCAACATCGTCCTCATCATGGTCGATGACATGGGTTACTCGGATATCGGCTGCTATGGCGGGGAGGTCCAAACCCCCAACCTCGACCGATTGGCCAAGNACGGGCTGCGCTTCACCCAGTTCTACAACACCGCCAAGTGTCACACCACACGGGCCGAACTGCTCACCGGCAACTACGCCTACTCCATTGGCGACAACAACATGGAGCATGGCGCCACCTTCGGCGAGGTTTTACGACCCATCGGATACCGTACGCTTATTGCCGGCAAGTGGCACCAGAAACCACTTCCAACAACCCGTGGCTTCGACCGCTATTTCGGACTGGCAGATGGGTGCAGCAACTTTTTCAACCCCGGCCTCAAGGCTCGCCCCGGCGAGGGACCTCCGGGCCGTAAAGGCAAGACCCGTGTGAGACGCTGGGCCATCGAGGACAGGGTAATTATGGGCTACACCAGCCCGGACAAGAAGTTCTACCATACCGATGCCTTCACCAGTTACGCGATCGACCGCCTCGATGAGTACAAGGGCGAGGACAAGCCCTTCATCCTCTACCTGCCCTACACCGCACCCCATTACCCGCTGCATGCCTGGCCCGAGGACATCGCGAAATATCGGGGCAAATACAGGGTCGGCTGGGATGTGATCCGCAAGCAACGCTTTGCGCGGATGAACGAGATGGGCCTCATCGGGCCGAACCACAGGCTTACCCCGCGCGCCTCCAGAGCCTGGGATGAACTCACTGAAAAACAAANGGACGAGGAGGACCTGAAGATGGCCGTCTATGCCGCCATGATCGACCGTGTNGACCAGAATCTCGGGCGTCTCTTCGGCAAGCTCAGGGAACTGGGCAAGTGGGACAACACCTTGATTATGTTCCTGACCGACAATGGCGCCTGTCCCGAACAGCCCAACACCACGCCGAATATTCCGCCCGGGCCTGTTGAAAGCTATCGCACGGTCTCAGTGGGCTGGGCCAATGCCAGTAATACCCCTTACAAAAAGTTCAAGTCGACCGATTATGAAGGCGGCATCCGCACCCCGTTCATTGCCCACTGGCCGGGAGTAATCAATCCAGGGATGACNGGTCAGGTCGGACATATCATCGATATTTCTGCCACCTTTCGCGACATCACAGGAGCGACTTATCCCAGGGAGATTCTCGGGAACAGGACCAAGCCCCCGGTCGGCAAGTCCCTGCTGCCCATCTTCAAGGGCAAGCAACGTGAACCCCATGCCGAAATCTACTGGCACTTCAGCCGGGCCAACGCAATCCGGCAAGGCGACCTGAAAGTGGTCCGGGCAGGCAAGTCTTGGGAGCTCTACGACCTCAAGGCGGACCCATCCGAGATGAATAACCTGTCCAAGAAGATGCCCGAGAAAACTGCAGAGCTCGCCAAGATNTGGGAAGCTTGGAGGGAAGACTACAAAAACAAGCCGAAGTAAATTCATGAAACTANTGCTCTCTCTTCTTACCGGCATTTGCCTGTTAACGAACCCCGCTTCCGCACGACCCAACATCGTCCTGATTATGGCGGATGACCTCGGGTTCTCAGACTTGGGTTGCTATGGAGCCGAGATTCGTACTCCGAACCTCGACCAGCTCGCACGCAAAGGCCTGCGNTTCTCCCAGTTCTACAATACCGCCAAGTGCCACTCTTCCCGGGTTTCTCTCCTGACGGGACTCTACTGTGACCAGGCTGGCAGCAACTCCCTTTCCCGGGGCACTACTATTGCAGAAGTCCTCAGGACCGCGGGTTACTCTACTGCGATGTCAGGAAAGTGGCACCTTTCCGGCAATCCGGTTGAGTTTGGATTCCAGCACTACTGGGGGCATCTTTCCGGAGCGACCAACTTCTTTACCGGAGACAATACGTTCCGCCTCGGCGCCGAGAAATGGAAGGTTCCCGCCCGGCTGAATGACAAACCCTTCTACGTCACCAANGCGATCACGGATTTCGCGATCAATTTCATTGATGAGATGGTTCCAGGAAAAACGGAGGGAGCCTCCGAAAACCCCTTCCTCCTGTATGTCGCCTACAACGCCCCCCACTACCCCCTGCAGGCACNCGAGNAGGAGGTTGCCAAGTATAAGGGTGTCTACGACGCAGGATGGGACGAGCTCCGAATGAAACGCTATCTCCGGCAACTGGAAAGCGGCCTTTTCCCCCGCGAATTCAAGCTCAGTCCAAGACCCCGCCATGTTCCCGCCTGGAAATCACTGTCCGCCAAAGATAAGAAGTGGGAGGCCCGCCGCATGGAGGTCTTTGCTGCCATGGTCGATGTTGTAGACCAGAATATCGGGCGCCTCATTTCTCACCTGAAGAAAAAGGGCGTGTGGGAAAACACCCTGTTCCTCTTCTGCTCTGACAACGGGGCATGCCCCTTTGAGCGCACCCGGGGCAAGGACCTCGAACCATGGGACCCCGAAAGCTACTGGTGCTATGACGTTGGCTGGGCACACGTGGGCAACACTCCCTTCCGGCTCTATAAGCAGAACCAGCATGAGGGTGGAATTTCTTCCCCCCTCATCGCTCACTGGCCCAAAGGGTTGGAAAGTAAAGCCGCAGGGACCTCCGACGGTGTGAGCAAGGATCACGGACCCGTAACTCACCAACCTGGCCACCTGATCGATTTCATGGCTACCTTCCTTGAGCTGGGGGAGGCTACCTATCCCGAGAAGGTTGGGTCCCGTATCATTGACCCGCTGCAGGGCAAATCGCTCGTTCCCATCTTCCNGGGCAGACAGCGGAATGGCCACCAGACTCTTTACCAGCATTTCGGCACGGACCGGGCTCTGCGGCAGGGCGACTGGAAGGTGGTTGCAGCCAAGGGAGGTCGATGGGAACTCTATAACCTCGCGGAGGATCGCACCGAACTCAATGACCTGCGCCAGAAGCATCCTGAGCGGACCTCCCGCATGATCAGGGAGTGGTTCCGGATTGCCCGGGATGTCGATCGGCTCAAGCCCGGTCAGCTCAAGCCCGGTAGCGGCAAGCTAAGCCCCCTCAGGTTCGGAAAACGTAACGATCCGGGAGAAGGGGGAGCTCCCGGGAAAAAAAGCTCCAGGAAGAAGGAGTAGATCGAGTCCTCCTTTTTCCTCCGAGACTTCCTTCCCCAATCTTACTCATGAACTCCACTATCTTATCCCTCCTGTTCCTTCTTCTGGGACTCTCCGCAACCATGGGAGCAAAGCCCAATCTCCTCCTGATCACCGTGGATGACATGTCCTGTGACTCGATCGGCGCTTTTGGCTGTAAGCTCCCGGGAACGACCCCTCACATCGATCAGTTGGCCAGCGAAAGCCTCCGCTTCCACTACGCCCATGTCCAAGTCGGCAACTGCTACCCTTCCCGTAACGTGATGTTCTCCGGGCGCTATCCCCACAACACCGGGGTGGAAGGTTTCTACCAGATCAAACCGATCAAGTTTCCAGTTTTCTGCGACCTGATGAAAAATGGAGGCTACTATACCGCCATTCGCGGCAAGGTCAGCCACTCCACCCCCTATCAGCCTTATGCATGGGATGCGGATCTCACCACCGGGCCCACCGGGCGCAAGCTGCATATCAAGGATGTCCAATCCTACGGCGAGTGTACTCTCCGCGGGATTAACGCAGCAAAGGCGGCCGGGAAACCCTTCTGCCTGAACATCAACATCTCCGACCCCCACAAACCCTTCTGGAAACCCAATGATCCCCACAAGGTCTCCCGCGTGTTCCAGCCTGCGGAGGTTCCGATCCCAGGGTTCCTCTTTGATCATCCCGATGTCCGCAAGGAACTCGCCCTCTACTACAGCTCCGTCCGACGGGCGGATGACGCGGTCGGGTCCATCCTGCAGGCCCTCACCAAGTCAGGCCACGCCGATGAGACGATCGTGATGTTCCTGAGTGATCACGGCATGCCCCTGCCGTTTGCCAAGACCCAGCTCTATCACCACAGTACCTGGACTCCATGGATCATCCGCTGGCCGGGCGTCACCACGGCAGGTTCCGTCAATGATTCCCACATGATCTCCGCGGTCGACATGCTTCCCACTATGCTGGAAATGGCGGGCCTGAGGATCCCGGCCGGACTCGATGGCTCCTCCTTCGTATCGGTCATCAAGGGGCAGGAGCAGAAGGGGCGCGAGGCGGTCTTCAAGGTCTACAACGAGAATGCCGGGGGCAACCGGCATCCCATCCGGGGGCTTCAGACCAAAACCCATCTCTATCTTTTCAATCCCTGGTCGGACGGCACGAATATCTTCAGGACCGCAACCAACGGAACCGCAACCTACCGGCTGATGAAGAAGCTGGCACCCTCCGACAACAAGATCGCAGCCCGTCTTGCAACCATGGATCACAGGACCGTGGAGGAACTCTATGACATCGAGAAGGACCCTGACTGCCTCAATAACCTCGCCGGGGACGTCGCCTCCCAGACTATCAAGAGCCGTCTGCAAGCCCGCCTTCAGAAGTTTATGGAGGAGAGCAACGACCACGCGCTCCCTGCTTTCCTGAAGCGTGACAATCCTGATGCCCTGGCGGCTTACATGAAGAAAGTGCAGGACGAATCGGCAAAGCGCCGCAAGGGGAAACAGCAAAACAAGACCCCGGGCGAAAAGTCCCCNAAAAAGGTATCCTGACCTCCCTCCTTTCGATCAAGTTGGCAGTTTCCGCCCNTTGGCCTCACNGCCACAATATGGATGGAATCNGTAGATTCTTCTTTTGAAAGAGAAGGCCTTTCGCTGAGGTGGAGGTTTGAACCATGAAATCGTTAGCGCTCCTCGCCCTCATTCTCGCACTTTGTCCCGCCGCAGCTGCCGACAAACCAAATATCGTGGTCATCCTCGCCGATGACATGGGATACGGGGACGTGGGTGTTCTCAACCCAAAATCGAAAATCCCTACTCCTCACCTTGATGNCCTCGCTCGTTCCGGCGCCAGTTTCCTCGACGCTCATAGCGGNTCCGCCGTCTGCACCCCTACCCGCTANGGCCTGCTCACNGGTCGCTACTGCTGGCGTTCGCGCCTTAAGAGCGGGGTGCTTTTCCCGCCCCGNGACAAACCGCTCATTGAAGACAACCGGCCTACAATCGCCAGCTATCTCAAGTCCAGAGGATACCAGACTGCCATGGTCGGGAAATGGCATCTCGGCATCGAGTGGGCCCGCGATGAAAGGGGCAAGGCGGTCTTTGACGAGCCCTTCACCAATGGCCCGATCGAAAAGGGCTTTGACCAGTGGTTCGGAATCGCCGCCTCCCTGGACATGGTTCCCTACGTCTACCTGCGCGACCATCAGGCNGTAGCCAAGTGTACTACAACCCAGAAGGCGATCGGCTTTCCCAAGTATGTTCGCGCAGGGCCCCGGGATCCCAACTTCGACCCCGGTGACGTCCTTGACGACCTCGCCACGGAAGCCGCCACCTTCATCAAAAAGGCCACNAGCCCCNGGAAGCAGGACCCAGCCGCCCACCGGCCCTACTTCCTCTACATGCCCCTCACCGGTCCCCACAAACCGGTCTGGCCCCACGAGCGCTTCGTCGGGAAGACGCGCCTCGGCCTCTATGGCGACTTCATCCACCAAGTCGACTACACCGTTGGTGTCGTCCTCAAAGCCATTGCAGACTCCGGGCAAGGCGACAATACCCTCGTGATCTACACCAGCGACAACGGATCCTTCATGTATCGGCGCAAGGAAGGGCAGAATCATCACCTTGCCGACGAGAAGGACCAGGGCTACCGGCCCTCAGACCACTCTGCCAACCACCACTGGCGAGGAACCAAGGCCGACGTCTGGGAGGGAGGACACCGCGTCCCATTCTTCGTCCGTTGGGCGGCAGGAGGCATCCAGCCCGGCACCCGGGTCTCCCGGGTTACCTGCCACACGGACATCTTCGCTACTATCGCCGCAGTGACAGGAGAACCAGTTCCCGCTGGTGCTGCAGAAGATAGTTTCTCCTTGCTGCCTGCCGCCCGGGGCAAGGCTGATGCCAAACCGCGCCCCGGAGTGATCAACCACTCCGCTTCCGGGATCTTTGCGATCCGCAGGGGCCCATGGAAGCTAGTGGCCGGTAACGGCTCGGGAGGCCGACAAGGCCCCAGGGGCAAGCCCTTCCAGAAGCCCTACCATCTCTACAATCTGGACAAGGACCCGGGCGAAACAACGAATCTCATCGAAAGCAGGCCGGAAATCGCCGCGCAACTGGAAGAGGAACTCATGCGTATACGCAGCATCGATTGAATGCTTACCGGGCACTCCGATACTCAGTTAAAGCGTTCCACGTCTGCACCTTAGGGCATAGAATCGATGATCTCGCGGGCACCAAACAGATCGGCAAGCGGTAGAAACCCATTCATGAATCCAGAAAGTCTCCGCTGGTTGCCTAAACTATGCCGTGACAAGGCCGGTTCTCCCCGGCAGACTCCTTCNAGCCCCCTGTTCAATGAAAGCACTTGTAGTTCTTGCCATCGCAACCCTCAGTGGCTTGGCGCACGCGGCCACGATTCTTAGTCCCGGAGATCCCATCGTCGGAGGCCAGGTCCAGGGACAGGCATTCGAAGTTGGCGGGGAAGGATTTGTAGGTGGTTTCAACAACTGGCCCGGCGGGGAGCCCCCTGGAGACCTTATTAACGGGGTGATCGGAGGAGGGGGTGAAAAGTATCTCAACTTTGGCGAGCTCAATACCGGCATCGTGGTGAGCCCCACTGCAGGCGGAGGCCTTCCTTCAATCGTTACCGGTATTGAATTCTGGGTAGCAAATGATGCTCCCGAGCGCGACCCATCCAGCTTTCAGCTCTGGGGCAGCAATGCTGAGATCAACCTTTCTGGCACCTCCATTCCCCTGACAGACTTTAGCCTGATTGCATCTGGTGGATTGAGCCTGCCGAATGGCCGGGATAATACTCCGGACGGAACTGGTTTCAGTGAGGTTGTAGAATTTACAAATGAGGGCGCCTATACCCACTACATGCTGATTTTCCCTACTGTGAACAACGAGGCCATCGCCAACTCCATGCAACTCTCGGAGGTTCAATTTGAGGGAACATTTGTTCCAGAACCCTCCACGACTCTTGTTGCTCTTATCGGCCTTGTGCCGCTCCTGCGTCGCCGCAGGCCCTAGGGAAGGACTGATCAGGATCCTCATTCTATTGAAGCCTGCCTTTAACCGCAGGCTTTTTTGTGTCATCAGGGTGTCCTTACCGCACAAAGCGTACTCGATACTCCTATGAAAGCTTTCTCCTTACTCCTGCTTGCCTCCCTCTGTTCGTTGACCGCGAGCGCTGCCCCACGGCCAAACGTCATCCTCGTTATTACCGATGACCAGGGATACGGCCCAGTTGGCCGCCACGGACACCCGTGGATCCAAACCCCCAACCTCGATGCTCTTTACGACAAGAGCGCGCGGTTCACTCGCTTCCTTGTCAGCCCTACCTGCTCCCCCACCCGGGCCGCAATCATGACTGGCCGCCACCCCCTGAAGAACGGGGTATCTCACACCATCCTCGAGCGCGAGCGCATGACGCTGGAGGCCACCATCCTGCCTCAGGTCCTCCAGGGCGCCGGTTATACTTCCGGCATCTTTGGCAAATGGCACCTCGGGGACGAAGACCCTTATCAGCCCCACAAACGCGGCTTTGACGAGGCCTTCATCCACGGTGCCGGAGGTATCGGGCAAGCCTACAACTGTTCCTGTGCGGATGCCCCGGGTAACAAGTATTTTGATCCAGTGGTTCGCCATAATGGATCGTTCGTGAAGACCAAGGGTTACTGCACCGACATCTTCTTCACCGCTGCCCTTGGATGGATAAAATCCGTAAAGGACAAGGAGGCTCCCTTCTTCGCCTACATTACCACCAACGCTCCCCACGGCCCCTTTATCGCTCCGCCTTCCAACACCAAGCGCTTCACGGACCTCGGCTTCGGGACGAGGCAAGCCGGCTTCTACGGCATGATCGAGAACATCGACGAGAATATGGGCCGACTCCACACTATGCTGGAACAATGGGACCTCTACGAAAACACCATTGTCATCTTCATGTCGGACAATGGTATGACTGGGGGCGGGGGGGGACGGCCCGGTAAGGACCTCGCCAAGGGGTATCCTTTCTTCAATGCAGGCCAGAAGGGACTCAAGGGTTCCGTGGACGAAGGGGGCGTCCGCGTCCCGTTCTTCGTCCGCTGGGACGGCACATTCCTACCCCGGGATATCAACGAGCTTTCTGCGCATATTGATATCCTGCCCACCCTTGCAGCGGTCGCGGGTGCCTCACTCCCCAAGGATCAGGTTGAAGGTCGTAGCTTCCTTCCCCTCCTCCTGGGCCAGAAGATCAAGCTCGCAGACCGCTACCTNTTCTCCCAGAAGGCCCGCTGGCCGACCGGATCTGAGCCCGACAAGCACCAGTGGAACAACTTCGCAGTGCGTAACACTCGCTATCGTCTGGTCGGCGGCCAACTGTTTGACTTGCTCGCAGACCCGACCCAGCAGAACGACGTAGCCGCCCAGCACCCCAAGGTCGTTCAAAGGATGCGCGCTGCCTACGACGAGTTTTGGAAAGAGGCACGTCCCCTGATGGTCAACGAGAAGGCCCCCATGTCCAAGACCCGGCCCTTCCATGTCTGGTACAAAGAACAGCTCGCAAAGGGAGGCATCCCGCTGTGGTCCCCACCGGAGCTGAGAGAATAGCCGGGCGCTCTCGAGCAGTCTCTCGACCTTGAGAGCTGGAATGAAGCTGGTAATTCGCTGACTCAAACCTCGACCACCCCAAATGGGGACGGAACATCCACGGATACACACATGGGAATCGTACCAGTCAACCCTGACTTGGACCTCTTCTTTCGTATCCGTGCCGTCGCAACGCCCTGAAGGTTCAGCATTACCGCAACCCAGGGCCCGGCAGCCAGTCCGGCCCCGGCAGCCCTCCCCCCAATTCACTGATCTTGCGCCTGCCTGGCTTGCGTTTGATTGACCTGACGCTCCTTCCGCTTTGGGGTGGCATCCATCCGGGATGTGTATTAACAATTTTCCGCTAATGCGAATTGTCCCCATCCTTTTCACCGCGATAGCTATCCCAGCTTCCGCATTGGGAGACATTGATTTCAATCGTGATATCCGGCCTATCCTCTCGGACCGATGCTTCAAGTGCCATGGCCCGGATGCCAGAAACCAGAAGTCGGACTTCAGACTCGACTCCCGCGACAACGCCCTGAAAGACCTCGGAGGCTACTTCGGCATCCGGACGGGAGACCTTGACCAGAGCGAAATGCACCACCGGATACGGAGCTCCGATCAAGAGGACGTCATGCCTCCGCCGGAATCCAACCTCAGCCTCAGCGAAAGTGAAAAAGCTCTTCTCGATCGCTGGATCATGGAGGGCGCCACCTACGACACCCACTGGGCATTCAAAAGCATTCCACCCAGGGTGCCGCCCCCGGGCCCTGGCCCCCGGAAATGGGGCAATACCCCGGTCGATTCATTCATTCTGGATGAGCTCAGGAAAGCAGGCCTTCCCCCCAATCCAGAGGCCTCCCGCGTGAGCTGGTTGCGCCGGGTTACATTCGATATCACGGGGCTTCCCCCGACTCTGGCAGAGCTCGATAGATTTATTTCGGACNAGTCTCCGCAGGCATACGAGCAGGTAGTTAACCGGCTTCTTTCCTCCGAGGCCTACTCCGAGCGTATGACGAGTGAGTGGCTCGATGTCGCGCGCTACTCGGACACATACGGCTATCAGGTCGACCGGGATCGTTTCGTCTGGCCGTGGAGAGACTGGGTCATCAATGCCTTCCGGGCAAACATGCCCTACGACCAGTTTATCACGGAGCAGGTGGCCGGAGACCTCCTGCCTGGGGCCACCAAGGACCAGATTCANGCCACGACATTCAACCGGCTCCATCCACAGAAGGTCGAGGGCGGAAGCGTGCCGGAGGAATTCCGGGTCGAGTATGTTGTCGACCGGCTGCATACCTTTGGGACCGCTTTCCTGGGACTCACCCTCGAGTGCTCAAGGTGTCATGATCACAAATATGATCCCATCACGATGAAGGACTACTACAGCCTGAGTTCCTTCTTCGCTAATATCGATGAAGCTGGCCTCTATTCCTACTTCACTCCATCGATCCCGACCCCGACCATGCTCCTCACTTCCGACGATCAGGACAGGCAGATCGCAGAAAAAGACAAGGCCATACAGGCATCACTCCGCGCCGTCTCCAGCGAGAGGGACAACGCCGCGCAATCCTTCGGCGAATGGCTCTCGAGGCGCCCTGTGGAGTTCGAATGGACNGGGCTTGAAGCCCACGTGTCATTCGATGGGCGAGCGGGCGGAANCCTTCCCGACCTCGCGCGGAAAGACAAGCCGACCAAGACGAGCGGTAATAACAAGTCGGTCGAAGGCGTCGAAGGNCAGGGGCTTCAGCTTAGCGGCGACGATGCAGTGCACGTCCAGGGAGCTGGAGCATTTCGCCGGACCCANCCCTTTTCCATCGGCATGTGGATNAACACCCCGGAGCAGTTCGAGCGAGCGGTCGTCTGGCGTCGCTCCAAGGCCTGGACCGATGCGGGAAGCCGGGGCTACGAACTCCTTCTGCTTGAAGGAAAGCCAAGTGCCGCACTTATNCACTTTGATCCCGGCAATTCAATCCGCGTGACCGCAAAGGACCCGCTTCCCGCAAATTCGTGGCACCATGTCACCGTCACCTACGATGGATCAAGCTCTGCCAGAGGTCTTCGACTCTGGTTGAACGGGAAGCCTATGCCTTCAACGATTGTCCGCGACAAACTGACCAAGAACATCGAGGGAGGCGGTGACCCCGATCTCCGGCTGGGGCAACGTTTTCGCGACGTNGGATTCAAGCAGGGCAAGGTTGATGAGCTCCACGTATTCAAGCGCGANCTTACTTCGATAGAGGTTGCACAGCTCTACGATGGAGAGAGCCTCTCAAAGGCTCTGGCAACTCCACTTTCATCAATCACCCCNCAGGTTCGGACACAGTTGCTGGACTACTTTCTCTCGGCCACGCATTCGCCTTACATCGAGGCTCTGGNACGACTCCAGAGTGCTCGCGATGCCAGGAGAAGCCTGATCGAGCCCATCCGCGAGATCATGGTGATGAGACAGCTCGAAAGTCCTCGTCAGTCCTATATCCTTGACCGTGGTCTTTACCATGCCCGAGGGGAACCGGTGGGCTTTGACACTCCCGCTATCCTTCCTCCCTTTCCTGACGACCAGCCACGCAATCGTCTGGGGCTGGCGAGATGGCTTACCTCCCCAGATCATCCCCTCACCGCACGAGTGACTGTCAACCGCTACTGGCAGCTCTTCTTTGGCCATGGCCTGGTGCGAACCCCTGAGGATTTTGGCAGCCAGGGCAAACCACCCAGCCANCCCGGGTTGCTGGACTGGCTTGCACGAGACTTCATTGAGAGCGGCTGGGACCTGCACCACCTCATAAAGCGCATTGTTCTCTCCTCAACATACCGTCAGAGTTCCCTCGNTCAGGCAGNGAGCCGGGAAAAGGATCCGGAAAACATTTATCTCGGACGGGGAACCACCGAACGGCTTTCGGCAGAAATGATCAGGGACAACGTCCTCGCCCTGAGCGGNCTGCTGGTCAGAAAATCCGGCGGTCCTTCCGTCAAGCCATACGAGGTTGCGGTCTCCTTCAAACCCTCAAACCCAGGGAAAGGAGCCGACCTCTACCGGCGTAGCGTCTACACCTGGTGGAAACGAACCGGACCNGCTCCTGTAATGATGACCCTCAACGCCTCCAAACGTGATGTCTGCCGGGTTCGCCGGGAAGTTACCTCCTCTCCTCTGCAGGCATTCGTCCTCCTGAACGGGCCACAGTTCATGGAGGCGTCTCGCGTAATGGCAGCCAAGCTCCTTGAAGCACATCCAGACTCTCCCCGCTCTCTCGTCACGGNAGCATTCCGGTCTTTCACCAGTCGCCTTCCGCGGGAGAAGGAACTCAAGATCCTTCTCGCTCTGCACGAGGAGCAGGTCGCCCACTACAATGCCAACCCAGAGCAAGCCAAGGGGTTCCTTGCTATCGGCGCCTCTCCCGAAGCGAAGGGCCTGCCTCCGCACGAGGTCGCGGCCACCGCGATTCTGGTCAATACCATCATGAACCTCGACGAAGCTGTTTCCAAGCGATGAGAACAATTCAAACTCCAGCATGCAGTGGCTTTGAGAGCCCGATCGGACTCAGCCGGAGGAGGGCCTTGCAATCATTCGGAATGGGATTGGGCTCTCTTGCCCTTGCGGACCTCGTATCCGGCGAGCAGGCTTCCAAAAGGGCCCTTCCTGCAGCCNCCCCCGCGAAGGCAAAAAGAATCATCTTTCTCTTTCAGGCAGGGGGCCCCTCCCAGATCGACCTTTACGACTGGAAACCGAGGCTGAAAGTGGACTCCGGCAAGGAGCTTCCCGGGTCCATCCGCATGGGCCAGCGGCTCACCGCCATGTCCGGGAATCAGGCCAGCCTGCCCCTCGTCGGCACTCCCTTCAAAATGGAGCANCACGGAGANTCCGGGTCGTGGGTTAACAGCGACATTCTACCTCACATTGCTGGCATCGCCGACGACATTTGCTTCATCAAGTCCATGCACACCGAGGCTATCAACCATGGTCCCGGGGTAACGTTCATGCAAACCGGATCACAATTTCCGGGNCGCCCGAGCATGGGAGCATGGCTGGACTTTGGTCTTGGCTCCATNAACAGCGATCTNCCCTCNTTCGTCGTCATGGTCACTAAGAACAAGGGAGGGCAACCGCTGGTATCCCGGCTCTGGGGAAGCGGCTTTCTTCCGGGGAAGCATGACGGGGTCCGGTTNCGGGCTGACAAGGATGCNATCCTATACCTGAACAGCCCAAAGGGCATCGACNGGGCAAACCGCAGNAAAGTTCTCGATCACCTNCGGGAGCTTCACGAGATACAGCTTCAGGAGACCGGAGACCCTGCCCTCGAAACCCGCATCGCGCAATACGAGATGGCCTTTAACATGCAACGTTCCATTCCCGAGGTCACTGACCTTTCGGATGAACCGGAAAGCACCTTTAAGCTCTATGGAGAAGACGCACGGAAGCCAGGCTCCTTTGCTGCGAACTGTCTTCTCGCCAGGCGGCTTGCGGAAAAAGACGTTCGATTCATCCAGCTCTACCATCAGGGNTGGGACCAGCACGGNGGATTACCCGGAGGCATNAAGAATCAGTGCCGAGAGACCGACCAGGCCTCTGCCGCACTGGTCACAGACCTGAAGAATCGCGGCTTACTGGATGACACCCTTGTNATCTGGGGCGGCGAATTCGGTCGCACAAGTTACTGCCAAGGCAGATTCAACGCCGGCAACTTCGGGAGAGATCATCACGGGCGCTGTTTCACGATGTGGATGGCTGGCGGCGGGTGCAAGGCAGGAACCACCTACGGGTCTACGGATGATTACAGTTATAATGTCGCCGAGAATCCGGTTCACATTCACGACCTCCACGCCACCATTCTACATCTCCTCGGCATTGATCATGAGAGCCTCACCTATAAGTATCAGGGCCGCCATTTCCGCCTAACTGATGTTCATGGAAAAGTAATCCGGGGAGCACTAGCATGATTCGTGAGTCTCGACTCGATTTTAAGNATTATCTTTATCGTGACAAACCATCGGGCCGTATTCTGAATAGCGCCCGCCNTTGCAACTATCCCGCCTTTAGCCATGAAGCGTATCCTTCTTGCTGTNTCAATACTAGCCGCTCTCCTGTCCCCCCTCGTGCTTTCCGAAAAGAAGGAGGAGGACCCCAAACACATTGTCTTCATCGCAGGTAATCGAAGCCATGGCCCGGGAGAACATGAGTTCTATGCTGGTTGTATGTTGTTAGCGAAGGCCCTCAACGAACAAAGTGGCCTTGGAGTAAAAGCGACCGTTCTCCGAGCTGACTGGCCAAAGGAGCACAAGTCCGTGGTCGCAAGTGCGGACACCGTTGTGATCTACGCTGACCATGTCAGCGCGCACGCTGGACAATGGGAGTTTCTGGATGAACTCGCTCGGAAGGGGGTGGGCATGGTCTTCATGCATTATGCTGTTCATCCCAGTAAGGAAATCGGGGAAAAATACTATCGGCCTTGGATCGGTGCCGCCATGGAAAGCGGGTTCTCTGTCAATCCCCACTGGGTTGCTGATTTGTCCATCATCAAGAACCACGAAATTGGCAACGGGGTCCCCGATGATCTGACCGCTCTTGACGAGTGGTATTACCACATGCGCTTCATCAAGGAACGGGACAAGGTGCTGGATCTCTTTACGGCCGTGCCAACCCGGCAGAACATGAACCGTTACATTAATATGTGGAACAAAAACGGAGTAGAGGGGNTGGGCAAGCCGCAGACCCTGATGTGGGGCTACGAGCGGCCCACCGGGGGACGCGGAATCGGTTTTGTGGGGGGGCACTACCATGAAGGCTGGGCAATCGATGGAATACGAAAAGCCGTNCTCAATGCCATAATCTGGACCGCGGGAATGAAGGTTCCGTTGGACGGGGTCCTTTCAAAAACTCCAACTGAGGAAGAACTGAACGTTAACCTCGNCANGAAGGGGCGAGTTAAACGAATAAAACTACCGGACCCTGCAGCATGGAAAAAACTTCCTCCCGCAAAGATCCAGACGGACCGGGAATTGGGTTTTAACGAGGGTGCCGGAGCGAAGGTGAGACCAGCCCCGGCACCCCATAAGAACCCCTCTGCAACCACGACCCCTCCAGCGCTCTCCAGCGCTGATAAAGGGCCTCAGCCTGACCAAACGACCAATCTGGACGAGCGTCAGGCAACGGACATACTGCTGCCAGGCGATCTCGAGATTTCAGTCTGGGCCGAAGGGCCCATGCTGTCCCGACCCTTGAGCATGGACACGGACCACGCCGGAAGGGTCTGGATCGCAGAACGGCACTCCACCGCGCAAAACCCGCGAGGGTCGCGGATTCGCATTCTTGAGGACAAGGACCGCGACGGCGAGGCCGACGAATCACATATCTTTCTCGAGGACGGGACCCACGAGGGGCCTCTGGAAATTAGCGTCTTTGGAAACAGGCTGGTGGCCTTCAATCCCCCACANCTGACCGTTTATACCGACATCAACAAGAACCTCATCTTTGAGCCGGAAATAGACAAGCGCGAGAATATCCTGACCGGGTTCAAACGTCCTGAAAACGCTCAGGGGTTGCAGGAAATTATCGGAGGACCCGATGGGAGATGGTACTTTGGCCACGATCATAGCGGAGCGGAGCTGAAGGACAGGAGCGGAGTGAATTTTATCGTCACTGGCCCCCCCGAGAACGAGGTGCCGGAGAAGGCGGAGAATCCTCGCGATCTGACCGGCAGGACCAGTGGAGATGGGAAGGTCTGGGTCGGAGGGTTCACGGCCGGCGTCAATACAGATGGCTCTGGGATGCGCATCATGGGGCACGGGCTTCATCGTAGCCTCGGGCAGACGGTAACTTCCTTCGGAGACATGTTTCACAGTGACAGAAGCGACACCGGTTCCTGCCGGATCACGTGGCTCATGGAGGGGGGATTCCTCGGGTTCTTATCACCAGACGGCACCCGAACCTGGCAGGTCGACCAACGTCCTGGCCAACCAGATTCCGAAGCTGAATGGCGGCAGTGGGACCCGGGAACCCTGCCCCCGGGGGACACCTACGAGAAAGGCGCGCCCAGCGGGATGTGCTTCTATGAAAATGGCGCCTTGCCAGACCGATATGCAGGCCTTCTCACCAGTTGTGATCCCCAGAGAGGAGAGGTCCTCGCCTATTTCCCCGCTCCGGAGAAATCAAATTTCAAACTCGAGCGCTTCACGCTGCTGAAATCGCGGAGTCCTGATAGC
>PBNG01000070.1 GCA_002723015.1 Roseibacillus sp. | reverse complement strand
GTAGCCCAGGCCCTGGAGGACAAGGGCTTCGCGGAAAACACTATCCTGATCGTCTCTTCCGACAATGGACCTGTCTATGACGATGGCTACACGGATGGGTCCACGGTGCGTAAGTCCACNGAGGAGTCNGACNNGGGNCANGATGGCTCCGGNCCCTACCGNGGNGGGAAATACCAGATNTATGAGGGNGGGACNNGGGTGCCGTTTNTCGTGCGNTGGCCNGCNAGAATCAAGCCCGGGGTGTCCTCGGCNCTGGTGAGCCAGATTGACTTTNTTGCNTCCTTCGCTGANCTGCTCGGGATCNAGCTTAAGGANNNAGAAGCNCGNGACAGTCGNAGCTCTCTCTCNGCCTTTNTGGGTGAGAGCGAGANGGGAGTNCCATTCACNTTNGANGAGGCGGGGTGGCAGGTNGCNATCCGNTCGGGGNANTGGAAGTTTATCCCCGGACAGAAGAAAAAAGGANCCCAACTCTATGACTTGTCGAAAGATAGGGGCGAGCANAACAACGTTCGAGAAGAGCATCTCGAGGTTGCCAGACGACTTGCGGCCCAGCTTTCTGCGTTNCGTAAAGGAAGGGGCTTACGGGAGGGCGGCTAGGAGGCGTGCTTCACGGCGATGAAGAGTGACAATACGAGATTCTTCTTCAGTCTTCCCTGTTCAGTGAGANGCAAATNATTTCCGTGTCGTTACGGATGAAGGCACATCTGTTAGCGTAGGCAGGATGAGTCCAGACGATNCGTCTCTGGCGCAGGTCGGCTCCGTTGGGTTCGATGACATGAGCCCGGTCAATNTCCTNGTATCCNTNGGGTGAGAGNCGGGCAATGGCGAGGTCTCCCNTCTCGGTNAANAGNAAATAGCGGTCCTCGTGCGGAGTCACAAANGCNGTGCCCCATCGGGTGGGCTTGTCGAGGTTGATGGGNTTGAAGGACTCCCAGACCCGCTTNCCAGTAAGGGCCTCCATACAGCGAAACTGCCCGTAACTACAGGCCGCGAAAAGGTGGCCCTCNCGCAGGACGGCGGTNTTCATNATGCCGTGNAGNTGGGTGGTTTTGCGNTCACTNGCCTGNTCGGTGCGGTAGATAACCTTCGGNGTGCTGTGATCNNCCTTGAGCTGAAGAAGCATNGANCCGTTGTAGAAAGANGAGAGGAAGAGGTGANNCTCATCAATCATCTGNGGAACNGGNATNCTGAGNCCNAAACGAATNTTCCANGGGACGGACCAGAGNTCTTTCCCGGTCTTAGGACTGAGAGCATTGACGCTTTCAGGGTGCCAGATAATGAGAAGCTCTTCTCCCNTGTAAGAGACAAGCTGGGGTGGGCAGTAACCCGGCTGGGCCGCGGTCAGGGAGCGCCATACTTCCTTGCCTGTTTTTCTGTGGAANGCNACCGCNGTGCTTCCTGCTCCGCCGGCGAGACAGATCAGGAGGTCTCCATGAATGAGCGGGGAGGCTGCGAAACCCCAGGTCTGGGTTTTGATTCCGAACCGCTCCTTGAAGTCATGCTGCCAGATCTCTGCTCCATCNTCTGCGGTGCGGCAGACAAGAAGCCCCTCGGCTCCAAGGGTGTAGATGAGGTCCTTGTGAACCAGTGGAGTCACGCGGGGGCCTGCAGGATATGACATCGTATAGGCGCAAGGATAGGACTTCTCCCAGAGGGTCTTTCCGTTGGAAGCGTCGAGACAGAGNAGGCGTTCNGATCCGGGTTGGGCTCCAGTGCGGGCAGATTGCCGCTTGGCAGCGGAGCTCTGGTCGACCTGCCGGTCCATGAGGTAGACGCGCTGATTCACGACTGCTGGCCCTGCATAGCCACGACGGATGGGGGTGCGCCAGAGAACCTTCGGTCCTTCCTCAGGGAACTTGTCGAGGATCCCTGTCTCGCGCCAGACTCCATCCCGCTCGGGGCCGAACCATTGTGGCCAGTCGTCTGCGAAGGCGGTGAGGGTATANAGGGCAGGAATCAGGAGAGGAAGAAGTTTCATGATNTTGACAGGACTCTTAGAATTGCAGCTCTGTTCCCATTATGCAATGGCGGCNCGATGAGACCGTGCTAGGGTCTGTGTGAACAAGCGAAAGCGATGGACGTTACCAACAAGAGCAAGAAACCGCTGATTGTACCGCTTNCTGGCGGCAAACGCCTGTTTCTGGCGCCGGGTAAGACGGGGCAGGTCACTCCGAAGGCCCTGAATCATCCGCCAGTTGTATCCCTGNTAGAGAGCGGAGACCTGAAGGCGGCCGAGGGTTCGCAGGGACAAGGTAATCGCGCCNAAGGNAAGGTCAGTGGTCCGGTTGGNGATACTAANGCCGGCAAGGGTGGTCCCGGTGCAGCAAGGCAATCTGGAGACCGGTAGCGCATGGCCGNCTAAACAGTTTCAAAGGCTGTTTCTCACGAGGAGCAGGNGTGATGCTGGTAATCACTTCGGAGGCGTGCCCNTGGTAGAGNAAAGGGAAAATTCAATCTGTTGTTTCTCCTTGTCGACTGCACATACGGTAACCTTGATGGAGCANCCTGGAGAAATCTTCGCTCCTTTGTAGCGGTTACGGGCCTCCTGCTGAGNGAGGTTGAGATGATAGCGGCCTCGCTTGAGGAGTCGCCGGGGAATGAGTCCGCTTNTGCCAAGGCCCGGGACTTCCACGAGAATCCCGAAGGAGCATATANTCGTCACAAGAGCATCGTGTGGAGCGCGCTCNCCACGGNCGAGTCTGTGGGCAAGGTAGTCGCACAGCTTTGAGCGCTTGCTCTGGCGCTCCGCATCAGAGGAGTTCTTTTCTGTGGAAGAAAGGTGCTCTGCCATGCGGTAGAGGTCATCGGGTCGTGCCGCCTTCCCCTCGAACAGGGAACGGTGAACCAGAAGGTCGGCATAGCGTCTGATCGGGGAGGTGAAGTGGGCGTAATGGCTCTTCGCCAAGCCGAAGTGCCCCTTGGGATCGGTGGTGTAGTAAGCCCTCGGCAAGGATCGAAGGAATCCAATCTGAAGAGCCGGNCCCGCTGAAGTGTTGCTGAGTTTTTTCATGACTCCTTGTATTTCTCTCCGGGAAGTCAAATTGCCACACGGAATCTGATGGAGGCGAAGTGAACCACGAAATGCCTTGAGACGAACTGGATCGGGCCGNTCGTGGACGCGATGAATGGAGACTCGCTCCAACCTGTTCAGGCGGATTGCTACGGCCTCGTTCGCGAGGAGCATGAATTCCTCGATCAACTGGTGAGCCCTGTTGTGGAGCACTGGTTCAACAGCGGTGACCCTTCCTTGTCTGTCGAGGTGGAGGNAGGTTTCCCTGGAAGGAAATTCAAGAGATCCGGAGTTGAGGCGTCGAGCCCGGATCTTGCGGGCGAGGCGATCGGCATTTNGAAGCATGTTCTCAAGACGCCCACGCTGATTGTTCCGGATAATGCTCATTGCCTCGTCATATGAAAAACGTCGCTGGGAGCAGATCACAGAGGAGAAAAATGCCGTCTCAAGGACTCTCCCTTCGTTTGTGAGAGTGAACTCAACACACTTGGTGAGGCGGTCGGCGTTTGGATGGAGAGAGCACAGGCCATTGCTGAGAGTCTGAGGTAGCATGGGAATGACCCGATCAACAAGGTAGGTTGAGTTGCCTCGCAACCGAGCCTCCCGGTCGAGCGCGGAATTCGCTTTCACGTAATGAGAAACGTCGGCAACATGAATCCGGAGTCTCCATCTCTTCCTTCCAGCGATTTCGAGGGAAAATGCGTCATCAAGATCCAGAGCGGATGACGGGTCGATGCTGATGACAGGGTCTTTGCGGCAGTCTTTGCGGTCCGCAGTGTCGCGCTGCTTTATCTGCAGGCCAAANCTTTTGGCCTCGCGAAGGGCATTCTTTGGAAACGATTCGCGGAGGGGTGATCCCGTTTTGTAACGGGACTGTGATTTCATGGTGATTCTTGAGTGTATTTTTAGCCATTGGTCCGCGGGGAAATAGTCCACGCGACAGGGGGCACGGTTTCTTGCCGGCAGTGATCTGCGGCGGTGGGTTCCACGGAGGGGAACCGCCTGAGCGGCCANTAGGCNGCTACCCGAAGGNTGGCACCTCTCTTTCCAATAGCAAGAGAATTAGGGGGACTACTTGCCCTTGATAATCTCACCGGTCTTTTTCCGCTTCCAGGTGAAGTTGTGAGGGTCAAAGGTGAAGGACTTCTTGCTGGCCGCAGGGGCCGAGGGTGATTGCGGTAGCCATCGACTGGCGCTCTTGATCACTTCTTGGTGTCTAGAGTCCTTGGCGAGGTTGGTTCGTTCCGAGGGGTCGGTTCGGTGGTCGTAAAGCTCCCATTCTCCAGTGGTGTAACGAATTACCCGGTGATGAAGGGTTCGGAGGGACACATGGCCAGATTCTTCAATGGTGAGAGCCGGACGTTGGCGGGATTTTGCTGGATCCTGAAGCCACGGAACCAGACTGATACCATCAAGATTCCTGATGGGGGGGAGGTTGCATAATTCAATCAGCGTGGGAAAAATGTCAACGAGGCTGACTGGTTGTGCGCAGCGCTGTCCAGCCCTTCCGGTTCCCGGTGCGCTGATGATAAACGGAACCCGGGTGGCTTCCTCCCAGAGAGTTCGCTTGTGCCAGTGTCCCTTTTCTCCGAGGTGCCACCCGTGGTCGGACCACAGGAGGACAATCGTGTTGCTNGATGCGCGGCTATTTCTCAGGGATTCCAGCACGCGACCGACAAGGGCATCGGCGAAGGAGATNCTCGCAAGGTAATGTTGTATTGCTGTTCGCCAGCGGCCCGTCTCTCTGAGTCTGCGAAGATCGCCGGATTTCTTTTCTGCGAGCCGGCGCCCGGGACGGGGTATATCGTCAAGATCTTCCGGGAGGTTTTCGGGGACATGAATCTCCTCGGGAGGGTAGAGATCGAGGTATCTGCGTGGGGTGTACCAGGGCAGATGAGGATGGAAGAACCCGCAGGCGAGGAAGAACGGTTTGCCAAGTTTCTTTTGAGAGAGGTTCTCAAGGTAATCGATCGCAAAATCGGCGACCAGAGAATCGTCATATTGGTGCTCAGCCTGAGGCAGGACGCCCCAGTCGGCTTCGCCGGAATAGAGTTTGATTCCTGAATAGGGGAAGTNACGGGGACGTGGTTTGGGAGGTGTCCAGGGATAGGACGGGTCGCCGTGTCGGAGCCATCCATTGTCATTGAAGGGTGCTCTCTTGAAATGATTCCATTGGATTGGTGGATTGTTTCCGGCGGTGTGATGGAAAATTTTTCCNGTTCCAACTGTGTGGTATCCGTTTTCCCGGAAATGAATAGGGATGGTCCGTAGATCTGGAAGGTTGGGTTTCCACCAGTGCTGGTTGGTATAGATTCCCGTGGTAGTGGGATAGAGCCCACTCAANACGGCAGCCCGGCTGGGGCAGCAAACCGGGGCGGGACAATGAGCGTTGGTAAAGGCTGTCCCGCTGGCTGCAAGGCGGTCCAGATTCGGAGTGTGAACTTTGCCGGGGTAGCCATCAAGGAAGCCTACCCAGTCGTTCAGGTCATCGATCGNCAGAAAAAGAACATTTTGCCGGGTTTTCGCAGGTCCGGCCTCTGCAAGCACATGACCCGTAACAAGAAGGAGAAATACTGCAAAAAGTTTTACCATCGGGGTCAGGTCACCATTNAAGGTTAAAACTCGCAAGAATTGACGCTACCCTGAGAGCCTTGTCGGTGTTAGGCTCCTACCAGCACGNTACAGAACTCCCAGTGAGAACCTCCTTCCTTTACCCCTTTGCGGCGTTCCTCGCGCTCGCAGTTCCTCTCGAGGCCCAGTTTAGCTTCAGTGACCGCAGCGATCTTCTCACGAACTCCTCATCCAGCGGAGCGCCGATGGCGATTGTGGACCTGAATGGAGATGGGCGTGATGACCTTATTCGGATCCACCAAACGGATCGTTTGCTTATCGATTACCAGAATGCTCCCGGCCAGGGCTTCNCGGCGTATGATTACGGGGACCTGCCCCGTGGATCAATCTGGGCGGTCTGCGCTGCCGATGTGGACCGTAATGGGTTAAACGATATTTTTCTCGGACCATCATCCGGTGGAGCCCTCCTGCTCAAGGCAGGAACGAGCGCCCAATCCTATTCCCTCGTGGAGTTGCCAGATCGTGATATTTTTGTGCAGGGGTCGATTTTCGCGGATTTTGACAATGATGGGAATATCGACCTGTTTGCGTGCGATGACAATGATGACAACCACCCCTACAAGAATGACGGGGCCGGGGGATTCTCGTTGCAGAGGGGACTGATTGGGGCATCCCTCCCTTCGAGCGTATCCAGCGGAAACTACGCAGTCATTGAGACGGACTACGACAATGATGGTTTCCGTGATATTTACCTCTCGAAATGTCGGTTGGGAGTGACCAGTTCTAGTGATCGTCGGCGCATCAACCGGTTGTTCCGAAACGANGGAACAAACCAGTATACGGATGAGGGCCCTGCTACGGGGTTGGATGACGGCGAACAGTCCTGGTGCAGCGATTTTGCTGACATTGATAATGATGGCGACATGGACTGCTTCATTCTGAATCATGGAGCGGGAACATCGAGGCTGCTTGAGAACGACGGTGCCGGTGGTTTTTCTGATATCAGTGACAGCNCAGGTCTGGGCGATATCAGATACTTTGGAATTCAGGCTCTCTTCCGGGATTTTGACAACGATTCCCATATTGATTTGCTTGTCACAGCCACGGATCTGGGAGGTGCCGCAGCGACCTACCGGATTTATCGNAACAACGGTGACAAGACATTTACCGAAGTGCCGGATGTTCTGCGAGTCGGTGGNGCCACCCCGATATCTCATCTTCACAGCTGTGCCCTGGGCGATCTCAATCACGATGGCTTNGTCGATATTTTTGGCGGACGNGGAACAGGCTACAATGGAACCTCGGGAAGCCAGAGGGATCTCCTTTTCCTCAATAACGGGAATGCTAATCACTATCTTGCGGTCCAACTGACAGGCAGGACCTCCAATCCGAATGCGATCGGGGCCCGCCTTGAACTCCACGGGGACTGGGGTGTTCAACTGAGAGAGGTGCGAGCAGGAGAAGGATATGGAGTCCAGAACTCTCTGACCAAGGTCTTCGGTCTTGGAAGCTCCGCAANTGCTACCAAACTGGTAGTGCGGTGGCCCTCGGGGATTGTGGAGGAGATTGTTGATCCGGCGGTAGACCAGTTTNTGGCATTAAGGGAGGGTGACTCACTNGGTGATGAGGCCTTCACNCTTCCTGTAATCTCCAGTCCGCTGGAGGTAAGCCTNGTCGCGGGGGATCCTCTACGCTACCGAGTCTCGACGAGTAACCTGAGNCTGTCCTACGAACTNGGAGAGGCGCCGTCCGGAATGACGATCGATTCAGAAAGCGGAGTGGTNAGTTGGATTTCNTCNGGGCAGGGAGTGCAGGAGGTAGAGATCAGGGCAGTCAACCCTGCGGGTACGACAGTGGAGACGTTGTCCATCACAGTAAGCCTTGCACCACCCCCTCCGGATTTCGGTTCCGCCATCAATAATCCAGAACTTGTTTTCCTGAACACCGAAGACCCTTGGTTCATCCAGAGTCGGGTGAGCAGGCAGGACGGGCAGGCGCTGCAGAGTGGTAGTATTGAGGATAATGGGCGCTCCTTTGTTGAGACTACGGTGGAGGGCCCGGGGGATCTGGAGTTCTGGTGGAGAGTCTCTTCCGAGGACAATTATGATGAGCTGGTGTTTCGCGTGGATGGGGCCCAGGTTGAGAACATAAGCGGAGAAACCGATTGGCGCCAGGTCTCGTATGAGGTGCCGGTGGGAACGCATCGTCTGCGATGGTCTTACGAAAAGGACGGCTCAATTTCTGANAATGATGACGCGGGTTACCTCGACGAGATCTCGTGGGCGGCAACCGACGGTGATGGGGATGGGTTGCCTGATGATTGGGAAAGGGCAAATTTCGGAAGCCTCTCCTCGGGGGCTGAAGACGATCCGGATGGGGACTCGAGTGATAACAGGTCTGAGTGGTCGGCTTCTACAGATCCCAACGACGCGACGTCCTCACTGCGGATCCTGCGGATCACTCGTGACGAGGAAGCAGGATCGGCNGTGACCTTTCAGAGTGTGGCCGGTAAGCGCTACGTTGTGGAGGCATCTGAGACAATGGAAAAGTTCCAGACTGTGACTGCGCCGATNACTGCCGGGGGCGCCACGACAGTTGTGCCTGTTCAGTTATACGTGCCAGGGTCCACTGGAGATGTGATTTATGTTGATCCCGGAGCCGAGGGCAGGGCCCTCGTTCCTGACCAAAGNCTCAACGGTTTGTGGAGAGGGGGGAGCGAGGAGGAGTTTGCGCAGAACGGGGGTGACGAGGGNTGGATCCGTGTCACNCAGGGGATCGGATACGACCAGAACCAGACCACCTACGATCCGTTTATTGGAACTGACTTGCAGTCTGAGATGTATCGAGAGCGAACAACCGCGTATCTGAGAATTCCATTTGAAATTGCGAATCCTCTTTCGGTNACCAGCCTNAATCTTGATGTGCGCTATGATGATGGATTTGCCGCGTGGATCAACGGGGTATCGGTGGCAAGTGGTAACTTGCGGAATGGAGAACTGGATTGGAACTCTACGGCCCCCTCAAGCCGGCCAGACAGACAAGCCGTGGAATTTACCACGTTCGACCTGAGAGAACACTCAGGTGCGCTCGTGGAAGGGAGGAATATCCTTGCACTGCAGGGCTTGAACCGAGCGACCAGCAATCGTGATTTCCTTCTTCAGGTGAGGCTCCGTGGGGAAGAAAGTGAGATCCTGAAGCCGTCAGGATACTACTTCCGCGTTCGGGTCGNTGAGTAGTTCCNGTGCGGAANCCAGAGTAACGCGAATACGGCAGCCCCGATTAGAATCATCCAGAGAACACGGAGGGGATACCGCCCGAGCAGGTCGACAGGTGTGGGCGCACCCGGAATGTCATTTCCCAAAAATCCATAGTTCCATCCCGTGACTGCGTTGATGGTAAAGAGACAGGCGACGAGGATGAGAGTAAAGCGGGTGCTCCTCATGAGATCCCGAAATGAAGGTTTGAAGCGGGCGACCCTCAGAACATGGACCAGAGTGAGTGCGATGAATCCGTGATAGAGCCAGAAAATCCAGAAATCCGGTTGGTCGGGACCCGTGCGGACGGTAGGAGTGAGGAATGCCCANAGGCACAGTCCTGACCAGAAATATAGGACGCCCTGGAAGAGGCGGTGACCCTTGAGCACTGCCAATGCACCGATGAAATTNGCGAGGTTGCAGAAGTGCAGAGGGAGGCTTTGCGAAGGGTCAAAGCGGGGAGGGGACATCCAATAGGCAGTATTCAGAATTCCCGCCGCAAGAGAGCCCCATCCCACGAGGTTGCCTACGATTGCTCTGCGCGAGTCGCTGGTGGACGGGTGAGTCACAACAACGAGTNCAACAATCAGGCCTGTGATCACTGCCAGAGTGATGAGATGGGTAGCACTACCTGTGCTNAAGCTGGCGAGGAGCATCGGGATGGACGTGGTGATGTGGATTATACAGGGGGAGCTCCGATGGATTCCCGGATCGCCGCTCGGGCGAGTAAGCGGGTGGAATCAAGGGTGGGGAGAGGCGAGACATGGTCGTTCAGAATGAGAGGTAACTCGGTGCACCCCAGAACCACGGCATCGCATCGATCCTCCGATTGCATCCTTCGGATGATGGAAAGGAGGTCGGAGAGATCTTTTTCGGTGCCTTTATTAAAAACGAGGCGGTCGAAAATGATGGAATTAATGTGATTCCGCTCCTCCTGAGNAGGGGNCACTGGTTGGATTTCCATCGGAATNAGCTGCTGGCGATAGACAGGNCCTTCCATCAGGNACCTNGTGCCGAGAATCGCAAGGCGCTTNAAGTTGGAGGACTTGGCCTTGGCGGCAACGGGTTCGGCGATGTGCAGCCATGGTGCATGTGACTGCAAGTCCCGATGGATCAGGGCCTCATGGACTGTATTGTCGGGGCAGATGATAAAATCCGCGCCTGCTTTGACAAGAACTCGGCAGGTGGCGGCGAGAAGTTGAGCGATTTTGGTCCAGTTGGATTCCTCCAGAAATCGGCAGTATTCTCCAAAGCTGAGAGAATGCAGGATGATCTCGGGATGGTGATGTGAACCAAGGATGTCACCGNATTCTCCTGTGATAGTTTCGTAGCAGAGGGCGGCTCCCGGTCCGCTGCAGGCAGCGATTCCTATGGTCTTCACACGCNTCCCAGACTGCATGAGAAGAGNCTAATCCGGAGTGGGGTGCATCATCCACTTGAATTTCAGCTATTGGATGTGGCGCGAAANTCTCCCGATCCGGGGTTCAGGGAAAAGGGCTCGCCATATGTCCGCCCCTGCACGCTCAATTTTAGGAGGGTCGGCAGCGTGTATCTTCACGATTTCGGAGGAGCTATTTCGACAAAATCTGGGAGGCGATCCCAGCCANATGGGGGGACGGGAGGAAAACTGGCGTTATTTCTGGGGAAATGACCGGGAAATCGTGATAAAACCTTTGCCTTTTTCGGATAGCCTCACCATCTTCCGCGCCATGCATCCCGACGTGGTTAAATTGGTGGAATCTGGTCGTATTCCCCAATCCGTAGGGGAGCGGCTTTCCCAACTGGCCCCGGGAAGTTTTTGTCTTCACAAGGCTTGGGGATCGGGGAAGGTGGTCGACTGGGACCTGTTTGGCGGCAAGGTCACGATAGATTTTGAAAGAGAGCCAGGGCGGGTAATGGGCTTGAAGCTGGCGATCGAAAAGACGGAGTCCTTGGACGTTGACGATTTCCGAGCCCAGAAAATAGAGAAAATTGAGGANCTCCGGGCAATGGCACAGAGCGACCCTGCAAGCGTCGTGGTGCAAACCCTTGAGGCTCATGGGGGATCCCTGAAACCAGACCAGATTGACAGGGTTCTCTGCGGGAGCGTCGTTCCGGAGAGTGACTATAAGAAATGGTGGGACCGTGCCAAGAAAGCGATGAGAGAAACTCACCGCGTTGTTGTCCCAAGTAAAAGGAATGAGGCGCTGGTCCTTCGTGANACCGATCTCAGTCCAGTTGAGACCCTGATTGCGGATTTTGACGAGGCGCATAATCTTCGCGATAAGGCNAAGGTGCTCGACGATCTCCGTAAGCACTCCCGTAGTCTGGAGAGTGACGGAACCGGGGCTGACCTTCTCTCCAAGATTGAGGAGATTAGTCGAAAGGGCTTGAAGCTACACCTCGGAGACTCTCTGGACCTCCTCGCCGGTCGTGACGAGCTCCTTGAAGCCTTCAAGGAAATCAGTCTTCCGGACAACGCGCTTCGCCTGCACGATGTTCTTGCGAGTTCGAGTGGATCCCTTGCTCCTGAGATGGCTGGTCTTCCTGCCGCAAGACAACGCAGAATCTATGAGTCATTCCCGGAGGCGTTCGGAGATGAGTGGGAAGCGAAAATCCTGGGCGTTTTCGACAGGGTAGGNACCCGGGGTGTTGCGGAGATTGCCAAGATGTTTGCGGACCGGGGAGAAATGNCAAGGTTACTCGAGCACATCCGGAGTGCNCTCTCCCGCCATTCCCTCGGGCCCGATGCGCTGGCNTGGATCTGTCGTGAGAGAAAAAAAGCGGCCGAGAAAGTCTTCAGCCATGAGGTAGGCTCCGCTATTCTATCGGTAATTGAGCAGGATAGCACCGATGAGGGCCCCCCGGCGNACGCTNAGGTTGCAGAATTTCCTGATGGAGGATCGCGAACTCATCGCNGACCTTCTCGCGGGAGAAGAGATGAATGAGGTGCGAAACTTCGCGAGGAAGCTNCTTCAAAGTCCCGCTTTTGCCGAGTTGGATCGGAAATCCCTCATGGCGCGAGTGATTAAGGCTCATCCCGAGGCGCAGGAGCTCGTGACAGGTGATAGTGGGCCAAGGAAAGAGACTCTGGTCGTATCATGGGATAGCCTGGAGAGGCGGAAGGCAGAGTACGAGGATCTGGTAAACAAACGAATTCCCGGCAATATCAAGGAGATCGCGATCGCTCGCTCCTACGGTGATCTCCGGGAGAATTTTGAATACAAGGCCGCCAAGCAGATGCAGGCCGTGCTGGCGCGCCGCAAGACGGAGCTGGAGAAGGACCTGGATAACGCTCAGGGATCAGATCTCACCGGTGCAGACACCAGCGCTGTCAACATTGGAACCGTGGTCACACTCCAGCATGAGGGCGCTACGGAGCAATACACGGTGCTTGGGGCGTGGGACAGTGATCCTGACCGGAGGCTGGTATCCTACCTGTCAGAAATAGGCCAGGCTTTGATCGGGCAGAAAGTTGGGGAGAAGGTTGAGTTTCGCGATCTTGAGACAGAGGAGGAGAGGACCTATGAGATCGTTGATATCACGGCGTGGAAATAGGGAAGGGGGAGTTTTCCGAATTCTAGATAGTCATGTCAGATACAACCATTACTGAAGTCCGCGGTCGCGAAATCATAGATTCACGAGGCAATCCCACTGTAGAGGTGGAGGTTACTCTGAAGGGAGGAGGGTTTGGGCGCGCTGGAGTTCCGAGCGGAGCTAGCACAGGAGAACACGAGGCTTGGGAATTACGAGATGGCGATCCGAATCGCTACCTGGGCAAGGGGGTCCTTGGAGCAGTCGAAAATGTGAACCAGCGAATCGCCCCGGCGCTTATCGGAATGGATGGTCTCAACCAGTCAGCGGTTGATGCAGCCATGCTCGCCCTCGATGGCAGTAAGAATAAAAAGAATTTGGGAGCGAATGCAATCCTAGGGGTCTCCATGGCTCTTGCAAAGGCGGCAGCATCTGAAGTGGGTCTACCTTTGTATCAATACCTTGGCGGACCCAATTCCAAGGTGCTTCCAGTGCCGATGATGAATATTCTGAACGGAGGAGCCCACTCGGACGCTCCGATTGATTTCCAGGAGTTCATGATCATGCCTGTGGGGGCGCCAAGTTTCCGTGAGTCGCTTCGCTACGGAGCCGAAATCTTTCACTCCCTGAAGCAAGTTCTTCACGATCGTAACTTATCGACAGCGGTTGGTGATGAGGGTGGGTTTGCTCCAGCTCTTGATAGTGCAGACGATGCTCTCGCTGTTATTTCGCAGGCGGTGGAGGCGGCAGGNTATCGAATGAAGGATGATATCTGTATCGCTCTGGATGTCGCCTCCTCTGAATTCTACGATAAGGAAAAGGGGTGTTATGCCTTCAAGAAATCTGATGGCTCGGAAAAAAGCTCGGAAGAACTCGTCGATTACTATGCCGAGCTCCAGGGGAAGTATCCGATCATTTCCATTGAGGACGGGTGCGATGAGAACGACTGGGATGGATGGAAGTTGTTGACCGATAAAATCGGAGATCAAACCCAGCTGGTTGGTGATGATCTCTTTGTCACAAACGTTGACTTTCTCTCCAAGGGAATCGAGCTGGGAGTTGCGAATTCTATCCTCGTCAAGGTAAACCAGATTGGGTCGCTCACCGAAACGTTTGATGCGGTGGAGCTCGCCACTGAGAATAGTTACACCTCGGTGATTTCTCACCGGTCAGGTGAGACGGAAGATTCAACAATNGCGCATATTGCAGTTGGGACCAATGCGGGCCAGATCAAGACNGGTTCGATGAGTCGATCAGATCGTATCTCCAAGTATAATCAACTGCTGAGAATTGAGGAGGCACTGGGGGATGACGCGGTTTATGGAGGGAAACTCAGGGTGAAGGCCTGAGTTCAATNGCCTGCGGNACCTTTTCCGCGTCNATCCGGTAGATCTGCTCCCCNTCCCGGTAGAGATCGAGTCGGTCTCTGGCAACGAGCTCAAGGTAAGCGGGGTCATCNCTGAGGGCCTTGAGATCCCGTCGCTTCTGGTCNTTCCTGTCTTGGACGTGCGATTCAAGNGCTCTGGCACGTGCAAGTTCCTCCTTCAGTTCCCGCAATTTACGCGTTTGAGGAACCGAGAGGACGGCGAGGGCTACGCATCCCGTAAGCAGGAAAATGGAAAGCGCTGTTCTGGTGAGAATACGGACGCCAGTGGTTCTGCCTCGGACATTGCTATCGGAGNGTCGCCGGGACGGGCTATCGAGCCGCGTAGGGGAATGACGCATCGAGAGGAGTTTACCAATTTTATCTTAGATAACCAAAATAATTGTATCNTGAAGCAATTGCGCTGGAAAATCAGGCTGGCTCGGCCTAGAGGTCGCCAGTGTTCCCGAGTCCCCTGATAGCCGCGAGCAGCGTCCATCGCACCTACACCCTAGGTAAGAAAACCGTAGAGGTCCTACGCGGGATCGACCTTGAGATCACGCGGGGAGAGCGAGTGTTTCTCTGCGGAGCGAGTGGCGCTGGTAAAACCACGCTGCTCTATACGCTCGCTGGGTTGGAGCGTCCTGAAAAGGGTAAGGTCCTGATTGATGGGAACGACCTTTACGCCCTCTCGCAGAAAGAGCAGAGCCTNGTCAGAAACAGCACCATGGGATATATCTTTCAGAATTATTACCTTCTNCCGGAGTTNACGGCGCTCGAGAATGTCATGGTCCCGGGTATGATCCGGTCCCGTAATCATCGCCGGCGGGCGCTGGATCTTATGGGAGAAGTGGGCCTGGGAGATCGCATTCACCATTTGCCAGCCGAGCTCAGCGGGGGAGAGCAGCAGCGTGTGGCAATCGCGCGGGCACTTATAAACGAACCCGCCATGGTTTTTGCCGATGAGCCGACCGGTAATCTCGATTCTCGCAACGGTGGGGAAGTGATGAATCTCCTGCTTGAATTTGCGAGGAACCTAAGCACGACGCTGGTCGTCGTTACTCATGACCGGATTCTTGCCGAGCAGGGTGACAGGACCCTTGAGATTGTGGACGGTCAAATGATCGGTGATAAACCGGGGTTGGCAGGCGTCAGCGGGTAAGAGTATTGATTGCATTACTGCCCGGGGCATTCCAACTTCGACAGGAAGATTCATGGCACTCAAAATCTGGTACGACGGAAAGTTGGTAGACGAGTCAGAGGCAAGGATTTCGGTTCTCGATCATGGCTTGTTGTATGGGGATGGAGTTTTTGAGGGGATCCGCTTTTACAACGGGCGCGTCTTCAGGTTGTCAGAGCACGTGGAGCGGCTTTTCGCCTCTTCCAAAGCGATCATGCTGGAACTACCGTGGTCGAGGGATGAGGTGATCGCTCACACTCTTGAAGCCATTCGCGCGAATAATTTACGGGACGGATATGTCCGGTTGCTGGTTACCCGAGGAGTTGGAAGTCTTGGCCTCAGTCCTGAGAGCTGCGAGCGCCCCTCGATGATCATCATTGCAGCTGACATCCAGCTGTATCCAGAGGAAGACTATGAGGTCGGGCTCAAGGTCGTCACCTGTGCGACTCGGCGCCCTACCCATAGCTCTCTGAGCCCGCAGGTGAAGTCATTGAATTATCTTAATAATGTCATGGCCAAGGTTGAAGCAGTCAGGGCGGGCGCGCGTGAGGGCCTGATGCTGAATGAGCAGGGCTATGTGGCGGAGTGCACAGGAGACAACGTCTTCATCGTGAAAGGCGGCGTTATTTACACGCCTCCGGTATCTGATGGCGGATTGGACGGGATCACGAGGGGCGTGATTTTCGAACTGGCGGACCAGCTGGGAATCAAGCTTGAGGAGAAGACACTGACTAGATTCGATATTATGACCGCTGATGAATGTTTCCTCACGGGAACGGCCGCGGAGGTCATTCCGGCCGTGGAACTGGATCACCGAATCATCGGAGATGGAACCCCGGGGTCAATGACGGCCAGATTTAGCGAGGCTTATCGTGCTCTCGTCCATGATTCAGGTACCCCGATTGAATAATTGTAATTCTCGCTTTTTATTTCGAATTTCCGGGCAGCTGGATTAGACTTCTTCCGTAATGCAGTGCAATTTCTGCGATAAAAAGGCGACCGTCTTTCTCACCCAGTTAGTTGACGGGGAGATGAAGAAAATGTGCCTCTGTGAGGAATGCGCTGAGGAGAAGGGGGTTACTGACCCGGCCGGGTTTTCTTTGGGGGATTCCTTGATGGAGGAAGGGGTGCCTTTTGGAGATGGGCCCGTCGCAGTCTCTGCGGATGATGGGGAACCTTGTCCTGTTTGCGGATTTACCTTGAAAAAGTTTCAGCAAGTCGGTCGCCTGGGATGCAGCGAATGTTACCAGGCATTTTCAGATGAAATCTCCAAGCGTTTGAAAGGAATGCACAAGGGCACGATTCATCGGGGGCGCGTCCCTGAGGGTTTAGTTGAGGCTCACGCTAGACAGCAGAGGCTAGACAAGTTGCGGAACCAACTGGATGAGGCTATTGCGTCCGAGAATTACGAGGAGGCCGCGGGTCTCCGGGATGAGATTCAGGAAATTGAAACCACAGTAGCGGCGCAGGTATGATGCGATTCTCCACCCTCCTCAAGCATCCTGCTGATTGGATGACTGGAGCATCGTCCGGAACCAGCGTTGTCCTGACTAGTCGCGTTCGACTCGCCCGTAATCTCAAGATGGAGCCGTTCCCGGGGTGGTCTACCAAGGAGCGAAGGGTATCTGTCCTCAGTCGGGTCAAGCCGGAAGTGGAGGCTCTCCCGCAGATGAAAAACGGGTTCTCTCAGGAATTAGACAATCTCAGCTCACTGCAGAAACAGGTTCTCGTGGAGCGCCATCTTATCAGTCGCGAACAGGCTGCGAGGGGCGAGGGGAGTGCGGCGGTTGTGAACCGGAAGCAGGCTCTTTGCCTGATGATTAACGAGGAGGATCATCTCAGAATGCAGTCGATCCGTCCGGGGTTAGCGCTCAGGGAGGCCTACGACCTCGTCTCCTCGGTCGACGGGCAACTCGAGGCGAACCTCGAATTCGCTTTCGATCACGAATTGGGGTATCTCAGTTCTTGTCCAACAAATCTCGGAACTGGAATGAGGGCATCGGCCATGCTCCATCTTCCGGGGCTCGTTCTGAGTGACCAGATCGCTCAGGTTCTTCAAGCTGTTGGAAAGTTGCAATTGGCAGTTCGGGGTTTTTTCGGGGAGGGAACAGAGTCTTTGGGAAACCTGTTCCAAGTATCCAATCAATCAACTCTTGGCGAAAGTGAGGAAACCATTATCAGAAAGCTCGAAAGGGTCATTGAACAAGTTACCTCTCATGAGCGTAATGCACGCCAGAAGTTGTTTGAAGATGATCCTGACATGGTCTGCGACCGTGTGGGCCGGGCCTACGGGACCCTGCGTCATGCTCATGTAATNGCCTCCAAGGAGGCGCTGAACCTGCTATCTCTGCTCAGGTTCGGGGCAGAGCTGGGGTTTTTTCCACCGGAGACAGGGGGGATCTGCGATTCGCTNCTGATGGAGATCCAGCCAGCGCACCTGCAGTTGCATTCCGGTAATAAATTAACCCCGGAGCAGAGNGATGCTATCCGGGCGGAAATCATCCGGAGCCGGTTGCAATCACTCGAACCCCCTGCTATGNTNGGAAAAAAGGACGANGGGGGCTGGAAGTGCTCNTCCGANACCATTGCTGATTCATGAACAANTTTACCCCTAGGGCTCAGCAGGTTCTGGCGCTCGCCCGGAAAGAGGCAGACCGTTTTAATCACAATTACGTGGGNACTGAGCACCTCTTGCTCGGNCTTATCAAACTNGGCCAAGGTGTCGCAGTGAGTGTTCTCGAGCGGATGGGGTTGGATCTGGAGTCGGTTCGTATGGAGGTCGAAAAGCAGGTGGGGACTGGTCCAGACCAGAAGGTCTCCGGAAATATTCCATATACCCCTCGTGTGAANAAGGTTCTGGCACTTGCGAACAAGGAGGCAAAGNCTTTGAATCATTCATACGTNGGCACCGAGCATATTTTGNTGGGATTGCTCNGGGANGGTGAGGGAGTTGCAGCAAGGGTATTACAGACTCTGGATGTCGACATTCAGCGGACTCGNAATGAGATCCTGTCCGAAATTGATCCAAATTTTTCGCCCGAGGAGTCCGATGAGGAGTTCGAGGGTTTNGAGGATGANGAGGAGCCCCTCGAAACTGGCAGCGANGGGAAGGCCAAGACNCCCGCGCTTCGTGCGTTCGGGCGGGACCTGACCAAGCTTGCCNNGGACGGTGAATTGGACCCTGTGATCGGGCGTGAGAATGAGATCGAGAGAGTCATCCAGATCCTCTGCAGGAGAACAAANAACAACCCTGTCCTNGTGGGAGAAGCAGGGGTTGGGAAGACCGCAATNGTCGAAGGTCTGGCGCAGGAGATCGGCATGGGCAACGTGCCCGAAATTCTTCGGGAGAAAAGGGTGGTGACCCTCGATCTGGCCCTCATGGTGGCGGGAACAAAATACCGCGGTCAGTTTGAGGAGCGGATCAAGGCTGTGATGGATGAGATCCGGAAGGTCAAAAACGTCATTCTTTTCATCGACGAATTGCACACCATTGTTGGGGCTGGGTCAGCAGAGGGAGCGATGGATGCCTCAAACATCATAAAGCCGGCCCTCAGCCGTGGGGAACTCCAGTGTGTCGGCGCCACAACTCTCAATGAATATCGTAAATACATTGAAAAGGACGCTGCACTTGAGCGGAGGTTCCAGCAGGTCAAGGTCGAAGAGCCTTCGGTGGAGGACACCATAGCTATTCTCCGGGGACTNAAGGATAAGTATGAGCAACACCACAAGGTGAGCTATTCACCAGAGGCGATTGAATCTTCGGTTCGGCTTACTTCGAGGTATCTGACGGGTCGATTCCTTCCCGACAAAGCTATTGACGTTCTCGATGAATCGGGCGCTCGTGCCCGGATTGGGACGTTGACTCGTCCGCCGGAAATCAAGGCACTTGAAGGAAAGATAGAGGTAATCAACAAGGAGAAGGTAACGGCGATTAACTCGCAGGATTTTGAAAAGGCAGCTGCGCTGCGGGACACCGAAAAGCAGACGAAAAAAGAGCTTGAGGATCTCATAGCGTCTTGGAGGTCTGAAAGTGAAGAGAAGGTGGTTGATGTTGAGGAGGATGACATCATGGCGGTGGTTTCGAAATGGACCGGAGTGCCGCTCCAGAGGATGGAGGAAAAGGAAACGGAAAAACTTCTCCAGATGGAGAACAAGCTCAAGGAGCACGTCATTGGCCAAGACACCGCAGTGGTCGCTATTTCGAAGGCTCTTCGACGCTCGAGAGCGGATCTGAAGGACCCTCGCCGTCCTATCGGAAGCTTTCTGTTTCTAGGTCCGACAGGGGTCGGCAAAACATATCTCGCACGCAATCTTGCGGAGTTCATGTTCGGGGATGCGGAAGCTCTGATCCAGATCGACATGTCGGAATACATGGAGAAATTTACCTCTAGCAGGCTAATTGGATCTCCTCCTGGATATGTTGGATACGAGGAGGGTGGTCAACTCTCCGAGTCGGTCCGCCGGAGGCCCTACTCCGTTGTTCTCTTTGACGAAATCGAAAAGGCCCATCCTGATGTGATGAACCTCCTTCTGCAGATTCTTGAGGAGGGGATGATTACAGACAGCTTTGGAAGAAAGGTCGATTTCCGTAATACCATCATCATCATGACCTCCAACGTGGGGGCGCAGACAATCAAGCGCCAGACCTCGCTGGGATTTGGGGCCATGAGCGAAGACAATGCGGACTTCGAGGGTATGAAGGAAAAAATCATGGAGGAGGCCAAGAAGGAGTATAAGCCTGAATTCCTGAACCGACTCGACGATCTCGTGGTGTTTAAGATGCTGGAGAAGGAAAGTCTTTCCGCCATCGTCGACTTGGAGATTGGTAAGCTGCTGGTTCGCCTGCGCGAGAAGGAGATAGATCTCGAGTTGAATACCTCAGCACGTGATTTCCTCATAGTGGAGGGTTATGACCCGAATTTCGGGGCGAGGCCCATGAGGAGGGCGGTCGAGCGCCATTTAGAAGATCCTCTCGCTGAGGCGCTCCTNAGGTCCGAGTTCAAGGCAGGAGACATGGTCGACGTGAGCCACGAGGAGGGTGCTAAGGAATTGTCCTTTGAGGTGCGCCCCTCGTCCCAAGCTGCCCCGGATGAGGCCGAGGTGACAGGGTAACGAAAATCATCGTTGGGGAACGTCGATGATGCTCCAGCTACCGTGACTCAGTTGTCTTGTTAGCCTCNCCAGACAGGTCCTCGACATCCATTGATACCATTTCCAGGGGAAGAGTGATTTCAAACCTCGTGGTTTCCCCGGGGATAGACCCCACCTCTATGTTGCCACCGTGTGCCTCGACGGCACGTCGNACGATCGAAAGGCCAAGTCCTGTCCCCTTAATTTCTTTCTGAGAGTGGTGTTTCTCGACGCGATAAAATCGTCGGAAGATGAACGGCAGGTCCGACGAAGGAATGCCNACTCCNTTATCTTCAACCCATATCANAAGGANGGAATCCTCNTCTCTCCANCCGACTGTGACCGCGAGAGGAATTTGAGGGTTTTGCTTCAGGGCATTCTCCACGAGATTAAANAGGATCTGGGTCCAGTAGAACCGGTCTCCAGCCAGACGAACTTCTGGAGACTCCATTTGCAGATTAANCGAGGCGCCCTGCCTGGCTATGACAGATTCAAGACGNTCCACCACGTCCAGAGCGCAGCTCTGGAGCCTGAATGGGTCGATCTTGAGGGTGTTGGCTTCGCCAGACTCAAGACGAGANATGATGAGCATATCCTCAACGATTCGAGCAATCCTNCGCCCGTGCTTACCCATGATTTTCAGGAATCTCAAGGCTGTCTCCCGGTCCTCCAGAAGGTCGCCCTCGGTCAGGTTTTCCAAATACCCATTGATGATGGCGAGGGGCGTCCGTAACTCATGGGATGCATTGGCCACAAAATCCNTACGAACCTGTTCGGTATNNTACTCTGTNGTTATATCCCTCAGAAGCACACGCATGGAGCTCTGGGAATGACCAGATGGCAGAGGACCTGCGTCGACNAGCCATGCGCTTTCTCCACTCTGTTCCAGCGCTGTTGCAGAGGTTTCCCGGTCGCTGAGAATTACCTGCGTTATGATGGCCTCNTTTTTTGCCAAAGCTTCAAGAACAGGTTTGGTCATTCGGGGCGCCATTCCGCATGCCTCGAGTTTTTGTCCGATACCACCCTGGTCCGAAAGGAACCGTTCAGTGGCGGAGTTGGCATAGGTGATCACCCCTTCCGAATTGAGCAAAAAGCACGCGTCGCTAAGAGTATCAAGGATCGCGTTCTNGGTGACTGCGTCTTGGANGGGAGCTTGTGATAGTTCTTTTTTGGTGTTCGCCTTTTCCAACATAGTCCGGTCTTTCTCTCTTCTAAGTTGTCTCGAAGTGATGACGAGCAGGGTTGACAGAACNAGAGAGAGAACCAGTAGGAGGAGAGTGAGCATCAGGAGACGCGAAGACAGTATCCGACTCCGCGAACTGTTTCCACCAATTCTGCATAATCGCCGAGCTTCTTACGCACCCTCTTCATGTGAGTGTCCAGAGTACGACTATGGACATCTTCACTGTATCCCCAGACGTGGCGGAGAAGGTCTTCACGGNGTTGTGGAGTTCCAGAGCGCTCGGAGAGGTAGAGGAGTAACTTAAATTCGGTCGAGGTGAGGTCGACGGGATTCTTGGAGAGAAAAAACTTCAGGCTGCTCTTATCAAAGGTGAGAGGTCCGCACTCATAAAGAGAGGGGCCTGGAACGTCGGCCGAACGGCGCAGGACCGACTGTGTCCTAAGGAGTAACTCTTTGGGGCTGAATGGTTTTGTGAGGTAGTCGTCTGCGCCTGCCTCCAGCCCCTTAATCCGGTCTTCAGTTTGGGCTCGGGCGGTCAGCATGATCACGGGAGTCTTGCTTGTCCTCGCGTCCCTGCGGAGTTCTTTGAAAACGGCGAAGCCATCCTTTCCAGGAAGCATCAGATCAAGAATGACAAGGTCGGGTTGCTCGGACCACGCCTGCTCAAGGNCACGGATCCCATCGGTTGCGGTCACAGTGATAAACCCGGCACGTTCAAGGTTGAACGATACCAGTTCGACGATATCAGGTTCGTCCTCAACAATCAGGATCTTCTGCATCAGCAGGTCTTGACTAACTTCTTTCAACGGCTTCGGCCTCTCTAAATCCGTGGCGGATTTGTCACAGGGGTCATGGAGANCCTCCTCATCAGGTTCCAGAATGTGNCCGGTGCCACTCCCGGTAGACGTCGGGAGAGATTTCAGAGGGTTTGATTTCGCTCCGTCCGCCCCAGAACACATTCGTGTAGGATACGGGTATTCCAGACTGCTCGAGATGCTTGTCGATTGCGGCTTTATGGGAGAGGACCGTGTCTTTTTCAGATCCATGAACGACACCCATGACGTTGACATTGCCGAATTCGGGTCCGCCTTCCCGCCAGTAGGCATGCGTCATACAGTGATGCCGCCCTACTTCGCCACCAGCCTCGATTTCCCGGCCCTCGGGAACAGCCCAGTGGAAGAGTCCATTAAAGCGGGTGACCCGTTTTCCCGCCTGAGAGGGTTTGACGTGCTCAAGGAAGGTCGAAAATCGGCCGATCACTTTCTTNTCGTTAAGAACTTTAGCGATATCAAGAAATCTCCTTAGTTCAACCCCGGCTGTCTCAGCCCTTTGATCCCACGGGTTTTCGATGATTTCGTGGGGTTCAAGTTCCTCTTTCATGGCGATAAGAACTTTCCATTCCTCTTCGTCCAGAGAGACCGTAGTCGTGGTCATCATCTGAGCGGGTTCGTCGATCTTGGCCCCGGGTTCCAACCCCTTCCGACGGACGTGGCCAACTCCTAGAGCGAAAAGTCCCTTGGCGGGCATGAGGAGGAATTTTTCGGCCCCCACGATCCGCTTGAGGACATTACCATGCTCCTCCAGAGATTCTCCCTGGGGTACTTTCAGGGTCGTCCAGAGGCGGTAGCCCGAGCCGGAGACCTCAGTGTCGGTCGTGCGGAGGACCACGTGGCCGGAGAAGGGATCATGCTTGGACATGAACTCNAAGGCCTCGTTGAGTCTTTTNGGGCTAACACGCCAGGCTACCAGTGCGCCGTGAGCGAGTTTTGTTGCCAGCAGGGTCTGACGGACACGACGTATCACCCCGGCTTCGAGCATGGCTCTGATTCTCGTCAGGACAGTTTCAAGCGGTAGGCCTGACTGCTGGGCGATAACGTGGAATGGTTTTTCCTGAAAGCCCGCTACAAGATCCTCCGATACGGAAAGAATCTGAGCGTTGATAGGGTCGTCATGTTCTGTTGGNGCGCTCATGAGGTCGGAAAGATTCTAGGAGACGAAGGAAGNGTCTTCGGATAAGTGCCNAACCTAGCCGAGAATGAAGAAAACAGATGCNTACTTCGATATGAATTTTTGGGTTACTTCTGCCAGAGCCGCGCTCCGCTCCACAATCCGGCCCTCCAACTGTTCAGTCTGGAGGTGATGCATGATTTCTCCAAANCGAGGTCCGGGTTCGAGTCCCAGCGAGATGAGATCGTGGCCAGTCAGAAGGGGAGGGGGAATCAGCGGTTCACTGGCGAATTCCTCGGCCTTGGACTGAAGGAACTCAAGGTTNTCGAGCATCCCGTGGCTGCTAGTGCAGTCAACCCGATGCAATTCGAGTTCGTGCGGATACGTAGTTCGAGCCATGAACCGTTTCAGTTTNGCAGGACGCATTTGCTGAACGTTCATGAAATTCATATGATTGCTAACCATGGAGCAGACATCCTCGGTCACTTGGTTTGAGTAGCGGAGNCGACGGAGAATGTGNGCCGACATTTCCGCTCCAAGGCGATCNTGGCCATGGTTTCTTATACGCCCGTTTTCGTCGATNGCAAAGGTCGGGGGCTTGGCGATGTCGTGGAGGAGCACCGAGAGAACCAGAGCCAGCGGTGCGTCGTCATCGAGAAGCTCCANCATCAGGAGAGTATGGATGTAGACATCTCCTTCGGGATGAAACTGAGGAGATTGCTCGCACCCTTGCAAGGACAGGAACTCAGGGATGATGGAATCCATCAGTCCGCCTGCAACGAGAAGCTCGATACCCCTTCTCCTGGAGGGATCGGTTATGATTTTATCAAATTCGTCCCGGATTCTCTCGGGGCTGACCTTTGCCAGAAGAGCGGCATCCTCGCGAAGGGCGTCCCATGTGGAAGACGTGATGTCAAAGCCTGTGCGGGTGGCAAAACGTACTGCCCGGATGAGTCTAAGAGCATCCTCAGCAAATCTTTCGCCGGGAGTGCCTATAGCCCGAAGAATACCATTTTGGAGATCTTCCCGCCCTCCGACATAATCCACAATTTCTCCCGTAAATGGATTCTCAAAGAGTCCGTTGATGGTGAAATCCCGTCTTCGGGCATCATTCTCTGCATCGGTAAAGATGACACTGTCTGGACGTCGTCCGTCGAGGTAAGGGCCATCCGAACGGAATGTTGCGATTTCGAAGCTGTGCCCTCGCTCNCTGATGATGATCACGCCGAAGTGAGCGCCCACTTCATCGCTGCCCGGAAAGAGGTCTAGGATTTCCTCTGGCCGGGCCGAGGTTGCAATATCGTAGTCAGCTGGGGTGACGCCGAGCAGGGAGTCCCGGACGCATCCTCCGGCATACAGGGCTTCATGGCCTGCCGTCTTGAGACGCAGTGCGATTTCCTGAGCAACTTTCCGGACCTGATGCACAGTACTTCCAAAGCATAACCTCGCCCGGGGACAAATGTTATTTTCGAAATCCTGTGGAAAGGGCATACTATCCGGCAGATGGAGGAGCTTTTCCGACTTCCGCTCTGGTCCTGGGGCCTGTTTGTTGCGGGAGCCTGCATCGGCTCATATCTTAACGTTGTGATTTACCGTTGGCCCCGTGAAGGGCTGTCAGTCACAAGCCCCAGCCGTTCATTCTGTCCCATCTGCGAGGAGGAGATCCCGTGGTATCGAAATATTCCGCTACTGACATGGTTGCTACAGCGTGGGAAGTGCGCGAGCTGTGGCGCTCCAATCAGCGTTCGNTACCCATGTGTGGAGTTGTTAACGGCGGTTCTTTTCATGAGAGCATGGGACGTCTTNGTTGTNGACCGGAACCCAATCTCACCGATTGCAGCTCTGCTTGTGGCCACGCTTGCAGTCCTCCTTGTGACCATTGCATGGATNGATGCGGACCTCATGCTAGTACCCGTTGATTTCTGCTGGTGGGGAATGGGCATTGGAGTTCTCGGCGCGTGTCTCGATCCTACCCTCGTGGCGCTTCTCGATGTGTCGGACTTGATGATTTGGTGGGAGGGCGGAATGCGGGCGGCAGTGGGCATCGCGGCGGGCTGGGGCGGATTGAGCCTCGTGGTATATCTTGGGAAGAAACTCATGGGGATAAAACGGATTGAATTCTCGGAGGCGACTGAGTGGTGCCTTCGCGAGCCGGAATCCGAGGAAGAGCAATTGAGTTTTGTGATCAGGGATGCGGCAGGGGCAAGGCCCGGCCTCGAGAAAGAGGAGGATGTCTATCCCTGGGGCGATTTGTTCTTCAGGGACTATGACTGCCTTGAGATCGAAGGCCACGGTGTCCAGATCGATGGAAGATCCGTGAGGGCGAAAACCGTGCGGATCAGGCGCGAGACCGTCGAAGCGGGGGGGCAGACATATTCTATCGAAGAGATGAAGTCCCTTAGCGGCAAAGCAACGAGGGTGGCCGTTCCCCGGGAGGCAATGGGTGATGGTGATCCTCCGCTTCTCGGGTTGATTGGCGCCTTCATAGGATGGCAGGGTGTCGTATTCGCGCTATTTGCAGGCTGTATGTTCGCGATCCTCTGGGCCCTCCCGGCCCGGGTTGGATTCGGGAGGCAGCTTCCGTTTGGGCCCTTTCTTGCTCTTGGAGGAGCAGCATGGATTTTTGGTGGCTGGTCCCTGTGGGAGTGGTACTTTGGATCGTTGATCCAACTCGGTGCCGAGAGCAGGTAAAGCCGGGATCAGCGTTTCTCGGTGATCAGAGACAGAGCCTCCGGAAGATCTCATCCAAAGGCATTTGCATCCCTATATAGAAATCTCCAAATTCTCCATAGCGCACGGAGACAGGGTCAAATCGCATCTCGTAGACGATTGCTTTGATGTCGATTGTGTCCTTGGCAAGAAGGGTAACGCCCCATTCGGCATCGTCGAGGCCTGTGGAACCAGTTATGAGCTGCAGAATGCGTCCTGAATACTTGCGGCCCGTGGTGGCATGGCCCTTCATCAGAATACGTCTTTCCTCGTAGTCAAGAGCGTACCAGTTGTCGTTACCATGGCGGCGCTTTGACATGGGATAGAAGCAGATTGCCGGCCAGTCGGGCAAAACGGGGTAGAGCCTGTGCTGGAGGTAGTGCTCCATGCGCTCCTCAAAATCCTTCAGCTTGGATGCGTATTCTGGAGAGTCCTCTGACAGGCCTTCCTCCTGTTTGAGAGTTTCTTCCGCATATTGCTCGCCACTGGTGGTGTATTCGGAGCGTTCGGTCTGCGAGAGATAGGAGTAGGCAGGTGTAAGAACCTCGACTCCAAGGGAAAGAGTCAGTCGTTTCTCGAACGTGTTGGCCAGCTGAAGGTCAGGGGTGAGAAGCATGAAGCCGAGGTCTGCCTTGGGTGTCGCTACCGTGAAGGTCAAAAGCTGGGTGTCTGACGTGGTTCGGATTTCCTGNACAAGTTCTGTGAATCCCGTCTTGGCCTCCCTCTTTTCGCTTTCATCCAACATCTGCCATTGCCCATGGTCGATGTGATAAAAGAGGTGCATTACGTGCCACCCTTCGCGTGGCACCAGAGGAGGAGCGGGTTCGGACATGACAGGGTATTCTTTCTAACGGCGTTTTGGCGAAATAGGCATGCGGAGGAGCGAATTGAATGCCTGATCCTCGGAATCTGTTCCTCCCTCAAGCACTACTAACTTCCAGAAGCGGACCTGCTCGGTAAGATACTCATTGTAGTCACCGAGGTCCTTGAAGCCTCCGGTGGCATTGATGGTTGCAGTCTTCTGGTTGTTCTCCTCAAAATTTCCACTTCTGATGACAAGAGTGACCGAGTCACCGATAAGGTCACCTTGTGGATTCTCAAACAGAAAGCGGAGGAAACCTGAGCCAGAGGAATCCAGAGTGATCTCGGCGGCGGGGATAAATTTGGTGTCAAGTTGCACACCCGAATCACTCTCAGGATCAACCTTTCGCCAGTAGGTTTCGATATTCCGGATAGTCAGGTGTTTCCCCTCTACAGGAAAGTCAACGTCTTCCCCGCTGCTAGTGGTGATATTACCGAAAAACAACGTGAGAGCGAAGATTGCGACCAGAAGGATTGCCAGTGCGAGGCCGCCCAACCAGACTTTCTCACGGGGTGAGTAAGCGGAAGCCCATGAAGAGGCGTCCTCGGCGGGCAGCGAGGACTGCCCTGTTGAGCTGTCAGGGGAACCATCTTCAAGGTCTTCCATCTCAGGGATGGAAAGATCGTTTTCCTTGGAGGAAGGAGAGAGAGAATCGATATCTGATAGCGGGTCCATCCGTTCAGACCACAGCTCTAACTGCTGGGCCTTGTCTTGGCCAGTGTTGAATCGGAGAGTATGCCCTGAAGGGGTATAAAAGGTTTGCATCTGACCGGGAGCTGGGGCAATGATTCCAGTGCGAATCGGCATACGCAGCAAAAGGTTCATGGCAGATCGCGAAGATAAAAACCCGGAAAACGTAGATGGATTATTCTACGTTGACTGTATGTGCATAGATTGCGATCTCTGCCGTGAAACAGCTCCGGAAAATTTTACGAGAGAAGACGACGAAGGATATTCGTTCGTGTACAAGCAGCCAGAAAACAAGCAAGAGGAGGACCTGTGCCGCGAGGCAATGGAGGGATGTCCGGTGGAAGCCATTGGCGACGGTTCGGACGACTAACAAAGGTTGTCCGACGTCGAGGCGCTGCGCGAAGGAAGGCAATCCGAGCGCAGGTGCTCAGAGATTTCCGAGGGGCAGGTGAACCCCTCGATCTTGAGGCTAACGTCTCAACGCCAGCCGATATCATCAATGATGTCCTCAAAGACCTGAAATTGGCCGAGGGAGTGGAGGAGAGCCGCTTGCGCGGCGCGTGGACACAGGTCGCAGGGGATTTTGTGGGAAGGCAGACCGAGCCAGTCTCCCTGCGAAACGGAAAATTGACTCTCAGGGTGATTCAACCATCAATGCGATTTCACCTGGAGCAGACCAAAAAAGATCTTCTCAAGCGTCTACAGCAGGAGCTCGGCGCAAACACAATCCGGGAAGTTCATCTAGTTCTGGGCTGACCCAGAGTCGTATTTTTATCATTGTTGAGGCGAGACGAGTTCCGCGAAAGCGATACTTCGCGTCAATCCTCATATTGTCGCTCTCAAGATCCCCCTGCAAACATGTATAGAGCTCTTATCCTCGATTGGTCAGGAACCCTCGTAGATGATTCCATGCCGACGCTCATGGCAACTAATGCAGTGCTTGGTAAGTATGACAAGGAACCCATGACATGGGAGCAGTTCCGATCTAGTTTCCGTTTGCCGTACTCAGAATGGTATGAGGAGCATGTTCCGGGGATATCTCTGGAGGATCTGGAGGAGCATTTTCGCGCTGCCTTCGATGTGAGCGAAGAATCGGTGACTCCTCTCGAAGGGACCCGCGAGTTCCTCGAGTGGTGCTCGCAGAATGAAATTCGGCTCTTCGTGCTCACCAGTATGGATGGGGATATTTTCAGAGAGCAGATGCGAAGATTTGGATTCGGTAGCTACTTCGAGGATATCTATGCTGGTGTGCTGGACAAAAGGAAGGTGATTGCCAATCTCATCGATGAAAAGGGGTTGGCGCGGAACGACACAGCGTATGTGGGTGACATGCTGCACGACATAGAGACCGCTCATCACGGAGGAGTTGCCTCGATCGCTGTCCTGAGTGGCTATGATCGGCTTGAAAAACTTCAATCAGGTGACCCGACCTTCATCTTGCCATCGGTCAAATCGTTACACGCTATTCTGAGAAAAGGAAAATTGTCTCAAGCAGACACCAAGGGGGACACGATTTCAATCAGGCGCCTTGCGGTAGATTGCTTTATTGGAGTCCCCGACGAAGAGCGAGCGAATCGCCAAACTCTTCATCTTACCGTTGAGATCGTGCCGGAGATAGACTTCCACCTGCTGAGAGACTGTATTGAAGATACCGTTGACTATGACGCTGTTGCGAGGCGAATCACTGAGATTGCGGGAGAGCACCCCAGAAAGCTGATTGAAACCCTCTCAATTGATATCGCAGAAATGGTTCTGGCAGATTTCCCGGCAAAGGAGGTTATTGTCGAGGTCGAGAAGAAGATNCTGCCCAGAACCGACTGTGTTCTTGTAAGAACCCGCAGGGTCCGCCCGCGATAGTGATTTCCGAAGGAAGATGCTCCAGTCAGTTTTGCTCTGACGTGTCGTAGTCGCCACCGAGGGCAAGGTGGAGGTTAAGGCGGTTTTGCAAGCGNTGGTTACGTAATCGAATCAGGCTACCACGTGCATTCACGGCCCGGCGTTGTGATTCAAGAATTTCGAGGACGCTTGATCCCTCGATTCCCAATCCGAGATCTCTTTCTGCGGCCGCCTGGGCCTTACTTGCCTGATCGACTTCGATAAGGAGGAAGCCTTCCTGTTCACGGAGAGATAAGTCCACCTGAAGCGCCGATTCCACCTCCCGGAATGCCTGCAAGGCCTCCTGAACGTAATCGTGTATTGCGGCCTTGTTGAGTTCGAGAGCTGCACGGGCCGCAGCGCTGGGAGCTCCTCCCTGATAAAGAGTCTGTGCGAGGGACGAGGCGATAGACCAAGTAAGGAACGAGGGATCCAATGCCTTCTGGAGATCCGAAGACCCATTGCTACCGGATCCTGTGAGCCGGAGAGAGGGAAGGAGGGATTTCCTTGCTGCATCAGCACGGCGGGCAGAAGCGTAAATTCTCTCCCGGCCAGCAGTGAGATCGGGTCTGCGAACGAGNAGGTCCGANGGAAGGCCAGCAGGTATCTGACGGCGGAGGGTCGGTAAGTTGGGCGTCGCTTTCAGCTCGCCTGAGGGATAGCGGCCGAGAAGNAGTTCCAGTGTCCGCGCTGCCTCATCCCGACGTAGAATCTGACTTCTGAGGTTACGTTCAGCGCTGGCGACGTTGTTTCTTCCAAACTGTACGTCTACGGCTCGCAGGAGGGCCTCGCGGTGGCGTCGACTGATCAGNGACAGGCTTTTCCTGAAATCCTGCAGGGTTTGCTCCGCGAGTTGGACTTGCTGCTGAGCCTCCGTGAGGTTGATCCAAGCCTTGGCAGTATTGACAGCCAGGGAGAGCCTCGCACCCCGGTAGTCAGCGATCGCCGCTCTGTAATCAGCACGGTCTGCATTGTCAGAGTCGCGGAGGCGCCCCCAGACATCCATCTCCCAACTGGCTGACAAGGACAGTGCGTAGGAGGATTCTGCCGAGGATTCGCGACCGTTTAGCGTCCGGCTGGTGCTCGTGCCGGTGGTTATCTGAGGAAGGCGCCGGGCTCGTCCGCGGGCGTTATTTTCCATGGTAGCCTGCAAGCGGTAAGCGGCAGCCCTAAGGTCATTGTTCGCGTCGATCGCTTCATGGACTAGGTCTTTGAGACGATTATCGCGGAACTCGAGGACCCACCCAGTAGAGATTTTGGCATGTTGCTCGCTGGTGGCTTCCTTCCAATGGGCAGGAATCCTCCCGGAAAGCATTGCTGAGGGAGCAGAATCGTTACTCCGCGGTAGTCCACACGCTGAAACGAGCAGCATGAGGGGCGTCAGGAAGACCATGATGGAGCGCACCCCGGGAGCTTCAGGCCTTGGAGCCTCCTCGGCAAGTTTTGCTTAAAGGGGGTAGCCATCTATTGCTTCGGCGCGGAATGCCTTCCGGCTGACGGACTCGGTATGCCGCAGGGCTTTATGGAAGCTTATGCGAGCGCCTTTCGGAGCGTTGCGGTCGCATAGTCGCGATTCAACTTCGCCACATTATCTGCCTGAATTGATTTGGGGCAAACCGCCTCACACTCATAGTGATTACTGCAATTCCCAAATCCTGCTTCGTCCATGGCCTCCACCATGTTGATGGCCCTGCGATCTTTTTCGGGCAACCCCTGAGGAAGATGGTTCAGATGGGAGACCTTGGCGCTGACGAAAAGCATTGCGCTCGAGTTCTTGCAGGCAGCTACACAGGCTCCGCAACCGATACAGGTAGCGGAGTCAAATGCGCTGTCGGCGTCTGCCTTGGTAATAGGAATGGCGTTGGCATCGGGTGCTGNTCCNGTACGCACGGAGACAAACCCTCCAGCTGCAATGATTGTGTCAAAAGCGCTTCGATCTACAACCANATCCCGGATNACCGGGAAGGCGCCAGCGCGGAAGGGCTCNATCCAGATNGTATCCCCTTCCTCAAAATGTCGCATGTGAAGCTGGCAGGTGGTAGTGCCGTTCTCTCTGCCATGAGGGATGCCGTTGATGGTTAGGGAGCACATNCCGCAAATTCCCTCGCGACAGTCGTGGTCGAACTGGATGGGATNACCNCCNNCGTCGATNATACGCTCATTCACGATATCNAGCATCTCAAGAAAGGACGCCTCTATGGGGATATTTTCAGCAGGATACTCCTCTATGCGACCTTTTGAGTCGCTGTCCTGNTGTCGCCAGACTTTGAGGGTAAGATTCATTGTGAGCGGGGTGAGGCTNTGGCAGTCGACCAAACNTTGGTTGGCTCNANTGCAGANCNNCTCCGNANCTACTTATAGCTCCGNATACTAAGCTTTACATTTTCAAACTCAAGTGGTTCTCGGGTTAGTTTGGGNTTTNTNCCAACACCGGTGAATTCCCAGGCGCTGACATGACAGAANTCATCGTCATTTCGCTTGGCTTCTCCGGCCTGAGTGCTTCCGTCAANTACCTCCGGATCNTCATCCTCGAATTGACTCTCGAGCCGGAAATGTCCTCCACATGATTCTTTGCGTTCCAGCGCATCGTGACAGAGAACTTCAGAAAAATCGAGGAAGTCCGCTACCCTTCCGGCCTTCTCCAGCTCTTGGTTCAGTTGCGCTCCACTTCCCGGGATTCGAACATTTTCCCAAAATTCGTCCCGTATCTGNGGTATTCGTTNCAAGGCNTATTCCAGTCCNTCGCCNGACCGCGCCATGCCGCACTTGTCCCATATCAGGAGACCAAGTTCCCGGTGGAAGCTGTCAGCACTGCGCTTTCCCTTGGCGTTCACTAGTTTCGTAATCCGATCATTGGTCTCTTCGAGGCAGCGAGTAAACTCGGGGTGAGTCTCCTTTACCGAGCCCGGCTCCTGCTCGGCGAGATAATTAGCTATCGTCGAAGGAAGGACGAAATATCCATCCGCGAGGCCCTGCATGAGNGCAGACGCTCCCAATCGGTTGGCACCGTGATCTGAGAAATTCGCCTCACCGGCTACGTGCAGGCCGGGGAGGTTCGACATCAGGTTGTAATCCACCCACAGGCCACCCATCGTNTAGTGNACCGCCGGGAAGATCTGCATTGGGGTGGTGTAAGGATCCTCCCCCTTGATCTTCTCATACATTTCAAACAGATTACCATACCGGGCAGAAATTGAGTCTCGACCGTCTCGCAAGATTGCGTCTCTGAAGTCAAGAAACACCCCGAGACCGGTTGGCGCAATCCCCCGGCCTTCATCGCACACCTCCTTGGCCGACCTTGAGGCAATATCCCGCGGAGAAAGATTTCCGAAGGAAGGATATTTTCTCTCAAGGTAGTAGTCCCGGTCCTCTTCACCGATGTCGCTTGCGCTGATCTCGCTGGNCCTGATCTTTTCGGCGAGTGCGATGTTNTTTGGAACCCAGATTCTCCCNTCATTCCGAAGAGACTCCGACATGAGAGTAAGCTTCGACTGGTAATCTCCNCTCACAGGGATGCANGTGGGATGAATCTGGGTGTAGCATGGATTTGCAAATGCGGCGCCTCTCTTGTGGGCGCGNTAGGCCGCCATGACGTTGCAGCCCTTGGCGTTNGTCGAAAGGTAGAAAACGTTNCCGTAACCACCAGTGGCAAGCACCACCGNGTCGGCAGCATGAGCGGAAATTTCCCCCGTCACCATNTTTCGAACAATGATCCCCTTGGCGTGACCATCCACTACTACGAGATCGAGCATTTCAGTGCGCGAGAACATCTGCACCCCCCCGGTGGAAATTTCCTTTGAAAGTGCCTGNTAGCACCCAAGGAGCAACTGCTGCCCCGTCTGCCCACGTGCGTAGAAGGTTCTCTTGACCTGTGTGCCACCGAAAGAGCGGTTGTCCAGAAGCCCCCCGTATTCCCTCGCAAATGGAACTCCCTGCGAGACACACTGGTCGATGATATTGACAGACACCTCGGCAAGGCGATGCACGTTNGCTTCGCGGGAACGGAAATCNCCCCCTTTTATNGTGTCGTAAAACAGTCTCGAGACAGAATCTCCATCATTCTGGTAATTTTTCGCGGCGTTAATNCCGCCTTGGGCGGCGATCGAGTGGGCTCGGCGGGGGCTGTCCTGATAGCAGAAGCACTTTACTCCATATCCNAGTTCAGAGAGCGTTGCTGCTGCCGCCCCACCCGCAAGGCCGCTTCCTACCACGATGATGGAATACTTCCTCTTGTTCGTCGGGTTTATCAAGCGTGACTCCATCTTATGCTTAGTCCACTTCTGGTCAATTGGACCTGAAGGAATNGCGCTNTGGAGGGAGAGAGACATTGTTNCNTCTACTAAACAGCGGTTGAAAGCTTATGCAAATTCCTANGNANGNCCATATCCAAAGAAAAGGATTGCGGTGGGGATCGANAGAAATCCAACCCACAGCAGCAGAGCNTATGCCCAACCCGCCCGCATTATGAGAACCTCGTTTTTGNGCGATCGGAGGCCNANNGTCTGGAAGACAGACGCAAACCCATGCGAAAGATGGGAGCANAGGANGGTAANCGCTATNATGTAGAAAACGGTATTCCCGATGTGAGAAAATCCGTCGATNATCATCTGGTGCACNTTGTGGACATCCCCCTCNTGGCCTGGCAGNGAGGTCAAGTAGGCNGTTCCGTTNTAATCATTCCCAATTCGAACAGTAAAATGGCTNANNTGNTAGATGANGAACGCGAGGATGGTAAGNCCACTCCATATCATCATGCGGGATGAGCGACTTGCTTTCGCTGTTGCCGGGTAGCTGTATTTCTGCCGNACGGCGCGGTTGCGNATGGTTAGCTGAACTGTCAGCAGGATATGAACTCCCAGAGCACCGAGGAGGCCAAGGCGGGCAACCCAGACNCCTGCCCCATGCCCTAAATTGTGGAGCCACAACGCATATTCGTTGATGGCATCCTTGCCGGCGAATAGNAGCANNTTCCCGATCAGGTGGCCCGGAAGAAAGAGAAGGAGAGCAATACCGGTCCCNGCAACCAGGATTTTCTTCCCGATGGAGGATTCCCAGAAGGATAGAACCGCGCGGGTCAGGGCGTTCATAATCCGGCAGGCCNTGCAGGACANGCCTTNCNAGGNTANAATGATCGCCGNAATTAGCAAGCGGTGATCGGTTCTTCCCTGCAACTTTTACCGAAGTTCCCCCGTGGGCAAGATTGGTCCGAATCGGTTGCTCTTATTCCTTGCTCGCTGGCGGGACAACCTGGACGGGGGGAGTGGTGGCGCTGGCACGCGGTGGAATCGCGATTGGTGGCGAGACGGCCGTTGTTCCCGGTGCATTACCGGGTTGGGCTGCCGCCGTTTCGTCCTCGGGATCCTCCTTCTTCTTGACGATTCCATCTCGNGCCTTGTCGAGGCTGCTTATGGAAAAGTTGGCAAATTCNTAGACCNGNCCGGANAAGACTTTCTCGAGTTCGAGNTTGTATTTGAGATTGTCGAGGGTCGCTTTGAACAGTTTGTCGGCATTTGCTGCCTCTTCCTCAGTTTCCCCCTCCTTCTTCGGTCTCTCNTCGAGCAGCTTAGCGGTGACTGTTACGGTTCCGACATAATTAGGAGAGGGTGGTGGAGGTGCATCATCCCCGNTGGCTTCCTCCTCAGACTCCTTGGGGGCAAGATCCACGGTGTAGGTGAATCCGTCAAAGGTGGAGAGGACAGCTTTTCTGGCGCCCTTAGAGGCCTTTGCNTTTANGAAAGCGTCTTTTTCAAGCACATCCTCAAACCTGAGCGAGTTGAACAGGGAGCTGAATGAGCCCGTAGCCGCGGTATCCATTTCCTCGTCTTCTTTCAGATCTCCGGTTGAGAAATCTCCATTCTCATCTTCACGGGACACCGACCAACCCTTGAATTCATCATCGTTTGGAGCGGTCAGCGTGATACTCTGAAGNTTTTCAACCTCGATGAACTTGTAGGAAAGCCAGGAGGTCGGATCCGGTATCGGTCCCCGGCGTTTGTCGGTCTCGCGGGACTCCGCATCACCAGTGGTCTTGTTGAGGGTTCCGAGTGCCTTCCAGATTCCGGGGTTTCTGGCGGTACTCCTGATGACGAAACCTCGGGGTGNCTGGGAGGCGATCTCTCCAAATTCCTCTCCGAGGATCAAATCGACAAGGGNCGATCCATCGGAGGCTTTCACCNAAAGNTGAATGCCCCTGGGATCTGCCGGGCTGGCGTCACCTTCTTCCTTGCGCTCTTTCTGGTAGGCTTCCGCCTCGTCGCTGTTCTCGGGAGCGAGGAGTCCGATCTGGGCATAATGCTCTGGTTCNGCAGGAACCTCGAGGCCGATTCTNAACAGCAAGAGAGACNTCAGGAGCTGTTTGACTTCNCCNGGGTTGTCGATCGGGTAGTTCTGGCGATTCGCTACGACCCAGCCNTTTTCAGTCTGCTTCAGGATCGTCTCATTTTCGGCGTCCTTGATCCGAATCTCGGCAACGGCTTCCTGTNTGAAGGTTTCGACGAGAGGATCCCCGATCTGTTCATTGTTGGGGCTGAAGCGCTCACGGGTGTCGAGCAGCATGCTCGTTGCTATGATTGCACTGATGGCGGTAACTCCGACCAGAAATAGAAGGGGTCTATTCTTCATTTTGCTGCCGTTTTTAGTTTGCGTTTGGCTCCNACAATCNNNCCGATGATCAGAACNAGGGCTGGGGTGATCAGCATGTTCCGCCACTCGAATCTGTTNATNGCNGCTTGAACNTCCGTGCGCTGNTCCCTGCTGATCTTATTTTCCTTTCTCTGCAGGTTACGGATCTTTATCTCGATTTCCTGAGCCTTTTCAATGCTCTCTTCGCTTTGCCCGATAATCATCAGGCCGCCGCCAATGTCCCTGCCCTCCTGCCCTTCCTGAAGAGTCTGCCTGACTCTTTTGATCTGCTCTTCGATCTCCGCGCGTTTGGGAGCGGCCTTCGCTGCGGCGTCTTCCCGAATCTTATTAATATAGATAAAACCCCGGCTGGTGGAGTCTCTCCCCCGGATATTCAGGAGATCCTGATCCCCTGCGAGGTTCTCAACCAAGTTCATGATGAAATCGATGTTGTTGTTATCGCGTGATGCTCCTCGCTCGGCATCTCCCATGAAGTAATCAAAGAGCATATCCACATCTGAAATGATGGCGATTGTGCCTTCTTGGGTTCCTTCCGCCTTGTGGTGGTCCTCCTCGACGGGCTCGGCTTGGCCCTCGGTTTCAGGTTCCCCGGATGACGATTCACTCGCCGCTTCATCTACCGGCTCTGGGGTCTCGGATGTGCTTTCATTGCCAGTGAGAGTTGCCGGCTCGAGCTCCTCAGTTGCAATCTCCTCGGAAGCGTTTTCTTCGTTAGTCCCAGAATCCTGGCAGCCTTCTTCCGTGCTCTCGATTGGTGCTTCTGCTGGTGCTTCTGCTGGTGCTTCTGCTGGTGCTTCTGCTGGTGCTTCTGCTGGTGCTTCTGCTGGTGCTTCTGCTGGGGTGTTGGTAGAGTCTGGAGCCGTTTCTGGAAGAAGCGGAGCCTCGATCGGGGGTGCGGACGGTGCAGGAGCGATTGGAGGCGGGGGAGCGTCAGCGGCCGGATCAGGTTTGGTTGGGTCTTCTTCGTAGGCGGACTTGAACTTGCCCTCCAGAATCACCGCCACCGGGTAGCGGCTCTGCTCGATGCCTGCAGCTTGGAAATTGGAGGTGATCTGTTCCTGCCTTTCACCCTGGCCAAGAAGGAGATGAGCCGTCTTCCCCGGGACCGCCTGGGCACGGGTAGAGGTTGAAATTAAAGTCCGCATTTTCAGCCCAGTCTTTGGCCTGCCCATGATTGGGGAGGGGTCCACCATCTGGATGGAGGACAGGTCCCGCGTGACAGGGTGATCGCCAGTGAGGCATTCGTTCTCGAACTTGGCCATCAAGCCGTTGCCGCGGAACAGCGGCTGGGTGATCATCTGCTGGTCCCTTCGAGTTGGAATCTGGCCGAGGAGGCGATTCAGGCGGAACTCTCGCTGCAGCATCTGATTCAGCGGACGCTCGAACATGACCGGCCGAGAGGATTTTGGGTCGTAGACCAGTGGTTGCTCGCCTCCTCCGAGGTCGACGCCCCATGCTGCTGTGAGATCATCCAACCCTGAGCGATAGTGCTCCCAACCACTACTTTCAAACAGATTGTAGAGGTCCTTGT
>PBNG01000069.1 GCA_002723015.1 Roseibacillus sp. | reverse complement strand
ATTTCTCCAAGATACATGTAGATGCACTCGTCACTGGCACGTTTCGCCTGACCCATATTATGGGTAACCATTACTATGGTAAAGCGTTCTCGCATGGTGCTGACGAGTTCCTCCACCCTGGCGATGCCGTCTGCATCGAGGGCGGAGCACGGTTCGTCCATGAGAATTACCTGTGGTTTGAGAGGAAGAAGGCGGGCGATACAGAGTTTTTGCTGCTGCTCGAGCGTGAGTCCAGTTGCTTTCTCTTTCAGAATGTCCCTGGTAGCATCCCAAAGTTGCACTTCCCGGAGGGCGGATTCCACAACGTCGTCGAGGTTCAGATCGCGTAGTTCGCGTTTGGGGGTATGGGCTTTGAGCCCAAAGAGGATGTTCTCGTAGATTGATATTGGAAGGGGGTTAGGGCGTTGGAAGACCATTCCAACGGCCTTTCGTAGTTCGGGAAGATTAACATCTTCGTCATAAATATTCTTTCCCATAATGGAGATCTCCCCATTCGTGGTGACGTTTCCGTAACGTTCGTTGATTCTGTTGAACGAGCGTAGCAGCGTTGTCTTTCCACAACCAGAAGGGCCGATCAGCGATGTGATGATTCCCGGCTTGATGTCGACCGATACTTTGAAAAGAGCCTGGAAGTCGCCATAGAAGAGGTCGACATCGCGGGTGCGGATACTTGCAGCAGAATCGGACATTGTGGACTAGCCCATTTCGCCCGAGAGGTAGCGGGCGGTTAGTTCGTTCTTAGGATTGGCAAAGAGTTCGGGAGTAGGACCCTGCTCAACAATCTCTGAATTATTGAGGAACATCATGTTGTCCGAGATTCGTTGTGCCTGCTGGATGAGGTTGGTGACAAGGATGATAGTCATCTCACTCTTAAGAGAGGTGAGGACATCCTCGATTTTCATGGTAGTGACCGGGTCAATGGCGATGGAGAATTCATCGAGGCAGAGAATCTCAGGTTCGAGTGAGAGCGCGCGGGCGAGGGTGAGGCGCTGCTGTTGGCCGCCGGAGAGCTTGGTTCCGAGAGATTTGAGTCGGTCCTTAACCTCGTCCCAGAGAACCGATTGTTTGAGGCAGCGCTCGACTAGTTCGTCGAGTCGATGCTTGTCGTGTATGCCAGCCATGCGGGGTCCGTAGGCCACGTTATCGTAGATCGACATAGGCAGCCCAACTGGCAGGGGAAAGACCATGCCAATGCGGCGGCGAAGCGAGTAGACATTGCGGAGCTCGTTGACGTCCTCACCGTCGATGGTCACTCGGCCCTCCACCTTAGCTGTGTTGATAAAGTCGATTGTGCGGTTGATGCACTTCAACATGGTTGTCTTCCCGGAATTTGCGGGGCCCACGACTCCGAAGATCGTATTGCGCTTCACTTTGAAGTCGAGGTCATCCAGCGCGATGCTCCTGCCATAGCGGACAGTGACGTTATTAAACTCGATGTGTGCGTGCTCGCTCATGATCGGGTTACCACTTCTTGCGGGACCGCAGCCAGACGCGGAGGGTGATTGAGAAGCTGTTAATGATAAGGATGAGGGCAATGAGCACTGCAGCGGTGCCAAACTTCATAGCCTCTGGCATTCCAGAGATTTTTTCGGCAACCACGTGCAGGTGGTAGGACATGGCCATAAAAGGCTCAGTCAGGTCGTAAGGGGCGATTTTGCGATCGAAGGTGTCGGTAGAGATTGCGACGCTGGCGACAGCCCCGGTGAAGAGGATGGGAGCGGTCTCTCCAGCGGCGCGGGAGACCTCGAGAATCACCCCGGTGAGAATACCAGAGACAGAATTAGGCAGGACAATTGTCCGGATAGTCTGCCACTTGGTGGCGCCCATGTTCCAACAAGCTTCGCGGAAGGCCATCGGAACCGCTGCGAGGGCTTCGCGTGTGGCGGTCACGATCACAGGGATGGTCATGACCGCAATTGTGCAGGAGGCCGCCAAGAGGCTTTTGCCCATTCCGAGGGTGAGGACGAAGGCGCCTACACCGAAGAGGGCGTGCACGATGGAGGGCACGCCCGCAAGGGAGGTGACCGCCTTTCCTATTGTACGAGTAAACCAGTTATTCGGGGCATACTCGTTGATGTAGATGCCGGCCAGGATGCCGACCGGCGCGACCAATGCGAGGGATACCAGCACAAGGTAGAAGGTTCCCATAAGAGGAAGCCAGATTCCACCAGTCTTTCCGAGTGGGCCGGGGTTCTGGGTAATATAATCCCAAGAGAGAACTGGAGCGGCCTTGACGAAAAGGTAGACGATCACCGTGAGAACTGGGATGATGATCGCAAAGGTCGATGCCAGCATCAGATAGCGGACAATCTTTTCGCGCAGGCCCTTTCCGCGCTCGTGCCGGCTGGAGGTGAAGGGATGTTCAACGTCGCTCATATCTAGCTGTTGCGCTTTTTAATGCCCTTGATCACAAGATCCGAGACGACGTTGATAACTACGCTGATAAGCAAAAGGACGATGCCAACTACGAAAAGCATCATGTAGTGTTCGCCACCGTGGGGTGCGTCAGGCATTTCAGACGCGATGGTAGCGGTCATGGCCTTGATGCGCTCAAAGAGAATCATGGGGCTGAATTCGTCCGGGATGCTCTCGGTTCCTCCCGAGGCCATCCAGACTGCCATGGTTTCTCCGACCGCTCGGCCGACGCCTAGCATGGAGGCGGCGAGCAGACCGTTCTTCGCAGCGGGGAAGAGGACCTTGTAGATGACTTCCCAACGGCTGGCGCCGAGGGCGATGGCTGCTTCCCGGTAAGAATCGGGCACTGCTCTCAGGGAGTCCTCACTGATTGAGACAATGAGAGGAATCGCCATCATCGAGACCATCAGTGAGGCGTTCAGGAGATTGACTCCGATTTCGACATTGAAGACGTCCTGGATGATGGGGCTGACGATCACCAGCCCGATGAAGCCCCAGATGATCGAAGGAATTGCGGCGAGGAGCTCCACTAAGATCTTGAGAGTCTCTTTAACCTTGCCGGTGGCAAACTCAGAGATGTAGACCGCCGCGGCCAGACCGAGCGGCATGGCGATGCACATGCTGACGGCGGTGACGGCGAATGTTCCATAGAGAATTCCTGCAGCACCGTAGACTGGAGTGTTGCCTTCGGCGGGGTTCGGTAACCAACGATTTTCGAAGAAGAACTCACCCCAGTTTACTTGAGGTAGAATTGGCCACGCCTCCTTGACGATGAAGAAGAAGATTGCCGCGACGAAGAGGATGGAGCTCCATCCGCTGGCATAGATCACCACGCGAATGACAGGCTCGGCACGATCAAGGGCCCGTGAGCCGAGAACCCGTATGCCCTGTAAAACGCCTCTCATCCTAATCGTCAGCCCCCTGCTGGTATTACAATGGATCTCCGCTTTGCCTTACTGGTAAGGCACGAATCCCTGTTCGGCGACGACTGCCTGGCCGGCCTCGCCCTTGATCCAGTCCAAGTAGGCCTTTACAGCCCCGGTGGGTTCGCCAACGGTGTAAATATAAAGGGGACGGGCGATGGGGTAGTTCTTGGATTTTACGTTTTCGATTGTTGGCTCGAAGGCTTCGCTGTCTTCATCGGCAGAGATCAATAACCAGCCGACATGCTCGTTCTTGTAGCTCATCCCGCTATAGCCGATTGCCGAGGGTGTGGTGGAGCAGAATTCCACAACAGCGCTGGATCCGGCCATGCCTGCGGTGTTGGGCTTGAACTCTACGCCCTTGCCGAGAACAGCCTTCTGGAAGAAACCGTAAGTGCCGGAGTTATTTGCACGTCCAGCACGCTGGATCTCCGCATCGCTGCCACCGATTTCGTTCCAATTGGCAACGCTGCCGCCTTCGGCCCATATTTCTTTAAGCTTTGGAAGCGAGATTGACTTTACTGGATTGTCCTTGTGGACAAAGACGGCGATACCGTCGTAGCCGACGATGTGCTCGACGGCTTCCTTGCCGTGCTTGTTCTTGATGGCCTCGGCCTCGGAAGGCTTGATCGCACGGCTGGAGTGAGAGAGGTCAGCGGTGTTATCGATAAGGGCCACGAATCCCGTGCTGGAGCCTTCACCGGCGACGCTCACCGCTACTCCTGGTGTAGCCTTCTTATAGGCGTCTCCCCAAGAGAGGCCGACCTGCAACATGGTGTCCGAACCGGCTACTTTAATGGTGGTAGTGTCGCTGTCGCCGCGACCACAAGAACTAGTAAAAATCGCCGCAGCTAAGGCGCATGCGGTAGCGAGATAAAGAGGAGCTTTTTTACTCATTGATTTAAGAGGTATGGATGTAACTTAAGAATACTGTGACTGAATGGTCACAGCCTCGCCGAAGTGACTATGGCAAGGATGTCACAATTGGGAATGCTGATATGTGACAGATGTGTCACAAAAGAGAGAGTTGTTCACATCACGCATTTGTGAGGGACAAGGAGCGAGGGGCGCGATTGGCTCCGTCGTTTCACAAAGGGCTCTCCTCGGTAGTTCCTATGAGCGTGGCTTCTCAGGTCTCGGGAACTCCTCTGGTAACCCATTTAGAGGGTCTCGCGACTTCCATAGTTTTCAGGAGAGCTCGGTATTTTTCTGTAAACATTTCAAGATCAGCGATTTGTAATCAAGATTAGCTCGAAAAGAACGCTGCCTGATTCGCGGAGAGACCTCTGGACTGTCCAAGGTGTCTGTTGTGTAGTGATAGGAGCGATAAATACATTGTATTGACTAAGACAGCTCGAAGAGAAATCCGAGGAGCAGATGAAATAAACGGACAATGGCGACAAGTAATTCAGACAGCAGCCTGCGAATCTACATGCGGGATATTATGCAAACCGAGCTCCTTACTCCCGCTGAAGAGGTCGCCTTGGCGGCCAAGATTAAGAGAGGGGACAGACAGGCTCGTGCCGCGATGATTAAGGCGAATCTGAGGCTGGTGGTGAAGATCGCTCAGGGCTATTCCGGGTATGGTGTGCCCTTAGCGGATTTGATCTCTGAGGGAAATATTGGTCTGATGAAAGCGGTCGAACGGTTTGACCCGGCTAAAGGCGGAAAGTTAAGCACCTACGGATCATGGTGGATCAAGCAGTCGATCAAGAGGGCCCTCGCGAACCAGAGTAAGACGATCCGGCTGCCCGTACACATGGNAGACAAAATTGCGAAGATGCGGAGGATCTCCGCGCTCCTTACGGAGTGCCTTGGACGGGAACCTTCTGAAGAGGAGCTCTCGGAGGAACTCGGCGTGCCAAGGCGCAAGCTGGCTCTCCTGAAGCGGGCATCTCAAAGACCGGTGTCACTAGACGCGCCAGTCAATGAGGATAGCCCGGCTGGTCTGGNCGAGGTGATCGGTGATGAGAAGTCACAGAGCCCACTGGAAGCCCTGGTAACCAAGAATATTCACCAGCAGCTGGACGATCTTTTTGGCGTTCTGGATGAAAGGGAGAGACGAATCATCGAATTCCGGTTTGGGTTGACTGGTGNTCAACCGAAGACCCTGGAGGAGGTGGGAACCGAACTAGGAGTAACGAGGGAGCGGATTCGTCAGCTTCAGAACGTCGCGCTGACCAAAATGAGGCGAGCTCTCGGTAAAAAGGAAAAGCCTCTGCCTAAGGCAGTTTAATCCGCGAGCGGCGGGCGACCGCGATCAGGGCAGACTTTGGGCTCACCCGACAAGGCTAGGTCTTACCAGTTTCCGTTCCCCCGCAGGGACTCGAGCTCTTCATTGTAAATATTGAACTCGAGTCTTGAAAAGGCGCTGAGTTTGAATTCCACATTCCCGAATGTCTGGCTGTAACCAGTCAAAGTGTCCTTGGAGAATGCGTCTAGGCGGAAGGTGATGCGTCCTCCTTCCCTCAACCACCCTCTGACATCTCCCTTCTTGCGGATCGGCTCTTCATAATCACCTTCGCTGAGATCAATAGTCCGCATTCGATCGACAGGGATGTTCATCTTGCAGAAGGGGGTCTCCACTGCAAGGACCCCGTCCTTGATAAGGCCTACATCACCGACCACGGTGTCACCATTCTGGAGACGAATCTTCTGACCTTCCAGTTCTTCATCCTCGGCATCTTCCTCTATCTGGGCAGTTTCTGGTAGTTGACCTTTCCACGGGCTTACTCGAATACGGCTTACCCTCACCTTATAGAAGTCCTCGGAGACGAAATGGAGCCAGTTTCCAAAACTGCCTGCCTCGGGGTTCTCATCTGTCCAGACTTGGGCCTGCCTTCCGTCGACATACAGAGCGATGGTTCCTTCTTTCCGATCGATGAAGAACTCAAAACGGACATTCTCCTTTTCGGCCAGCTCAGCGATATTGGCCTGGCCGACGATCTTTGATCCGCCGGCGGCTCGATCGACCCATCGCTTCCGGAGATAGACAAAACGCCGCTGGCATACCAAGTCGTAACAGTTGTCGGGTTGGGTCGTCGACCCCTCGTCTGACAGGAGGAGCACACGAAAGCGAAGCGAACTCCTCCAGGCGAGGTCAAACTGAATGCGACAGCGGTCCGGAGTCTTGATCTCACGTGCGATGCCTGCACCCTTGTTTGAGGAGAGAGACCCTCCGTTCAGGCTCCAAGCGTCTTTTTCACCTTCAATAACCCACGAGTCTAAGTCCTCGGGACCCGAGTAGACAGTCTGATTCGCCCTTTGGATCTCGAGGTCCGATGCCATGGTCCGGCGAATTTTAAGAGGTCCTCCATACCAAGTCTTCAATGTCACGTGCTCCTCGTCGAGAGCATCAAGCTGGCCGCGCAAAGTATCTCCGTTGGTCAGGAGCAGCAGGGCCTGATGGCCGTCTTCCTCCTTTGGGGAGCTTCCTCCCTCGAGTCGCATCTCAACAATGGAGGAAGGCTTCACCGGGATGGCTTGATGAAGGAACGCGGCGCTCCAGCGGAGATTTCCATCCTCATCAATCCCCTCGGGCGTCCCACTAATCTTATCCTCGTTGGCAAAGGTCAGTGATCCTTTTACCGGGTGCTCTCCATCCGGGAGGATTGCATCCGCTTCCTTCTGCGCGCAGGCATTCTGCCCTGCGACTGTCAGCGTGGCGAGGCAGGTAAGTGACAGGAGTCCCTTCTTCATGTTCCGTTTTTTTCTGCGTCACCGCTTTCAGCACTCTCAATAGCAAGACGCTCAAGGACGTTGCGGTCGAGAGTTAATTTGCCGAGGAGGGGATGAGCTGCCTCAATCGTGGACTCCTGCATGTCGATACTGTTGCACCGCAGCGAGCCTCCTCCGGTGAGGGCCAACTCCAGCGGCGCCCCACCCACAGGAAGTTTAGGAGGGTGCTTGAAATACAATGCAGAAACCCGCAAAGTATTGATCTCAAGCGGTTTGTCATTAAATGGGCTTTCAAATGTGATGGTGTCGCCCCCCTCGCTGGACACAAGTCGGAGGGCTGACCCACTGAGATGCTGACCGTCTACATCAACCAGTCCATCGGTTTCGGGATCTTCATGTCCTTCATTGCGCCTGAGCTCGGTGACCGCATCCCATTCATAGATTTCAAGCCCACTGACAATATTCTTCAGGTCGCCGCCCGCCTGACTCTGGAGCATGATACCGGAGCCGGTGGGAAAATTGTCGATAGGGTCAGGAGTCCGCTGGATCTTTTCACTGTTGAGGTAGAGGTATATCTGCCTGCGATCCCGGTCGACGCGCAGTTCGACATCGATCCCTCTCTCGGGATACTCCCTCGGCTTCTGGTGGGATTGGGCGAGGGTGTGCCACCGGCGCCCGCCCTCGGTGGTCTGCCGTTTCAACTGGGACCCCATGGAATTGACCTCGAAATAATATCGGTCAGCATTCCCGGTTCTTTTGAGGAAGTCATCGCAGAAGTAGATTCGGAAATTGGGGTCGTTTTCCCATTCCAGCCTGAACCGCAGGATGAACTGGCGCGGTAGAACGTTTTCCGCTGCAATTGTACCACTGGTGTTGCAGGTCAGGGTTCCATTCTCCCATTCCCAATCGTCATTGTCGCTCCATTCCTCGATAGGCCTTGGCCCCGAGTAGACGAGTTTTTGAGGGGTGACGCCAAAGTCGATCGACCGAACATGACTGCGCGGAATGGTCAGTTCGTTAGCATATCCGCTGAGAAAGCGAACGCCGTCTTTATCCAGGCTTTGAAGACTGCCGGGGAGAATGTCTCCGTTAACAAGATGGAGAAGCTGCGGGCTTTTGGGTTGCTCCTTGCTGGCCGCGCGGAATCTGATTGAGCTGAGAGCACCGGGTTTGAGCTCTACCGGCCCCGCGCTCAGGTCTGATTCAAGGACGACCCTGTCATTACCCAGGATGGAGAGAATTTTCCCGGTCAGCCTGCTCCCATCAGCGAGCTCCAGCCTGTCTCCCGATGACTGCGCAGGTGTCGCAGCCAGAAAGAGCAGTAGTCCGATGTGGAAAGGGTTGAATCGCTTGTTCATCAGTAGTCGTCGTCCCAGGAATCCAGAATGCTGGACCCAAACGAAAATTCCATCAATCCGGCATAGTCAAGGTTGAGATTGAGTTGGCCGAGAGCGGGGTGGTGCGCATGAAGGGTGTCAGCAGTCGCCTTGATCGGAAAGACTGTTAGACGGCCATGGGGCTGCAGGAGCACTCGTATCCGCTGCCTGCTGGCCCACTCTTCGTCTTCCTCAGTCCTGCTGGACTTCGCCAGACGTATTTCCTGAATCTCCTCCACGGGAACTTTCATTTCCGCATAGGTGCCCTTGATCAAAAAGTGGCCCGCATCAAGCGACTCAAGCTCGCCTGAAAACCGGTCTGTCCCATTGGTTAGCAGAACCACGTCGCGGTCCTCGGCCTCCATGCTCTGCGCGCTATCCATCATGCCATTCCATCCGGTGACAAGAACATCAGAGATACGCAGTCGGGCAGAGGAGTTCTGAGAGGCAAAGGCGAGATGTGATCCACTTCCGACATATCCCTGCCGGTCTGTCCACTGGCTTACGAAGCGTCCATTGGCGAAGAGCGCTATAGTGCCGGCGATCCGGTCGCAGCGGATCTCAAACTCTGCCTCCCCAGCTTCATCGAGACGAAGGTTCGCGCTGGAGTTCGAAAGGCGATCAATGTCAGCTTCCCCCTCGTCCGTGAAATCGCACCGGTAAATTTGTGCGTAATTGGAATAAATGGTGAGGACGTAGCTGTGTCCGTAGGTGTAGGCGAATCCTTCCTTGAACTTGGCCCCGGGATTCGCTGCCAGCTTCCGCTTGGCTTCCGCTTCATTTTCGTCCTGTTCCTCTTTCCCTGGACCAGCAGGACGTTTCATGGTGGCATGGAATGCAATCGCTGCGTTCAGTCGGTTCCGCCATGCAAGGCTGAATCGGATTCGAGCCTGATCACCGCTATTTGTGTTCACCGCGATGGGCACCTGGCCGTTGCTGTAGTAGGCTCCCCCGCTGAAGACCCAGGGGGCCTCTGCTTCCTCCTTTTCTCCAGGATCTTCGTTTTTCTCCAAGTCTGTTGCATCCGGATTGTCGACTACGGCAGGCTCTGGAGGGGTGACTACGGTCCACTCACCGTCGCTGAAAGGCCCGATGTACTGCACGTGACCTCCGTGGGGACGCGGAGAGATCTGGCTGACAAACTCCCGTGGTATGGACACCCGTCCGGCGAACTCGGTGTCTAGTTCAAGCCGATCGGATCCAAGACTGACCAGAGTTCCCGGGATCCGGTCCCCGTCGGCCAGCTGGACAAAGGAGGGACTGCGGAGAGTTTTTCGGGCTCGGCCGCCGTGCAACGAGAGCCTGCGGATCTTGTCGGTCCGAAGCGAGATCGGTTCAGAGGCTTCGGAATGGCTCCAGCTCAGCAGGCCATCGTCGAGTCCTAGAAAGGTTCCATGGAGAGAATCTCCATTACGGAACCTCAGGAGGTCCTGGGGCAGAGTCACATCCTGTCCCGATAGGGGAGAGAGCCCGAGGCACTGGGAGAGCACCACCAAGGAGACAAGGAGGGCGCCGTAGTGGGTTGGCTGACTACTTCTCATAGATGGGAAGGAAGCGATAGTTCAAGGCCAGGGAGAGAAGGGCACCTGATGTGCTGAAAGCGGCACCCTTGTTTCCGGGCCAGCTCCCATCGCGGGCCTGCAGGGTGGAAAGATAGCGGATATTTTTGGAGTTCCATTCCTCCCATACCTGTTCGTCTGCGTGGAAGAGGGCCTGCGACATGTAATACTCGAAGTAGTATGGGTAGAACCGGTCGCGGTAATTCAGCCGTTTTCCCAGGTAGCCGAGGCTGGCCTTGTACCCCTTGTTATCCTTTTCCTTCGCGAGCGCGAGACAGAGGGACCCTATCGCGGTGAGGGTTGGTTTTCCGCTACCGGCAGAGGTATATCCGTAACCCCCGTCCGAGGCCCGGCACCTCTTCATGAAAGCATGGCCCTTCTTCAGAGCCTCCTCAGGGACAGGGATTCCTGCGTTTCGCGCGGCGTAGAGGGCAACCATCTGAGCGCCGGTTACAGTTGTGTCCGCATCCTGGCTGTCCGGGGTATACCGCCATGCGCCCCGGCTGTTGCGTTCCTGTGCACTCAGGATCAGATCCACTGCTCCCTTGAGTGCGGAGGCGAGTTTGTCGTCCCTCAGGACGCCGTATGTTTCTGCCAACGCCAGAGTGGCAAACCCGTGGTTATACATGCTCGAACCAATGTAGCCATTTGTCTCGTTCTGGTTCTCAAGGATGAAGTCGATACCCCTCCGAATGTGAAGGGAATAGGGCCCATGATTCGGATCCTCTCCGTGAGCGAGGAATGCCATTACGCAGAGTCCAACCACTCCGGGCTCACTACCGTTCCGGTCCGGCCAGTTACCGTTTTCGGTCTGGCTGCCTGCCAGATAGCGAAGCCCCTTCACATACATCTGGTCGACCTGAGGCGGAATCGGGTCGTCCTGTCGACGCGGCAACGCCTGAGCCTGCAGAGCCTGAATGGTCGCCAGCAAGGCGATCGAAACGATGGCGAAAAGGAGCCTCATTGCGTTCAGCGCCCCTTATTGTAGGCGTCGAGAGCCTTTTGGAACTCGGGGGGGAGGTAAGAACCGGCTTTACCGGCTTTCTTTCCAATCGTTCGGGCCTCCTTTTTACCTTTCCCTGCATCGGCAAAATCCTTGCTTGGCGAGTCGGAGTCTCCTTCCTGCCCCTGCCCGGCCTGATCCCCGGGTTTCCCTTGCTGTTCTCCTTCGCCTTGGCCGGGGTTCTTGCCCATCATTCGCTGCATCATATCGAGCATGGCACCCATGCTCATTCCGCTGTCTGGTCATGTCCCCCCATTTTGTTGTGAGCGCTGCTTCGCGGCCTCAAAAATCTTTTCTATGATTTCGGTTTCAGCAGCTATGGTCGGTCCGCCGGTATCGGTTTCGTCAAGAGAGTCGATGACCTCGGCCATGACCTCTTCGACTTCTTCGAGCAGGCCAATGAGCTTTTCGTCCGTCTGCTCCTCAATCAGGTCCTGAACGTCTGCTGCGAGTTCATCCTGCTCTCCTGCGAGGTTCTGAGAACCTTCTCTGTGCTTTGCAGCGGCTTCTTTCTGGGCCTCTGTGACTGGCTTTGGATACGTTATTTCCGGGAGCTCAATCGTGGGCTTGGTGTTCGGTGTTTCCTGCGCCGAGGCAAGCGTACTGAGCAGGAGGAGAGGCACCGCTGCGGTTCGAAGGATATGTATTTTCATGGTATCTTGGTAATTCTGTTGCTTGGAAGTGTTCCCGTTCCGTCGTTGATTTCTGAAAGTTCTATTCGCGAAGATCCTGTAGATGAAGGGTTCGCTTGAGCTGTTCCAGGGCGCGGGTTCTGGCGCGGATGTCCTGCTCGGTCTGAATCATCTTCATGACCTTGAGCATAAACTCGAAATCGTTGTCATCAAGAGAAGGGGGCGCTCCTTCTCCACCACCGCCGCCGCCACCGCCGGACGGATCTTCCGGGGGGTCGAGGATATCGGCCCATGCCTTCAGCTGGGCGGCCCACTTCTTGGCGGCACTGAGTGCATTGAACGTCCGGTTCGCCACGATCTTTTCGCGGATGGTTTCCAGATGAGAATCGATGTTTGATTCTCTCATTTCTTCCATGATCTGCTTATGGACCTCCTTCTGGGTTCGGGCGTAGAAATGCCCGAGGTCCTCATGAATCCAGTGAACATCCGACGCGGTTCTTCGCTGCTGCATGGAGAGCTCCCCGAGAACTCTCTGATCTACGGGATCAAGCTCATCATAAGGAATTCCTGCGATGGTGGTGTTTCCCTTGTCATCGATGGAAGCAATAAGGGTATTGGCAATTCCGTCCTCCTCGGAGGCCGCCCGGCGGAGCCTGTTCACGAAGGTGCTGGCTTCGAAGTCCTGATTTGCTTCGTTCGCGCCTTCAATGGTCTCCCGCATTTTCTCGAGAACTTTCTCCTGCTCCTCGATGGCCTCCTGCAGGTCCTTTTCCGACTGCTCGGGTGTAGAACTTGGATCCTGTGCCTCCTGTAGCTGTTTTTCAACCTTCGGCATGTCCTCCTGGCTGAGCTCCTGCATCTTTTGCATGGTTTCCGCCATCTTCTGCATGGTCTCCGGAGCTACCTCTCCATTCTTCAGAGCCTCACCGAGAAGTTCTTCCATCCGCTGGGACAGTTCAGTCATCTTTTCTATGCTCTCAGCCTCGTTCAGCTCCTGCTGCTCCAATCTCTCCAGGTTGTCCTCCTCCTGGAGCTTTTCCGCACCCTCCTGCTCGATTCGACGGTTCTCGTCGAAGTTGTTCTGCTCCCGTCGGGCGGCATCCTCCAGTTCCCCGATAATCCGATCAAATTGGTCTTTCAGGAGCTGCGCTTGTTCGTCCTTGGTCAGAATGTGAAGGATTATCGGCTCCGAATACAAGCGACCTCGTCCCGGAAAATAATCCTCAACGAAGGCACGGATCTGGAGCTTCTGTGCAGGTATATTGCGGGTTTTTGGCGAGAAATGAACGACCCCTGAAATTCGGCGCTGATTTGGGGCCCCCATCTCGAGAACGTGGCTTCCTCGCGAGGGAGTCTCGTCAGTAGGCTTTGTGAATTCCCCAGTCCATTCGTATCCGATGTGCTTCGCCCCGTAGTCATCTTCGGCAATGATCTCGAAACTGACCGTCTCNTCCTCCAGAATCACGGTCTGTCTTTCGATGTCCTGGATGTAGGCCACGGGCTTCTGATCCTCCAGTGGTTCGACGCGGATCCTGTGACCACCTGCGTCCTCTAGTCCGTCTACATCCTCCCAATTCATCTGCAACTCAAGGGGGAAAGATCCCAGGGAGATTGGGGGTGATTGCATCTGGGAGCCCTTGATCAGGAGTGGAAGACTCCGAGGAGGAGGAGGAGTTTCTTGTTCCGCGTTGGCCTCTGCCGCAGCGGAGTTGTCGCNAGGTGTTTGACCGTCGCCCGATGTCTCAGGGGTATCATCGAAAAGGTCGCGTTCGGCGCTTTTCGGAAGCTCTCGGATTGTGAGCGCACCAGTTTTCAGCTCGCGACCCTCCAAGGTCGTCGCCTCCAGCGAGACCTTGCTTCCGACTACCACATCTCCCGTGAGCGTCCCTACCCTGAGCTCCTTTTCCTTGTCTTGGAGTTGTAGATATTCAGGATATACTATCTTTGCGCGAACCGACTCGATCGCGGGTCTGGTNTGCGGAATCACCTGAACGACTGGGCGAGCGTCGCCGATGGTGATCAGGATCCGCCCGGGTTCAGATTGGCCTGGAAAATCAAATTTGTAGGTGCGCTGGTCTGCTTCCAACTGGGTCGACACCGGCTCCTGAATACCAAATCTGGCCACGCCACTGGCGGGAGTCTGGTCCGAGAATTCACTCAGCTGGAGTGTAACGCTGAAGGGTTCGTCCCTTGGCACGATAATGCTTTCCTCAAAATCACGGATCTTGGTGAAGGTGTAGCGGGGGATATCTGAAAAGGGCTTGAGCCACCGCTCAAAGGCATTCTGGCCCGGTTTGGGCACTTTCCAGAGGACGACGCCAACGACCGATGCGGTCAGGAGGACCAGCAGAACCCAGCGTAAGTGTCGGGGGGAAGGGAGGGCGGCTTTAAGGTTGCGTCCCTCTGCCTGCCTGGCGACGGCTTCCATGGCCGCAGCTCGGAGTTCGGGAGAGAGCGCTTCCTTGCTCTCGACCTGCTTCTGGAGTTCGACGACACCGAGCATTCGGTCACCAAGGCGCGGGAACTTCCGCGCGATCAATCGTGCAAGCTGTGCCTCCCGCCGGTGCCTGAACACCCAGCGATGGATCCAGTAAGGAGCGAAGAGCGTAAAGAGGGACGTGCCTCCGATGAGAATGATGAGGCGGATGCTCGGTGGAGTGTTCCAAACCCGATCCAGCCCGAAGACAATCAGGTAGGAGAAGAGGAGGCCGAATAGTCCGGCGAAGAGGGCTTCGGTGACCTTGATGAACCAGAGCCGCCCGCGAAATGCTCCCAGTTGACGCCTCAGACTTTCAGGTAATGAAGCACTCCTGTCCTCTGAGTTGGAACCATGTTCGGACGACATACAATTGCAGGTGTCGGAAGACCGAAGTCCTCCCGGAAGGACTCTTGCAGAGTAGGCACCACCAATCCAGAGGGAAATTGCCGTAGACCAATGGATTCACTCTTTCTTTCAGAATTAGGGTCACCCGGGAGAGGGATGCAGTCTTCTTTGTTTTAAATTATTTCAAATAGGGGTTCGTTTCAATTTCGTGGCCCAGAATGCCGGCTGGCCCATGGCCGGGAAGAAGTTGCGTCGGAGAAGGAAGCGGGGATAGTTCGGACTTTATGCTGGAAATTAACAAACCATGATCCCCATGAGGGAAGTCAGTCCTACCGATGCCGCCACCCGAAAACAGTGTATCACCAGCGAAAAGTTTTTGAAAAAGTGCCACGTGGAACACAAAAGAATCGGGGGAGTGGCCAGGAACGGGGTGGATCTCAAACTGAATTCCGGCGATTCGAATCCCGCTGGTTGCGGGGCTGAGAACCTCATTGACGATGAATTCCGGAGACTCTACCGGGAGACCCCACTTAAGCGCGAGATCTGTTAACTGCAGTGCGGGTGAGAATGGCGCAGAGGCATAGATTGGCACACCCGCGGCCTGAAAGAGTGAGGCATCTTCGATGTGGTCAAAATGTTGATGGGTGAGTAACAAACCGGTCGGTTTGCATTGCATCTGTTCACAGAAACTAAACATTCCTTCGGGAGCATCGACAGCCACGGCCCCCTCCGTGGTCTCCAAAAGGTATCCGTTGGTCTGGCAAAATCCTCCGCAGTGGGTGCTTACCTTCATCGGGGGAAGGGTGGCTCATGCGATGACGTGGTGCAAGTCGTTGAGGAATCTTCCCGTGTGCTGGGGTCCTTCGGATTGGGCTGGTTGGCGGCTCCGTTCGGGATGAGGGGAGCGCGGCGCCCTTGAGCTGCTCGTTAAGAATGGAATCCTAGAGGTATTTCTTGCCGGTAAGGATTGCCCGGACGTCTCCAATGAAAACCTCCGTGCGTAGTTCAACAGGGAGGCGCTCGTGGTCATCGCTGAGCCAAAGAGTCGCTCTTTTCATTTTGTCGTAGCCGATCAGTTTGCCTCCGGGGCCGATCTTCTGAAGCCTCAGGTCCATCCGGAGGCATTTGAGTCCGCGATGAGTCTCGCGGCGGAGAACCTTGACCCGCGCTAGGTAAGGGCTTGCAAAGGGATGAACCACAAGTACTGCGGTCTCCCCGATCTTGAGTTCCAACCTTCTGAGATAGATCAGGGCCGAGGCAAGGTCGTGGATCGGGGCCCTCTCAAATGAGAAGCTCGAGGTCTTGGTTTTAGGTGCTTTTCCCTTCCGGAGAGGCGTTGATACCTCCCGGCTTCGGACAGATGGCCGATACCAATTGCTGGTTTCTGTTCGTTTCTTGCTGGTCGTTTCTGTCGAGGTGAACATCGCCGGTAGATAGGAATCTTTTCTGAGGAAGGAGGTGAAGCTGTAGTCGTAGGGATACAGCGTTCTCGCCAGTCCAGTGCTTGCTCCATAAATCTGCGCGATGAAGTGTTTTGGATAGCGGGCATCCTCCCGTCCAAAAAGCATGTTTAATCGCCCAGAGTTTATTTTGCCATTCCAGTTCATCTGGAAACTTAAATGAACCGGCCTGATGGTGAGAAAAGCAGGATCAGGGTTTCGGGTCGTGACTTCTTCCTGCCAGGCCCTGAGCGGGGAGAACAGGGCCAGCATAAGTACTGGGATGATAAGGGAATATTTCATCTCTGCCCTTTGGACGGATTTGCGGCGCGAGGAATTCACGAGGTCTTCTTTTTTCCTTCGTCCGTGATATGACTCACCTTTGGTCTGCCCGGATTCGGGGTCGAGATTCGGTTATTGGGGGCTGAATCCTCTCCCATATCAGGAGTGCCAGCTGTGAGAAGGATTTCGTTNNGCATCGATNCGAGGCTGGCGGGGGAAAGAGAGCGCGAAAAGGAGTAAAAGGGAGGAATGTAACCGGTGAGCGGTTTTGTTTGCAGGGGAAGCTCGGATTCGCTGGATTGGAGTCATGGCGTTGACGGAGGATACGGCCTTTAGGCTGATGGAGGGAGCNTACACCCGGGATCGTCTCGCTCATGCATTCCTCGTCTCGGGACCGGTTGGAAGCGGCAAACGTGACCTTGCGTCGCGGGTGATCGCAATGGTGAATCCGGCTGAGAGGGATGGGTCAGCTGATCTCTTTGGAGAATCGGTAGAGGCGTCCAGGCCTGCTCACCTCGATGAGCTGGAGGGCGAATTTGTCAGTGTTGTACGGCCTCGCTCGAAGTCGAGAAGGATTTTGATGGATGACGTGCGTTCACTGGAACGCAAAATGCATCTTGGAGCTCCATCCGGAACCTGGAAGGTCGGCGTGGTGGTGGACGCGGATCGCATGTTTGACGAGCCAGCAAATGCTTTCCTTAAAACCCTGGAGGAGCCTCCGCCTGGTTGTCTTCTTCTCCTGCTGACTACCAATGTTGAGATTCTGTTGCCTACTGTTCGCTCTCGTTGTGTGGAGATAGTCCTTCAGGGGCGTGCCGGCTCTGATTTTCTTGAGGAGGGCGAAAGGGCGGCTTTTGGCGCAATTCTTGCGCGCAGTGCGGCGAGGCCGACAGCTCATGGAGCGTTGCTTCTGAAGGCTGCCTTTGAGTCTTTGCTGGGGATGAGAAAGGAAGAGATCGAGGCGACTAACAAGAATGCCCTGAAGCAGGAATCGGACGCCTACAAAAAGGCGATCGAGGGTGACTGGCTGGATGAGAGAGAAAAATATTACCAAGCCATGGCTGCCTCGGAATATCTGGCGGTCCGCTCCGCATTAGTGGATTGGCTGATTTCGTGGCTTGGCGATGCGGTGCGGCAGAAAGCAGGTTCCGCAGTTCTTAGTTTTGCTCAATATGCGGAAGACACCCGGAAACTTGCAGATAGTCAGGAGATGACCGAACTGCTGTGGAGGATCGAAACTCTGGAGGAACTCAGGAGCCTGCTGAATACCAACGTTCCGGAGAATCTCGCGCTGGAAGTGTGCTTCCTCAAGGCTTTCGGGGCCCCGGCTCTGGCCTGAGGATTTATCTCACTGGTGACCATTCAGCTCAGAATGCTTATCGAGGAAGCGAATTAATCTTTCTCATTGGTCGATTTCATCGCAAACCACCCTCATGGATCGCTTCAAGGATAAGAGGGTCGTCGTGACCGGGGCGGGTCGAGGTATCGGGCAGGCTGTCGCAGAAGCCTTCGCCGCTCAGGGTGCAAAGGTGGCCGTTCTCAGCAGGAATGAACAAAGCTGTGGGCAGGCTGCCAGCGCCATTAATAAGAATTACGCCGGCACCGCGGCTCCTTTCGCGGTGGATGTGGCGGATCACGATGCAATGGTGGAAGCAGGAAAAGAGATCGTATCGCATCTCGGGGGGGTGGATATCCTTGTCAACAATGCCGGAATCACCCGGGACGGGCTATTACTCCGGATGACCGGCGAGGATTGGGATGCGGTAATGGATACCAATCTCAAGGGGGCTTTTAATGCNGTGAAGTCCTTTCAGAGACCTCTCATGAAAGCGGGCGAAGCACGCATTATCAATGTCAGTTCGGTGATCGGGCTTATCGGGAACGCCGGGCAGGCGAACTACGCGGCCTCCAAGGCCGGCCTGATTGGGTTTACGAAGTCGGTTGCCCGTGAACTTGCCTCGCGCAAGGTAACATGTAATGCGATTGCTCCAGGCTTTATCAGAACCGACATGACCGATGCTCTCAGTGAGGAGGTCCAGGAGGAAATCATCAAAAAGGTGCCCTTGAGTGACATGGGTAACACCGGTGAGATCGCAAGTCTCGTGCTGTATCTCGCGAGTCCGGAGGCCCGCTACCTTACGGGACAGGTTATCGCCATCGACGGTGGCTTGACCATGTAACAGGGGTCGTGATTCCCGGGCNGCGGTTAGTGCTTGTTCTCGAACGGCCTGACCTGCTCAGTCTCGGCACACTCCATGAGCCAGTTGAAGAGGTTTCGNACCTCGAGGTTCTCGCTGCGCACGGCATCAAGAGCAGCCCAGTCCAGATGGTCCCGGAGGCGAGGGCTCGCAATGCGTCTTACATCAAGGCGCTCTATTAAGGCCTCGGTCTCGCGTGGTTGCGCAGTCAGGATGTGCTCCGGTCCGGGAAGTTCGTCGAGCATTTCCGCGGTCAGGCCGAATGTAGTGATTCCAATTCCAAAACGATTGCTTAGCTGGCGCAGGGCGTCTGCGAGGGCTTCATCTTCGATGGGCCCGGCATAAAACAGTTCACCCCCTTGACACCAGGCGCTAACGCTCAAGGCCTGGAAGAATTCTTCCCGGAATAACTCATGATTTGGCACCAGCCGCAGGGTCACGGATTGAATGCGGTAGGGAGGAAGCCCGAGCCCGCTCTTGAGCGCGAGGGTTTCTGGGTCGAGGCTTAATCCCTGGTCGACCGGTTCGCCTCCCTCCCAGTCNACCACCACCATGTCCGGAAACTTCCAGAGGTTGCCGAGGGGGCAATCGCGGGCAAGCGCNTCTCTGAAGGGGTAGGGGAAGCGACCGTTGACTTCGCAGTAACGGGTCGCAGCGGCCCTGAACTTACGAATTCTCTGCAAGACGTGGTCCACGGCTCCAAGGTCCCCGGCGAAATCGTCGAGGCGGCCCTGAGTCATGGAGAGAAGGTCCTGCGCTCCCGACAATGCGGGAACGGGAGCAGCCCGCCGGTAGTATCCCTGACCTTTTTCCACCTTGGCGATCGGCGACGCTGGATCGCAGGACATGATAGANAAGTGATACCGAAGAGACGCGTCGGAGTAATCACCTTCGAGCCGAAGCCTCACGAGCCGGATGAGCTCTGTTCCCTTTGTCGCCTCCTTGGGGCTGGAGGGGAGAATCGTCGGGAGAATGTCGGTCAATTGCTGGCGGAGACTCATGAAAGGTGCGGGCGAGGACGGCCTATCCAAGTCCCCCCTCCACGGAGGTCGCAAGCAACAATACCGCGCAGGCGTAAAAATTTTTCCAAATCGTGAACAAACCCCGGTTTATTAACAGAAACCCCGATGATGCTCCCAAAATTATCGGAGGCNGGCCATGAAAAATAGCGGCCATTAATAAAACNGGAGGATTGAATAAAGAAGCGAACCTTGCGTCCTAGATAGGTAACTGCGATANTTNGANATGCCCTCTGCACCCCATGTAGCCTTTNTTTTTGCCGGCGTCTTTTCGCTGAGTGCAGTGTCGCTCAGTGGCCAGGGCGAGACGCCCAAAGCAGATAGCCTGTTGAAGACCGCGAGGTTCGTGACAACGTTACAGCAGCAGGATTTAAGGGGTCATATTCGCAAGGGACAGACAAAATTCCCGGTGGGACTGTACCTGCGTGGTGAAGATATACAGTTAAGCTATAGGAGGCCCAGCGAGGGTAAGGATATCCGCTTTCATATGCGGCTTGGAGAGGATCGGTATGATCTTTTTGAGCTGGCAGATGGTAAAACATCGAGGTTTCCGGAAGCAAAGCTNGGCGAGGCGATTGAGAAGACGGACCTTTCCTATGAGGACTTGGCGATGAGGTTCCTTTACTGGCCCAATGGGAAAGTCGACGGTCTGGAAAAAGTAAAGGGACAGGACTGTTGGGTGGTTCGGCTTGGCAACCCTACCAAGACAGGACGTTACGCACAGGTCCGAGTCTGGGTTCATAAGAAGTCTCAGGCGCTGATGAAGGTTGTTGGCTATGACAAGGAAGGCAGGCCGCTTAAGAGGTTTGCGGTAACTGACGTGATGAAGGTGGGAGATGCCTACACGCTCAGGAGAATGCGAGTCGACAGTGTAGACCCGGTCCAGAACAGGGTTGTTGGGATGACTTACCTGGAGTTCGACAAACCCAAGGCTGCACGGCCTCGCCCCGGGGGANTGAGATNAGAGGGAGAATCAGTGGTAGTTCGCTTTACTGNTAAACCCGAAGCGTGTCTCGGGAGACCTCGCCGTCAAGTGAGCCGATGAATCGCAATGGTAGTGGCGAATTCTTCGTTGCAGGCCCGCCCGTTCGTCGTAAAGAGGNGCATGCTAATATCGGTGAAAGAGGTTNTTAACCGCGTAGAGGCGGTAGAAGGAGTCGGGGTGAGCGGGTGGGTACGCACCCGTCGGGATTCCAAGGAGTTCTCCTTTCTGGAGGTGAACGATGGTAGCTGCCTGGGAAGTCTGCAGGTCATNGCTGATGCTGGAATCAAGGGCTATGAAGNCGTCCAGATGATGGCTACGGGGTCAGCGATCAAGGTTCAGGGGAATCTGGTGGCCTCGCCCGGGAAGGGCCAGACATGGGAGCTGCACGCTACCGAGTTGGAACTGGTTGGTCATGCGCCAGAGGATTATCCGCTCCAGAAAAAACGTCATGGTCCGGAATTCCTACGAGAAATAGCCCACCTCAGACCTCGGACTAACCTCTTTGGCGCGATATTCCGAACTCGAAGCCGTCTTGCGCTCGCGGTTCATCACTTCTTCGAGAAACGGAACTTCGTCTATGTGCATACCCCTATCATTACCGCAAATGACTGCGAGGGAGCCGGGGAGATGTTCAAGGTAACTACCGATGCGGGGAGCGATCACGACGGGGAACATTTTTTTGGGAAGCCTGCCCATCTTACGGTGAGCGGACAGCTCGAAGGAGAAACCTTCGCCTGCGCCTTNAGNAACATCTATACTTTTGGTCCAACCTTTCGTGCGGAGAATTCCCATACCTCCCGTCATGCGGCAGAGTTCTGGATGATCGAGCCCGAGATGGCTTTTTGCGATCTGGAGGGCGACATGAATCTGGCAGAGGCGTTCGTCAAGGAGCTTACGCAGGAGATTCTCGAGGGACCGGAAGATGATTTCGGACTGTTCTCAAGATTTGTGGACAAGGGGCTTGAGAGTAGGCTCAGGACGATCGTAGAGCGCCCCTTTGCCAGGATCAGTTATACCGAGGCAGTGCAGATTCTGGAGGAATCCGGTCACACCTTTGAATATCCGGTGGNATGGGGAGACAATCTTCAGTCCGAGCATGAACGCTATCTCACCGAGGAACATTGCAAATCTCCTGTGACGGTCTTCAACTACCCTGAGCAGATTAAGCCGTTCTACATGCGTAGAAATGATGATGGTAAGACCGTAGCGGCCATGGATGTTCTTGTCCCTGGAATCGGTGAGATCGTCGGTGGAAGCCAGCGCGAGGAACGTCTTGATATTCTCCAAAAGAGCATGAAGTCAGACGGGCTCAATGAGGAGGACTACCAATGGTATCTGGATCTTCGTAAGTTTGGCAGTGTGCCTCACGCCGGCTTTGGATTGGGTTTTGAACGGCTACTTATGATGGTAACGGGCGTTCAGAACATCAGGGACGTTATTCCTTTTCCCCGGACTCCGGGAGCCTGCGGTCCCTAGCAAAAGAGGAGAGTCTCCTCGGTTGAGATTCTTGCGAGAGTAATAGAAGCCGTGTGCGGTCACTTGGCTCCGGCAATCATTTGCTTAAACGCTGTTGCGTTGGCTGCAACGGTTGCCTTGGGGCCCGTGAATTTCGCAAAGATGGCTCCCTGCTTGCTCTCTATAATGGCCCCAAGAAGGGCGTAACCCGGTTTCTCCTCAATGGGGCCACGAGGCGGTCCGGCTTTGAATGTGCCCTCGGCAGAAACGAAGGTAATGGCGGTATCGCCGGCTTTGGCTTTCTCGGTCTTAGCATTGATTTCGGTCTTAGGTTCGGTGAACTGCCCGAACCAGCGGTCGACATTAGCCTGCAGACCGCCGCCACCCTGAGGGCCAAAATAAAAGAAGACGATTTCACCTTCGGCGGCATCAACACCGACCTTGAGTTGGGCCTTCCGCATAAAGGAGCTCGGTTTGACCGAAGCGAACTGCTTGGGGTTACTGAATGTCAATCCGGCTACCTGGAATTGCTCTGCGTGAGCAGGAGACAGGCCAAGGAGGATTGAGATTATGGCGAGGAGTTCGAAATTCTTCATATCTGTTTCCCTAACCGTCTTCGCCGCGTTGGTCAAAGAAAGAAGGCCAAGCTGGGCTTCGTGGGAGGGGATTAGGCGTCTTGGGTCCCTCTGTTCCGTGAAAAAGAGGGACTAATTCCTCTTGCCGGCGCCTTTTTGTGTCTGGGATCGCATGATGAGAGGCTTGCCGTCAGGGGATTCTGACATTGCTGGTGTTTTTTATGCCGTCGCAGGTTTTCGTGAGAGAAAAGTCTTTCAAGACGCGTCTAGAAAGGATCACCTAACGTCTGCTCTGGGGAGTGGAACGTTTGTGTCTCCCCCGGACTAGAACCAGTTGCCGGGGCGTCTGAAACGGGATAGGTCTGGCCGACACCAAACAACACAATATCATGGAAGATTCCATTCAAGCTGATCGGAGAAAATTCCTCAAAGCGGGTGGCGTAGCAGCAGCTGCCACTTCATTGCCTGTTGCAGCATATGCACAGGTTGAGGGTAAAAGTGAAATCAAGGTCGCTCTCGTTGGTTGCGGAGGACGAGGGACCGGAGCCGTGTCCCAGACCCTCAATGTTGAGGGTTCCAAGCTGGTGGCGGTTGCCGATGCCTTTCCCGACAAGACCCAGGGTGTGATTAACAACATCAAGGGTCGCTTTAAGGAGAAAGTGGATGTTCCTGCCGAGCGTATGTTTCATGGTTTTGACGCCTACAAGAAGGCGATCGAGTTTGCTGACATGGTGATTCTAACCACGCCTCCCGGCTTTCGTCCGGAGATGTTTGAATACGCAGTCTCGAAGGGTAAGCATGTTTTCATGGAGAAGCCGATCGCGACTGATGCAGCAGGTATCAGGCGGGTGCTTGCAGCAGCCAAAGAGGCGGATGCCAAGAAGCTCAAGGTAGTCTGCGGTCTTCAGCGTCGATATCAGAAGTCCTATACCGCAACCCATCAGGAAGTGATGGAAGGCCGGATTGGGAAGGTGCTGGGCAGCCAGGTCTACTGGAACGGTGGCGGAGTCTGGGTTCGTCCCCGCAAAAAGGAGCAGACCGAGATGGAATACCAGATGAGAAACTGGTACTACTTTAACTGGCTCTGTGGTGATCACATTTGCGAACAGCACGTCCACAATCTGGATGTGGCCAACTGGTTCATGGGGAGCCATCCCACGGTGGCTCAGGGAATGGGAGGACGGCAGCAGCGAATCGGGCCGGATTTCGGCGAGATTTTCGACCATCACTATGTTGAGCTGCAGTACGAGGGTGGTGGTTACACCAATTCTCAGTGTCGGCATCAGAGAGGCTGCATGAACCGCGTCACGGAGGTGATCATCGGGGAAAAAGGCCGTGCCTATCCCGGAAGAATCACGGACAACGATGGCAAGATTATCTGGAAGCTGAACGAGAAGTCCAAGAACCCTTATCAGGTTGAGCATGACGAACTGCATCGTCACATCCGAGAGGACAAGGCAATTAATAATGCTTACTATACTGCTGAGAGTACCATGACCGCCATCATCGGGCGAATGGCCACCTATTCCGGCAAGGAATTAAAGTGGGACGCCGCTCTCAATTCGGAGGTCAATATCATGCCTAAGAATTACGCATGGGATGCTGATCCTGGTCCAAAAATGGACCCTGAGACAGGGCTATATCCCTGTCCTGAGCCTGGAGTCACCAAAGTGATTTAATCTGGCTTATATCCTTACCTGAAAAGCCGGGCCAGTGGGCCCGGCTTTTTGTTTGTCGCTGGACTGGCGAACCTCTGCGCGAGGTCGACGCCGGGCGCGGATATTGGAACGAGGCGGTCATAGTCTACGATATGATGTCGGTCACGACCCGTCCGAACACGTCGGTCAGCCGGAAGTCGCGACCATCATATCGGTAGGTAAGTTTCTCATGGTCGATTCCAAGCTGGTGAAGAATAGTGGCGTGGAGGTCGTGCATGTGGACCTTTGCCTCGACGGCATGGTGACCATGACTGTCGGTCTCGCCATATGAAAAGCCTGGTTTGAAGCCTCCGCCGGCGAGCCACACGGTGAAGCCATCGGGGTTGTGATCTCTTCCCGTTCCCTTGTCCTGCGCGTAAGGAGTACGCCCGAATTCGCTACCCCACCATACGATTGTATCCTCCAGGAGGCCCCGGCGCTTTAGGTCTTCAAGCAATCCCGCAACGGGTTTGTCCGTGGCGCGTGCATGCTCAATATGCTTGGGCATGTTGGAATGCTGATCCCACGCCGGATTGTTCGTGTTGTCGGTGTAGTTCACCTGTACATAGCGGACACCGGCCTCACTGAGTCTACGTGCTCGAAGGCAGTATTGCCCGAAATTGTCAGTGTGTTTTTCACCGATGCCATACATCTCAAGCGTCGAAGGGCTTTCCCTGGAAAGATCCAGAATGTCCGGGGCGTTGTTCTGCATTCGCCACGCCAGTTCGAAGGAATTGATAACTGCCTCGAGTTTGTCATCTTCGGGTGTCCGGTTAGCCTGCTCGGCGTTCAACTGGCGCAGGAGGTTAAACTGCTGCCTTTGGGTTGCAGGATCGTGGTGGGCACCGGTGAGGTTGCGGATGGTAGCTTCCTTTGCAGGAATCCCAGCCCTGCCGACAGGAGTTCCCTGATAAGCTGCCGGCAAAAATGCATTACTGTAATTTCGCGGGCCGCCATTGCCCATTGCTGGCCCGATACTTACGAATCCGGGAAGATTCTCGTTTTCCGTTCCCAGACCGTAGTTTGCCCATGATCCCATGCTCGGTCGGACCAGGTTGATTGATCCTGTATGGAGGAACAGGGTACTTGGGCCGTGCGCTACTCCTTCGGTGTGCATTCCTTTCAGGAAGCAGAGATCGTCAACATGGCGAGCCGTGTGAGGGAACAGTTCACTGACATGCTGGCCAGCCTGTCCGTATTGCTCAAAATCCCAGAGAGGCTTCATGACGCGGTGCTCAATAATCTTTCTCGTCTTTGCGAGTGTCCGGGCATCGTCAAATCGAACCATCTTGCCATCATCCTGGAACAGTTGCTCCTTGTAATCGTAGGAATCCACGTGGCTGACACCGCCAGCCATAAAGAGGAAAATGACGCGCTTCGCTTTCGGTGGGTGGTGAACTATCCTCGCGCTCGCTCCGGTCGCTTGCTGGTGGGCGAGTGCTCCCATGGCGAGTCCGCCAAAACCACAGGCGACGTCCCGGAGGGCATGTCGTCGGGAAATGTTCTTGGGAGGATGCATGCGGGTAAGGAGAAGTCCTTTTAGTACGGGATGAACCTTATCGTTTCGTCTGGCTGGCTTCAAGCCTGAGGCTAGTGGAGGTGGCGGAAGTCGAGGCTGGAAAAGAGGCTCTGAAAAACCTGACCCCATACCTCTTTCGAGGGTTCTTTCCCTTCAAGGTGTTCGAGGAGAATTTGCTCTTCCCGACCGGTTGGGAAGCGGCCCAGAGTGAGGAGATAGGTATGCTCAATTCGAGCGCGATGATCAGCGAGAGGCTGCTTGAGCAGGCGCGCTGCGGCCAGGACCGCCTGTTCGTGTGCGAAGGCGCTATTCATCATGAACAGGGCTTGGGTCGGTACGCTGCTGGCTGTTCGCATTCCGGTAACGAGATTAGGGTCAGCGAAGTCAAAAACCTGCATCAGCTCAGGAAGAGTATTCCTGAAGACAGGGGTATAGATACTCCGGCGTGTTCCGCCGAATTTGTAGCCGTATTCTGTTTTAGTGCCGGGTTTGATCGTGTTGCCGCCTAGTCGTCTGTCGAGGGTGCCGCTCACCGCAAGAATTGAGTCACGGATTGCCTCTGCCTGAAGGCGACGGCGATTCTGACGCCAGTGGTAGAGGTTCTCAACATCGACGGATTTCTGCGACGTTTCCGAGAAGGAACTCAGCTGGTAGGTTCGCGACATCATGATCCGACGAACGAGCGATTTTATGGACCACCCCTCCGCGATAAATCGACTCGAAAGATAGTCGAGGAGTTCTGGATGAGAGGGGACGTCTCCCATCTTTCCAAAATTGTCCACGGACTTTACGATTCCTCGGCCGAAAAGGTGATACCAAACACGGTTCACAAACACGCGGGCGGTAAGGGGGTTCCGTGGGCTGGAGATCCAATCGGCGAGCTCCCTCCGCCCGCTTGATCCGGGGGCGATGCTGGGTGTCGGAGAGGTTTGAAGAATCTTGATGAAGCCTCGTGGCGCTGTGGGTCCTGACTCGTGGACATTGCCGCGGATCGCGATCGGGATGTCGCTTGGGTTGCTGGATTCCTCTGCCGCAATGACCATCGGAGAGGAGCTGCCCTCGTCCCTTAGCAGTTTGAGCCTGGCTTCCAGTGATTTGAGTTTGTCCTTCCTTGCTGTTGTCTCGTCAGGCAGGGGGACAGCCTTTTTCGATGCTGTGGTTCCCTCGGGGATTAGCTGGACCGCGTCAGCGATGACATGAGCAGTCGTACCCTTGGTCGAAATGATCACGATTTCTCCATCCCCGGCAAGGAAGTCATAGATTCCGAGCGAAATGAAGCTGCCATCAAGAGGAGGATCGCGGGTCTGGTCCACATGCTTAGTAGTCTCTCCGTCAGCGTGGCGGATGAGGACAGGGACCCTGCGGTCCCTGTTAGTGCCGGGAGTGTAGGAAATCCGGACTTCAAATTTGCCATCACCCGGGATTCGAGCACTGTAACGGACTTCCTTCTCTCCCTTGCGAGCTGCTCCATCATGAAGGTAGTTGCTCGCCACATATCCGCTGTTTGACGTTGAACTCGTCCACTCTCCAATTCTCCTCGCATCCAAATCGTCCACTACGATGCCCGACAGGGAGCTTATGGGGACCGCGGACTTCGTCCTCTTTCTGTCCGACTTTTTGAGATGAGCGATTTCCTTCTGAAGGTTCTTAATACGGTTTGATCGCTCTTCGTTGAGACGCTTTTCATCAGGGGAAACCGGCAGGGGCCGCTGGTTCCAGGTCGAGACATTGCTGTGAATCACAAACTTAGTGCTCTTGAGGATGCCTGCCATTCCATAGTAGTCGGCAGAATCAATTGGATCAAACTTGTGATCGTGGCACCGGGCACATCCCACGGTCAGACCGAGGAACGCCTTCCCGATGGTATCGAGTTGTTCATCGATAATATCCATTTCAAGGACCGTCTTGTCCTGTAGTTCATAGTTGGTTGGGCCGAGGAGGAGAAATGCGGTNGCGATCAGGGCTTGCTGGCGCTCCTCAAGGCTTCCTTCCTTCAGAAGGTCTCCCGCAATCTGTTCACGGATAAACCTGTCATAGGGCTTGTCGGCATTGAGGGACTTGACCACGTAGTCGCGGTATCGCCACGCTTCACCGAAAAGAAGGGTGCGTCCACCTCCGGTGGATTCCGAGTAACGGGCAATGTCCAGCCAGTGCCGTGCCCATTTGATGCCAAAGTCNGGACTGGCCAGAAGATCGTCAATAGTAGCCGAAATGGCCATTGCCTGATTTTTTTCGAAGGCATCAAGGAAGGCGCGGATCTTGGCAGGACTTGGAGGGAGACCTGTCAGGTCGAAATAGATGCGTCGGAGAATAGTAGTGGCAGAGGCATCAGCACCTGGCACNAGTTTGTCGCCCGTCTGCGCGGAGAGGATGAAGTGGTCTATTCCGGTTTGCGGCCAGCTTGAGTTCTGCTGAAGTGGAGGGTCTTGAGAGCTGAGGGGTTGGAATGACCAGAAATCCTTCCCGGCCCGGACGGTGGCCTCAGGCACGAGCGGAGAAGCTGAATCGGCAGAGAGTTCTTCGCCGCCTGCCTTTGCGCAGCAGCACGCAAGCACGCATAGAAAAGCACTCTGGGAGAAGCTGGAGATCCTTGGCGTGATGGGGTTGGATGACATTCCTGCGTCCGGGGGACAAGGCTGTTCTACCGCAGACTACTATGAATATAGCGCTTTTTCAGTGAGAATCTCAGCAAGAGATTTCCTGTCATCGAAGTGACGATTGCAGTTCTTTCGCTGGAACGGATTTGGTGGTGTCGCCGGCGACGACAACTAGTTGTGAGGCTCTGGCGCTCGGGTTTCAAAGCGCATGAGCTCCTTNAGGAAGGTGAGTTCCACATTCCCGGTGGGACCATTTCGATTCTTGGCGATGATCAACTCGGCCTTGCCTTGGTTGGCATCTCGCTCCTGATCTGCGTCGTCTCCTTCCGAGGTCGGGTTATCGTAATACTCTTGTCGGTAAAGCAATCCAATCAGGTCGGCGTCCTGCTCCAGTGAGCCGGATTCCCGGAGGTCTGACATTCGCGGAGCACCNCCTCTTTGTTCGGGGCCCCGGTTGAGCTGGGCGAGAACGATAATCGGGATGTTGAGCTCCTTTGCGAGGGCCTTGAGGCCCGCAGAGATTTCGGCGATCTCACGCTCGCGTGAACCTTCCGCTTGTCGTGAGTTGGAGCGCATCAGTTGGAGATAGTCCACGGCGATCAAGCCGATTTCCGAGTCGCGCTTCTTGCGGCGTGCCTTTGCTCTTACGTCCCCGATCGGTATCGCAGGTGTGTCGTCGATGTAGAGGGGGGCAGACTTCAGTTGCTTCGAAGCGTCGAGGATGTTCTGTAGCTCCTCCTTGGTCGGCTGGAGGCCGGGCCGGAGATTGGCCATGCTGTAACGAGCCCGGGAGAAGAGAAGTCGCTGGACGATTTGCTGGGCGCTCATTTCGCAGGAAAAGACAAGAGTGGGAATGTCCTGCTCGATTGCGACATGCTCTACGATATTCATCATGAGAGAGGTTTTCCCCATCGATGGACGGGCGGCGATNATGAACATCTCACCGGGTTTCAACCCCTTGCTCATTTCATCGAGCTTGGTGTATTTGGTCGAGACTCCCTCAAGAGGTCTCTCGTTATGCATGAACTGCTGGAGGACCTCTATGACTCCCTCAATCAGGTCCCCGACCTTTGTCTCTCCCTGGACCTCCGAATCCTCCTTGATGGCAAAGACCTTGGCTTCCACCGCGTCTAGAAAGGATTGTACATCCTCGGGGTCTTCGTAGGCCTTGCTGATAGACTCTGTGCACGAGGAGATCACCGAGCGAAGAATGTGCTTGGACTTGACGATTCCGAGGTGGTGCTCGAAGTGCGCCGCGGTTGGCGAATAAGTATAAATTGAGGTTAGTTCCCCAGGCCCTCCAAGATTCTCGAGAAGACCCCGGTCTTTCAATAGCTGGGTCAGAGATACNAGTTCGATGGGTTGTCCGTTCTCATAAAGTTCACGGAGCACTTCGTAGAGAACCCCGTGCGCTGGGATGTAGAAGTGGCCGGGCGAGAGGTGTTCTTCGATCGCAGCTCCAATATATTCCGTTGGCTCCTGCATCATGGAGCTGAGGATGCTTTTCTCCGGCCCGATGGCATTGGGCAGTGCACGAGCCGCCCCCTGATCTCCATCTTCAACAACTTGGAGTCGTGGTGAGTCCTTTTTAGGTGGCGAATCTGAAGGCATACGTTGAGGAAGCTCTCGTATGCAGAGGCATGATCCAATCTAACTTCAGGCAAGATTTCATTAATGAGTCCGAGTCAATGTGAACCACCATGCCNTTGCCCAAATATCGTCGGGTATCTTGGGGNTTTCGTCCCAAATGCGGTTTNTTCAAGTGTGAAGAACCCGGGGAAGAACTTGTCTACTTGTCAGANGGAGNCCTCCAAAGAGATGGGCCCCGGANGATATCGCAGATTTCCGACCGAAGGAAGGTTCGGTTGTTTCCGTTCTTCCCTAGCTATCAGAGTCCTCGTTTTCCGCTGGGTTGGAAGAGGGTTCCCCGGTCTCAACGGTGACGGTCAGGGTGGTGGTGACCTCTGAGTGCAGCTTGACCTCGACCTCGCTTTTGCCTGACCTCTTGAGAGGCTTGCTCAGTTTTATGGCGGTGCGCTCCAGGACGATTCCCTTTGCCTCAAGGTCCTTCTGAATATCCATGGAGGTTACCGACCCGAAGGCTTTTCCTCCCTGTCCGGTTTCAAGCGTGAACTTGGGCTTGATACGGCTGATCTTGCCAGCCAGCTCCTGGGCGCTGGCGAGTTCCTCGGTCTCCCTCTGCGCACGTTTGGCACGGAGAGACTCCAGACTCCGTAGATTTCCTTTAGTTGCTTCAAGAGCCTTCCCATTTGGGATCAGGAAGTTCCGTGCAAAGCCGGCTTTGACCTTCACAACATCAGCCTCGGCTCCCAAGCCGGTTATTTTCTCGCGGAGGATGACTTCGGTAGTTGCCATGTCAGTGTCAGTGGTTTTCGGGGCCAGAACTTAAGAGAGAGCTCAAGCGGCCGCCGGAGATAGGGACCGGGGGAGCCTCGGTCAAGGAGTTAATCGTTGCAGATGCCTGTTTTCCAGTGATCTCAGGGGAGGGACCAGGTCGGCTTCAGCCGTTCGTATTCCTTTAATGGGAGGAGGACGTAGACGGGTTTCTTGCGTGGGTCCAATCCGGCAATCAGGGATCGCAGGTGAATTTCCTCCATAGTTGTGCATCCTGCGGTTGCGCTCTCTCCCATGGAGCGCCAGATATGAAAGAAAATGGAGGAGCCGGCTCCTGGGAGAGGTCTGGGGTCGGTATTATGAGCGATAAAGAGCTTGAGAGAGTGCGGGTAATCGTTCTGTCGCATCTGCGCTTTCTTCTCCCACAACGCAGTCGGCTCGTGGTCGAGGATGAGATGTCTGTTGTAATGTGAGGAGGCAGGGTCCTCGACCCAGAGGTCGCGCGAAGTGATTCGACGGTAGGACACTCCAGGCATTCTCTTCACGGTCTCCCCGTAACCCCAGACGCCTCCGAGCTTGAATACCCCCGCAGGAGATCGCCAGTCGCCCTCGGCCTTGACGAATGGTTTCCGGACAGGGGGGTGCAGCCCACGGCCCCAGGCGAGGCCCTTCCTTCCGCAGCGAGCCTTCCATGGCCCAGCGGTTGCTCTCCATCCCTGCCCAGGGTCTCGCTCAAATACGAACAGGGTCAGGTTAGAGCTCTGCCACGACTCCGCCCTGCCAACTACAACTTGAAGGCAGTCGCCCGCAAGTTCGAATCCAAGGGCAGACATCGACAGAGAGAGACTGAGAAGGAGGCCGCGAATCACTGCCTGAGTGTAAGCGGGATCCCCAGTTCATAACAGCCCCGACTCAGCCCCGTTCCTGTTCAAGGACCTTGAACGCGCTGCCGGCACCCGAGAGATCGGTAAGAAACTGATTTTCAGGTGTATCTGCCACGTTTTCTGGATGCGTGAGGCAGTATTCGTGCTGAGTCACGAGTCTGATGGTGGAGAGTCCCGCCTTTTCTCCCCAGTAGATCAGATCGTCGAAGTTGACGTCCGCGGTGAGATCCTGTCTTCCCGGAAGTCGGTAAAGGTCCGGCCCGGTGAGGCAATCGTGGTGATAGTAGGCCCGGAGCGTTCCATGTGGCCTCCGGTGATGGATTTCCGACGTGGTTCCTCCATAATCTATGGTGACCCATTTTCCCTTCTTGAAGAAGGGGAGCCATTGCTCCATCCATGAGCGATAGCTCTCGTGGATTTCAATACGCTGGGGACAATCGTGAAAGGTCTCAAATTGAGTCGAGTCCGGAAGGAGGCCGGGTGAAATCCATTCCTCCGTTAGGGACCCATTCTT
>PBNG01000068.1 GCA_002723015.1 Roseibacillus sp. | reverse complement strand
GGAAAATCTTCTGTGATTCTGGAATCGGCCAGTGGAGTTGTTCTGCGTCTGTCTGGTGGGGGTAGCGTCCGGTAAGAATACTTGCGCGGCTGGGTGAGCAGGAACTACTGGTGAGAAATGCCTGATCGAAGCACATTCCCTGCGTGGCCAGCTTGTCCAGGCTGGGCGTATGGACCTTTGTGTTGCCGAAGGCCCCGATATCGTTCCACGCCAGATCGTCGGCCAGAATAACAACAAAACTGGGTCTGTCCTTTTTTTTAGGTTCCTGGTCCTGTGCAACAGCTGGGTTGAGAATCGCAGCTATTGTCAGCGCCAGTGTGAGTGTCACTCCGGGAACAGCAAAGCAGGGAACAGGCACGAGGTCAGAGGGTTTGGACATCTTCTCCAGCCAGTCTGCCGGGGGCAGAAAAACCCTGAGGGCTTTTGTGGATTGGAAACTGGCTATTCCCTGACCTACGATGGGATGCATGAGCTCTTCCAGAAGAAACTTCCTAAGCAGGGCAGCCCTGACAGTTGGTGGTGTCAGTCTCGGTGCCGGCCGTTGCCTCGCTGCCCCTTCCAAGATTGATACGCCCTTCAAGCATTCGGTGATGGGCTGGTGCTTCGGGGGGCGGGGTGTCAAGCCGAAGGAGCTGGGTGAGTGGTGCGTCAAACTTGGCATGCACGGGATGGAAGGAATTCCGCGGACAGCCTATAAGGATGTGATGGAACTGGGTCTGGAGATCTCTCTTGTGGGAAGCCATGGGTTTGCAGAGGGGCCCTGCGATCCCCGCTACACGGACATGGTGATCGAAAAGCTGAAGGACGGCATTGAGGTCGCAAGCCAAGTCAAGGCCAAGCGGGTCATCACCTTTACGGGAATGCGCTACGAAGGTATGGACGATGAAAAGGCTGCCCGGCTCTGCGTGGAGACATGGAAAAAGGTTGTTCCTCTCGCCGAAAAAAAAGGGATCACCATCTGTTTTGAGCACCTTAACTCGAGAGCGACCGAGGGAAAGATGACTGGTCATGCAGGCTACTTCGGGGATGACGTTGATTTCTGTGTGGATCTTGTCAAGGAGGTGGGCTCTGAGAACTTCAAGCTGCTCTTCGACATTTACCATGTGGAAATCATGAATGGGGACGTGATCAGGCGCATTCGGGAATACAAGGATTACATCGGGCACTACCACACCGCGGGGAACCCGGGGAGGGGAGAGATAGACGCCAGTCAGGAGATCAATTATCCGCCGATCATCAGGGAGATTATCAAGACCGGTTTCACGGACTACGTCGCGCAGGAGTTTATTCCGACATGGGAAGACCCCTTCAAGTCTCTCAAGCACGGGGTGGAGACCTGCATCGTCCAGTGACAGGCCTTGGTCACCCGCTGGTCAAAGTTGGTCAGCAATGGTCTCTGCAAGAGGGTTCAGCCAGTGCCTGGTCTCCTCGATTGTAAGAGGCTTCGAGACCGCAAAGTCTGCCTTGAAGACACGTGTCGCGAGGGTCTTGACGGCTCCGGGGTCGGCGAAGGAAATGTTGAGTTCATGACTGATCTGCAGGCTATGAGTGTCTAAATTTGTCGCTCCAACGGTAGCCCAACCGTCGCAGATGATGGCCTTCATATGGGTCATTCCCGGGTAGCGATACACTTTTGCTCCAGCCCGCAACAGGTCACCCGCAGCCTGATGGTTTGCGATTTCCATGATTTCCTCAAAGGGGAGTTTCGGGATGATGACTCTGACATCAACTCCGCGTCGACAGGCGGCCAGAAGGGCGTCAAGGATACGGTCGCTGGTAATATACTCGTTCTCGATCCAGACCCGGCTTTCGCTTGCCCTGATCGCTTCCAGGATGGCCTTGAGGGGTTCCCGTCGGCCTTCAAGGAGGTTGGTTCTCAGGATCCGGATTGGAAACGAGCCGGGAGGTGGTGATCCTGCTCTTGCAGCCGGGGGAGGCGGTCGGAAAAAAAGAGAGAGGTCTCCGAGGGGGTGGGCGCCATGCCACTTCTTGGAGAATTCGACCTGAAGGGTATCAACGATCGGCCCCTTCAGGCGGACCATCAAGTCATGCCATTCCGAGTAGTATTCCCGCCCGATGTTGATTCCTCCCAGCATGGCGGTTTTGCCATCAAAAACGAGCAACTTGCAATGGTCTATCACGGCCCAGGGATCAAGGATCCGGCGGAGTTGCAGCTCCGATTCATGTCGAAGATAGGCAGCAATGTCGGGTGGGGCCCGGAAGCCCGGTGGAGCAGGGGTGATTGGTTTCAGGCTGGCTGAAATTGTCGATCCAATGTCATCAAGGAGGATTCGAGTAGGAACAGCCTTGGCTCGTTTTCTCACCATGTCAGCATAAGCGACACTGACATCGTCGTTGTCCCAGATGTAGAGCTGAAGATCGACAGACTCTCGGGCAAGAAAAAGCTCTTGCTCCAGCGCGGAAAAAAATTCTTTGCCACCGACAAGAAGTTCGATGGTGCCGAGCTCGGGAGCAGGAAGCCCGATCCGGGTCAGCCCGGCTGAGAATTCCTTGCTCCCCGGAAGGCCCTCCACCCGGGGGCCGGTCTCCAGCGGGAATGGGATGTTCCCCCGGATCAGCTCTCCGGTCCGCTCTACCAGCATGGCGAGCCCCATCTTCGTGGAGGTGATTGGACTGCGAACCTTCGCCAGGATCGCTCCCCGGCTTGCCATGGCGCCGATCTGGACGGTGCTGACCAGTGGCCCGTTCACCTGAGTGTTGATCCTGTTCGTGCACGAGGAGAGGGAGAGGATGGCGATGAACGCAAGCAGCACCAGACGCGGGGTTGGAAACGGGGCCTTCATTACTTCAATTGCACTGCGTCGCATACGGGGCGCCTGGGACGGTGGGAGATCCACGAGATCCAAACAGGAGGAAGAGTTTACTGTCCAGTCAGAACAGGAGGCCCTCCGCAGAGGGCTGCACGTGCGTTCTCTCAGCCATTGACGGCGCTTTCCGGGAGCCTATTCCGACGACAAATCAGCAATGCGAGGACGGTAAGGGCTTGGAGAAGAGGAAAAAGAAAAAGGCCGGGCATGTCCGGCGCCAGGAGTGAATGCGGCGTTCTCTCAAACGGCCACGACTGCATGAAGGTGAATGCCAGTCCGAGGAGGCAGAGGGTGATGAGCGCGATGTGAACTCTCGGTGGGATGGAGGACCGGACTTTCCGGGGATGCGCACAAAGCAGGAACCCGAGGGGCAGATACACGAGCAGCAGGCGGCTAAAATCGATTCCAAGGAGAAGAACCGTTGCGAGGTGAAAGAGGGGAATCAGGAGAAAAATCCAGATTCGGAAGGACCGAAGAAGGGCAAGTGGGACGCAGAGTTCAAACCACACGGTAAGCTGGTCAAACACCTCCCATGACCATCCGGGAAGCTCCTGCAGAGACCATGCCAGAAGCGGAGCGGTTTTTCCATATCCATGGAAGTAGGTGAGAGCCCACGAGAGAGAGGCCTGGGTATCCAGGCTGAGCCACGTGATCTTTGCTATTCCTGAAGAAGCGAAGTAGACGGTGAGGCAGAAGAGCAGGCTCCTTTCGGGCCAGGAACCGCGAAGGGTCATGAGGAAAGGACAAAGAAGGATGACGAGGTCGTGGTCGATTTTTCCGGTCGAGTAGACGAGGCCGCTCGTCATCATGAGGGAGAGAGACAGCAGGCCCCCCACCAGCCATTTGCCAAACCCTGCGGCCCAGAGGGCGAGCAGGGCAAAGGTCGTACATTCAATGACCACGATGACCCATGGAGAGGGAAAGCTTTCGAGGAGGGCCACTGGCCCGAGTGGGGGATGGAAGTGAGATGCGTCCAGGCTTGTGATCGAGCGCGCTGACGTAAGAGGGAAAAGAAGAACGATCAGTCCGAGGTAAGTGCAACGACTCAGGAGAAGCGCGTCATTACGATGCAGCGAAGGCATATTAATCATCGATAATATCTTCCTCTCCTATCAGTTCGGGAGGGGAGTCGAGTGGCGCGTTAACCTTGTAGGTGGACCACTCAACACCGGAAAAATCCCGGGGATTCCCGGGTCTCGGATTGCGGGTCCGGACGGAGTGTCCGATCAGGAACTGAAGGAAGGCTGATTCCTGAAGCGCCGGGGCAAGCAGGGAACTATCCCGCTGGACGGGAGCTGCGAGGGTCTCATGGCGGAGCAGTCGGTCATGGGCCGGGAGGCGGGGCCTGTCTTCTGTTTCCCGGTAAAAGGGAACATGAATGATTCTCCCTCGTTGCAGGTGCCCTGCAAACATCGGACCCTGGAGGGAAGGATAAGGTTCGCCGATGCCGAAGGTGAGGATGCAGTGAGCAGCAGCGAGCGCGTAGGACGCCAGCACGATAAGGCTCCTGCGGGTAGGGGGTCGTGCTGGCACGCTGCAGTGAACCGTGCCTCTGCCTGCCCCGTCAACGCAATCCGGCAGGTCCTCGTGGATCTTGCAGGAGGGCTCCTTTCAGTCCTCTTTCGAGGGATTTGCTTTCTCAAGTCCCAACAGGATTCTCGCCTCGTCCAAGGGGCGGGACTCTGACCATTTTCGAGCCTGTTGACGCATTATATTTATTGCTTCCCGGTGGGCATTCCTTTTCTCGTCGCTGTCACCGTCGAAGGGGGCCTCCGGCCAGTCCCACTCGTCGGTTCGGAATGAGGGGATGGGAATAATGCGTTCATGGTGCCCGCTGTTAACAGCGTTTCCGAGGGGGTTTCTAGCCCAGGCGTAGCGAACTGCCACGGGTTCAGGAACGAGTGGGCTCCAGACCTTGAGTTTACGTTCATCTTTCTGCTCACGGCCGCGATCGTCCTTTCCCTTGATGACGAATTCGGCTCGGGCAGGAACGAAGTGGCGATCCTTTCCTGCGACGGCGAATCCATCAAAGGGGCGTCCATCGTGAACCCGGACCATGCCATTAAAGGTGAGGATGACATGGTCGTTGCGGACCTCGGTGTGCTCGAGAACTGTGGGATTCCACCTGAGCTGAGTTTGCCCGTATTGCGTTGCGAGGGCCCAGCGAGCCAGCCTCTCACCATGCAGGACTTTCTTGTGGGGGTGATAAAAGGGAACCTGCTGATCATAGGCAGGCATGAAACAAACGCCATCCAGATCCCGAGCGGCCTTGGACTGGCCCTCCCGGATGAAGGGTGCCGCATCCACCATCCGTATCTCATAGTTGTCCCTGGTCTGTGGTTGCCCCCCCGGGGTCAGGCCAATGATTCCAAACGGCATCTCATTATCCCGGAATGCCTCCCTCCAGTTCCGGATCATGGCCTGTATGACGGAGGCGTAGAGGCGCGGACGAGCATTTCCGAGAGCATTATTGTATCCCTGGTTGAAGATCGCGCCCTTGATGTTGGCGCTGCTGAATGATGCCAGCATGCCGTTGAAGGATGCTCCGGGGTTGTTGCGGTCGGAGGCTGGATCCTGGTCTGGCTCGGTAGGCTTTGGGTTCGGGGTTTCCCCCCTCTCTTTTCTTCGCTCACTATCCTTTTCCCACCTCTGGATGCGGTCCTTCAGGCTGGCGGCGGCATCATAGGATGCGATCTTCCGGTCCCAGTCCTGAAGAAGTCCCCTCGCCTCCGGGATTTCCTTTAATGTTTCTCGAGAGGTCCAGGCTTCGATGGTGGTTCCTCCCCATGAATTGTCGATCAGCCCGATTGGAACACCTGATACCAGGTGGAGTCGTTTCCCGAAGATGTAACCGATGGCACTGAAGCGTTCGACAGACTTGGGCGTGCACTGGGACCAGCTTCCCTTCTTCTCATGGCGCCGGGTCCACGAGTTAAACTCGTTGAGACGTTCCATATCCGTGAAAGCAGTGGGGCTGGCCTGCTGGGGGATGGTCATGAGGCGGATCATGGGATGGTTCGCTGAAGACACCTCCATATCTCCGTGATAGACGTAACTGATATCATCCTCCATGTTACTCTGTCCTCCGCAGATCCAGACATCGCCGACAACGATGTTGTCGTAGGTAATCGTGGTATCGCCACTCTGGACGGTCATGGCTTTTCCCTGGCTACTTGCAGGCAGCGCTTCGAGTTCCATCAGCCAGTTGCCCTGAGCGTCCGCCTTGACGGTCAGATCGCGGATGGAAAGCCTTACTCTGACATTTTCTCCCGGATGAGATTTGCCCCAGATACGGATGGGTTTATCCCTTTGAATCACCATGTGGTCACCGAAGAAGTGGGCCACCGTGAGTTTGTCCGACGCCAAGCAAGGCAGCGTCAGGGAAATGAGGGATAGCAGGCAGGGAGTCAGAGGTCTCATACGCCGGGTATCTCATTTCCGGGAAGAAAGCGCAATGGTCTCTGGCTTGCGCTGTCCCTGATTGCTATTTCTCCACATGCTTCCCACAACGGGAAGGTCGCGCTTGGAATGAACCGCTCGGGAGATTAAGAGCATGTGGTGCGAAAACCCAGTGCAGAAGCCCATATGCCGGGAGGTGAATTTCATGTTTCCGCGGTGAGCAGGAGGGCATGGGTGATGGGTCTTTGCGCGCTTTTCCTCATTCAGGCTCAGGCTGAGGATGAACAAGGCCTTATCCTGCGATTTACGAATGAGGCAGGAAAAAGCGATATTAGGAAATCGCGGACGGTCGCATTGCATGTTCCTCAGGGGCAAAGTCCTTCGCCATTTCTTGCTGATACGGCCTTCAGAGCGCGGTGGGAGGGTAAGATGCTGCTCGAGAAGCGGAGCCGACTTGTGTTTCATCTCGAGGGAACAGGAGAGGCAAGACTGCTGATCGATGGAGAGCTCATGGTGCCGGCAATTGGAATGCCCAGTGAGTCGGAGCGCTTGAGAAGCGGAGCGCATGATATCGTGGTTGAGTATACGCCTCCCGCCGGGGCTGATGCGACCTTGAGGCTGCAATGGGAAGGGCGGGATTTTTCGAGAGAACCAATAGACCCGAAGGTGTTTCGCCATGATGCGGGTGATTCAGCTCTTGAGGCCTCCATGAGCCTGCGCCGGGGGCGTTCNCACCTGGCTCAGAAGCGCTGTGGTGCATGTCATGATACCGCGACCATGGAGATGATGCCGGAGTTGCTGCTCGAGGGGCCATCGCTTGATGGAATCGGGAACCGGCTACGACAGAGTTGGCTTGCTCAGTGGATTCTCGACCCGCGTAAAACCCGTCCCCAATCTCACATGCCAGCGGTCTTTCTGGGCAGTGATGCCGAGGAGAGGGCTGCTCATGTTGCGGCCTATCTTGTCGAGGGAGCTCAGGNGGGNAATGCGGACCTCAGATCAGATGTNGGCAGGGCCAAGGAGGGAGGAGCCATCTTCCGGCAGCAGAATTGCATCTCGTGCCATACGCTGGAGGAAAGTGGAGAAGGAGAGCGTATCGGGTTGGGTGGTGTCGGTATGAAGTTTCAGCCGAAAGCGCTGGTAGAGTTTCTTCAGGATCCCACAAAATTTCACGAGGGAACACGCATGCCCTCTTTTGGGTTTACAGAAGAAGAAGCTCTGGCGGTGGCCTCATTTCTCTACTCCCTGGGGGATGCGGCCGAGCTTCCACTCGTCAAGGGCGAGGCCTCCAAGGGACAGGCCCTGGCGCGGGCCGCGGGTTGTTTCAGTTGTCATGAACGAGAGGGCGAAAAGAAGGAGAAACTCAGTGAAATCGGCCTTTTTGATCTCACTTCCCCAACCTGCGCCAAGGTTGAATACGATCTTCCGGGGGAGGTGTCGGTGGATATTGGGGCGTTTCTAACGTCGGATTTCGGGCAGGACTCGCTCGCGCAATTCATTCCTGCTGAATATGCCGAGCGGCAGTATCACGAGTTACGCTGCAATGCCTGTCATACACGGGANGGGGAAGATTCCCTGCGGGGAAACTTTCTGGACGAGGTAGCCCGTCTTGGTGTCTCCGATGAAACGGTGAACGAGGAGAAACCTGCAGGACTTTCCGGTCCCCCTCCGCTGGACCATCTGGGCTTCAAGTTGGAGCTCGACTGGCGGACGAGACTCTTCGCGGGCAAGATTCAGCCTAAAATACGCAGATGGCTGCCGGACCGTATGCCTGCCTTTCATGGCCGGGCCCGTGATCTCGCGGTGGGGTTCAGCCACGCGGCGGGCCGTTCCGGTTTCGGGAGAAGTTCCGAGGCCCTCGATTCTTCCAAAATAAAGGTTGGAAAGGCCATGGCGGGGATTGAGGCGGGATTGAGCTGCGGCACCTGCCATGGGATCGGCGATAAGGCGGCAATCGCAGTTTTTGAAGGNGAGGGGCCAAATCTCCGGGCTTCTGGAGAGCGGCTCACGGCCGACTATTTTCACCTTTGGATGAATGACCCGCCCCGGGTGTGGCCCGGCACGATTATGCCGAAGTATGCGCTGGACGGGAAAACTCCTCTCACTCAGTACTACGACGGTGATTCCCAGAAGCAGTTTGAAGCCATCCTTCACTACCTGCGATCACTTTCCGAAAATCAAAATAATGAAAAGAACCCTTAGTTGCATCGTGATGTGTCTTTCCGCGCTCCCTCTTACGGCAGCGCCTGGCCTGATCGGGGAATACTTCAAGCTTGAGGATAAACTTGGAGACGAATTTGAAGTGCCAGTGGATTTGACGCCCTGGCTTGTGCGCGTCGACAAGGCGGTGAATTTTTCTCAGTCCAAGGGGGACTTTCATGGTTCGAAGCTAGCAGAGAACTTCATGGTGCGTTGGAGCGGGTCCATTACCGTCTCGAAGGAGGGAAGTTATCTGTTCGCGACGAGTTCCAAGGATGGCTCCCGCCTCTATCTCGGGGACAAGCTGGTGGTTGATAACTGGGGTCCTCACCCCATGAAGCAGCAGAGTGGCACGGTCCGCCTGAAGGCGGGATCACATCCTGTGCAGGTGATCTACCAGAATGGGAGTAAGGGGGGCGCCTGTATTGTGAAATGGATGGCTCCAGGAGGAAAATTGGAAGTGGTCCCCGCTTCGGTTCTGTTTCACGATGTCGCAAAGCTCAAGGGACTCTCATGGGATGAGCAGGCCTTTGCCAAGGCTGCCAGCCCTGACGTTCCTCCGGCCAAGCCAGTTTCGGGAAGCCTGCCGGGGAAGTACGGGAATTTCGTGAGTACAGCACTGCGTGTTGGCAAGGACTCGAAGGGAGATAATGTTGCTTTTCGTTCTCGGGTGATCCGTCTTGATCCCCAGGGGGCGGTTTGTGTGGCCTTTGATGCTGACACTATGCGTATGGCGGCGGGATGGACCCAGGGAGGATTGAGGTTGGAGGGCCTCCCTTTACCGGAGGCCACGGGTCCTTTCCCTCTCATAGCGGAGCCAAGGTGTTTACCAACCAGGCGGCTCCAGGGTGGGCAGACAACCAAGGGAGTATTGCGGAAACTCGGATGCCTGAGGATGGGAAGTATCCACCTCTCGGTCCCCTTCCGAAAACGCAGGCCCATTACAAGGGCTTGTATGTCCATGGGGAAAAGACGGTTCTTCGCTATACGGTAGGCAAGGACCCGGTCCTGGAACTTCCGGCCTTCGAGAATGGGCTTATCACCCACACCATCCAAGGGAAGTTCAGTGCTCCCGCGGTGGTAGTGCTTGCTGATGAGAAGGGCGCTCCTGAGATTCAGGTCGTGGGCTCTCAGGAAAAACCGGCGACGATGAACGGTCGGATCGTCCTGAAAGTCCCGGCGGGGATGGCTCATTTCAAGGTGGTTTATGGGAGTGGGAGCGTCCCGGAAGCCCTCGAGGACCTGACGCTTTTGATGAAAGGTGGTCCTGCGCGGTGGACCGAGAAGGTAACGACCGTCGGACAGATCGCCAAGGATGATGGCAAGTCAGCCTATGTGCTCGACCGTCTGACTGTTCCCTACCAGAACCCCTATGGAATGAAGATGCGGATCGGGGGATTCGACTTCTTCGCTGACTCTTCAAAGGCTGCGGTGTGCACTTGGGATGGCGATGTCTGGGTTGTCAGCGGTATCGATGAAAAGCTGGAGAATCTGACATGGAGGCGGATTGCTGCTGGTGGTCATGAGACACTGGGGCTGACCATCGTGAACGACGTGATCTATACAGTGGCGGATGATCAAATCACCCGCTACCACGATCTTAACGGTGACGGGGAGACCGATTACTACGAAAATTTCAATAACGACTGGGAGCTCACCAGCGGTTTCCATGCCTTCTGTTTCGATCTCCAGACCGGTCCACAAGGTGAGTTTTATTTCGCCTTTGGTAGTCCAGTGCGGGGAGGCGGCCGCAGTTTCCAGAGAATGAGCCGCCATCATGGGTCAATCCTGCGAGTCTCCAAGGATGGATCCAGCCTGGATCGCTACGCAACCGGGTTGCGGGCTCCGAACGGAATCGGGGTGAGCCCCACCGGTCAGCTTACCTGCGGGGATAATGAAGGGACCTTTGTCCCACGCTGCCCTCTGCATTGGATCGAACCGGGGGAGTTTCTTGGGGTAGTGGATTCAGCTGCCGACTTCGCCACCATGAAAACTACTCCCACCGTGGGGCAGCGCAGGGGAAACCGGAAGCAGAACCTTGATAGCAGTGAAGCACCGCTTCCCCTAGCCTGGTTGCCCAAGAACGTTGACAACTCAAATGGGGGGCAGGTCTGGATCACAAGTGACAAGTGGGGTCCCTATGAAGGAGAAATGCTGCATTTCAGTTACGGTCAGAGTGCGATTTATGTGGTGCTCAAGGAGAAGAAAGGAGCCCTGATGCAGGGTGGGGTGGTCAAGATACCAGTTCGCCCCACCTCCAGTGCCATGCGAGGCAAGTTCAATCGCCAGGACGGACAGCTCTACGTGGCAGGTCTCAAGGGATGGCAGAGTAACGCCGGTCGCGAGGGTGGGCTCGACCGGGTTCGTTATACAGGCAAGCCCGTGAGTATGCCCAAAAGTCTCAAAATACGTGATGGGGGTATCGAGATTGGCTTCACCCAGAAGCTGGACGAGGAACTGGCAGAGGACCCGGAGAGCTTTAACCTTTCTGGGACCGACCTGCGTTGGACTCACGATTACGGCACAGGAGAGTACCAAGTAGGGCACCGGGATTCACCCGGTCCACCGAAGGGACGGACCAAGTTTTCGGTCAAGTCCGCCGAACTTCTGCCGGACGGGAAATCAGTCTTTGTGGAAGTCGATAACCTGCAGCCCGTTCACATGATGCAGATTGACCTGGATCTTGAGACGGACGAGGGCGAGGAGATCGTGACCAAGATCTGGAATACGATCCATGTGGTAAAATAAGATGCCGTGGGGAGCGAAGAATGCTCTCCAGAAGCATCATCCCATCCATCAAGGGGCTGCGGACCTGCCTCGATGAAACCGTCCTCTTTGGAGAAACCCTACTTCTTGAGCGGGGTGATGCTGATGTTCCGGTAAGCCACCGGGCCGTGATCTCCCTGAAACATGATGGGGCCGGTTGCTGCCTCACGCCCAGTTACCCCGGAAGGTGTCGGTCCTTTCATTTCGACGTTCTCGTGGAGGATCTTGCCATTGAGTTTCACGACCAGAAATTTGGCATTTGCGGTCTTCTTTCCGTCAGCATCAAACTTGGGGGCTAGGAAATCGATCTCGTACTTCTGCCACTCCCCAGGTTTCTTGCAGGCATTGGTCCGGGGGGGTTGCGCCCCGTAGATCGCACCCATGTCACCACCGCCGAGCTTCTCTTTCCCATAGCTGTCCAGGACCTGCACTTCATACTCTCCCATCACGTAGATGCCCGAGTTGGCTCCCTTGGCCACCAGGACTTCCAGTTCGATCCTACTGCTGCCCCATTTCTGGTCCGAGTAAATGTCAATGCTCTGGCCGTGCCCCGTAACCACATTCACCATCGCTCCTCCAGTTCCTCCAGCTTTCAGGGCCTTGGGGTTCGCCCCATCCAGGTGAGGAGTTCCCGTCACCCAGTTGGACTTGAGGTTTCCCTTCTTCTTGAAGGACCATCCTTCGAGGTCCTTTCCGTTGAACGGATTGTCGGCAAGAGCCAGGCCCCCAGTCAGGGCGATGGCCGGGGCGAGAGAGGCGAGGAGGTGTAGGGCTGATTTCATGGTGTCGTGGCGAGCGTTGTGCCGCAAATCTCCAGTGCTCGCAATGGGAAAGGCCTGATGATCTCGATTAAGCGGATTCATGGCCGGAGGTCCCCTTTTATGCTTTTTTTTGTTCGTTCCGGACTCAAGGGACCGTAAGTTAGCTCATCGTGAAGCGGAAATCCGTGATTGGGCATGCCTGCTGGGCTGCGGTAACTGCCGGGGCTTTTGCAGCAGGCTTGGTCCTTGACCAGAAAAATTCCGGGGGAGCGGCCGATCCGCCCCTGAAGGTTCCTTCTGGTGCCAAGAGCTCGCGGAGCATGGGTGGAAGTGCTCCCGGTGGTCCCGGAACGAGAGGGATTGGACCTCGGGCATCCATGGGTTTGGCCGCTGGTAAGCGTCCCGCTGGAGTCGGGGGAGGAGGACCCGTGATATTGAGCGAATCAGAGATCGCAGCTGTTGCAAACGATGCATTTCGAAGCGGAAATCCTCTTGTCCGGCGCAGAGCCTTCGATCAGTTGTTGAGCAATCTGACAGCGGAGAATGCGCAGGACATGCTGGTGCATCTCAAGGAAAACCGCGTGGAAGGTGAGCAGTGGCGGGATTTTCACTACCTGTGGGGCACTCTTGATGGGAAAGCTGCGGTCGATCATTCTCTCGATTCAGAGGAGCGGGATTTGTCCCACACAATGGCAGGATGGGCCTCCAGCTATCCGAATGCAGCAATTGACTACATCAACAATCTGTCGGAAGAAGACAGAGGATCCTTTCGCCATTTACAGGAGGCCATGGTAAGCGGGATGGCTGATAACAACACTGCGGTCGCTACCGATTACGTATTGCAACTGGCCAACGAGGGTGACGGGCGAGCCAGCCACCTGTTTGGAGTAGTCACGAGAGAAGTTGTTTCGAATGTCGGCATCGACGAGGCGGCCCAGTGGTCGCAGAACTTGCCCGATGGGGATCTCAAGGGTGCTGCGCTGGATACGGTCGCTCACCGGTTTACGAACAGTGATCCGGAAGCTGCCGCTCAGTGGGTTGAGCAGTTCGCCGGACAGGCCTACGCGGACCGCGCGATTGAAGAGGTAGGTGACGAGTGGGCGGAAAGAGACCCGGCCTCGGCAGTGAACTGGCTTGAAACCATTGTGGAGGGAAGGGGGCAGAGCATGGGGCTGCATTCAGCATTTGGAGAATGGGCACGCCGTGATCCAGTGGCCGCCGGAGAGCGGATCAGCTCCATGGAGCGCTCGCCTCAGCGTGATGCGGCCATCAGTGGGTTTGCCCGGCGCATTTCCTACGAGGAACCCTCAGTTGCCATCGAATGGGCTAATAGTATCGCCGACGATAGTTCACGGACGCGTGCGCTGACTCATGCCGGGCAGCAGCTCTTTCGGAGGGACCGAGCGGCGGCGGAGGCCTGGATAGGCTCCAGCGGACTTCCCCCGGAGGCGCAGCAAGCGGTGCTCAATCCACCGCAGGGACGAAGGCGATAAGCGGGTCAGGAAGGTAGAGTATTCTCTCGGGTGAGGATATTTGTTTTTCTGGATAGCGATGGTCGTCTAGGCTTTTCCGATGAGGGTTTATCTTACCTGCCTCGCTGGAGTTGTTGCTTTGCTTGCGTTCCTTACCCTGGCGGCTCCGGAACGAGAGGCTGAACCTGTCCGCGGACGACCGGTCCAACTTCTTTTTCTTGGGGACGGAGGACACCACAATCCTTCTGCGCGGGTGGTCGAGCTCAAGCACGCCCTCGGGAAAGAGGGTATCTTTCTGACTTATACAGAAAACCTTGCTGATCTGAACACGGGCAACCTTTCGCGCTACGATGGGCTCATGGTATACGCGAATATCGGAGGTCTCTCTTCCGTGCAGGAACAAGCCGTCCTTGATTACGTTGCCGCAGGAGGTGGATATATTCCAGTTCACTGTGCGTCAGCCTGCTTCGGGGTGAATCCGCGGATGATCGATTTGCTGGGTGGGCAGTTCAAGAGTCACGGGACCGGAGTGTTCCGTCCACGGATCGCAGAGGCTAACCACCCGGTGATGAAGGGGTTTGAGGGGTTTGAGAGCTGGGATGAAACCTACGTGCATCACAAGCACAACGAGAAGGATCGCACCGTTCTCAGTTATCGGGACGAGGAGCCATGGACCTGGGTGCGAACGCATGGTGAGGGGCGAGTTTTTTATACGGCTTGGGGACATGACCAGCGGACCTGGACCAACCCGGGATTTCATGAATTGATTCGTCGCGGGGTTCTCTGGGCCGTAGGTGACGAAGCTGCTTCCCGGTGGGAAAGCCTCGAGCTCCCCGAGCTCAAGTTCACGGATGCTGATATTCCAAACTATGAGCGGCGTAACCCGCCGCCAAAGTTCCAGCATCCACTCCCCGCGGAGCAATCCATGAAAACGATCCAGGTTCCGGCGGGATTTGACTTGGAGCTATTCGCATCGGAGCCGCAAATTTCGAATGTAAGCGCGATCGCCTGGGATGAGCGGGGTCGCTGCTTCGTTGCTGAAACCCGGGATTATCCCAACGAGCTGAAGCCTGCGGAGGGCGAGGGAGAGGATGCCATCAAGATTCTAGAGGATACGAATGGGGATGGACGTTGTGACAAGGTGACGGTGTTTGCGGACAAGCTTAGTATCCCGACGAGTATCGTATTCGCACGGGGTGGACTCCTTGTGGCCCAGGCTCCGCACATGCTGTTTCTCAAGGATACCGATGGCGACGACAAGGCAGACGTTCGTGAGATTCTTTTCAGCGGCTGGGGAACCGGAGATACCCATGCAGGACCTTCGAGTCTGCACTATGGCTTCGATAACTGGATCTATGGATCTGTTGGCTATTCAGGGTTCAGGGGTGAGGTAGGGGGAAAAAACCACAGTTTTTCGAATGGTTTCTATCGCTTCAGAGCGGATGGGTCGGAGATGGAGTTCATTGCCAGATCGAGTAACAACACTTGGGGATTTGGGATCTCAGAGACAGGTGAGCTCTTCGGATCCACGGCTAATAATACCCACAGTCTCCATATCGGCATGACCGAGCGACTCTTTGAAGGAGCCACAGGGATTCCTCGTCTTGCTTCTCATAAGCTGGATGGGCATTACGCAATGTGCGCGATTACCGATCAGGTGCGACAGGTTGATGTGCATGGCGGATACACTGCCGCGGCCGGACATAATCTCTACACGGCACGCACGTTTCCCAGAGAATACTGGAACCGCATCGCTTTTGTGAATGAGCCGACCTGCCATCTGGTCCACCAGTGTGTGCTGGAACCTGTGGGCTCCGGTTTCAGGGAAGTGGATGGCAGAAATCTCTTTGCCAGCGCAGATGGGTGGTGCGCACCGGTGTTTTCACAGGTAGGCCCGGACGGGCAGGTCTGGGTGGCCGATTGGTATGATTTCATCATCCAACACAACCCATTGCCCGGGGGATTCAAGATGGGGAAGGGGAATGCCTACATCACGCCATTGCGTGAGCACAGAATGGCGCGGATCTACCGGGTGATCTATCCGACGGAAAAGAAGGCTTATCCCCGGCTGACTTCCCGGAAACCGCAGGCCTTGCTGGTAGCACTTGGGCATCCCAATCTGTTCTGGCGCCTTGCAGCGCAACGTCTTCTCGTGGACAGTCAGAAGCGGGATGTCGTTCCAGCTTTGAAGAAGATTCTTAGGACCCCGAGGAAGCTGGATGCGATTGATAATGACCCTTCCGCTCTTCACGCTCTCTGGGTGCTGGATGGACTGAATGCAGTGGGCGAGGAGGAGATCCGCATTGCAGTGCAGCACGAAGCCGCCAGCGTCCGCCGGGCAGGACTCATGATTATGCCCCGCGATACCGGTAATCACGAGATTCTCCTTTCCTCCGGATCTCTTCTTGATGAGGCACCGGCAGTCCAGCTGGCATCGCTCGTTGCACTGGCGGAAATGCCCCCGGCCCGCCGAGTTGGTCCTGCTCTGGCAGAGGGGTTGGAAAAAATGGAGGGCGCCCGTGATCACTGGCTCCCTGCTGCTTTTGCGCTGGCTGCGGTTCGTAACGCGGAAGCTTTCCTTGACGCTCTGGCTGATAAATATCCCGCTGAGGCGGCGGAGGTTGCCGGTGAGGATTCCTCGGGAAATCCTGCGAAAAACCTCATTCCTAATTCGGGCTTTGAAGCGGTGGAAGGTTCCAACCCTCGAGCTTGGAAAACACGGACGTGGTCTGGTGAGCCAACGTTCACACTGGATGAAGAATCAGCGGCCAGTGGCAAGAAATGCGTGCGTATTTCCGCGGAGACGAATACGGAAGCCGGCTACTTTCTTGAAGTTGATGTCCGCCCTCATTACATCTATCGCCTTAGTGGCTGGGTGAAGACGGAGAATCTCCAGGGCGGAGGACGGGGAGCGATGTTTTACCTCCCCGGAGTAAATAAGAATGCCAGCGAGGCCATCAAGGGAACCAATGACTGGCAACGGGTTGAGCATCTGTTTGACACGGGTGGTTATAAGCGCCTTCGCATCTATTGTCTCTTCGGAGGCTGGGGGAAGGTCAGTGGAACGGGCTGGTTTGACGATGTGGAGCTGGTGCCGCTTCATCCCAGTCTCGGCGACCATTTGAATATCGGAGTATCTTCGGCGGTGGCGCAAAACATGGTCAAGGAGGTCGACCGGGCTGTTCTTAAGGATTGGCTCATGCGGTTACCCACTGTGGAAGCAGAGCTGGCGGGTTATCTCATCGAAGGGTTCAACAGGGGGTGGCCTGCTGGCGCCACGATCACAGCAGGTACGGAGGAGGTGAGCGGTCTCCAGCGCCTCCTCGATCGTCTTCCGGTCAGTCGTCAGACAGATCTCATGAGGCTGGCACTCAAGGCTGGAATTTCTGGGTTAGTGGGGCAGAGCGTGGAGCTTGATCTCGGGGATACCTCTCAGGCAGTCGTGGTTCATCTTAAGCCGGTCAGGGAGGAAATGCTTTTCGACAGGAAGGAATTCAGTGTTCCAGCAGGAAAAAGGGTCAAAGTCGTCTTTGAGAATACAGATTCTATGCCGCACAATATCGTGATCGGTAAGCCGGGGTCCCTCGAAAAAATGGGTGGGGAAGCGGATAAGATGCTGCAGGACCCCAAGGCGATGGATCGGGGATACGTTCCAGCTATTCCGGAAGTGATTGCCTCCATGGGAATGGTGTTTCCTGGTCAGACCGAGGTCTTGGACTTCACTGCTCCAAAAGTGCCAGGGAAATACGACTTTGTCTGCACCTTCCCCGGTCATTGGAGAATCATGAAGGGAGTCATGATCGTGAAATGAATCTAGCTTACAGGGATGATCGACGGCAAACCCGAAGGTTGATTCCGAGCGTGAGAGTGTGACGAGAGCGTCAGCAGAGTGACAGTAGCGCGAGGAAATCTGCGAAGCATAAAAAATAGCAACCCACCACCATGACCAATGAATTTGAATAATCCGAATCGCAGAACATTTCTTGGAGGAGCCTCTGCAACCGTCGCTGGGCTGGGAACCTACACGAGTGCTCGTGGTCAGGAGGGGTCTGCTAATGACAAGCTGGTGGTTGCGGTGATGGGCATGGGCCGTGGAGGTGCGCTTGCGCAGAGTTTTCATGGGTTGCCCAACGTTGAGGTTGCCATGGTATGCGATGTCGACAGGAAGCGTTCTGATTCTGCCGCGAAGAGCCTCGGACCGAAGGTCCAGTCGGTGACTGATTTCAGGCGCATCCTCGACAGGCCTGATATCGATATCCTTGTGATCGCGACCTGCAACCACTGGCATGCCCCCGCTGCCATTCTCGGGTGTGCGGCTGGCAAGCATATTTACGTGGAGAAGCCCTGTTCCCATAATCCCCATGAAGGAGAGCTGCTGATGCAGGCGTCCCGGAAGCATGAACGTCTTGTCCAGCATGGAACTCAGCGCCGATCCTGGCCTAAGATTGTGGAGGGAATTCGCAGGCTCCGGGAAGAAAAGGTGATTGGCCGTGTTTACCGTGCGGACTGTTTTTACACTAATCGCCGGGGTTCAATCGGGAAGGGAAAGGCGGCAGCTCCGCCAGCCCATCTCGATTATGATCTCTGGCAGGGGCCTGCTCCTCGGCGTCCTTACCGGGACAATATCCTGCATTACAACTGGCATTGGCTCTGGCACTGGGGCAACGGAGAGCTGGGGAACAACGGGGTGCATTTTCTTGATGTGGCACGCTGGGGAATGGGCGTGGATTATCCTACCCGGGTGAACTATGCGGGGGGGCGCTATCGCTACGACGATGACCAGGAGACTCCGGACACAAGTGATGTGACCCTCGAGTTTGGAGAGAAGGGGCAGATCAGCTGGCGGGCTACCAGCTGTTCACCCTTTCAGCCAGCAGAGAGTGGGACCTTCGTGACATTCACCGGGGAGAGCGGGAGCATGGTGATCCGAAACCAGGGCTATGTCCTCTACGATGGGTCAGGCAAGGAAGTTGAGCGGGAAGATGGGCCCGGTGGAAACGATGTGCATACCGGGAATTTAGTCGATGCGATTCGGAAGGGTTCTCCCCTCGCCTGCGATGCAGAAACCGGCCATGTGAGCTCCCTGCTCTGCCACCTCGGAAATATCTCGCACCGAGTGGACAGGCTTATGAAATGTGACCCGGGAGCAGGTGGTCAGATCGTAGGAGACCAAGATGCTATGGGTTACTGGAAACGGCAATATGAGCCTGGATGGGAGCCGACGGTATGAGTAGCACTAACGGTAAATGAGGAGGAGGTCAGATCTTACCTTCCTGCTGTCGTTGAGCCTCCCTGCGATAGTCCTCTTTTGCCCTTTCATCTTCCTGTGCGTCCTCTGAGTAGAAAATGAATCCCAGGGCACGACGGTTTCGGCTAGCTGAGGCGTTTCCCTCCGCCCGGTGAATTGTCATTGAGTCGTGCACGAGAAGATCTCCGGGTGCCGCGTGTACCACTTCTTCCCTCGATAAATCCTCGGGACGTCCAAAATCAGTCACACCCTGTGAGAAACCAAGGGTGCCGGTGGGGCCGTGGGGGCGCAGCCCATCACGATGAGAGCCGGAGACATAACGGATGCACCCGTTTTCCTCATTCACCTCGTCGAGGGCGAGCCACATCGTGAGGGCCTCAGGAGGGTGGAGCTTGAAGTAGTAACCGTCCTGATGAGGTGGCGTTGGGCGTCCCGCCAGAGGAGGCTTGTTGAAGTATTGCATGTTGCTGGCAACAACGCCCTTTCCCATGAGCTCCTCGGCGAGAGCCCTTGGTTTTCCGTTCATGAATTCATCACACCAGGGGCAGTGGTCCTGCATCTGCTGAATCTGCTTCAGGGTAGAGAGCGTTTCCCTGTCTTCATAAAAGACATGATCCCGGGGCAATTGAGGGATAAGGCCCTCAATGAATTCTCGGATCTTCTCTTGGCAGATTGCAATCTCGCGGGCGTCTAGAAACTTCCTAAGGCAAACGAAGCCCTTGTCCAGGTAGGTCTGGCGGGTTGTTTTTTGTTTCATGATCAAATGATCCATCCCAGAGAGTGCTTTCTCATAACATGGAATGGGCTGGGATGAGCTTATCGCCCTACCGCTGCTGTTCGCTGGGTGGGGCTGAGAATAACTCCACGAGGTAACCGTCGGGGTCACGGATATATACTTGCTGGAACCCATCGGGTCGAGATTGTGGTCCAGCGGCGATTGGTATGCCGGCCGAGTGCAACTGCTCAACGGCCTTCGAGCAATCATCGAGGGCAAAGGCCATATGGTGACCACGTGCTGTCAGGGTTCCTCCGGGATTGAAGGGGCCACCGGGTCCACTTTCCTCACTCTGCAGGATCACATGGATCTGGGTATTTCCTGCCTGGAACCACAGGCCCGGAAATGGGAAGTCCGGGCGAGGAACGGGCTTCATTCCAAGGATGGACTGGTAGAAGTGGCGGCTGGCCTCGAGATCTCGGGCGATCACGGCAACATGGTCAATTGCATGAACGGATAAGAGAGACGGAGATGGCATCCGAGGAGGATGAGAGATCGTCCTTCGGGGCAAAAGAGCAATCGCAATAGATCGAGGGAGAATCCCTGATTCTGCCGGTCAGACTACCGTGTCGGGCCAAATTCGCTTTCTCTATAAACAGTTCGTTACACAGGGTCTTGAGATTCGGCTTGCCTTTCGAAAAACGGGTGGCATTTTCGCCCGGTCCTGAGCAGAACGTGACCCGTTCGTCTAGTGGTTAGGACTCCGCCCTTTCACGGCGGCAACACGGGTTCGAGTCCCGTACGGGTCGCCACTTTTTCCTCCCTTTCTGCCAGGAGATTTATCCTCAGGGAGGCTTGGGCACTGGCAAAACTTCCTCCTTCAGGTATGACGGCCTCATGCCTCTATCCTGTAGGCTCCTGCTGCCTGCTCTGTTGTGCCTTCCATTGGTCACTGCAGCACCAAGGCCTAATATTCTTTTTGCGATTGCTGATGACTGGGGCTTTGGCGATGCCGGCGCCTACGGGTCCACGTGGGTGAAAACCCCGGCGTTTGACCGGCTGGCCCGGGAGGGAATCCTATTTCAGCGCGCCTATACGCCCAATGCGAAATGTGCCCCGTCCCGTGCAATCATCCTCACGGGTCGATATTCGTGGCAATTGGAGGAGGCCGCAAATCACCAGAATGTGTTTCCCTCCAAGTTCGGGAGCTTCATGGAAGTGCTGGCAGGGAATGGCTATGTCACGGGATATACTGGGAAGGGTTGGGGCCCGGGCATCGCCAATGATGCCGGAGGGAAGCGCCGTAGTATCACGGGGAAGGCATGGACCAAAAGGAAAGCCAAGCCTCCTGCCCGCGCGATATCAAATAATGACTATGCCGGGAACTTTGCGGACTTCCTTGCCAGTGCCCCAGAGGGGAACCCCTGGTGTTTCTGGTACGGCACGAGCGAACCGCACCGTTCCTATGAGGATGGTGTTGGTCTCAGGATGGGAAAGAGACTGGAAGACATCGATCATGTCCCAGCATTCTGGCCGGATAATGCTCGCACACGTGGCGACATGCTCGATTATGCGATTGAGGTTGAGCACTACGATACGCACCTCGGACGAATCCTGACTCATCTTGAGAAGATGGGTCAGTTGGACAATACCCTGATTGTCGCCACCAGTGATCATGGAATGCCGTTCCCGAGGTGCAAGGGACAGGCCTATGATTATTCCAACCATGTTCCACTCGCGATACGCTGGCCCGGAGGGATCAAGGGAAAGAATCGGAGTGTCGAGGACTTCGTGAACTTTACGGATCTTGCTCCCACCTTTCTTGAGGCTGCTGGAGTCCATGACCTTGCTCCAATCATGCAGCCGATGAGCGGGCGTAGCCTGTTTGATATTTTTCAATCACCCCGGTCGGGGCAGGTGGTTCCCTCCCGCGACCATGTTGTGCTGGGCAAGGAGCGTCATGATGTTGGTCGACCGAATAATGGAGGGTATCCGATCCGGGGTATCAGGAAAGGAGACTACCTCTACCTCTACAATTTTGAGGCCAACCGGTGGCCCGCGGGCAACCCGGAGACCGGCTATCTGAACTGCGACGCGAGTCCAATCAAGACTCTGATTCTCAACCAGCGCCGGCAGGGAAACAGGCACTTCTGGAATTTGAATTTCGGGAAGAGGCCTGCGGAGGAATTCTTCAATGTGAGGTCGAGCCGAGACTGTGTTGAAAACCTTGCTGGGGATGAGGCGCACGCGGAGCTCAGGAACACATTGAAGGCCGAGCTCTTCGAGAAGCTGAAGGAACAGGGCGACCCAAGGATGCTTGGGAGAGGCGAGGTGTTCGATAGATACGGATTTGCGAGCGAGCGATGGAACAATTTCTACGAGAAATACCAGAGGGGTGAAAAAATTTCCACCGGATGGGTTCTGCCCTCCGATTATGAAAAAGAGGAAATTGAGTGATGTTGCCCTCGGCGATGAGGCAGGTCTTCCCGGCAGGCGTCGGCTCAGGGGGAAGCGGTAAGCCGAAGATTTGAAAAGGTAGTAGGGATATCGGTGACTCGAAGCCCGAGGGTGCCGGATTTGTAGGTTCCATCCTGATGAGTGAAGAGCAGGCTCCCATTCAAGGACACCGTGAAACGAGAGCCCGCTGCTGAGACGGAGAGCTGGTGATCCCGCGAGACGTCGACCGTAACG
>PBNG01000067.1 GCA_002723015.1 Roseibacillus sp. | reverse complement strand
CGCTCCGAGCATGACGAGCAAAAATCCGGCCCTCAGTTCGTCACCTGCGAAAATTCAATGGGCGTTGTCCAAAGATCCCGGGGAAACCTTGACCCCGCCTCGCCCGCACTGCGATCCGAGACGCATATCATTTCCCGCCTGGCGGAGGCTACCCTCGGGAAGCAAACCACCGTGGAATGGCAACGGTTTCGTGAAAATTATGACGAGATCCGGAACACCATTGAGCGAGTGGTCCCCGGATTCGAGAGCTACAACGAGCGGGCCCGAGAGGACGGAGGCTTCTACCTGCCCAACGCTGCCAAAGAGCGGCGCTGGGACACCCCCGACGGAAGAGCCTCTTTCTCGGCGGCGCCTTTCGATCAATTCGAGGTCCCAAAGGGCCACCTCATCCTCCAGACCCTGCGCAGCCATGATCAGTTCAACACCACCGTTTACGGTCTTAATGATCGCTACCGGGGAGTTGGTCTCGGGCGGCGGGTTCTTTTCATGAGCCCAGACGACATGAAGGAACGGGGAATTGCACCCGTGGCACTGGTTGATATCACCAGTCACTGGCAGGAGCAGAAGCGGACGCTTCGATCCTTTTACGCCATACCGTACGAGATCCCCCGTGGCAGTGCCGCCGCCTATTTCCCCGAGGCAAACCCTCTCATTCCGATCGATTCCACGGCCCGTGAATCCAACACTCCGACCAGTAAGGCCGTGGAGATCTCAGTCCAGCCGTCGTCGTCCTAATATCGGGGTCTGGTCACTTGAGCCGTATTTCACGGGCACTTCCGCCGGCCTTGGCCTTCTCTAAAATAACATCAGACGCGCGGTCTCTTCCGGCCTTGACCGTAAAGGACCTCCCTCTCGGTGCGCCCGGGTTGAAAGCCTTCCCATGAGCTCTCACAGTATAGAGAATCTCCCCCGAATTTTCATCAATGAGTTGAACCACGGGATTCTCGACGTCAAAAGTCATCTTACCGAGCTTTCCCCATGAAGGAGGATCATAATTGTCGAACTGAGAGATTGTCCGGGGCCATCCATCGTATTGCTTTGCACTTGGATTGGTGATGTCGACATTCCTGGGCCAGCACTCCATCGTGATTTCCCTCTTGCCCGTATTCAGCCTGACAACACCAAAGCCAGCAGAGCGGGTATTCAGGACATTCCCGGCCGGTTTTTTCTCCGGATTAGCAGCGGCATAGTTAGTCACCTTGTTATCGAATCCATCAAGGTGGTCGCCGGTGTAACCCGGAGACCCAGCCTCCCGGTTGGCCCCGGGCTCGAGAGGTTCCCACCATCGGAGGTAGAGATTTGCGATTGAAGGGACACAGAACGACCAGATGGCATCACGATGATTTTCCAGTCCGTGATGGAAAATTGTCGCCAGATGCTGATCCCCGGCACAGTGAAACGCGAATCCCTTCCGCAGCGCAGAGAGGGCTCGACTTCGCCCTGCCTGAGGCCATCCATTCGAGTCCATGTCGGCATGAAGACGCCCGTTGGCACCTCCATGAATATGCGCTCCTCCGCAGAAAATTGTCGCTGAGAGAGCAACCTTCATCTGAGCCTTGGTCCAGTCCTGCGACCACTGGTCGAGGAACTTCAACTGACGCTGACCCAGTAGAATGGCCCCGTCCACATCAACGCTTGCGGGATCATATTCCGGATTGCGGATATGATCCGGCCGGGGGCCTTGCTTCGGCACTCGGCCCGCGGGGCCGGTCTTAAACTTCCGATCCTCAAGGATGGCAAAATCGACATTCCCCCAGTTGAGGTTAGTGAACCAGACTCCGATCCCCTGCCCGATCTTGTGAGGATCTACCGGATCAGGAAAATGACTTGTCTGCGCCCTCTCAACCTCCTGGACGTAAGCCCCGGGTCTGGCATAGCCCCCGTCAGAGGCACCCCCGAGCGTCGACACCTTGCCACTTTCTCCCCACAGGTTGGGCTGACCTGCGTCATGATCGTCCGGCAGGCATAGAGTCGGCCGGTCTTTGATAATCTCACCAAAATCACGACCGAACTTCAGCCATCCAGCGTAATGCTTGAAGTGATCGTAGACCTGATCCCCGGCGAAAAAGAGGACGTCGGCATCAATCTTTTTCACGTTCTTAATGATATCTCCCCTCGAAATATCGCCTCCATGGACCGGATGAATCGAATTACCGGTAAAGGCCGCCATTACGACCTCACCCTTGTCCACCGGGTTTTTTCGGATGGTCCCCCTGTAGGTGGAACCGGAATCGTGGACCACTCGATATTCACGGGCTTCCGAATCGTCCCATTTTTCGACCCTGAATGGCGCTGTCCATCCACGGTCAATCGCCTCGGTCCGGGCGACCTCAACCCACTTACCATCCCTCATGATCTCGAGACCCACCGTTCTGCTGTCAGTATCCGCAAGCGGATAAAGCTGCGCCGTGAGCTTCAGGGTATTGTTATGAACAGTGTAGAGCGCGAAACAGATAAGATCCTTTTTTTCGACCTTGGGTATTGAGAGGGTGGCTCTCCCTTTGCGTTTCTGATTTTTCTGCTGGGAGACTGCAACTCCGGCAATCAGGAGCAGGAGGACCGGAAGCGTGAACCATTTTATGAACTTCATCTGGGCGTATATGGAATTTTAGTTAATCGGTGAGCTGGTCCTTGTTGTCAGCCTCACTATCTAGAGCCTCACTCAGCACAGTCTCAGTATCAGAATCTGCTATTACCGTCTCAATCTGGCCGGGTCGACGCCAGACAAGAAACAGATAAAGAGGAATCAGGAAATGGGGAGCACGAAGCACTACCTCATGAAGAAACAAGTCAGCCCCCCAGTAATTAAGGTCCGATGACATGCCTGCAACCGGACGCGCAAGGGCTGTCAGCAGGCCCCATACTCCAGCATAGAGGGCACAAGCACAACGCAGGGCCGGCACCCAGATTCCAATGCAGACCACGAAGTCCAAAATCCCGGCCACCAGAAGAATTATGCGGGCTGTTTCATTCTCTACCCTGAGAATGTCCGAAGTCATGTTCAGGAAATTGTCGGGGACGGGCCAAGGATCAAAACCGACAGCATAACACCCATGTCCGGCAAAGGTGGCAATCAAGGCGACCATGGCTGTCAAAACAGTTACGCGATGGCGCACGCCAAGGGAGAGAGCCATGACGAGAAGAACGGGAATGAGAATTTGTCCCCCGTGCTCCACGAACATTGGGAGCTCGCGCTGAGACTTAAGGAAACGCGCATAAGCTAACAGAATCAGTAGCAAAGAGCCTGCGATCAAGCCCCCCATTTGGATCTGTGCCTTTCTACGCGCTGTGATTGCCAGCACGGCACAGGCGAGAAAAAGCCACCCTGCCTGGGTCATCCATTTTTGGACCACGCCATCATTAGCTCCCGAACCTACAAATTCGTCCCAGCTGATTCCCAGCCGTCCAGCGAGCGTAAAGGTGGATTCCTGCCACAGCAGGATCCCGTAGGGCGACTCCCAATAAAAATGCACCCAGGTCCAACCAATGAGGCAGAGGAAGGTTCCAAGGCGCAGCAGTAACACGAGAGGACTGTCGGTTTTTAAGTGTCTCACTTTTGTTATTTTCGCAGAGGGTTCCCCGGCCTCACTCTGGTCCATATCAACGACCAACGGTAGGAAAAATTCGACGTCCCTGGTTGGAAATCAGTAGCTTTGAGATTGTGGGTTTACATTCCTCCAGCGCTGCACATGATCCCCAAATCATGAAATGTCTGGTTTGCACTGCCTCCACCCTGCTTCTCTCCCTGTCTATTTCGGTTGCCGCCCCGGTGGGAAATTACCCCTCCCTTCCAAGCAAGGTCCTTTCCAATTACACGCCCGCACTCGTTGAGGCCGCCGGTCCGGAGCAAATGGCGGAACAGGCCAATGCCTTCCTTTCGTCCCTCAGCAAGAAACTCCGCGCCCAGGCAGCTCTCGCCTCCGACAGCCCCGAGAAGTCAAAGTGGACAAATATCCCTCCCAGAGGGCCCCAGGGAGGCGTGCGCTTCGGCGATCTCAACGAGAAGCAATTGCAGCGGGCTTGCGACCTCCTCGCTACAGTCCTCAGCCCGCAGGGCTACGGCAAAGCTCGCAACATTCCTCTCGCCGACGACCGCCTCCTCCGGAACGGCCAACGCCGTCCTGGGTTCGGCGCAGAGGACTACTGGCTGGCGATCTTCGGAGAGCCATCCCCTGACAAACCGTGGGCCCTCCAATTCGATGGGCACCACATCGCCATAAATCTAGCCTTCCACGGAAAACGGATGTCGATGTCACCAACCTTTATCGGAACCCAACCGCGGGAGTTTCTGCTCGCGGGGAAGACGATCGTCCCAATGGCCACGGAGGCTCCGACCGGTCTGGCGCTTTTCGAGTGCCTCACCCCATCCCAGAAGAAACAGGCGACTATCCGCCCAAGACGGGCTAATCTCGTCGCGGCTGCGGGCAGGGATGGGTTTGTTCCAGACCCCCTCGGCCTGTCCTGCAAGACTCTTAAGGAGAACCAGCGCGTGATCCTCATGGATCTCCTCAGGTCATATGTAGGCGATCTGCCAGCGACTCAGGCCAAATTCCGAATGGGAGAACTTCAAGCCGAGGTGGACCAGATGAATTTTGCCTGGTGGGGACCCGGGGAAAAGGGCGGTGATTTTTCCTACCGCCTTCAGGGGCCCAGCGTGATTATCGAATATGCAGGTCAGGATCTCGGAGGAGACCCTCACAATCACCTGCACTCCATGTATCGTGATCCCACCAATGAATACGGCGCCCGACTGGGAAAGAAGTTGAAACAGTAGATCATCTTACCCGGAAATTTCCCGGAAACTTGCTGGGACCTCATCCAGTTTAGCTACTTCTCTGCCCATGATTCCTTACAGAAAAGTGGATCTCGGCACTTGAGGAGTGACCCCGATGCCTTACAACAAGACTTAGCCATGAAAGTTACTATCCTCGGAGGAGGCGGACGGGTTGGATCTAACGCCGCATTCTGCCTGCAATGTGCGGGAATCGTATCCGAAATTCAGCTTCTCGATGCCAACCAGAAAATGGCTGAGGGTGAAGCACTGGATCTGCTCCATGGCGCATCGTCGCTTGCGGACCAGCGTATTTACGAGGGTGATTATGACCGCGCCAAGGACTCCGACATCTTTGTAATCACAGCCGGCCTGCGACGGAAACCGGACGAGAGCCGTCTCGATCTCATCAACCGGAATGTCGGTCTCTTCTCCGAGGTCATTGGAAGCATCAAGGCGGCCGGCATGAAGGATGATGCCATCGTCTTTGTGGTCTCAAACCCGGTTGACATCCTGACTCATCTCGCTGTCAGTTTCCTGGATCTCCCTCCCGGACAGGTTATCGGACTGGGCACAATGCTGGACACCGCCCGCTTCCGCTCACTGATCGCTTCCGACCTTGATCTTGCTCCGACGCAGGTCAAAGCTCTCATTCTTGGTGAGCATGGCGACACTATGCTGCCCTTGTGGTCGTCGGCTACGGTCGGAGGACTACCGCTGACGGAAGTCAAAGGCTGCGACGCGAATTTTCAACGCACCATCTTTGAGCGAACCAAGAAAAGTGGCGCGGAAGTGATAAGCCGCAAGGGAGGTGCCGGATGGGCGGTCGGCGCAACCATGGCCGAGGTCATTCATGCAATCGCTCTTGACCGGAAACAGCTCCTTCCCGTTGCCTCTCTTCAGGACGGAGCCTACGGACTCAAGGACGTTTGCCTCAGTGTTCCCTCCGTGGTGGGTCGAGCCGGGGTCGAGAAACACCTCGAATTGAAGCTGTGGCCCAAGGAGGAGCAGGCACTCAAGGCTTCTGCCAAGGCACTCCAGGCAATGCTGACCTCCGTAGCTACCTGATATCCTTGGTGTTGGTTCTCTCTCTGACAGATGAATGCTGGGCCTGTCCCGATGTGAACCCTGAAAATACTCCGTGAATATCATCACATGGTCGTGGATTTTCCTCTTCCTTTACATCGCGCTGATGCTGGCGATTGGAGTCCTCGGGTCCCGCCGGGTCCGTAATGCCGACGACTTCGCCACCGCTCGTGGCGGATATGGACCGGTATTTCTCGCTTTCGCCTTTGCCGCCACCACCGCCAGCGGCGCGACTTTCCTCGGAGGTCCCGGCCTTGCCTACGAACTGGGTCTCGCCAGTGTCTGGGGCGGCTTCCTTTATCCGATCGGAGTCTATTTTGGAGTTCTGATCTCAATGCGCCTGATCGCAAAGTCTGGAAACCGGCTCGGGTGCCGTTCCATCGCTGAATATCTGGGACAGCGATACCAATCAGATGGCATCCGGATCATGGTCTCACTCTTTTCCCTGGTCCTTTTTTTCTACCTGGCCGGGCAGCTTGTTTCCGGGCTCGTGATGTTCGAGACTATGCTCGGGCTCAGCCCGTTCTGGGCCCTGATCATCACAACCGTAGTATTGCTGTTCTACGTTGTCATGGGCGGGGCGCACGCGGATATCCTCACCGATGGGATTCAAGGCATGATGATGCTCCTCGTTGCCACGACCGTCATTCTACTGGTCGCATTCGGAGCAGGGCTCGATGGGGGCTTTTCCGAACTGTGGAGCAACCTCACGGCACAGGAACCCAGCCTTGTCGAGGCCGTGAACCCCAGCTCCGCACTCACCCATTCCTGGTGGTCGATCATCGCCATCCTTTTTGCATGTATTCCTCTCGGTCTCCTGCCTCACCTCGGGAACAAGCTCTGGGCTCTCCGGGATCTCAGCAAGCAGGGGACGTTCCTCAAACTAGCCTTCAGTTTCGGGATGGTTCTTGGCATGATGGTGGTTGGTGGGCTCCTTGCCCGCGGACTCCTCGGCGGAGCCCTTCTCGAGGAAGATGCCACGACCAATCAGGCTCTTCCCCTTCTCTTCATCGAGGTCTTCCCCACATGGTTGGCAGCCCTCATCGGCATGGGCGTACTTGCTGCCATCATGTCGACGGCTGATGGCTTGGTGGTGTCCACGTCACAAATCGTGGCGAATGATCTCTACCGCCTCACCATCTCTCCCCGCCTCAGAAATCCTCCCACTGGGACACGCCTCGACGGGCAGGTGCTCAAGATCAGCAGGGTAACCACAATCATCGTGCTGCTGCTGACAATGGTGATGGCGTGGGGCCTGATGGATACCAATATTGCCCTCATCATTTGGATTGGTATCGGCGGCCTGATGGCTGCTTTCGCCGGACCGCTTGTCATGGGAGCCCTCTGGAAAGGCGTAACAAGGGCCGGCGCCTATGCCGGACTTGCATCCGGCTTTACTGTCTTCGTTGTCCTGCACTCCCAGTGGATTGATCCGGAATGGTTCGGTCAGGGTGGGAGCATTTATTCTGTGGCGACATGGATTCATGATGAAGGGCCCAATCCCCACTCCTGCGCCGCAATCGGGGAGGCTGTCTCCCTCGCCGCAACCTTCCTGGTATCAAAATTTTCACAGCCCCTCCCCGAGGCTCATCTCCGGAAGCTCTTCAGCGGACCTGAAGAGTAACCAACGAACAGGCACCCGAAAGCCGTTAAAAGGTAGACGAGCTCATGCATTTAGTCTGTTGTTGCCGGTATACTCCCCATGAAACTCCGAATTCTCTCCTTCCTTCCCCTTCTGCCCCTTCTGTCCTGCCAGCTGGTCGCCCACCCCGAGCACAAGTTACGTCACTGGGAGCAGGCCAGCCCTGATCCCGACCGAATCATCCTGACGTGGGTAGGAAGCACCGCGACCAGCCAATCCGTGACCTGGCGCACCGACACTTCCGTCAAGGAGGCCTCAGCGGAAATCGCGCTTGCTCTGCCCAAGGCACGGTTTGACGAAGGTGCAAAGAGCTACAAGGCACGGACCGAGAAGCTCGAACTTGTCGACCCCGCCAAGGTAGTCGTCCACTACCACTCCGTTGAATTCTCAGACCTGAAACCGGACACCCTCTACGCTTACAGGGTTGGCAGCGGCGACCGGTGGAGCGAGTGGATTCAGTTTCGCACCGCCAAGGCTCAGGCGGCACCCTTCTCCTTTCTCTACTTTGGGGATGCCCAGAACTCGATTTTGTCCTTCTGGTCACGAATCATCAGGGCCGCCTACAAGAAGGCCCCCCATGCCGCTTTCTCGATCCATGCGGGAGATCTTGTCAATACCGCTCACAAGGATCGGGAATGGGCTGAATGGTTCAAGGCGGGAGGATGGATTCACTCGTCGGTGCCCTCGATCCCCGTTTCGGGAAATCATGAGTACACCAATCTCAAGATCGACGGGGTAGACAAGGGAAAGCAACTCGCCATCCAGTGGCGGTCGCAATTCTCTCTTCCACCCGCAGGTGATCTGCCCGATTCTCTGGCAGAGACCGTATATACCCTCACTTACCAGGGAGCGCGAATCATTGCGCTGAACTCCAACCGGGACATTGAAACTCAAGCCAAGTGGCTTGAGAAGGTTCTCTCCAAAAACACCAGCAAGTGGACCATCGTGACGATGCACCATCCGATGTTCTCGTCGGGGGCCGGGAGAGACAATGCCAACAACCGGAAGGTGCTCAAGCCTGTCATCGACAAATACAAGGTAGACCTTCTCCTCCAAGGCCACGATCACACCTATGCCCGCGGGCATACCCCGGTGCGCATGAGCGATACCAAAAGCAGCAAGATCAAGTCACTTTATGTGAACTCGGTCAGCGGACCGAAGATGTATGACTTTCGAAAGGACGGGTGGAACACTTACAAGCCTGAAGGAGTCCTCCTCGCCCGGAAGGCAGTCAAGACCCCGTTCTTTCAGGTTATTGATGTTGAGGATGACTGGCTGACCTACCGAGCCTTCATGGCCAATGGAGAACTCTATGATGCTGTTCGCCTGCATAAGCTTGCCGATGGGAGCAAGGAGATGCATCCGTGGAAAGACGATCTCGGAAAGGAGCGATAATTGTCGCCTCAGGTAGGGTGAGAAGTAACCCGGGGAAGTCTTGAAATGATCGGGCAGCCGCTCCCCTGTGACCAGCTAAGGCCTCTTCTGATGCTCTGTAGTTGACGCAGGGTTCTATTTTCATCTTCCACCCAGATCACATGGCGTTTCCTCCACCCAAAACAATGCAGCTACAGCGTAATCTCATCGTCCCTGTGCTACCGGTTTCCCAGGTAGGACTGAGCCAGAAATTCCCCCAGCTGAACGATGCCGTCCGTGGTAATTACGAGCATCTTTTCCTGAGGTGGCAGGTTGAAGGCCTTCAGGTGGACGAGCTTGGGATCTAAAGCCGCGACTGCAGCCACGTCACCTACCACATCAAGCTTGTTGAGGTTCTCAACATCAGTCGGTAGCTGCTGGCTTACAAACCACCTCAGTCCAGGCTCCTTCAGATCCCTGCGGCTTTGGGTGACGATGGCCTGAACCCGGTCTGCCGCCTCCTTCCGGTAGGGGTGGAAGGACATGTCGTTTTCACCCATATGGTAAAAGATCCCTGCAACTTTGACCTTGTGCCCCTTTGCTGAAAGCTCACTGACTGACTCTTCCACAAATTGGATGAACTTCGGATAAAGGTGCCGGCTCTTTGCCATGCTGCCCTCCGGGGTCCAGTCGATGATCTGTGAACCGCTGTGGGTGAACTTGGCGATGGCAATGTTCTCTCTGATGGTTCCCGCAAGCCTCCGGGCAAAACTCAGCTCGGGACCGAAGGTATCATAATAGCCGGTGAGCCCGAGCGGCTCCCACCCCCGTGACCGGTGGTATCCTCCACCGAGATCGTATTTGTAAGCGATCCTCGGATTGTCTTTGAGCAGGACTGCGCCTCCCTTGAGCGTCTTCAGTTCCTGCACGAAGGCACGCTCCCCTTCCATATTGCGGTGACCGGCAAGAACAAAGAGTTTGACCTCACTTCCCTTTGCATAAGGCCATTCCGTCATGGGTCGCGACTCCCTGAGCTTCAATCCAACAGTCCGCAGGTAGGCATTGGCATAGTTCTCTCCATGTTGCAGCTGACCAAGGGTGCCATAGTGGTAGTGCAGGCCGACTGGCCGACCGATCTCTGCTCCCACATGGGAAGTAGCTACATACTCTGCGCGTTGATCGGTCGAGGTAACCTCCCGCTGGCCACGGCTGATCGCATACATACGGGGACGAAGATCCATTCCCCAGATCGTCTTTGTGCAAAGCTCCCCGATGTAAAACTTGAGATCAGGGGCCTCAAGGTCCCTCCTCCAGCTCCCCAGAAAGTTCTTCAGATTCCGGCCGTAGGAATCCATGTAATCCCCGTTGAACATATCGTTCTCTCCCTGGTGCCACATGAATCCTTCAAGGCGGTATTTAATGCCCCGCTGCTGCAGCCCGGCCAGAGCGTTTCGGATCGTCTCCAGAGCGAGAGGGTACATCTTGAAGCCAATGGGGTTATCCGGGTTCCAGTCTCCTCCAAGGTGAGTACCCCCGGCGGCAACCTTGATAATACCGATCGGAGCCTTCACGTGCCTTGTTACTTTCCGCGCAAAACTCAATTCCGGACCCACCACCTCGTCGACATGCTGCAGTGCAACCCATCCGTCTGAGCGCTTTTTGCTCTCCCGGCCGATACAATAGGTAAAAAGCACCTTCTCCTGTGGTCTCTCCAGGCCCGAATACGGAGGAAAACGCTTGATGTCTCTCACATTGGAATCAGACCCCACCATGTTTGACTGCCCCGCGAAGACGAAAACCCGCATTGTCGTTTCATCATCATTTTCCTGAGCCGTCAGCGACATCGCTGGAAACCAACAAAAGAGACCGGAGAAAACAAAAGACAGGAAGCAAGATCTCATGATTTCCCTCAAGATCCACAGGAGAGGCCGGNAGCCAAGGTCTTTACAGGAAAAAGTAGCCCGGCCCTGACTCCCCTCATCACCATTTGCAGAGCGGGTTCCTTCTTCGCGCCAAAAAAGTCCTCCCGCGATCGCAAAAGAAATGGAGAGCAGGATCAGCAGAAAAAAGCGAGGTCGGGAAATCCTACCGAGTCGAGCTCTCCACCAACCTGCTGAGCTGGCAAACCTTGGAGTCCGGAATCATCGGAACCGGAGCGTTGGAATCGCGGAGGGTTCCCAATNTTGGCAACAAGGTCTTTGTCCGGGTGCGCGAGGAGTAGCCTCACCTGCCGTCGAAAAGCAGAGGTCAATTCGACCCTTGGGGGCCATTTTTATAGTGGGGTCAAGTAGCTGCCAAGAAGTGGGCTTCGCTTTTCACCCTGAAAAAAGTCAGCGTTTTTAGGGCAGAGTTAGGGCAGTGCCCCTTTTTTGCTTTCCTACCTCTCAAAGCCCTCGAGGTCCGCTTAACACTATAAAACAGTGGTGCGCACGAGAGGACTCGAACCTCCACGAGTTATTCACTCACTAGAACCTGAATCTAGCGCGTCTACCAATTCCGCCACGTGCGCCCGGAAAACGGGCCGGAAGAGAAGCACCCGNAAGTGAGGAATGCAATGCCTTTTGCACAATCCTCACGCTCGGTGCCGTTTCATCATTGCAAACTTCTCTGAAGAACCAACCATCCCACGCCATGACAAAGCACCTCCCCTTTCTTTCTCTCCTCCTGATTCTGGGAGGAAGCGCCCTTCTCCACGCAGAAAAGACTAAGCCGGCTCAATGGCCCCACGAGGACAGCGATATCGCGGTTGATCCCGAGGTAGAATTTGGAACCCTCAAAAACGGGATGCGTTTTGCAATCCGGAGGAATGCCGAACCTCCGGGCCGAGTCTCTCTGCGACTCCACGTCGGCGCAGGCTCTCTTCACGAAGCGGATAATCAACGCGGACTGGCTCACTTCCTCGAGCATATGCTCTTCAATGGCAGCAAAAATTTTCCGGACGTAGAAAACCTTCTTGGCCANATGCAGCGCCTCGGGATCGCCTTTGGATCTCACGCGAACGCCTACACCTCCTTCGATGAGACCGTCTACATGCTCGATCTTCCGAACATTGAGGAACAAACCCTGAAGCTCGGTTTCGATGTCATGAGAGACTTCGGTGATGGAGCTCTGCTCGAATCCGAGGAAATTGACAAGGAGCGTGGAGTCATTCTCTCCGAGAAGAGATCCAGAGATTCCGTTGAAATGCGCCTCATGGAGCAGCAATTCAGCTTCCTGCTTCCTGATTCTTTGATTACCCATCGCTTTCCTATCGGCACCGAAAAAGTCATCAAGGAAGCTCAGCGCGATCGCTTCACCTCATTCTACGAGGACTACTACACTCCTGCCAATATGACTTTCATTGTGGTCGGGGACATTGATCCGCTCGTATACAAAAAACGGGTCATTGAGACATTTTCGTCCATGACGAATCCGGAGAAACCGGGAGATGCACCTAAATTGGGTACCATCCCCGAGGGGTTCAAATTTCAAGCGGCGGTTTTTTCGGACAAGGAAGTTAAGAGTGACGACCTTGCACTGGGATTCGTGCAAGACCTTGAGACCGCGTCCGACAGTGTCTCAAACAGGGTAAAGCGCTACCCTCTCAGCGTTGCGAACTCAATCATCGGTCGCCGGTTTGAAATCCTTGCCAAAAAGGAGGGATCGCCGATCTCCTCAGGTAGCGCGGGACGCTTCGAGTGGTTTAATGCAATCGAATTTGGCTCGATTGACGTCACCGCCGTAGAGGGAAAGTGGAAGGAGGCGGTTCCCGTCATGGAGCAGGAACTCCGGCGAGCCCTGCAACATGGCTTCACAACGGCAGAATTAGACGAGACGAAGGCGGCCATCACCAATCAGGCTGAACAGGCCGTGAAGAGAGCGGACACACGTCAGTCCGCTTCGTTGGCGATGGGCCTCGTCAACAGCATCAACGCAAATCGTGTCTTCAATGGTCCAAAAGAGTCCTTACGCATAACGCAAATTGCGATGGAGTCACTCACTCCAGAAAAGTGTCACGAAGCTCTTCGTGATTTCTGGAAAAACCGGGACTTGACCATCACTCTGACCTCAAAGAGTGCACCGGACGATGGGGCGAGTATTCTGACCGCTCTTTACGAGAAAAGTCGGTCCGTTAAAGTAGATCCTCCGGAGAAGAAGGCCGAGGTATCCTTCGCCTACACCGACTTTGGTGAAGCGGGAACAGTGACCTCCCAGNGGGAGATCAAGGATCTCGGAATCACCCAGTTGATTCTCTCCAACAACACGAGAATCAATCTCAAGACCACCGACTTCCAGAAGAATTCAATCAGCCTACATGGCCGCCTCGGAAATGGCAAGCTGACCCAGCCTGTAGATAAGCCAAGTCTGGATATGTTTTCCACCGTTCTTCTGAATGCTGGCGGGCTTGGAAAACATAGCGCCGACGATCTCAAAAGAATCACCGCTGGACGGAACGTTGCCGCGAGTCTTGGGGTCGATGAGGATGCTTTCACTATTGATGGTCGCACAACACAGGAAGATCTCGAGATGCAGTTACAGCTTCTGTGTGCAAGGATCACCGATCCTGGATACCGCGACGAAGCCGTCCGGCAATTCCGCAAGATGCTACCTATGATGAGTTCTCAGCTAAAATACACTTTGAGCGGCGCGATGGCCGAGATGCAGGAATGGTCCCGTGGTGGTGACGGCCGCTTCGCCAAACCCGACGCCGGGGTGCTCGCAAAATATACTAGTGCCGACGTTAAAGAATGGGTAGGTGCAGAGTTCGACCGAGCTTATCTCGAAATCAGCCTTGTCGGCGACTTCGATATCAAGAAAACCATCCCCCTCCTCCTCAAGACGGTCGGCGCTCTCCCCGATCGATCCAGCACCAAGCCTGCCCTGAGCAAGGAGAGGGAGATTCAGGCCCCAGCGCTCCCCGTCAGCAAGAAATTCACCTACACTTCCAAAATTCCTCAAGCGGCCTCCATGGTAGGGTGGAAAATTCCACCGGTCCGGGAGGACATCGGCGAACTTCGTCGCCTGAACGTGTTGGCTACCATACTCGACGACCGGCTCCGAACCAAGCTGCGGGAGGAACTCGGAGCAACCTACAGCCCTCAGGCTCATGCCAGCTCGAGCATGGTCTTTGATTATGGAAATCTAATGGCAATGTCGATTGGATCCCCTGAGGATGTGGACAAAGTCACTGGTTTGATCCACGAAATGGGCCTCGCACTTGCTTCCAAGGGCGTGACCCAGGATGAACTGGACAGGGCGCTCACGCCAATCCTTTCCAATCTGGAGAAAACACTCCGTGATAACGGTTACTGGCTGAACACGGTCATGGCTCAATCCCAAGCCGAGCCTTACAGGCTCGACTGGGCACGCGAACGCGATGCGGATTATGAATCTATCAAGCTCGCGGAAATCAACGCACTGGCCAAAAAATACCTCGGGAAGGAGAATGCAGCCCAGCTAGTAATTGTTCCGGAAGGCGAGCTCAAAGAATAAGCCCGGCTCTCCGAAGGTATCCTACAAACCTTTGTCTGTCACCGCACCCTCACTGGCTGAGGTGACGGCCGCAGCATATTTCGCCAGCACACCCCGTCGATAGTGCGGTTCCGGGCGGACCCAATCTGCCCGGCGTTTTTCCATTTCTTCATCATCGATGGCCACTGTGATCTTGTTGGCAACCGCATCGATCGTAATCTGGTCTCCCTCTGCGAGGAGTCCTATCGGCCCACCTTCGTAGGCCTCCGGGGTGATATGCCCGACAACAAACCCGTGGCTCCCTCCGGAAAAGCGTCCATCCGTAATCAGGGCGACGCTGTCGCCAAGCCCCCTCCCCATGACTGCTGCGGTTGGACCGAGCATCTCACGCATCCCCGGTCCTCCCTTTGGGCCCTCACGACGAATAACGATCACATCTCCAGCAACAATCTCTCCGTCAAGAATCGCCTTCATCGCACCTTCCTCGGACTCAAAGACCCGGGCACGCCCGGTGAAGGCCTGTCCTTCCTTCCCGGAAATCTTTGCCACCGAGCCCCCGGGAGCAAGATTGCCGTAGAGAATACGCAGGTGACTGTCGGCCTTAATGGGATTGTCAAGGGGCCTGATAATCACCTGATCATCGGGATACTCGATATCCGAATTAGCGAGGTTCTCGGCCATCGTCCGGCCAGTGACGGTCAGGCAGTCACCGTGCAGCAAGCCTCCCTTGAGAAGCATCTTCATAAGGGGCACTGTGCCCCCTATCTCCACCAGAGGAGCCATTTCAAACTTTCCGCTCGGCTTGAGATCGGCCAGCACTGGCACTCTTTTCCCGATCTCGGTAAAATCATCAATACTCAACGGCACCTCGGCCGCATGCGCCATGGCCAGAAGGTGCAGAACTGCATTCGTCGATCCCCCCAGAGCAATCACCAGCGTAATCGCATTCTCGAAGGACTTTCTGGTCATGATATCCCGGGGAGTGATCCCCTTCTCCAGCATTGCTAGTACAGCCGCACCCGCATCGAAGCAATCCCTCATCTTGTCCTCTCCTACCGCAGCCTGCGCCGAACTATTGGGGAGGCTCATGCCGAGAGCCTCAATCGCACTCGCCATGGTATTTGCCGTATACATTCCTCCGCATGAGCCCTCTCCTGGGATAGCGCTCTCCTCCACGGCTTGAAGATCCTCATCCGAATACTCGCCACTGGCATGTTTTCCGACCGCCTCAAACACTGAAACGATATCGAGCGATTTTTTTTCGCCTTGGACAACAGAACATCCCGGAAGGATTGTTCCCCCATAGACAAAAATCGAGGGGCGATTCCATCGTGCCATCCCGATGACACAGCCAGGCATGTT
>PBNG01000066.1 GCA_002723015.1 Roseibacillus sp. | reverse complement strand
ATGGAAAAGTGGCAGCTCGCTACCGCGGATACAGGAAGAGCTACTCCGATTTTTACGAGGCCCGAGTGCGGAATGACACGAGAAAGGCTATTGAACTCCACGCGGAGTGGCGAAACTCGATGAGTCGAAGGGGATATCGTCAGTGGACAGATGAGGATGGTCGAGAGGTGTTTGCGAAGTTGAGTCGTTACCAGGCCGGGCAACTGATTCTTGTCGAACCTGACGGAAAGCACATTCGGGCCAGGGAAAGTCGGCTCTCGGATGCAGATCGCTCGTGGATTGCGAAAGAGAAGGATAAAAGAGCTAATTAAGGCTATTTCAGATTGGTTATTCGGTTCACTCGCCATCAGAGTGCCCCGGGTTTTGGATCACCCGAGAAAAATTACAACACACCATGGAAGACGTCATCATCATCGGAACCGGTTGCGCGGGATGGGCCTCCGCCATTTATACTGCCAGGGCAAACCTCTCACCGCTCGTTCTGGCGGGAGACCAGATTGGGGGCCAGTTAACAACCACGAGTGAGGTAGAGAATTATCCCGGATTTCCCGAGGGGGTCGATGGCCCGACCTTGATGTTCAATATGCAGCAGCAGGCTGAGCGGTTTGGGGCCCGGATTAACTACAAGACGGTGGATCTGGTGGAGAAGGAGGAGGATGGATCGTTTGTGATTCACTGCGGAGAGGAGGCATTGCAAGCCCGGACTGTCATCGTGGCGACCGGCGCTCGGCCTCGCCTGCTGGGGTTGCCAAACGAGGAGAACGGGAAGAATGGGCTAACCACCTGTGCGACCTGTGACGGTGCTTTCTACCGGGATATGCCCGTGGCGGTCATTGGCGGAGGGGATTCTGCCTGTGAGGAGGCGACCTTTCTGACCAAGTTTGCCACGAAGGTGTATCTGGTTCATCGGCGCGGTGAATTGCGAGCGTCGAAAATCATGGCCGAAAGGGCTCTCGCTAATGAAAAGGTGGAGGCCGTCTGGAACACGGAACTCACGGCGTATCACCCGGGTGATGATGGAAAGATGGAATCTGTCAGTATTCGAAACCGGGAAACGGGGGAGGAGGGGTCTTTGCAGGTCAAAGGGGTATTCATCGCGATCGGACATATTCCGAACAGTGGATTTCTTAACGGTCTTGCTGACCTCGATGAAGACGGCTATATCCTCCAAACGCCGGGACGAACTTCCACGCGGACACCAGGTCTCTTTGCTGCCGGTGACGTGGCAGACCACTATTACCGTCAGGCTATTACCGCAGCAGGGCAAGGTTGTGCAGCCGCGCTCGAGGCTGAGCGCTACCTTGCTGACCACGAGAGCTGAGAAGCAGAGGTCCGAATGGGGGCCTCTGACACAAACCTTGCGGAATTTGCGGCGTTTTCCCGCATGAAAAAGAGTCAGAGAGGCCGAAAGGGCCCCGGCGGAGTTCAAAGGCCCATTCGAGCCCCGAAAGTAGTGACATATGGTGAGTTCGTGGGCATCATCTGCACAGCCAAAACGATATGACAGAGTTGCTGATCGCTCCCGCCCGGAACACTGGATGCAATGATATCGATCTTCTCTCGGAAGTGATCGTTGCTGCGGCTGCAGGGCAGCGAAGTCCGCTGGATGACATTCTTGATGCCGAGATGGTCGATGAGGAGCCGTATATGCGGACCCTCTCAAATTCCCTGGGGATCCATTGGCTTGAGGAGATTCCCTCTCCTTCTGAGCCTCTGCCTCTTCGGCAGATCTGTGGGCCGCAGGTTGCCCTGAGGCATCGGATTCTTCCCGTGGAATTCGAAGGGAGTGAAGAGCACGGGACTCGAAGACTGGTCATTGCCACCTATGATCCCTTTAATCTGGCCGCGCGACAGGCGGCGGTCCAGGCGGTTGAAATGCCGATCACTTGGAGGATGGCATCACGGCGAAGGGTTCATGACGGGTTGCGGCGACTCTACGGTGTCGGGGCGGACACCTTTGAGCAGATCCTCGAAGGCAGAGATCTGGACTATGAGAATCTGGAGCAGGGAGATGAAGCGAGTGTTATCGATGAGGATGAGGATGAGGAGGCAAGTGTTGTCAAGTTTGTGAATCAGATTATCAGGGAGGCCCTGGAGCAACGGGCCACGGATATTCACGTGGAACCGCTGTCCGATAATCTCCGGATCCGATACAGGGTTGATGGTGTCCTCATCGACATTGCGGTGCCAGAGAACATCAAGGCTCTTCAGAGTTCGGTGATCGCCCGCCTGAAGATCATGTCGCGACTCGATATCGCGGAGCGGCGTCTCCCGCAGGATGGCCGTATCAACCTTTCCTTTGAGGGCTCGGGGATTGATGTCCGGGTTGCCACGGTTCCGACTGTGGAGGGTGAGAGCGTCAGCCTCCGACTGTTGAACCAGCAGAAGTTTAATATCGGGATGCTCTCGATGGAGTCTTCGGTGCAGGACAAGATTGAGAGGCTGCTCGAGCTTTCCAACGGAATTATCCTGATCACCGGCCCCACCGGTTCGGGAAAATCAACAAGTCTCTATTCATTCCTTTCCGAGGTGAATGCCCCGGAGACGCGAATCGTGACGATTGAGGATCCGGTGGAGAACAAGCTGGATGGGGTGATGCAGATTGCCGTCAAGTCCGAGATCGGTCTGACGTTCGCCAGTGGACTGCGCTCAATTCTTCGCGCGGATCCGGATATTGTGATGATTGGTGAGATTCGCGATCTTGAGACAGCGGAGATTGCAATCCGAGCCTCACTTACTGGCCACCTGGTGTTTAGCACCCTTCACACCAATGATGCCCTCGGAGGAATTGGTCGTCTGACTGATATGGGAGTCGAACCCTTCCTGTTGTCAGCAGCTGTAAGGGCGTTCCTCGCCCAGAGACTGGTCCGCCGCCTCTGTGAATCGTGTCGCCGTCCAATTAGCCTTTCCGAAGAGAAGAAGCAGGAGTTGGGAATTCCGCTCGATCTTGAAGGAACGGCCTATGAAGCAGTCGGATGTGATCACTGCCGCGGTACTGGCTACTCCGGCCGGCTCGCAATCTATGAAATCGCCCTGCTTACGGTGCCNATGCAGGAACTTATTGCCCAAGGAGCCCCCGCCAGTGAGGTAAAGGCTCTGGCCATAAAGGAAGGGTATGAGNCCATGAGAGAATATGGGTGGACCAAGGTGATGCAGGGGCAGACGACCATTGAGGAAGTGATTTCCGTTACCAGTTCCGACCTTGGTGGAGAATCTGAGTAGGCTTTCGCACGCCATAGGACACCATGCCACATTTTGCATACAAGGCTCTCAAGCGCGGACAGGTCACCAATGGTGAGATTGAGGCGGCGGACAGAAAGGAGGCGCTCCGCTTGATGGATCGACAAGGGCTTCAGCCAATCAAGGTAAGTGATGCNGGAGCCGGCGTAACACCCTCNAAGGAGGCGACACCGCGNCCGGGAAATAAAAATGGAAAGGAGAAGGAGAATGGAGAGGCATCCCCGACTGAGAAGGAGGAGATTCCTGAAGGGCCGATCAAGCTCAAGAGAGCAGAGGTGGTCATGTTCACTGAAGAGCTGAGTGACATGCTCGCAGCCGGATTGCAGCTCGAACCTGCGCTTCGGGCGATGGAAAGTCGACAGGAGCTTGGCAACCTCAAGGTGATNTCGCTGAAGTTGCGCCAGATCGTGCGTGACGGTAACAGTTTCTCAAATGCTCTNAACCGGGTCAGCCCAAGCTTCGGACCTCTTTACTGCTCGCTCGCGGCAGCCGGGGAGGCAAGCGGTGCCTTGGATACCATCCTGAAACGGCAGGCTCATTATCTCAAGACTCTGCAGGAATTACAGGGCCGAGTAACCCTTGCNCTGATCTATCCAGCTTTCCTCATGTTCTCNGGGATCATGGTCTCGATCATCTTCGTAACGAAACTGATCCCGCAGCTGACTGCTCTTCTTGAAAGTACGCCCGGAGCGGAGATGCCCATGGGAGCGAAGGTTCTTATCGCCCTCAGTGGATTCTTTTCCAAGTTCTGGCCTGTCCTCCTGATTCTTTTGGTCGCATTGGCAATCTTGTTCAAGGCGTGGAAAGATGCAGAATCGAACAAACCAGCTTGGGACCGGATCAAGTTGCGCCTGCCATTGTTNGGGCGCGTTGTTGAGTACAGGTTCTTTGTTCAGTTTCTGGAGACGATGGCTAATCTGGTGGGTAATGGCCTGCCTCTCCTCCGGGCTTTGCAATTGACGAGGGACGCGACGCCAAACATTCACCAGAGGGCACATCTGGATGAAATGATTGAGATGGTTGGGGACGGGCGCTCACTCTCNAAGTCGATGGTTCGGGCCGGAATTTTCCCTTCGCTGCTGATCGACATGGTGGCAGTTGGAGAGCAGACAGGCAAGATTGACAAGGCCCTGCAGAGAGCAGCGGTTCGCTTTGACAAGGAGTTGAACAATTCGCTTCAGCGGATCATGGCCCTGATCATGCCTGCCGTTCTTATCTTGATGGCCCTTCTGATTGGAACGATGGCCTATCTCATGATCACGGCGATCTTCCAGACGATCAANAGCCTCAGTGGACGGTAGTGNTCAAANCCATGGGNCTCTTCAGCCCTTCTCCTCGTCGACAACGATACGGGGAAAGACAGGTTTGGCTTTCCCNGTCATGTGCCCGGGACCGAGGAGGCCCCATGCCAGATTCTCAAGGTGACCTTCGAAGCGGCTTTCCGCACGCAGTTGCCTGCGGATCTTGTCCGATGCTTCGGGTAGAAAGGGCGAAAGAAGAATCGAGAGGTGTAGACACGACTCACAGAGGTGATAGAGGATGGCCAGAACCCGATCACGCTGGGCTTCTTCCTTCCTCAGCTCGAAAGGAGGATTTTTTTCTATGAACTGATTACAGTGGACGACGTGTGCATTAATCGATTTCAAGGCACCGGGGAGATCATAACAGTCCATCGCTGAGCGGTAGTCCCTGGTAGTNTTATCGAGGGAAGACCTTACNGCCTTGCANGCATCATCATCGTAANTAATTGGAGGGAGTAATCCTCCGGCAAACCGCTTGGTCATGTTGATGGACCGGTTCAGCAGATTGCCCAGGTCGTTCGCCAGTTCGGAATTAAACAGACTGATGAGCCGTTCAAGATCGAAGGCGCTATCTTTGCCGGTGACGATATCCCGGACAAGGTAATAGCGAACGGCATCAGTTCCGAAACGCTCGCACAATTGAGCGGGGTCCACGACATTACCGAGCGACTTGGACATTTTTTCCTCCGGTCCGCCGGATTCTCCTTCCGAGCTCTTCCTCCGGATGTTCCACCAGCCNTGGACCAGGAGGGTTGGCATCTGCTTGTCTGTGAATCCCATCGCGCGTAGCATGCAGGGCCAGTAGATGGCATGAGCTGGGACGAGGATGTCCTTTCCTATCACATGGGCGTTGGCAGGCCAGAGAGTCTCGAAATCCGGCAGCGAGGCAGTCCCGTTACTGCGGTATCCAGCGAAGGAGATGTAATTGATGAGCGCGTCAAACCAGACGTAAGTGACAAACCCGGCATCAAACGGGAGTTCAATTCCCCAGTGGAGGCGATCCTTGGGACGCGAAATGCAGAGGTCTGTTTCACTGGCACGCTCGATTGCGTTGAGGACTTCGGCACGCCGAAACTCCGGAATGATCCCCAGCGAGCCTTCAGAAACGGCGGTTTTCAACCAGTCAGCATGCTCTGAGAGCCTGAAATACCAGTTCTCTTCCTCCAGTTCGACCACCTCACCCCACTCTTCACCGAATTGTCCATCCTCACCGCGATCNTTCTCGGTCAGGTATTGCTCCTGTCTGACGGAGTAGAACCCCTTGTAAGCCTTCTTGTAGAGTTGACCCTGATCGTGCAGGGCCGAGAGGATTTTCTGGACGCAGTTCTTATGGAGGTCGTCGGTCGTGGCGGCCCAGCCGTTATAGTGCACCCCGAGCTTTTCCCAAAGTGCGATAAATTTACGGGTATTGCGGTTCGCCAGAGTGGCCACGTTGACCCCCTCATTGTCGGCNGTCTGCTGCATCTTCTGGCCGTGCTGGTCAACTCCAGTGAGAAAAAAAACCTCGTCACCGCAAAGCCGGCGATAACGCGCTATGATATCGGCGAGAACCTTTTCGTAGGCATGGCCAATGTGCGGACTGCCGTTAGGGTAGTCGATCGCGGTGGTAATGAAGAATTTACTCATGCACTTGTGCGGAGTGAAGCGTGATAATCTTGCCCGGGAAAAATTACCAGCCNGGCGGTATTAATCGTGGTCTCNTACNACCTTTCCGCCGAGGGAGAGAATACGGGCGCGGCCCTTGGCATCCTCGGCCTGGGGGATCTGTCCATCCTGGACATACATTTGCGAGAGAGCGGTCCAGGCCAGGAGGTCGTTGGGGCAGAGCGTTGTCGCCTGCAGGCCGCATCCAATCGCCTCCTTGACTTCGCCGGCCTTGAGCAGGGCCATGCCGAGCGCATGCCATCCATCAAAGAATTCGGGATCGAGGTCAACACTCCGGCGGTAAGCCTCGATGGCGCCCTCAATATCGCCTGTCGCAAAACATGCGCTTCCTTCGTCGTAAGCTCCAGTCGCTTCCGGGGATTGAGAATGTGCCTCCGGCATTCTGCAGGAACGATTCTTACTCGGTNGGGGCCTCGACAACATTCGCAGAGGCCCTGGCCTGGAGAAACCAGTTCTGGACCGCGGCGATCTGNCGTCTCCTCAGAAGGTTCTCCGTCATCATATCCACGGTGGCNTCAATGCCGGNGTCCTCGTAGGCTTCCCTCTTCNNAACATAGAGGAAGAAGGAGCGTGCGAGCCCGAAGCGTTCATCTTTGTCGGTATCGGTAATCAGATCAGACAGTTCACCGGGGTTGACACGGGCCGCGGTGGTATACTCCCGCATCACGCCTCCCATGGTTCCGCTCCTGGTCACGTCTTTACGCAGAACGGGACTCAGGTCGAGTTCCGTGGCGGCATCAGTGAATGGTTTTCCTTCCTTCATGGCGGTGNACAGGGNGGTGTNATGTCCTTNGGCCTTCTCCTTCATGATTTCGATGGCCTGCTCGGAAATAAGAGCTGCCCGNACCTTGTCCTTTGCATCTTCAAAGCTCAACTCAGCTGGTTCTAATTCTTCCACAATCTCAAAATAGAGCCATTGATCTTCTCCTAGAGGCTCGAATTTCTTGGTTCCAACGGGCGCTTTAAAGATAGCGTCTCCTGCGGTTCCGGGGGAATTCCTGAAGTTGCTGCTGAAGTCCGAGGGCAGCATGCTTTGTTCAACCAGCTCGGTGGTTTCAACGGTCAGCCCCAGGTCGGTAGCGGCCTCGGAAAGGGTCTGGCCTTCGAGCATTTTCTCGTCGAGTTCACCAAACTTAAGGGCGAGATTAAAAAGAGCTTCCTTCCTCTCTTTCTCTGAAAGCTGGTCCTTGGCGGGTTGCTCAGCGGGTTGCTCAGCGGGTTGCTCAGCGGGTTGCTCAGCGGGTTCTTGACAACCATCANTTTCAGCCGNAGAGGGAGGGGACTGCTCCTTTAACTCNCCCGGCTGTCCGGCTTCCGTGGNATCATTCGCCGCTGGTTTGGAGTCGAGGATGGCCTCATAATCAGGAGCAGCGAGAATATAGACAACCTTCCNTTTGGGGTTGGAAAGGTAGCTTGATTTGGTGGCTTCCCATTTGGCCTCGACTTCCTCCTCGGAGGGCATGGGCTTATCCCGGAAGCCAGTGATCGGATAACTCAGGAGCTGGTAGGTGATCCGCTGCTGGGAGCTGAGGATATTCTTCTCGGTCTCTTCGCGCGAAACTTCGATACCTGCCCCAAGGACTTCTTCCAGTTTGGTGAGGCAGATGACTTCCCGGANGAGGTCGTTGAGNGTCTTGACGGTTGCACCGAGTGGGCCCATTTCATTTTTGACAAAGTCTTGATAGGCCTCGGAATTGAATCCGCTTTCTTCCCAGAACAAGGTATCCTTGATAAAACTGTTCACCTCGGCTGTAGAGGCNTGGAGACCAAANTCTTTCATGGCCTTTTGCAGGCTGAGGCGGTTTACCACGAAGGAGGTGCGTCGTTTGTTGTCGACGTCGCCTTGGGCAAGCATACTTGCATAGCGACCCAGAGCCTCGGTGTCTCCGGGTGCATTTAACGAAAGGCGAGTGATCAGGCGACTATGCCTCTCTTCAAACCTCTGTAGTTGTTTCAAATCGAATTTCTGGCCGTGNGCCTCCAGGGCGACGGGGCCGCCAAAGAGGCCGAGTCCACTTCCGGATCCAGTGCCGAAGAAGACGAGGCCCAAAAAAACGAGGACCAGAACGGCGATCATCAGGTAGGCGTGTTTACGAAAGGTCTCAAGCATGGGGATGGTGTTTCTTTGCTTTGCCNGTTTCCCGGGAGGANGCGTAGTAAAGCAGGGAGGAGACAAGGATCAAGGGGGATTGCGCACGAAGGAGAGCCTGCGAGCCTCCGGAAATCCATCGGGGACCCCAGCTCGGCGATCGTTGGGAGCGATCCCCGGACATAAGTAGAGGGGGGCTTTCGCCCCCCTCTACGGAGTCCATCAACCTCTGCACACCTTTCGGCAACGTGGGGCTGACAACTGCTGTTCACCCTTACATGAAAGCTGCGACTTACACCGCGGCCTTCGTAGTAATGAGAGCATTAAACACCTATTAGGTTTCAAAAAGACAGTATTTTTTTCATGTTTTTCATAAAGACCTGAATATTAGGGCTAAATGACTCTTTAAAGTTATTAACAAAGGCTCGAAACCACTTTTCACAGTAATGCACACTGAAAAAATTACCATATTGCGCGCGCGAGCCGGGACGTTAGCGTTCCGGTATGAGAGTCGGATTCGGGCGTTTACTGATAGGNTTGTCGGTCATCTACCTCGTGATGGTGGCTCATGCGGATCCTAGAGTTGAGCGGGGTTCGAAGCCCAACCGGCTTGTCGAATCGAAGTCACCCTACCTTTTGCAGCACGCCTTTAATCCGGTGGACTGGTATCCATGGGGAAAGGAAGCCTTTGAAAAGGCGCGTAGAGAGAAAAAATTGATTCTTCTGAGTATCGGCTACTCCACTTGCCACTGGTGCCANGTCATGGAGAGAGAGTCGTTTCAGGACGAAAAGGTCGCGAAATTTCTCAATGAGCATTTCGTCAGCGTGAAACTGGACAGGGAAGAACGGCCTGATGTCGACAAAGTCTACATGACCAGTTTCCAAGCTCTGTTTGGACAGGGTGGCGGGTGGCCTCTGAACATGTTTCTTACTCCAGATCTCAAGCCTTTCTATGGCGGAACCTATTTTCCACCAAGAGACCAGGGGCAAAGACCAGGTTTCATGACGGTCTTGAATCGCTTGCATGAGTTATGGGTGGAGGACCGCGAGGGAATCGAGGCCAAGACTACCGACATTCACCAGAAACTCACCGATCATGTGGAGCAGCTCCAGAGGCTGAAGCCCGGGGCTTCCTTTGAAGCGGNTATGCTTGANGGGGTGGTTGCGAAGTTTCTTGCCGGGGCAGATCAGGTCAACGGAGGCTGGGGGCAGGAGCAAAAGTTTCCCCAACCATCTCATCTCCGCTTTCTACTTGGGATGGAGGGGAAAGGTAGGGAGTTTGCGATCAAGACATGCCGGAAGATGATGGAGGGCGGTATTAATGACCATATTGGCGGAGGATTTCATCGTTACACCGTAGACCCCGTCTGGTTGGTTCCGCATTTCGAAAAGATGCTCTACGATCAGGCCCAACTACTGAATGTGTATGTAGAGGCTTGGCAGATCACCGGGGAACAAGAGTTCAGGGCGACTGCGAAATCGATTGCNGAGTATGTTCTCAAGGAGCTTACTCATCCAGAAGGAGGATTCCTGAGCGCCCAGGATGCTCAGAGTGAGGGCAAGGAGGGCAAATACTGGTGTTGGACNCAAAAGGAGCTGAANGCGCTCCTGTCTGAGGCAGAGCTCGCGGTCGCCCAGAAGTATTTTGGGATCACCTCTTCCGGTAACTTCATCGACCATAGTGACCCCGAGCCGTTGAAGGATCAAAATGTCCTCTTTCTCGCGCTTGGGTCCAAGGGACTGGATCCCAGAGAGCAGGATGCTCTCAGCTCCGCGGTGGCTAAGATGAAAGCGGCCAGGGCTCGCAGGGTTCCGCCGGCAACAGATGATAAAATTCTTGCTTCGTGGAATGGTCTCATGATCGCAGCGATGGCCCGCGCGGGAAGGATTCTTGGAGAAACCCGCTACCTTGATGCCGCGGGGAAAGCACACAGGTTCGTGGTCGAGAAACTCTGGGACCCTGCTGCCNNCACNCTTTCCCACCGTTGGAGGGAAGGTCACGTGGATGGAAGNCAGCAAAGTGAGAGTTATCTCTACTTCCTCCGTGCCTCAAGGATGCTTTACGAAGCGACACTTGAACCTTCCTATCTCTCTTTGGCGGTTACTCTGGCTGATCGCGCCATTGCTTTGTTCTACGACAGTGAAAACGGCGGGTTTTTCGATGGCGAGAAGAGGGATGATCTGGTCTTTCGGCTGAAGGATGACTACGACTCCGCAACCCCGACTCCAAGTTCGGTAGCGAGGCTCGAATACGCCGTGCTGTCAGAGATCACCGGGAACGCTTCCTACCGCGCGGTAGCTGAAAAATCACTCCTGGCGGTAAGCGATACGCTCAGGGAGAATCCAACCCAGTTGTCCGAGAGTCTGAAAGCTGTTTCTTTCATGGTAGGAAAGCCGGCCNGGGTCGTGATAGCCGGTGCCAAGNGAAAGGAAGAATTCCTTCGAGTAGCGTGGGCAGGCTTGCGGAGCAACCTCCTNGTGGTTGGAACCGAGGGGCCGGTATCGGAGTTCACCAGTCAGTTGCAGGAGGTTCAACCCGGGCAGACTACGGCCTATTATTGTGTCGGACAGACGTGCCGCCTGCCTGAGACTGATCCCGTGGTGCTTGCAGACTGGTTGAAAGAAGATCGGAGTGGCGGCCGATCCCGGGNGCGCGATCAACTGGCCCCGCCGGTCCCGGCCCCGGAGTAGGGTTGATGCTTGATCGTCCGGACGAAGAGAACTTGACTGGCGTGGTGGGAGAAAGAATCAGTATTCCGGAGTACGCCATGGCGCTTGCTCAAGTAGCCTCCTTGAGGTCAGAGGATCCATATAGAAANGTTGGGGCAGCTGCACTAGATGCAGATAACAGGGTAATAGGAACTGCATACAATGGGCTTGCACCGGGATTTGATCCTCCAGCAGGGTTCTGGGATGACCGAGAGGCCAGACAGAAGTTCATGCTGCACGCTGAAATAAACCTGTGCAGCCTGTTCCGCAGAGGGGAGGCACGAATAGTTGCGACGACGACGATGCCTTGTACCTCGTGCATGCAGACCCTGTGCTCCTACGGAATAGAGGAGATATATTACCACGAGATCTACCGTGAATCTGACGCACCCGAGATCGCGGACCTCTACGGGATCAANCTGGAACAGGTGGATTGTTTCCCGCTTAGTGAATTTTCTTCCGATCTGCGAGAGAAGTGAACGAGGGCCTCTCTGCTGCGCTTATGGGGCTCCTCCGTAAAAGCTTTTNACGAATCCNATTTCGATCATCGTGTCTTCCCACGCGGCGAGCGTCGATGGCCGCCGGAACACCCGCTTGGCGGTGCCACGCCACCGTTCGGCTTCCGTCTCATCATCGTCGTGGTATGCCAAGGCGGCCTGAGCGTAGTAGTAATAGGGGTAGTCATCAAGGTAGTCGTATTTCTTGGCAAGGGTCCGGGCCTCCTCAATTGCNCCCAGCTTGAGTTTGCAGAGCAGGTATTTGAATTCGAGCAGTCTTATCATCGTCAGTTCGGATGGCTCCATGTCGGGTAGCAGGCTCTCGATACGGGCTGCGCAATCTGCCCATTGCTTGGTGACGAAATCCATTTCAACAAGATTAAAGAGGATGTTGAGCACCGGTTTGATCCTGCGAGCCCTCGCTTCACNGCTTAATATCTCAACTCCCTCGAGGTGATCGCTCTGGAGTTTGAGAGCTTGTTCAAAAGCATCCCGAGCCTTGGCGAAGCTACGAAATTCAACGTGGCAAGCTCCCACGAGGTTAAGGGCGCTAGGTTCGTTCGGGAAAACGCTCTGGGCGTCACCCAGTTCATTCAACGCTTCGATAATCCGCTTCTGATTGAAGAGGCGGCCCGCTTCCCTGAGGTGCTCCCGGTATGCCTTCTGTTTCGCGCTTCCAAGGACCTCAAAGTCTTTCTGCCATTGNGGAACTACTTCGTCTGAACCGCTTCCAGAATTCCCGGTGTCTTCCTGAGCGATGGAGCTAATGGGAAGTATTAACAGACCCGCGGGGAGGGAGAGGATCGATAGCAAAGATTTCATGGTTCGTCAGTCCTGACNACAACCTCTCGCGCTCATCAGGGAATAAGTCAAGAGGATCATGAGTAGATGGACTCTTCCTTGAGATAACGGGCGACATCAGGGTGGAGCCATTCCTCTGATGNTCTCGCGTGAGGTTGCTTTCGGATCTCGCTGGCAGACGCCGGGTGCTGTCCCGTGATATGATGAGCGCAGAAGCCATTCTTGTCCGCTGGCTCTTTATCCCGTGCGTGGACGATGAATTCAACCAGTTCCGAAAGATGGGAGGGGCGTTCCCATTGCTCGATCGTGTCCCACTGATCCGCCCCCATCAACCAGTAGAGATTAGAGTCTGGGTAAGTCTGGGACAGCGCCTCAGCGGTCAACCATGAAAACGACGGCTGAGGCAGTCGTAGCTCGATATCGCTGATCGTTGCCCAGGATTCGGCGGCGAGGGCAAGAGCCAGCATGGCGAGTCGCTGTTCCTGAGTGGCGACAGTTGGTGCGTCCTTGTGGGGTGACTGGCGGCACGGAATGAATACGACGAGGTCGAGTTGCAGGGAATTTCTCGCAGCTCGTGCGATCTCCGTATGTCCAAGGTGGACGGGATCAAAGGTTCCTCCAAAGAGGGCAACGCGCTCGGGTTTGATGGGCCTNCTCCGTCCCATGGTGGCTTCAGGTTCCGTTTCGCCTTTCGATCTCAATCTCGCCGAGAATCTGATCCTGACGGACCACGAATTGATTCAGCTTCATNAATTCCAGCAATGCGAGGAATGTCACAATAACTTCGGCCTTNGTGGATGCAGAAGCGAACANGGATTTAAGGGGCATGCTCTGCCCAGGGCTGAAATTGCTCAGGAGCATCTCGATTTTGTCTGAAACGGTGAATCTGTCATCAACAATGTCGCCNAGGTCGTGGGTCTCCTCAAATCTTTTCAGGACGCCTTGAAAGGCCCGGATCAGGTCGAAGATGGAGATTTCCGCGAGGGGAGCAGGCTCCTTGTTGTCAGAGGTTGGCTTCTCCGGAATGTTTGCAAAGATGTCTTCCTGNTCCCGCGCCTTCTGGGCAAGGCTGCCTGCAGCGTCCTTGAATTTCTTATACTCGATCAATTGTCGGATCAGTTCCCATCTGGGATCGTCCTCCTCGGCATCCTCCTCTGGAGGCTGTTCGCTGCGGGGGAGGAGGGTCCGGCTTTTTATGTACATTAGGTTCGCAGCCATGACGATGAACTCCGAGGCGAGGTCGATGTTCAGGAGCTTAAAGGTCTCGATGTACTCNAGGTATTGCTTTGTAATACGCTCNATGGAAATGTCATAAATATCGATCTCATCCTTCTTTATGAGATAAAGCAGGAGGTCGAGAGGTCCTTCGAAGATATCGAGCCTCACCTTGTAGGAATCATCATCCACTGGCGGTTGAATAGGTCAGCGAGTGGCCGTGGGCGAGGGAAAAGGGCAAATGGATNAGCTNCGGTATAAATCGGATGGTAATTTCGNNGCTCAAACCTTATCTCTCGACCGAGGCGGCTTNTTACGAATGCAGGTGAACCAGAAGAAATTGGACCAATTCCAGACCCGTATGAGTGCGTGGGTAGCTGGACAGGGACTGCTGTTTCAGCTTTCCCATGGTGGCCGTGGTGCCTCTTCTGCCATAATGGGTTGGGTTACTCGAATCACATTGCGTCTCTCCATACTCCTCGCCGTCGGAGCTGTCCTTCTTTATGGGTATCTGATNAGAAAGCCATTCTCCCCGAGCTTNGGCGAAAGCCTGCNACTNGCTGTNCAGGAGGGGCTGGGCGCNGAGTCAGTNGAAATGGGTCCNACGGGACGCAAGGAGGGTCAGTTGGACCTCAGCAGCCTCGAGATGGAAGGCTCNGAGGGAGCGTTTTTTGACAGATTGCGGGCGAGAAATATCAAAACGAGAATGAGAATTCTCTCAGGNACCGCAGGAGTCTGGCGTGGGGAGGTAGTCAGCGCCGAGCAGCTTGACGTCAAGGTGAAATCGGGATCCGAGCGATTGGACTCGGAAAAGGTCTATGGAGCCATTTTTCATGCAGGGGAAGGTTTTACTTTCGATCGAGTCGAGGTGGAGGATGCGACAATCTTGTGGGGTTACTCTGCATCAACGGCCGGAGAAATCAGAAATACCAAACTCAGCGGAAAACGAAATGAGACTGGATGGCGGTTGAAAATGAAAGGCGGCACCTTCAGCCAGAACTGGCTCAAGGATTTAACAATCGATTCTCTTGAGTGCCAGATTTCGAGTGAGGGAGTCCAAATTGTTGACGCTCAGTTTTCCAAAGGTGAGGGGAAGATGGTTCTTGCCGGAAGGGTGCGGGGGCCAGTGGTTGATCCTCAGGTTGAACTGTCGGGCAACATGAAAGGCTTCCCTTTAGCGGGCTGTCTCCAGTCTGAGGTAGCGGCGGTCCTGAACGGAAGAGTTTCCGGAGAGGTGCAGCTTGGGGGATCCCCCTATGGCGCGAGTGGAATCACGGTGTCCGCTCAGATCGTACTGGCTCCCGGGGATGAGATCATTGTGACTGACGAAATTGAGCTCCTTGATGTCATATCACTGGTTGACCGCTACCGTAGCTACAAGAAGATCCGCTTTCGCTCCGGAGGTTTTAATCTCGAAACTGGAAAAAATGTAGCGGTGATCTCCGACATTCGCCTTGAGGCAAAGGATCATGCTCGTTTGGAAGGGGGTTTTTTATCGCGACGCCCATCGGATAAGGAGATCTCAAAGGCCATATTTGAGACAGAGANTGAACNGGATGGGGGCTCTNCGGGGGACACCACCGTGGATGGGAATCTGGAAGAAGGNGCATCGGCTCCCGAGTTTAATCTTGCGGATGCTGCCAGAGCGGCGAGGTCAGTATCTGACAGCGGNGAAACAATCAGGACGATTTTCCAATCAGAGGTATTCGGCGAGGAAGTGCAGCAGCGAGAAGAAGCAGCGAGGGCGAACTATCGCCGGATTCCCTATCTTGAGGGAGAGGTAAGGATGGGTCTGAACGCTAGGGCGTTCGAGGAAAAGCGGTCTCCTGCCCTTGCGCAAATGTTCCCGGTTGAAGAGGGAAGTGGACTGCGCTGGCTAAGAATACGATTGGATCAGAGTCTCCCCTTCGCAGGAGCCGATCTGGCGGAAAAGATTCTCTCCCATGGGAAGGATTAAAATCCATNGAAATGTCCCTCGCTAACTCCCCCCGATCGCGGTAGCAATTTGCTTCGTGGCGTTGCTCTTGTTGAGGGTATAAAAATGAAGACCCTCTACACCTTCNGAAAGAAGTTCCTGGCATTGGTTAGTCGCGTAATCTGTGCCTGCAGTTTCGAAAGCCACCGGATCANTNCCTGTGGCTTGAAGTGCACGCTGAAGCTTNGCGGGGAAGTGAACCCCGGCGGCAAGATCAGCCATNCGCTCCATTCCGGGGCGTGAGGTTATTGGCATGATGCCGGCGATGATTGGAATATCAATTCCTGCGACCCGGCAGCGGTCCCGAAAATCGAGAAAGGAGTGATTGTTGAAGAAAAGCTGGGTGCAGATATAGTCGGCTCCGGCATCGACCTTNTGCTTCAGGTAATCCATTTCCTTGAGGCGGTTCTGAGTTTCCGGGTGTCCTTCGGGGAAACCGGCTACCCCAACCCTGAATTTTTCAAGGGGTGTCCTCAGGTCGCGATTGAAATTCCGAATGAAGGAAACGAGGTCGGCGCCATAGTGAAATGCGTCCCGCGACCGATCATAGGNAGGATCNCCCTTGGGAAGGTCTCCGCGAAGGGCGAGAATTCCTGGAACCCGCGCCCCAGCNTAACCGGTAAGGATTTCTTCGATTTCAGCGAGACTGTGGTTGACGCAAGTGAGGTGGGGAATCGCAGGTATGGTAGTTTCTTCCAAGATTTTGAGCACCAGCTTATGGGTCCTCTCGCGGGTGGAGCCGCCAGCCCCGTAGGTAACGCTTACAAATGAGGGGTTTAGCTTCTTTAGTTCGTGTATGGTTGTAAAAAGTCGCTCGGCGGCCTTAGCCGATCGCGGGGGAAAGAACTCGAACGAAATCGAGGGGCGCCTTTTTCCCAAGAAGTCAGCGATGTCGTTATTCTGGTCCATCCGGTTTTCTGGGGCCGCCCGCCCAAAGTATTTTCAATTTCCCGAGAAACCTCCGGCCCGCCGTGTGGTTAAATCTCTTGATAGGTCGAACCCTAGCGGGTCTCTCCTGGTTCCCAAGAATATAGTTTCATGATCCTAGTCCGCAAGTCACTCTTGGTTTTGCTTGCCTGCGTGGTGTCAGCGGGGGCTCAGGAGAAAGGTGTTCCGGAGAGTAATCGCCTCCGCAAGGGACCGTCTCGAGAGGGCAAAGTGGACCCGGATCACCGCCGTCCTTCGAGCAAGGGCTTCATGGCGAAATATGACAAGAACGGGGACAGGCGGGTATCATTCCAGGAGTTCGGATCGGTCGGGCGAGCCGCTTCCCTGGAGGAGTCGGGGCGACGCCGCCTTTTTAATCATCTGGACAAGAACGGGGATGGTAAGATTACCGAGGGGGAGCTTCCACGATCCATACCCCGTCCGATGAGAGGGCATGACCTGGATAATGATGGAAGAATCACCTTTGAAGAATTCCGCAGGAACTCGAGGGTCGAGGGTTCGAGTGTCGATCGAATCAGGGCGATGTTTTCCAAGATCGACCGCAATGGAGACAATGTCCTGACCGCGGCGGATTTCGGGCGGCGTCCAGTTGGCCCGGTGCCGAACGTGGCTGAATTCACGAAGCTTGACCTGAACAAGGACGGGGTGTTGTCGTTTGAGGAGTGGCGTTCGGGGTCCCGGTGGCAGGGCTTCCCTGTTGAGGAGTTGAAGAAGCGATTTCTCAAAATGGACCGGAATCGGAACGGAACTATTGAGCCCGGAGACAGGGAGGGTGTGCGGGGCCGCGATAAGAGCGAAAGGAAGCGACCGCTCGCACCAAAGGAGTAGCAGGGCGTTAAACGGAGAACGTGTCTCGCTGGCTGGTGGGGAAGAGGTGCATCAATTAAAAGGAGGCCTCGAACCAGACTCCTCCATACATCTCGTCACCATCACGGTGCTGAAGTTCATATGACCATCCGATAAAAGGACTCACCGACAGCATGCTGTTGATATTGTAGGTGAGGGCAACACGGCCGGAAAGATCACTGAGGCCGGAGATTCCGTAGTAATCCTTCGTGGCTGATATGCCAATCCTGCCGGAAAGGAAGGCGTCGTCCGACAGGCGGCGAAACCAGTCGCTGGTAAGTTCGGAATACCATCCTCCGGATCCGTAATCGTGGGCAATGGATGTCGAGAAGCTCCAGTCCTTGTAGGCATGCCATCTTAAGGATCCTGAGAGATCGAATCCACTGCGAATAGCGCTACCGCCGTAGCGGTGGTAGGTTAGCCCTGCACTTGCCGTAAATGCATCTCCAAGGGTGGTGTGAAGCTCGAGGAAGCCGGCGTGTTCATAAAAATCGCCATCTGACTCGGTTGCAATCCAGGCGCCCGCGCCTACCGAAAGTTGGTTGTCCACGGCGACCTCGGCCGCCAATTGAAAATCCAGAGTGGAGGATGCGAGTTCCAAGCCGCGGTAGGTGTAGGCCGAGCGCAGGCCCGTCACTGCCTCAATACCGTATGGGATGTCCTCCTCAATCTCAGCTCTGAGGAGGGAGGCGAATGTTCCCGCGGCGATGAGGAAGGTGGTTAGATGCTTCATGTGCGGGGAGAGAATCGGCGGGGATGACAGTGCCGACTCAATTGATTGATTGCAAGCTGTGATGCATGACTCCCTCTCTCAGGAGTCCGGGTCTGGGACGATGGTTTTTATGCGAAGATCCCTCAACTGGTTCGGCTCTGCCGGAGCTGGGCTCGCTGACATGAGGTCGCTGCCCTTGTTGTTTTTTGGAAACGCAATAACCTCTCGAATGGATTGCTCCCCGGCGATCAGCATGACGATCCGGTCAAGACCAAGGGCAATTCCGCCATGAGGCGGCGCGCCGAATTCGAAGGCCTCGAGGATATGACCAAATTCCTTCATGGATTGTTCCTCATTGATTCCCAGGGCTGCGAACATGGCTGCCTGCATTTCCTTTTCATGAATTCGGATAGACCCACCTCCAAGTTCGTGTCCATTCAACACAACATCGTAGGCCTGTGCACGAAGGCCGGCGTATCCTCCTTTGTGAAGTTTCTCGCGGTCACAGTCAACAGGTCGCGTGAATGGATGGTGGACGGCTGACCAATGTCCCGCTTCTTCATCATAGGTCAGAAGGGGGAATTCAGTGACCCATAGAAAATCAAGTTCTTCATCGTGTCCTTTTAGCAGGTCCTGCATGGATGCACATTCGAGTCGTATGCGTCCGAGAATCTCGCAGGCAGCTGCCCACTTGTCGGCCGCAAACAGCACCAGATCACCTTCCTCGATTCCGAGCCGCTCTCGAAGGCCATTGAGTTCAGCCTCACTAAAGAACTTGGTAATAGGCGATCGCCAGGTCGAAGGGTCCTCGCCGCGCACCTGAATATACGCCAGTCCCTTAGCTCCATGGTTTACCGCGATTTCTGTCAACTTGTCCACCTGCCCGGTAGAAATTCCTGAGAAGCCCTTCGCGTTGATGGCCTTGACCGCGCCCCCTTTTTTCACGGCTTCTGAAAAGACCTTGAATCCGCTCTCTGCAAAGAGGTCGCTGAGGTCCTCGATTTCCATGCCAAATCTGCGATCCGGCTTATCGGATCCAAAGGTGTTCATCGCATCATGCCACGTCATGCGCTCGAAGGGTGTGGGGATTTCCACGTCACGACCCGCTTTGAACATGGCGGAAAGGCATCCCTCGATGAGGTCGATAATTTCTTCCTGGTCCGTGAAGGATCCCTCGACATCAACTTGTGTGAATTCAGGCTGTCGGTCTGCCCTCAGGTCCTCATCCCTGAAGCAGCGGGCCACCTGGAAGTAGCGCTCAATGCCCGCGACCATCAGGAGTTGCTTGTACTGCTGCGGAGCCTGAGGAAGAGCGTAGAAGGCTCCCGGATGCATCCGGGAGGGAACGAGAAAGTCCCGCGCACCCTCTGGAGTGGATTTTGACAGTATTGGCGTTTCGACCTCAATATAACCCCGGGCGTCGAGATAATCCCGGGCTGCCTTTGTGACCCTGTGCCGGATACGAAGGTTCCGGGTCATCCGCGGACGGCGGAGATCGAGGAATCTGTGGCTAAGTCGAAGGTCCTCATTGGAGAGCTCCTTATCGAGCTGAAAGGGAAGGACCTTGGCTCTGTTGATAATGGTCAGGCTTGTGGCGGTCACCTCGATCTCACCTGTGGGGAGATCAGAATTTACAGTGCTTTTGCCATCAATCTCGGGCCTTGCTTCGACTCGACCAGTGACCTCTATCACATCCTCCACGCGCAGCGAGTGCGAGACTTTCGCTGATTCAGAAGACTCCTCGGGTCGAAACACGCACTGGGTAAGTCCCTCGCGGTCGCGGAGGTCGATAAAAATGACGCCACCATGATCGCGTGCTGAATTGACCCATCCGGTGAGCGTAACCGTTTCTCCCTGGTGCTTGGAGCGTAATTCGTTGCAGTGGTGTGTTCTCATGGAAATTGGATTGATCTTACACGGCCTGAGGCTCTCACGTTGTTGTTGCTACGCAAGCAGGGGGCCATCGGGGCTTTCCAGACGTGCCTTGATCACGTCGAGGATATTGGAATTGGCGGGGATTGTCTCCTCGGTCCTGCTATTGAGGTTTTTCAGTTTCAGCTCTGGATATTCGCTTCCGATCACGATGGCATAGCGTGCAAGAGTATGATCTGCCGCCTTGAACTGCTTATTGATCTTAACAGGAGACAGCGGCCAATCAGCTGAAAGTCCACCCTCCCGGATGGAGTGCCCGATGCGGAGGGCCGCCGGGCGCTGTGACTCATCAGCAATCACGATGTATACGTCGCAGCTTGCCTGTCTCTGTAGCCATGCCTGATACTGAAGGAGAGCTGAGGGGACTTCTTTGATAAGTTCAGAAATGACACAGTCCCCCATGGCGTAGCCCGTCGCACTGAGATCAGTAGAGCCATCTGTTACAATGGATACGAGGGTATCGTAGCGTCCTCCACCTGCTACGGACCGGAGATTCTTGCCGGCATCGAATACCTCAAAAACCACACCGGTGTAATACGCAAGCCCCCGTACAATCGAGAGGTCAATCTCGACGAAGCGTTCGAGGTTGCGCGTTCTCAGGTCATCGAGAATTGTGGCCAGGTTCTCGGATGAGGAGGATCCTGCGGAATCGATAAAGGAGCGGAGGGTCTCGAGATCTACGGCGAAGGGTTCTAGTTTCTCCTTCATTTTTTCCGGGGTATCCCGCTCGATCTTGTCTACTACCTGCAGGAAGGAGTCGAGTTGGGCAGGACCGATATTGTTCCGCGCGGCGAAATTGATCCATGCTTGCCGGTCTGACAGCCGGATCGAGAAGTCGCCTTCCTCGAAACCTAGTTCAAGCATCACGTCGATCGACAGGGCCACAAGCTCCGCATCTGCAGCAGGTGACGGCTCACCAAGGATGTCAGCATTGAACTGATAGAATTCCCGAAGGCGTCCTCGTTGCGGTTTTTCGTAACGAAAGCATCTTCCAATCTCAAACCACTTGAGGGGCTTGGGATAGTCTCTCTGCTGGGCGGCTGCAATTCGCGCCAGAGATGCTGTTAACTCGGGACGAAGAACGACATCCCTGCCGCCCTTGTCCTCAAAGCGGAAAAGCTGCTCCCCAAGTTCGCCACCAGATTTCTTGAGATAAAGCTCCGCAGTTTCGAGGATTGGACCTTCATACTCGGAAAAGCCATAGCGCCGGGCTACCCGGGACCACATCTCAAAGAGGTAGCGGGACTGAAGGCGCTCCCTCGGAGGGAAGTCCCGAAATCCGGGCAGCGGTTGATTGTTGGTAGCCATTGGCTGGTCAGGGGGCGGGGAGGATAGAGCCCTTGAATCGCTTGTCGAGAATCGAGGGTAGAATCTGGAATTTGGCGAGAAATCTTAATTTCCGGGTTTGGAAAGGGCTGATTTGACCGGATGTCCGATGTGTAGGGGGCCGCTCGCGAGGGACCGCTGAGCAGGATGTGGGTCGTTTGGAGGTGGTAATGTTTCTCGCAATACAATTTGGAACTGGCAAGGCGAGGAGCTCCAGACTGAAATCAGGTATCGGCACCGAATCCCACCAGATATTGCTCTATTACCTCTACCGCCCGCTTGAGGATGCGGCAGCGTATGCGGCAGAACATCGTGCATTGTGTGAGGATCTGGGATTGCGAGGTCGTATTCTTGTAGCAGCAGAGGGGCTCAATGGAACGGTGTCAGGTCAGCGGGAGAAGATAGACAGCTATATGGAGATTTTAAGCGAGGACCCCAGGACCAAAGGAATAGAGTTCAAGGTAGATCCTGCAATGGGACATGCATTTCCAAGGCTGAGTATCAAATTGAGGGAAGAGGTGGTGACCCTCGGTTTGCGCGAAGGAGATTTCTCACCCTGCGAAACCACGGGCGAGTATCTCTCGCCGTCGCAGTGGCGGGATTTGATGAACAGCAAGGACACCGTGATGGTAGATGCGCGTAATCAGTACGAGTGGGAGCTGGGACATTTTGAGGGAGCCCTTCTCCCCCCGGTGGACAATTTTCGCGACTTGCCGGACTGGGTGAGGGAAAACAGGGAGAGTCTTGAGGGGAAAAAAATAATGACCTACTGCACGGGAGGAATTCGGTGTGAAAAATTTAGTGGCTTCCTGCTGCGGGAGGGTTTTTCTGAGGTGTATCAGCTCGATGGCGGTATTGTTTCATACGGCAAAGAAGCCAAGGTAAGGGGGGAAGGGTTCGTGGGTAAGTGTTATGTCTTTGATGAACGAGTAGCAGTGGAGGTCAATCACACCGACGGTTCCAGGGTGATCTCCCGCTGCCAGGTTTGCGGAGAACCTTCGGATCGCTATGTCAATTGTGAATGGAGTCGCTGTAATAGTCAGTTTTTCTGTTGTGATTCCTGCGAGGGAGATAGGGGGCGTTTCTGTAGTAGCGGATGTGAGGAAGCATCCGTCCTGTCTCAGGCAGCGTTGGGCATCGGATGTGACTGAGGACTTGTGTATTGAGAACCATAAGGCCAGAACCCCGAGAGAATTTTATGAGCTCCCCCATTGTTCCAGACGATCAGTTGAAACTGGAATTTGAAACCCCGCACTTCCTTCACTCGCTGTTTGCAAACGACCCAAGGGAAGTCAGCTATATTGAAAAGGCGCTTGGACTTAGGGTAGTGACTCGGGATGGGTGGATTCTCTTCAGTGGTCCAAGGACAGGTCTTGGCATGGCTAAAACATTATTTGCCGATCTTGAGCAGGCTCGTCGTTCAGGTGTGACGATTGAAAGAAGAGATTTCCGGCAGGCAGTCGACATGGTGGCTGGAAGGCAGTCGACAGGCCTCACGGAGCTGACCGCAACCCGGTTGCTCGGTTCACGGACGCGCAGGGCGGTCAGTCCTCGAAGTGCGCGCCAACTTGAATACCTAAGGGCAATGGAATCGCATCCTGTGGTTTTTGGCATTGGACCGGCAGGAACCGGGAAAACTTATCTGGCGATGGCGATGGCTTTGTATCGCCTTAAGACGGGGGACATCACTAGGGTGGTCCTTACTCGACCGGCAGTCGAGGCAGGGGAGGCTCTCGGGTTTCTACCGGGGGATCTTCAGGAGAAGGTGGCACCCTATCTTCGTCCCCTTTACGATGCCATCCACGATCTCCTCGAACCTGAGCAGGGGACACGTTACCTCGAGGATGGAACGATTGAAATTGCTCCCCTGGCATACATGCGCGGACGAACTCTGGCTAATTCATGCGTAATCCTTGACGAGGCTCAGAACACGACACGGGAACAAATGTTCATGCTGCTGACTCGACTTGGCGAAGGCTCATCCTGCGTGGTGACGGGTGATGGCAGTCAGGTTGACCTCGGGGACGGCATTCCTTCGGGCCTTATCGAGGCTGAAGCAGCCATGGAAGACGTTCCCGGGGTACAATTCGTTCGATTCTCGAGAGGTGATGTGGTCCGGCACGAGGTCGTGAGTGAAATAATTGACGCATACGAAAATTACAGAAATACCAATAAAAATGGGGCTCGCAAGACTGGCGGCGAGACATTCTGACGCAGCGGGATCTTGAATCGCATTGAAATTTCCAACTCGGAGCCATATAAATCACCCCGCCGTGCGGGGGTCTCGACACAAAACCCCGTCCCGAACGTCCCACCCTATTCATGGAACTCTTCGATTCCATCAGGCGCCGCCGCCTCACCCAGCAGGGCCTTTCCTCCGGAAAAAAGCGCCGTACTTATGCCGATCGGGCGTTGATCCTACGCTTGGATGGTAGCAGCGGCGTCCGCTACGGGCTCTACCTGTTGTTCACCCTTTTTGCGGCATCTCTTGCCTTTAATGACTCCGGAGCAACTGGCCAGGAGGAGGGTGTCGGTACCTTGTTCTCCTTTCTGGTCGCATGTGGAATATCCCTCGCCTTATTTGAGATCCTTTGCAGGAAGGTAACCGGGCGTAATAGCCACGTTTTTCTTGTTCTTCTTGGTCTCGCGTTTCAGCTCTTGCTGACCTGGCTTGTCACCGTCATGGCCGAGGCAAATCCAGCTCTTGGCGAATCCTTCAAGCTGCTCCTCGTTCCCTATGCGTTTGCGCCCATGATCCTGGCGGTACTTCTGGGGACGGGCGTAGGACTTTACGCAGTGGGAACCGCTTCGCTTCTCGGAGCCTTCCTCATGCCGCAGCAATCGGTGCTGTCTTATGTGGTCATGAGTGCCGTTTGTGGTCTCGTCGCTGTCCTTGTAACACTTCAGGTTCGCAAGCGGGGACGACTTCTCAGGGCAGGATTCTACATTGGTGGAGCTGCGGTGCTGGCCGCCTCCTCTTTCGGGATGATCAGCCTGGGTTCGCTCTCGGGTGGGGGCCTTCTTGAATGGCAGCTTCTCGCTGTCGAAGTTGTCAGCGCCTTCGGTATCGGTCTTGTAACCGGGATGATCGTGAGCGGCCTTCTTCCATTGCTGGAGTCGGCCTTCAGCCTCACAACGGATATCAGTTGGCTCGAGCTGAGTGATTTGAACCACAAGCTTCTACGTCGCATGCAACTTGAGGCCCCGGGTACCTTTCATCATAGCATGGTGGTGGCCTCGTTGTCGGAGACCGCGGCTGAAAAAATCGGCGCTAATCCAATGATGTGCAGAGTTTGCTCGTATTTTCATGATATCGGAAAGCTCAAGAAGCCGGCATACTTCATTGAGAATCAGGGAGAGAGTAATCCTCACGATGCGTTGACTCCGACCATGAGCGCTCTCGTCATCATAGCTCATGTAAAGGACGGCGTTGATATGGCGATAAAGAACAAGCTGAATCCCAGAATAGTTGATGTGATTCGGGAGCACCATGGGGATTCACTTGTCTACTACTTCTACAAGAAAGCGGAGGAGCAGAGAAGGCTCGAGCAGGAGAAGGTCGAGGAGGGTCTGGAGAATCCTGAGGATCTTCCGGTGGTGGATGCGAAAAATTTCCGTTATCCGGGTCCAACTCCTCAGACAAGGGAGAGCGGCGTAATATCGCTCGCCGATGCGGTTGAAAGTGCGGCGCGCACCCTGAAGAAGCCTACGCCCGGTAAAATCAAAAGTCTCGTGGACGAAATTGTCTTCGGCCGAATCAAGGAGGGTCAACTTGACAACTGCGGCCTGACCGTGAGGGATCTGAAAAAGACCCGGGAAAGTTTCACGAAGACGCTTCAGAGTATGATGCACAGTCGGATCGACTACCCGAAGCGGGAGAAGTCCGCGGTTGCAGAGGTTGCAGATGATGCGACATCAGGAGGAAAGGTGAAGAATGTGGTGCCTGTAGAAGAACTGGAGAAGCACCGACGCAAGGTGTCTGGAGAATCCTGAGCATGATGAGGTGTGAGTAGTGCTGACGGCCGGGTTCGAATCCATGACCGGCAATCTGGCTTCCAATTTTCGGGTGAATTCCTAGGAAGCCTGCGACTTGCGGGAGAGACAGCCCTTGACGAGCTGGCGGCGAGGAATCTGGCAAGGGTGAATCTTCCGGAATCAGTCGAGGTTTCGCTGATAAACGATGAGGCTATTTCTGGTGTGCATGCACAATTCATGGACAATCCAGAACCGACTGATGTGATCACGTTTCCCTACGGTCGTCAGGGAGAAATACTGATCAGCGTTGAGACTGCACAACGGCAGGCGAGAGAGTTCGATTCGGTGCTTGAGCGTGAAATCTCCTTATATCTGGTGCACGGGATACTCCATCTCGCAGGATATGAGGATGATACGCCCGGCTCGAGGGAAGAAATGGAAGCTCTCCAGGATGGCCTTCTCGCAGGGCTGCCCGAGGCGCGCCGATTGGGTGATGCAGAGGCCAAATAGAGGATTGCCAATTGTTGCCTGCTTGAGCATCTTTCTCGCGCCCCGCGACCCCCTCTCGGGCTTCCCGGGGCGATACCTACCTGTTGCCCATCGTGTATTCAAATCAAGACTATCTCAGCGAGTTGCTGGTCAAAGGCGGGGTTGTAACCCCGGAAGAGATCGAGAAGGCGCGTGATGGAGTGAGTCCTAATCAGGGAGTTGTCGACCTGCTTGTGGCGGTGGGTGACCTGACCGAAGAGAAGGTTGCCCGGACAATCGCGGAAGAAGCAGCGATTGATTATATGGACCTGGGTGGGCACCATTTCACGGAGCATCTCTTTCAGGCCATGGACGTGGAGATCGCCCAGCGATTTAACGCTGTTCCGCTTCAGGATGATGGGGCCGACATGACGGTAGCGGTTGCAGACGCCTTGGATTTTGAAACGCTCGATAGTCTCCCACACGTGGTGGGGCGTGTGGTCACCTTCGTCTCTTCCACCCCCTCGGCAATTGCAAAAGTGCTTCACGATAACTACGGAGTAGAATCAGAAGAGGCCGATAGTGGGACTTCGTTTACGGTTATCACCGAAGGCGAATCCGAGGAGGCCGATGCCAATGATGCCCCGATCATCAGGATGGTTTCAAACATGCTTCTCGAAGCCTTCCGGATGCGTGCCTCTGATATTCATGTGGAGCCGCTGGAGACCACTCTGCGTATTCGATTCCGCGTCGACGGACGACTGGTGGAGGTCGACAGTCATCCGAAGCGCCTGCTGCCAGCAATCGTGGCCCGGGTCAAGGTGATGAGCGGGACCATGAGTATCGCAGAAAAGCGGGTCCCTCAGGACGGCCGAATACAAATGAGGATCGGCGGCAAGGAAGTGGACCTCCGGGTCTCTACGGTTCCGAGTAACCACGGCGAGAGCATCGTGATGCGGATTCTCGATAAGTCCTCTCTGCTGCTCGGGTTACCCGAGCTTGGATTCTTTACGGACGACGAGGCTATCATGCGGGAAATGATGGGCCTGCCGGATGGAATCATTCTTGTAACCGGGCCGACCGGGTCTGGAAAGACAACTACGCTCTACGCCTGTTTGAATTACATTAACAAGCCGGACCGAAAGATCATCACGGTCGAGGACCCCATCGAATATCAGCTTCCTGGTATTAATCAGGTGATGGTGAAATCAGACATTGGGATGACCTTCGCGGCCGCCCTGCGGGCAATGTTGAGACAGGCTCCAAACATCATCATGGTTGGTGAGATTCGTGATGTCGAAACGGCCAATATTGCAATCAATGCATCGCTCACAGGGCACCTTGTGTTCTCAACTCTTCACACCAATGATGCGCCAAGCGCGGTAGCCCGCCTGGCAGATATCGGAGTCCAGCGCTTCCTGATCGCTTCCGCAGTGCGGGCAATCATGGCCCAGCGCCTCGTCCGGGCACTTTGCAAGGATTGCAAGGGTTCGGCCGAGCTCTCGGAGGGAGAGATGCGGATGCTTCGATTGGATGCTGCGCAACTGACGGAAAGCACCATCATGGGCCCGGGTGCATGCGATACCTGCAGGCAGGGGGGATACCGGGGACGTCAGGGGATCTTTGAGATCTTCAAGGTAGATGATGAAGTGCGGCACCTCATCAACGAAAACCTGAGTACACCCCAGTTAAGGCGCCGAGCCCGTGAGCTGGGTATGCGAACACTGCGCGAGGACGGCATCAGGAAGGTGCTTGCGGGTGTCACGTCGGCTTCCGAGGTCATCTCAGTGACAATGTCCGACGCGGATTGAATAGAACCTATCTCACCTGACACTAATGGAAAATCGTAACGTCTTGGACATTTTCGTCTCACGGGGAATGATCGACAATTCCCTTGCCGAAGACATGCTTCATGAGATCGAAGCCAGTGGAAAGGATGTTGCGGATATCCTCACCGACTTCCAGGTGGTGCAATCGAGGGAAGACATGTGGGGGATCATTGCACAGGAGCTAGGAGCAGACCTTGTAGACCTCTCTGAATTCGTGCCTCCGGAGGAGCTTCTGGCAGTCATCCCTGCGCCGATGGCTCGCCTTCACGGAGCCCTTCCGATCAATTTCGACGCGGATGGGATTACGGTAGCCCTCCTTGACCCGATGAATCCTCAGACGCCTGAAGATCTCCGGTTTGCGCTTGGGAAGGAAATCAAGGTCGTGGTGGCTCCGGACCATATCATTGAGAAAAAGATCAATGAGGCCTATGGGGGAGGCGCAGATGAAGGAGCAGCGATGGCCGAGTTGCTCGGGGAGCTTGATAATGACGGTAAGGAGCTCTCGGAGCAGGAACTGGCTGACGAGGCTAATTCGGCTCCGATCGTACGTTATGTGGACCTGGTCATCTATCAGGCAATCAAGGAGCGGGCTTCAGATATCCACTTCGAGCCATTCGAGAAAGACTTCAAGATCCGCTACCGGGTGGATGGAGCACTCTATGAGATGGCTCCGCCACCCATCCATCTGGCATTACCAATCCTGTCCCGGGTAAAGGTTATGTCGAACATGAACATCGCTGAGCGCCGTGTGCCTCAGGATGGCAGGATCGTAAAGCAGATCGGTGACCAGCAGGTTGACCTGCGTGTCTCCTCGCTCCCCACTTCCTACGGAGAAAGTGTGGTTCTGCGGGTCCTAGACCGGTCGAATGTCAACATGTCTCTCAGCGTCCTCGGTCTGCCAAGGCACGTCGAAGACTACGTTAACAACACGATCAAGAAGCCTAATGGGATATTCGTGGTGACTGGCCCGACGGGCGCAGGAAAGACGACTACGCTTTATGCCGCCCTCAAGGAGATCAACACGATTGATACCAAGCTGCTCACAGCCGAAGACCCGGTGGAATACGATATTGATGGGATCATTCAGGTGCCGGTCAACGAAGCCATCGACCTGAATTTTGCGCGAATTCTTCGCGCATTCCTCCGGCAGGATCCGGATAAGATCCTCGTTGGGGAGATACGTGACCTCGAAACGGCCCAGATCGCCATTCAGGCGTCACTGACCGGACACCTTGTGCTTTCGACCCTGCACACCAACGATGCAGCAGGATCAGTTACGAGACTGGTCGACATGGGGACCGAGCCGTTCCTGGTGGCGGCCTCGCTTGAGGGTGTTCTTGCCCAGCGTCTTGTAAGGACCATCTGCAAGGACTGTCGCGATAGTTATGAGCCTAATGAGGCTGTCCTTAACCAGTTAGGGCTTTCACCACACGAACTGGGGGATAAACATTTCTATACGGGAAGAGGCTGCGAAACCTGCGGAGAAACCGGTCTCCGGGGACGGAGGGGGCTCTTTGAGCTCTTGAGCGTTTCTGACCCAATCCGTGAAATGATTACCGACCGGGCTCCGACCGTTGCGCTCAAGCAGAANGCCATCGAGCTGGGGATGTCGACTCTTCGAGAGGATGGTCTTCGCAACATTTATGAGGGAGTGACCACCATTGAGGAGGTCCTTAAATACACCTAGATCCCTGATACATTCCAGTATCCGCCTTTTGACACCAATTTCTCAAACGTAAGACCAAAACCAGACCCATGCCTAATTTTCAGTACACTGCAATCGACCAGCAGGGACAACAGACCACCGGAACAGTTCAGGCTGCATCTGAAGCAGAGGCGACGAGCCAGCTTCGGAATCAGTTGGGCGTCTATCCAACAGGAATCGTCGAGCAGGGAAAGGGAACGCTCGGNTCGGCAGGCAAGAAAGCAGCAGCCAAGGCCCGAGGGAGGAAGAAGGCGAGAGGGAGAACGGGAGCTCGGATCAAGCCTAAGATCCTTATGATTTTCACCCGTCAACTGGCCACNCTGATCGACTCTGGTCTNCCGCTGTTGCGGGGCTTGACGGTGCTTGGAAAGCAGGAGCCGAATCCGGTNCTTCGCGGCACGATCAACTCTTTGGCTGACTCNGTGCAAGGTGGCTCCACCTTCTCCGAGAGTCTCGCCCAGCACCCCAGGATCTTCGATAAGCTCTACGTTAACATGGTGAAGGCCGGTGAACTTGGCGGTGTGCTCGAGGTCGTCCTGACTCGCCTGGCGGAATATCAGGAGAAAGCCCACAAGCTGAAAAACAAGATCGTGGCAGCGATGGTCTATCCAGTGATTGTGATGTTTATCGCGGTGGCGATCGTGACATTCCTGATGCTGTTCATTGTGCCGAAGTTCAAGGAGATGTTTGCGGACATGGCCAATGCCGAACTCCCCAAGATCTCTCAGGTCGTCTTCGGATTCTCGGAATTCATGATGAGTAACCCTTTTGGTCTCCCGAATGCGGTTTGGATACTGGGCGGGCTATTTGGCGTCTACGCGTTGTTCCAGTTATGGGGCCGCACAAAGGGAGGGCGTAGTATTGTGGACAAGTTGAAGCTCCGGATACCACTCTTCGGCGAGATCCAGCGAAAGAGTGCGGTCTCGCGGTTCTCCCGGACCCTCGGAACCCTCGTGACGTCCGGCGTGCCCATTCTTCAGGCGCTGAATATCACCAAGGAGACCGCCGGGAACGTTGTAATCTCGGAGGCGATTCACAAGGTCCATGAGTCGGTCAAGGAAGGGGAGTCGATCGTTCAGCCTCTGCAGGCNAGCGGGGTATTCCCCTCAATGGTGATCAGCATGGTAGATGTGGGGGAAGAGACCGGGCAACTTCCGGAAATGCTGCTGAAGATCGCGGACGTCTATGACGACGAGGTTGATAACGCTGTGACGGCCCTGACTTCGGTTCTGGAGCCGATNATGATCGTATTTCTGGCCCTGGTTGTCGGGGCTATTGTATTTGCATTGTTCCTACCTCTGATTAAGATTATCCAGCAGATGCAGCAATAANATGGCCGCATCNAGGAACTCTNTTAGAAGATGAAAATTCATCANAAANATNTAAACACCAAGGATTACCGGGGTTTTACTTTGGTCGAGTTGCTGACCGTTGTNACAATTATCGTCGTCCTTTCTGGAATGGTGATCGGTGTTTCGTCATTTGTGAGCCGGAAGTCGGCGATTGATAAGGCGAAGGTCCAAATGGGCCTGTTTAACATGAGTATCGAGAGTTATAAGACCGATGCCGGTTTTCTTCCCGCAACAACNGAGGAGGANACTGAAGCCGAGTCCGGTCTTATCATCTACCGCATGCTCTACTGTGATGGAGTGGGTCCGGATGGGATNGCCGGGACGGCCGATGATGGTGCTCTCGATGGGCGACCTGATGAAGGTTTGACACCCTATCTTGCGGATCTGGATCCTAACACCAATCCAAGGAGTCTGATCGAAAAGAGAGGCACTCTCCCTGTGGCGGTCGTTGACCCTTGGGGTAATTCATGGAGATTCCGCAATCAGAGGGGAGATCCAGACCAGCAGAATCCCGATTTTGATCTCTGGTCTCTTGGCCCAGACGGAAAGAACGGAACCGCAGACGATATCAAGAACTGGTAAGGCAGGAATGCCCTCCNGTCTGGTGAAGCTCCCCTCCGGTAGTTGGATCTTCCCCCTCGCTGTGATGTAACAAGGANCCCTCAGAGCGAGTCTATCCTGCCAGCGCTACCTGAGCTGGCCTTTCGCCTCGGAGGCAGCGTTTTCGTTGTAGAACTTGGAGTGCCTCTTCGGGGGCAACAGGTTGCCGTGTCAGGCAATACCCGTCTGGTAGGCCTCCGCTGACCATTGAGCACGTAGAGATAATGGTCTCTGCGATTTCATGGACTTCCTCATCTGGCGCGAAGATGACGGATCCACGGATCCCCCGGTCAAACAGCGCCTCATACCATGGCGCTAGCTGAAGCGCCCCCACNGTGCTGACTTGCAGCGTAATCACCTCGCTCAAGTCAAGATATTCAATCGCGCCGCGGAGGTCGTCGGGCAGTCGGGCGGCCTCGGACAAGTAGTGTTCGAGGTCGTCAAGGGTCACATGATCCCACGCAGCGCCATGAATAACGCGGTGGTCGATCTCGTATTCATAGCCGGCAGGCATTTAAGAAATCTTAACTATCGGGCTGGGCCCTTGCAAGGACTATCGCCCGGGTCTTTCCGAACGAGGCCGAACTGATTGGGCCTAAGATAGGACTCCTTATCAGTCCTTCAGCTTAAGCTTGAGGAGCTTAGGCTGGATTACCACGCGACAGTATCCATTCCTTTTCTTGTTAAGAAAGTAGAAGTTCTGGTGGTAGTCCTCCGCGACCCAGAATTTCTCGGCCTTGCGGACCACGGTCACGATTGGCTTGGTGAACATTTTCTGGGCGGCCTTCATTGAGGCCTCCGTGATTTTCTTCTGCTCCTCCGAATGATAAAACACTGCCGACCGATACTGGGGTCCCTTGTCAGCGCCCTGCTGATCCTTGCTGGTTGGATCGTGAAGCTCCCAGAACCAAGCAAGAATATCCGAGGTCGAGATCTTCTTGGGATCAAACACCACCTGGACAATTTCGACATGGCCGGTGTTCTTCTGGCAGATCTGCTCATAGGTCGGGTTTGGGACAAATCCGCCCATGTAGCCCGACACCACGGAATGAACACCCTCCAGTTGCTGGTAGACTGCTTCCACGCACCAGAAGCACCCGGCACCGAGTGAAATTGTCTCTGCTCCTTCAGGGATGTCACCTTTGGTGTCTGCGGCGAATTCTTTCATCTTCGTCTTCGGAAGGTTGCTGGAGGTCTGGCTACTGCTATCCTGACACGAAGCCGCGCCGATGAAGAAGATGCTGAGAAGAGCCGTAATCGCAACTGGTTTCATGATATGAAACCTTATAGGGTCTCCGCCGGTAGTGCAAACAGGAAGGATGACCCATTGGGAGAGATCCCGGCTTGTCGGAGGATCTCTCTTCTCCTAAGACTGCAGTCCCATGTCAGAGGCGGCCTTAGATGTTGCAGGCGTTGAAAAAACCTACCGGGGCGGCGTCAGGGCATTACGAGGTGTTTCGCTGGAGGTGCCGGAAGGGTCCATCTTTGGATTGCTGGGTCCCAACGGAGCTGGAAAAAGCACGCTGGTGAAAATTCTGACCACGATAATCAGGCCTTCCCGATGCAGGGGTCGGCTTCTGGGACATCCGATCGGTCACAAGGCAACCCTGCGGAAGGTTGGCTACCTCCCGGAGCACGCACGGTTTCCCGCGTATCTCACCGGGCGACAGGTCATTGAATATGCGGCGGGCCTTTGCGGCGTGAAGGTCAGTCCCGCCGAGGTTGAGCGTCTACTCGAATTGGTAGGGATGTCAGGAGGGGCGGAGAAGCGGACGATCCGGACCTACTCAAAAGGGATGATCCAGAGGATCGGTCTGGCGCAAGCGATGGTNAATGTGCCCCGACTCGTTATTCTTGATGAGCCTACCGACGGNGTTGANCCGGAGGGTCGNTACCAGATGAGGCAGATCCTGCAGGAGCTCCGCGCCGATGGTGTTACNGTATTCATTAACAGCCACCTTCTGGGGGAGTTGGAAACCTTGTGTGATTCCATCGCGATTCTCAAGGAGGGTGAAGTGATACGACAGGGCCCTCTGAGGGAGCTCACTGCTGCGAGTTGTGTTTTCGAGGTGATCACAGGGGATGCGGTGCCGGAAGAAACGGCCTCCCGATTACGGGAGTTCGGATACTTTGTCGGTGAGCGACAGGTCACGGTTGAAGGATCTGACCCAGCGCCTCTCCAGCGCGCCATTGACATCCTCCGTTCGGGACGCGTGGCCATTCTGGAGGTGAGGAAAGCAAGGCAATCACTCGAGGACCTCTTCATGGAGTCCATCATGGAAACACAAAAGACTACCGGGGGAGGAGGGCTGGTATGAGGGTGATGGGTATCCTTCTTCTCGATTCCTTCAGGATGCTTCGCGCAAGAAGGCTGTTCTGGGTAGCGTTATGCCTCTCAGGCCTGATCGCCATGGTTTATGCCTCCATCGGTTTCGACGAAGGTGGAGTGTCGGTGCTTTTCGGCCTGCTCTCCTTTGAAAGCGAGCTTCTTCAGATGAGGGCTGAGGAGTCCAAAAAGGTCTACCTTCTTGTCTTTACCAACGTCGTGGTGCCCTACTGGCTCGGGTTGTTTTCTATCGTTCTGGCGCTGATATCCTGTGCGTCAATTTTTCCGGAATTTACCCGGAAGGGTTCGATTGATCTGGCCCTTTCCAAGCCTCCCTCGCGACTGAGTCTTTTTCTCGGTAAATACGTGGGCAGCCTGCTCTTTGTCCTGTTGCAGGTATTCCCGTTTACCGTGATCGTCTTTGTGAGCCTCGGAGCTCGTTTCGGAGATTGGAATCCTACCGTTTTCTGGGCGGTTCCTCTGGTCGTGCTCTCCTTCAGCTTTGTCTATGCCGCCCACGTCCTTGTGGCGGTGTGGTCCGGTTCCACAATTCTTGGGCTCTTCTTTGCCCTTTTGGTATGGGGCGGTTCCGTGATTGTTGAGTGGGCCGAGGACATTAGCTATCAGGTCGCCTACACAGTTCCGCAGATGGGAATAGAATTCGAGTGGGATAAGGGGGATTACCAAGAAGTGGAACCGAATGAGAGCTCGGAAGACTTCATGGTGCGACTGCACGGGGTCCTCGATCTAGCCCGTCTTTCTCTTCCGAAGACTCGTGCAGTCGGAGCCCAGATGAGGTCACTGATCAAGCTTGATTCCACTGACGGAGGTCTCCAAGGGAAGGGTTTGCTCGCGCTATTATTCGAGGATCCTGATGATCTTGTTCCGGAGCACCACACCGCGGCAGAGCGCCGCGCTGACCAGCGCCACAACGTCTGGAAGGATCTTGGTAGTAGCCTCCTCTACGAGTTGGCACTGGCAGGGTTTGCTGCGTTGATTTTCGTGAGGCGAGATTACTGACAACCTGCGACCAGACAAGGTATCAAGGTTCGAGGGCTTCCCGGAGGAAGTTTGCCATGTAGCTTGATCCAAAGAGTTCCTTTGTCACCCTCGGTTCTTCTTTCTCCGGGTGGTAGAGGACGTTTACCGGCACCGCGCGTCGGTTGAGGGCGGCGATCGCTCTCGCGATTCTTGGGTCCTGATTCGTGTAGTCGGCTTTCAGGGCGAGAATGTCATGTTTTGCGAAGAGGGCCCTCACTTTGGCGTTGTAGGCCCTCGACTTGTTGACTTGGCATGTCGCGCACCAGGTTGCGGTAAAATCAACGAAGACTGGTCGACCACTTGCGTTCGCCTTCTCAACTGCCTCGGGGGACCACACTTCCCACTCGAGCCCGGTTGCAGGGGGCTTGGAACAGGCCAGTCCAAGACCCGCAAACACGAGGGTGAGGATAAAGCCTGTCAACCTTGTAGGTTTCGTCCGCGAGACCACGCACCAGCGGCCGTAAATCCACCCCGCGATTCCGACGAAGGTGAGCCCGAGGACGATCGGCAGCATCCTTTCAAGGCCAACATCCTTCAGAGAGAGAAAGGACCAGAGCAAAAAACCGGTGGTTCCAAAGAGAAGGAAGGCCATGGCCTGCTTGAAGGACTCCATCCAGGGGCCGGGGCGCGGGAGACGGCTGATCAGGCCCGGGAAGGCGGATAGGAGCACATAAGGAAATGCCAGGCCAAGTGCCATGACCGTAAAGGCGAGAAGAAAGAGGAGGGGAGGGAGGCTAAAGGCGAGACCGATCGCCACGCCTAGAAAAGGGGCCGAACAAGGAGTGGCTACGATGGTCGCCAGAACTCCGGAGAAAAAGGAGCCGCCGGCGCCCTGCTTATGGGTCAGATTACTTCCCACGCTTGTCGCCGAAGTTCCGATTTCGAAGACCCCGTACATGTTCATGGCGAGAGCGAATATCACAAGCATGAGGGACCACATGACCCAGGGGTTCTGTAGCTGGTAGCCCCAGGTAACGTCCTGGCCGCCCTCTCCAATCGCACCTTCTCTCAGTGCGAGCAAAATCCCGGAGAGCACCCAGAATGAGAGCAGGACTCCGATGGCATAAATCACGCCATGAAGCAGAATCGTGCGACGATCCTCGCCGGATTGCTGGACGAAACTCATGATCTTTATGCCGATGACAGGAAAGACACAAGGCATCAGGTTGAGAATCATCCCCCCGAGGAACATCCCTCCGAGAATCGCAAGGAGTCTTCCAAAGCTCACTCTGTCTCCACCCTCCGCGCCGAGGAGGGCATCCAGCTGGTATCCATTCTTGCCGATTGTCAGGATTCCGGAGATATGGCTGCCGAGGGGCTGATCGGTATCCTTACTGCGGGCAAGTTCCCAGCGAACGTCAGTGTCGTTGCGGGTAAGAACTGGGTTGGACTGGGCGTCGAGGAGCTGGTCATAATCATAGAAATAAATATCGCCGTCGGGGACGGCCGTGGCGGGCGAGAGGATCAGGGGAATGGTGTCTAGTGACTCGATGGCCTGAATCTTGAGATCGGACGGAAGTTCTGAAGGCAGCATGGCCCGGGCTTCGGAGAATGCGCCGGCATTCCCGGAAAGAACTTTTGGAGAGGGTCCTACCTTAACAATCAGGGAGCTGGCAGTTTCCGGGGCGCCGATTCCCGGTTCAGGCCTGCAGGTTGATTCGTCACAAATTTGCCAACGGGGCGAAGCGGTGACCTTCACCGTGGCACCTTCCGTGAGGGAGGGAGGAGGCGTTATTCTGAAAAGGTGTGAAACAGTCGGCTCATATCCGTATGTTTTTTTACCTGCTGTTGATCCGATATGGGGCACAGGCCATCCAACCCGCTCGACCTCGAAGCCAGGCGGGAGATTCCAATTGGGAGTCAGCGAAGCTCCGACATATCCGGGATTGATAAAATAAGAATGCCAGTTCGGGGGATGGGTAAGCTTAAACAGAACGTGAAAGGGCTCTCCGGAGGCGATTTCACTAACCTCTGAGAGGAATACGAGAGTGCTGGACTGACTTGCGAGGTCCGAGTCTGTGAACGGGTTGAAGTCATCAGCATGGGCCACGCGCAGGCTGCCTGCCATGATCGAGGCGAGGAGAGGAAGGAGCAGGTATCTACGAGTGTCCATGACCTGTCAGATGATTGGTGTGATGTGACGCGAAAATCGAGAAAGAAAAAGCAGCGGGGAAACCCGCTGCTCTGAGTGCAGTAAGTGATGGCCCACTCTCTTTAGTAGCCACGCCCGTATATGTGACCCTGCTGCTTGTCCTTGGCGTTTCCTGCAGCTGCCCCGGCGGCGCCGCCAACGGCTGCACCGATCAGCGCTCCAGTTCCAGCATCGCCATCTCCGACGTTGTTGCCGATGATTGCACCGGCCAGACCGCCCAAGGCTGCCCCGCTCAGGGCGCCGGACTGAGTATTAGGCCCTGCCGCACAACTGGCAAAGAGGAGAGACAGGGTAGCGGCGAGAATGAGGAGAATGTTGTTTTTCATTTGAGAGAGGTGTTCAGTAATCTTTAGCGTAGGTTAACCACTTTGGGCCGTGGAAGCAACGGAAAGTATTCTAACGTTTCTCGTTCGAGGGATCACTGGCAATGGACTCGAGTATTTCGCGAATGAGGCGTGGTCCGTGGTAAATGAATCCCGAATAGAGTTGCAGGAGAGTTGCGCCGGCGGCGAGCTTTTCCTGGGCGTCTGAAGGGGACATGATGCCGCCGACTCCAATGATGGGTATCTTGCCGCCCACGGCAGAATAAAATGCCTCGATGACCCTTGTGGAGGTGGCTGCAAGTGGCGCCCCGGAAAGGCCGCCCGCTTCCTTCTGCCGGGGATGATCTTGGATACCCGTCCGGCTGATTGTGGTATTTGTAGCGATGATCGCGTCCAGGGCGTTGTCCATGAAGATCTGGCCAAGAGTTGAGATCTCATCGTCTTCAAGGTCTGGGGCGACCTTGATAGCGAGAGGGACCTGTCGGCCAGTCCTTGCGGTCAGAGTTGCACGCTCTTCCTGGAGTTGTTCAAGAAGTCGTGCGGCAGCNTCTCCGGCCTGGAGGGCNCGCAAGCCTGGGGTGTTGGGCGAGGAGAGGTTGACGGCAATGTAGTCAGCGACGGGCCAGGCCTGTCGGAGGCAGGTAAGATAATCCCGGGCGGCTTCTTTGTTCGGAGTGTCCTTGTTTTTGCCTATATTAAATCCCACGCGGCCCTTGAAGGTGGAGGACAGCTCGACGTTACGGACGCCCTCCTCGATCCCCGGGTTGTTGAAGCCCATTCGATTAATGATNGCCTCCCGATCAGGAAGCCGNTAGAGGCGGGGCTTTGGATTCCCGCTCTGGGCACGTGGAGTAATTGTGCCAATCTCCACNAANCCAAATCCAAGCCGGCCGAAGGCATCGATCGANTTGCCTTCCTTATCCAGTCCCGCCGCGAGGCCCAGTCGATTGGGGAATGTGAGGCCCATGCATGTGACNGCCTCTGACTCGGGAANACTNCCCGTCATGGCGTNCAGAATTCCCCACCGATCCGCGGTCCTGAGAGCCCTGAGAGACCAGTTNTGCGCCCGCTCGGCNTCCATCTGAAAGAGAGCCTTTCGGGCAAGCGGGTAAGCGCGTTCGAGCATCCGATGGTGTCCTTAGTATTGCTTGGCTGGGAGAAGGGAGGCGGCCGGCTCAGGTGACAAGGTGGTCGATGATCGAGTCAACCAGCATATTTCCCCGGCCACGCAGGATGAGATTCTCTCCCCGCCAGTCGGCAAGATCCNCATCCACGATAGCATCGATTCGATCTGGCGGGACCTCAGAAAGGTGCCGGCGGTGTACTCCTGCATCGGTCCTCAACATCAGCGCGATTCGCTCCAAGTCAAGTTGCGCAGTGGTAAGATTTTCCACCTCCAGTTCGGCATGNCCCCTTTCCTCTACCTGATTGAGATACTGAGCCGTATCCGGAATGTTCTTCCAACGCCGTCCCGCAGAGGTTGAAACTGCGGACGGCCCCAGTCCCAGGTAGTCTCTGCCTTGCCAGTAGCCCTGATTGTGCCTGCTCTCAAAGCCAGGGTAGGCGTAATTGGATGTCTCATAATGCCGGAGCCCACGCGACGTAAGAAACTGGTGGGCGAGTTCAAACATGGAAGCGTTGAGATCGTCACTTTCGGCATAGAGGCCTTGTTGAAGTCGATTTAAGAAGGGTGTGTCCTCTTCATAAGTGAGGTTGTAGGCAGAAATGTGGGTTGGAGAGAGAGCGACAGCCTGCTCCAAGCTCTCCTGCCATTCGGTAAGCGATTGTCCCGGGATGGAAAACATCAGGTCGACACTCACATTCCTGATCCCCGCGTTCCTCAGCACTTCGATTGATCGTCTTATTTCGCGTGGGCCGTGGGTCCTCCCAAGGGTTTTGAGGACATCGGGACTAAATGACTGAGCCCCTAGGGAGACACGACTAACTCCTGATTCGAAATACGTCTTCGCAGCTGATCGGCCGAAGGTTGCCGGATTGACCTCAATATTGATTTCGGTGTCTGCCCGTAGCGGGAACGCGCTCCTCAGACCCTCGAAAAGAGTCCGGATCAGATGAGGGGGAAGCATGCTGGGTGTCCCTCCGCCCAGGTAGGCGGTGTCGACTTTGGTAACATGCAAGGTTGATGCACGGAATCGTGCCTCCTCGAGCAGTCCCTCGACAAACCTCGCCATGTCCGCATCCCCTGGCTTATGCTTGTAAAAAGAGCAGTAGGGGCAGATGTCCCGGCAGAATGGAATATGGAGATAAAGGTGGATGAGATCTCAGGTTGATTTGGGATTGGTCATTGGGGGAATGAATCGGCATTCTNGNACCTGACGATGAGCACGGCGAACCTNTCGACCGATATTCTGAAGGCTGTNTCCCGTTCCTTTTATCTTACTCTGCGACTCTTGCCGAGTGAGTTTCGAGGCCCCTTGAGCCTCGGCTATCTTCTGGCGAGACTGAGTGATACTATTGCGGATGCTGGTGCATTGGATGTGGCTCATCGCGAGGAGTATCTCAGGAGGTTTTGTTCGGTCATGGGTGGATCTGTTCCAGCTGGGCANCAGATGGATTTTTCATCCTCGCTGCAGAAGAGCATGGCGGATGCGGGGATCAGTGAGGGAGAGAGAGAGCTGGTGCGCTGCTCCGGGCATTGCTTCGCATGGCTGGACTCCATGGAGAAGACGCGGGCTGATGCCATTCGCAGGGTGGTTGGGATTATCACCGAGGGACAAGCTTGGGATCTTCGGAGATTCAGAGGGGAGGGCGTGGTGAGCCTCGGCGAGGATAANGAGCTTGAGACCTATGCGTATCAGGTCGCGGGCTCGGTAGGGGAATTCTGGACCGAAATTGGACTGATCTGCGACCAGCGTTTTTCCCGATATGAAGAGGGGGAGCTGCGCGTGCTGGGTGCCAACTATGGTAAGGGTTTGCAGTTGGTTAACATCCTCCGGGATATCCCGGAGGATCTTGAACGGGGACGATGTTACCTGCCCGGGGTAGACCCCGGGGATCCAGCAGGAATTATGGCATCGCTCCCGCGGTGGCACCAACGTGCTCGGGAGTTCCTCGCAGACGGGATNAAATACGCCGCCTCGCTCCGGGGGACCCGCGTGCGTNTCTCGACAGGTCTTCCGGCAGTGCTCGGTTTCCGGACCTTGGACCGTCTTGAGCAAGCGTCCTGGGAAGACTTGCAGAAGGGCGTCAAGATCACGCGTGGGACAGTCAGACAAAGTTTGGTCAGTGCTTTGGCGCGAAGCGCATGGTGGCTGCCGGGTTCCTGGAAAGGGTTCCTCCATGAAGTGGAACCGCAACCCAACCCTGACACCGCAGCTTGAGTCATGGGCAAGTCCACGGATGTCCGGTGTGTTGGGGCGGATCTTTACTTTCTTCCGGTAGAGACAAGAGTGCCCCTGAAATTTGGAGCCGAAACCGTCACCTCGGTGACCTGTGCAAGAGTTTGTATCCGGGTGGAAGGACGGCATGGGAACCTCGCTGAGGGATGGGGCGAAACACCATTGAGCGTTACCTGGGTCTGGCCTGCGGGACTAGGCTACGAAGATCGGCACGGTGCCATGAAGGAATTCTGCATTTTGCTGGCACAGGCATGGACAGGATTTCGGGGAAGAGGTCATCCCCTTGAAATCGGACACGACTTTCTTGAGGGAGAGCTTCCTCTTCTTCTTCGGAAATTCAATAGCTCGAGGCTGGACGCGCCCATGCCCTGGTTGGCAGCGCTGGTTTGCTGTTCTCTCTTCGATATTGCCGTTCATGACGCCTATGGGAATTTACACGGCCAAAGTGTATACCAAACCTATCGGGCTGAGTTCATGAACCGCGACCTCTCTGCCTTCCTGACGGCCCAGCCGGATTCGCTGAGGTCTTTCGAAGGNGCCTTTCCGGCCGACTTTCTCAAGGCGGNCGCGGGTTCTCTGTCAGCCTGGCATCTCGTGGGGGGATTGGATCCGGTAGGGCCGGAAGAGCTGTCTGGTGAGGAACCGAACGATNGTTACCCTACCGAACTATCCGAATGGATTCTGCGAGACGGCTTGAAATGCCTTAAAGTCAAGTTGCGGGGTGATGATCGAGAATGGGATTACTCCAGGATGGTCAAGGTAGGGAAGGTGGCAATCAAAGGAGGCGTGGACAGCCTGAGTGCTGACTTCAATTGCATGGTCACTGATCCAGAATACGTGACGGAGGTGCTAGATCGACTTGAGAGAGAGCATCCCGCGATTTTCAAGCTGCTCCTGTACGTGGAGCAGCCCTTCCCCTATGATCTTGAAAAGTATCCAATCGATGTGAATGAGGTATCGTCCCGGAAACCTCTCTTCCTTGATGAGAGCGCTCATGACTGGAGAGTGGTCAGGCAAGGGCGGGAGCTGGGCTGGAGTGGTGTCGCGCTTAAAACATGCAAGACGCAGACCGGTGCTATTCTCAGCTCTTGCTGGGCCGACGCCCACGAGATGAAGCTCATGGTGCAGGATCTTACTAATCCCATGCTTGCCCAGATTCCCCATGTNCTACTGGCAGCCCACGTGGATACGATCAGGGGAGTGGAGACGAACTCGATGCAATTCTACCCGGCAGCTTCAGTTTTTGAGGAGGCGGTCCATCCAGGTCTTTACCGACGTAAAGGCGGAAAGCTTTCCTTGGAGAGCATCAAGGGTAGTGGATTTGGATACCGGGTGAGAGAAATCGCGCGCCCGCTCCCGGAACCAGTTGTCCGGTGTTAGTCTGATTCAGGATTTTCATCTACCACCGCCGGTTGCTCAGTGATCAATCCTATATTGCCATTGAGGATATTATTGCCTGGGTCTCGGTCCTCATTGCCATTGAGATTGATCGTGCTCCTTACCCCTATCTGCTGTCCCTCCTCCGGTTCGCTGACCGGGAGAGAGACAACATGGGAGGCGCCTTCCCGGAGGAGTGGAAGAGTCATGCTGAAGATGTCGTCGTTAATGATGACATCTATCGTTGCTCCTGACATCGGCTCAGTGCCCTGGTTCTGAACGGTAACCTGGAGAGTCCCTACCACCTCGTCTGGTCCGGGCTCTTCGTACCAGTTGGAGGCTACTGCAAGGTCAAACCGGCCCTCCGTATAAGCATTGACCATCCGATCGACGTCCAGGGTTCCCCCGCCATAAAGCGGGTCGTGCCCCGGTGCGCCCGAGGCATTGAGGTTGCTCTCGAGGATGGCCTGGGCCTGAAGGGGGAGGAGTTGGCCGGATTCCGTCTCCGTCAGCGCGGCACCGAGAGCGCCGGCAACAAGAGGGGCGGCTGCAGAAGTCCCGGTAAAACTTGTATATTCCTCCCCGGGCCAGGCCGCGAGAACTTCAAAGCCGGGAGCGACGACATCAATTGATTCTCCTGTATTAGAGAAGGCCAAGTGCTGACCAGCGGCGTCCACGGCTCCGACAGCGATAACATCATCGTAGGCGGCCGGGTATGCAGGAACCGTATAGCCTTCGTTACCAGCTGATGCCACAATGAGAACCTGCTTCTCGGTCGCGTAGGCGACCGCGTCCTGAACGAGAAGACTGTCTCCATACGAGGCCATCGAGATGTTAATGATCTGGGCACCCTCATCGACGGCCCTGACGATTCCTTCTGCGAGAAGAAAGGAATTTGAGCTNCCACTCTGGTCGGCTATTCGTATCGAGAGAAGATTAGCGGCAGGCACGATACCCTGGCTCACGCCGTCTCTGCCTACCATGAGGGCGGCTACCGCCGTACCATGACCATGAATCTCGGTTGCGAACGATTCGTTCCCGGGCACGAGGTCGATCTCCCGAATCCGGTCTCCAAGGGTTTCGTGCTGACCCACACCTGTGTCGAGCATGGCGATTCTTACTCCTTCGCCCCAGTCCGAATTGTCACCACTGATCCCGAGCCATTCAAGGGTTGTTCTGCCAAATCCGATAGCTCCAGGTTGAGCTCCAACTTGGGGAAGGTCCGGAATGGAGACGCGGAAGTTCGGGAAGCTTTCGTCGTCGAGAAGTCCATCGAGATCTCCGCGTTGATCGAAGCCTATGCGCGCTGCTCGCAGATCATCGAGACGCCCGAGGAGCCTTATCTTGCTGTCTCCAACCCAATCGAGAAAGGCGCGGTAATCCTTTTCATTATCAAATCTAACAATCCGCTCGCCGGGAAGGCCGAAGAGTAGCTCATCAATACCCGGGGCTCTTCTGCTGTCATGGCGCCAAGGAGCTTTGCTGGGAAGATTTGGTCGATCAAATTGAACATAGGGTCGTGGATCATTTCCTCTGCCGCTCTGCCCCTGCCTCCTGATCGTAGNAACGATATCACTGATCAGCCAGAAGCCGAGAAAGACTGCCGCTAAGGCGGCTATTCCCAGATAATATTTTTTTGTGGGGCTCCTCACGACCTGCATCCAGTTGGGCAGGGCTCCCGAAATCGGGAGCCTTCCCGTGGCTAGAGNATACGTTCCCCGGGGGTAAAGAAAACCCAATCCGATAATCCGGAGAGAGAGTGATACCACCTTTGGGTGCGAAGATTCTTGTGGTTTGTCGAGGGTGAGTCAGAAAGCGCNGGTGCGAGATTTGCTGCGAGACCCTGCCTGGCAGGAGGTGGATGTTGGGTTCCCTCTGCCCGATTCACCGCATGCGTGTGTTGTTAGCCTGCCAACCTGGAATTCAGTGATTGGATACGAGGAGGACGATCCAGAGGTAGTCGGGAAAATGCGCTCAGGCTATCCGAGGTTCTTCATTCATCCGATCACGGCGCACTACTTGAAGGAGATGGAGGCACGGATTGCAGGGGATCAGGAGAGAATCATGGCCTATTCCTCGCCCGAGGCTGTTCAGCGGGCTGCCGAATACATAGTTCGGCACACAGGAATCAGAGGGCATGCCTGCAGTGATCAGCCCTTGCTTCTGGTGGTTCCCGAAGCTGGATATACAGCGGCCCGCGACTACTGGAGACACACAGGTGAAATAATCAGCAGCCGACAGGCCGATGATCTCCTGCAGGATCGGTGTATCGGGTCCGAGGAAAGAGAAGGGCATCGGGAGTCGATGGCAGAACTGCTGGGTGTTGAGACACGTGATGCGTTTCTTTTTGAAAGTGGAATGGCCGCGATCTTCACGCTCTTCCGGGTTGTCACGGAACGCCGCCCGGGATTGAAAACCCTCCAGTTGTGCTTTCCCTATGTCGATGCTCTCAAGGTACAGGAACAATTCGGCTCAGGGGTGGATTTCATCAACAATCCAACTGGTGACGCTCTCGCCAAGGCCTTGACCGATGTCAGGGCTGGAGCCTACGCCGCGGTCTTTTGTGAAGTCCCGAGCAATCCGTTACTTCGGACTGTGGACCTGCCTGCTGTCGCTGGAGCCTGCAAGGAGGGCGGGGTGCCGCTTCTCATCGACGATACTATTTGCAGTCATGAGAACATCGACACTCTTGCCTATGCCGATGCCGCTTCGACCAGTCTGACAAAATGGGTGTCCGGGGTTGGTGACGTGCTGGCAGGCTCCGTGCGTCTCAGAAGTGACTCCGCGTTCGCCGACGAATTTCGTGAGGCCCTTGAACATGAGGTTCCCGGTGGATCTCGTCTCTACTCCCGTGATGGGGAGGCCCTGCTGGCTAACGCAGCTGAGTTCCGGCAGAGAGTTGCCCAATGCAATCGCAATGGATTGCAGGTAGCTGAATTTCTCGAGGAGCAGGTGGAGGTAAAAAAAGTTTACTACCCCGCATTTGTCGATCGAGAGCATTACGATGCAGTACGCCGCCCCGACGGTGGCTTTGGTGGGTTGATCAGTTTTAGCCTTACGGATCCATCGCAAACCCCGGCACTCTATGAAGCCATGAGATTCTGTAAGGGCCCTAGCTTGGGCACCGACTACACGCTCGTGTGTCCTTATACGCTACTGGCACACTACCGGGAGATAAAGTGGGCAGAGTCTTGCGGAGTGAGCGCGGAACTTCTGCGAGTCTCGGTAGGCAGGGAATCCGAAATAGAACTCCTTGGGAGACTGGAGGAAGCCTTTGAGGCGATTCGCTGAGGGCGTTTTCGCTCTCCTCTTGAGGAGGAATCAGTCCCTGTGGTCCTCGGGGTGGTAGGCCTCAACCGCAGGGCTGTAGGGCCCCAGGCGCTCGGCAGCCGAATTTCGGACCCGAACCACAATTTCCAGCATCAGAATGGGGAGGAGAACGGAAGCGATCCGGCGCTCCATCGCCTTGGACGGCTCCCCGGCATGATTCGGTGCGGGAACTTGTTCGGGGCAGAGAACCGACAGGATGGCGAGCAGCGCACGAGGGGAGCCGCCCGCCATGACGGTAAGGAGCTGTTCCCTCAGCCACCGGGTGCAGAAAAGCCAGTAATTTGATTTGTGATGCCTCTCCTCAAAGCTTTCGACAATATCATCCCAGAGGTTTTCGCTTTCGGAGTGCAGGATAGCTTCCGTCTGGAGTGCGGCATTCTCGACGGAGTCCAGAAGGAACTTGAAGTGGCCCGGTATATTCATAATCCAAGAGGGTTGTTATCTCTCTTACCGTAAAACGTTGGAGGCGGTTTTTTATTCATCACTGCCATATGCTGGAAGAGGAGGGAGAAGCTGCATGTGGTCATTTGTATGATCCTACACCGGAGCGATGATGGGTGCGACGGGTTGATTCCTCTTTTGAAAGGAAAGCCATTTTCGGTCTCTCAGATGTGAACTCCTCTGTTTTTCAGGGGGCAGAGGGACGCCGGGCACTGGGAGGAGCAGTTTTAGAGCGCCTCCTGCTACCCTTGCATGGTTATGCTCTTTATTCGAAGGGGTTGGCAGTTAATCGAACTGAGTAAGTGAGCTCTGTAAAGACTCACTCATTCATCAGGCCCTTTCCGAGCGAAGCTGGAACTGTAACCGATGGACCAGAGCGCAGGGCGGGAAATAGGGCGCTTCAGCCTTGATTCGAGCTCATGGGCGCTGCCAGACCTGAAGCAGGAGGGTATTACGTGGAACCCTTGGAATGGTGAGAGGAAATTCGGTGGCCTCGGTGATCTCGATCCGAGGCCGGAAGGATTGGAACGAACCCGAGGAGGATCTACGAATTTCATAATTTCCAGGGGGAAGATTGCGCACGGTCAAGGTTACCTGCCGAGTCTTACGATCAAAACCGTCGATCAACAGCTCCACCGGGGACCCGCAACCTATAAGGCCTGAGCTGTCATATTGAGATACAAACTCCCAGATCACCTCCCTTGAAAAAGAGGGCCAGCCGTGTNGCCCATTCTGAATGCGATAGTGCTCCACGGTATGGCAGCCGTCTCCTTTGTCCCAGAGGNAACGGGTGACTCCTGGGGAGACTGTCGATGTNACAGGAGATTTGTTCGCGCCATTCAAAGATGACCAGTGGGCATTAAGGCTGGCAATGGAAATAGAATACTGATTGCCGTTNTAGGGATTGTAGGAGTCCTCGGTTCCATGGATGGAGAGAATCCCGGTGCGATTCGTGGTGGAGCAATCCTCCTGAGTCCATTCCCACATGCTGGCCGCGACCGAGGCAACCGCGGCTACCCGGTCTCCCAGATANCAGGCAAGATCCCACATGAGGTTCCCACCGAGTGAGAAGCCGCAGGCNTANANCCGGGCNGGNTCTGCNGCNTAGTCTCTCACAAGNAANTCGATCATTGCCCGTGTAAAGCCGATNTCATCAGTCCCATTGTCGTAAGGGCCCTCAGAGTTCCAGTANGAGGAGCCCTCAAAGAACAGNCCCTGTGGGTAGACTGCAATGAANCGTTCGGANTCGGCAAGGGGCCGGAAATCTGCAGTGAAGCGCATCATNTCCTCAGCGGAGNCGTCACCGCCATGAAAGCAGAGTAGGACAGGCAGGGATTCTGAGGGCTGCAGATTTTCGGGGAGATAAACNAGAAATTGTCTTTGAACATNGTCCACCCGGACCGTTCTGTTCTGAACTTCCTGTGCNTTGATCTGCGTCAGCAGCACCAGAGCAAGGACGGTCAGGGACGCAAGGGAGGCACAACGACGCTTTATCATCAGCTTTTGGCAACCTGACCTAAGTGAGGATTTATTCAATTATCGATTACGGACGCGGATGCTCTTCAAGGGGAAACCCGTTGATTCCATGGTGATTAAGGTCGGCCGAAAAATGTAGCTGTGAGAGGGCTTTCCCAATNTAATCGCCTGTGTATTATCTCCGCACCTNGAGAGGGGCCTGTAGCTCAGTGGTTAGAGCTGACGACTCATAATCGTTAGGTCGCGGGTTCGAGTCCCGCCGGGCCCACCATAGTTATTGAGCGCTCGACAGCGGAGGTTTCCCCCCGATACTCCCGCCGTGTTTCGCCCTGGCATTGTTGGACATCGCTATTGGATTGCGGTGGTCTTCTGTCTTCTGGCTGCCGCTCCGGGTGCGTGGCTTCCGGTTCTCTCCAATGTTCTTGAGGCTCGGGGATGGAGCCGGATAACCATGTGGGCCTTTTTGGTTGGTCCTATTGCGGGGATGATCTCGCCTCTCCTCTTCAGTGCTCGCGCTGATCAGAGAATTCCGGCTGAGAAGCTCGTCGGATATATCATTACCGGCGGGGCAGTNTTCCTCTGGGCGGCGTTCCGGGCCTTGGAGGCAGACAGGCCAAACCTGTTTCTGCTTTTCATGATGATCAACGCTCTGATCTCCGCGCCNGCATGGGGCCTTCTCACAACAATCGCACTGAATAGTCTAGAGGATGAGCAGCGNAGNTTTGGNTTCTANNGNGTNTGGGGCACGGTCGGGTGGGTGCTTGTCGGGTGGTCCGTGAGCTGGTTTGGNCTCGATTCCTCCACCCGGGTTGGAGACGTAGCGTTCGGGCTGCGTTTGGTAGCAGGGNTTTGTGCCTTCCTGCTGCCGCACACTCCTCCGCTGGCGAATGACTCGAAGGGGTGGAAAAGCGCTCTCGGACTCGATTCCATTACGATATTCAGAAATCGTGACCACCGAGTCTACTTGATCACCACTTTTCTTCTCTCCGTTCCCCTCGCCGCCTTTTACATGCACACTCCCATTCACCTGCGAGACCTTGGATTCCGTTCGGTCGCCGCGGGGATGACCTTGGGTCAGGTNTTTGAAATAGTGGCCTTCCTGATGATGGGCTTCTGGCTGACACGGGTGAGAATCCGAACCTTGCTCATTGTGGCGATGGCGTGTGCGGTGGCGCGTTACGTAATCTTTGCGATGGGTGGCATCATGCCCCATTACCTGTGGATTCTGGTCGGATTGTCNCTGCACGGCATTTGCTGGACCTTCTTCTTTGAGACCGGGCGAGTTTTCTTGAACCGGCGGGTCGACCAGCGTTTTCGGGCCCAGGTCCAGGCGCTGGTCACCTTTGCTTCGATGGGTCTTGGCTCGCTTGTAGGAACACTGGTGTGTGGCAAGCTTTACGATCTTATGGTGGTCGGTGGTGTGGGAGGGTGGACCGGNTACTGGTCTGTGCTGGCAGGCATGTGTCTCCTGATTCTGGGCTATTTCTCCCTTGGCTACCNGGGAGCCAATCACCCCGAACAGAATCGCTAAAGGAGGGACTCAGGGCCTTGAGCCTTCCGGAAAGAGCCGGTTGATCGACTCACTGTCGGCCCCGCAGATTCCCCGTTCGGTGATCAGGCCCGTGACCAGAGAGGCAGGGGTAATATCAAACGCTGGATTTTGGGCGGGNGATTGCGGGTTGCCGATTTGGATCTCAACAAGCGTGTTGAGATCCATCATTCCTTCCATCAGGACTACTTCGCTTTGGTCGCGCTCTTCGATTGGGATCNCCGCAAACGAATCATCGCAATCCCAGTCGAAGGTTGACGATGGCAGAGCCACATAGAAGGGGATATCATTGTCCTTCGCGGCAAGAGCTTTGAGATACGTTCCNATCTTATTGGCCACNTCGCCTTTGCCTGTCGTTCGGTCCGTGCCAGTTAAGACGATATCCACTTCGCCATGTTGCATCAGGTGGCCCCCGGCATTGTCAACGATCACGGTATGAGGAACGCCTTCGTTCTGGAGTTCCCAGGCTGTGAGGCGTGCGCCCTGATTGCGGGGCCGCGTTTCGTCGACCCATACGTGAAGGGGTATTCCCGCGCGGTGTGCGGCGTAGATCGGGGCGGTGGCAGACCCCCAGTCNGCAAAGGCGAGCCAACCTGCATTGCAATGGGTCAGAATCTGCAAAGGTCTCCCGCTCGACTTCTTTGCATGAAGGTCTGCGAGGAGAGGAAGTCCATGCTGACCGATCCGCTGGCACCANGAGGCGTCCTCGTCCGCTATGGATTCAGCCTCGGAGAGNGCNGCTGTTTCCCANTTCGGAGTTGGCAATTCGGTGAGGACCGAAAGCTGTCGCTCCACGGCCCATGAGAGGTTGCGTGCGGTCGGGCGGGTGGAAAGAAGATCATTGGCAAATTTCGTGAGAGTGGTCCTTGATCCTGCCGCCTGCCGGGCAGCCAGCCACATTCCAAAGCCGGCGAGCACCCCGATACAACCGGCACCTCTGACATGCATGTCCCTGATGGCGTTAGCGACGTCTGTGACAGATGCAAGATCCTCAACAACAAAGCGCCAGGGAAGTTGGCGTTGGTCAATGATCCGAACGAAACCTCGCGAACATTCAGGCCAGACCGTTCGGTAGTGTTCACCTTCGACGCGCATGCATGAACGTGTCGCGCTGAGTGGCCGACGCCAAGCGCCAAACAGGACGAGGTCACCGATGCTGGTTCTCGCCGAAGGAGCCGCCCTCCGATCCCGGACTTGCCGTAGGCGGGGAGGGATTCGAGCGAGAGATGATGAACTAGACTCTCATGCTTTCCGTTCGGTAAGCTGCCTTACCCGCGCTCCGGATGTGGGTTGCGGGGCCACCTCGGAAGGATCGGAGGTCAGACCTCTTCCTCGAGATAATATTGGTCTGAGGTTTCTATCCGGTGGACTCATCCACCTAGGCCCGCAGGGAATCGAACCCCGATCTGTGGTACCGGAAACCACCGTTCTATCCGTTGAACTACAGGCCCGCAGTGGGCGCCGACTGCCTGTTGGGCTGCTCGACTCCGTGTGTGGTGGCCCGTGCGGGTGCACCAGCCGGCAGCAGTGTTACCGCTATTTGGATGGAATCAAGATCGGAATGGACGACACATCTCTGGAAATACATGAATCTCCGCGAGAATTCTTGGGATGATGGGTGCATAGGTTATCGACTGCTCCCGGTGCGAGTTGGTAGGGGTCATGGAGAACTGCCAGACCAAGGAGTGAAGCATGTCCTCCACGCGCGCGCCTTAACATCTCACCTCGCAGGAATTGGAGTGCGATTGTGCGTTGCCAGCTCAATGGTTAATTGAATTGATGTGTTCGAAGGCAGAGTGCGATCTGCTTGAGGTGGATTTGTCGAGGATCGATACCGCTAAGCAAATTGCTCTTAGCGGGCCGACTCCGCTCTTGGTTTCCGAGTGATGATTCGAATCCCGGCAGTGAGTAGCCCGCAGCCCAGGAGGAGGGCCACCCATGCGGGCACACCAAGTGAGACAGGAAAGAATCCGAGAAATACCGCGGCAACCGCGGCAACGAGGGCATAGGGAAGCTGTGTAATTGTATGCTCGTGGGTTGAGATGCCTGTGGCAAGTGCGCTTACAATGGTGGTATCGCTGTAAGGGCTGCAGTGGTCTCCAAAGACCGCTCCGCCGAAGACAGCCCCAATCACAGCTGGGACGATGGTCTCAAGAATCTCTGGGGAAGCACCCTGGGCAGCCGCTATAGCTCCCGAGAGAGGAAGTACGAGTGGCATCAGAAGTCCCATGGTGCCCCATGAACTTCCCGACACAAATGAGATGAGGCATCCGAGAACAAAAACTCCCGAGGCCAGCGCATTCAGTGGAAGCCATCCTCCCAGAAGGTTGGCGAGAACATCCGCAGTGCCCAGTTCTCTGAAGAGGCTCCCGAGAATCCAAGCCAACAGTAGAACACAGAGTGCCGGAGCGAGTTGTCCTGCACCTAAGCAGGCGACCCTCGGAGCCTCCCGGAGTCTCCCTCGCGGGTAGACGGCAAAAGCTGCTGCCAGGGCGAGGAGACTTGAGATCACGAAGGCTCTTGGGACCGAGGACGCGTCGAGCGCCTTCTGGATTCTTAGCGAGAAGGAAATTTCCTGTTCGGGGCTGTAGGACCAGAAGATAACAAGCGGCAGACTCAGCAGAAGAACGAAAAGAGGCACGAGGGCACGCGCTGGTGAAGTTCTCTCCGGTTCGACTTCTTTCCCTCCTGCAGGCGAGGGGTTAGACTTTTGGAATCGGCGCCGCATGGGCCCCATCAGCCAGCGGTATTGAACGGACAAAATCGCGATCAGAAGGCCAAAGATACAGTAATAATTGTAGGGGAGGGACGAGAGAAACTGGAGATAGGCAGCTTTCTCGAGAGGGCTATGGTTTGAGATATAGCCGAGTTGGGTCACGATCCAGGTGGAGACAAAGGCAAGGCAGGCTACCGCTGAACTTGTTGTATCGACAAGGTAGGCAAGATAAGCCCTCGGTATCCTCAGACGGTCGGCGACAGGACGGGCGACTCTCCCGAGCATCAGTGCATTCGCCAGACCATCAAAGAAGCAGAGGAAGCCCATTCCCATGACACTGTTCAAGAAACGTTGCCGGTTCCTGTCGGTGAGAGCGCTCCCCCTCTGAAGAAGAGCAAGTAGTCCGCCTGACTTTTCTATAATCGCCGAGAGCGCACCCAGTAACAGGGTGAACACTAGGGCGTAAGAGTGCCATGGACTTTTCAGTGTTCCCACCAGGCCTCCCTCAAGGCTAAACCAATTAAGGAACGCCAGGCGATCGACCAACAGGATCAGCAGCAAGGCGCTCAGGCAGGAGACGCCGAGGGATAGCGGGGCATTCTTATTCAGGAAGACAAGAGTCAAGGCAACGAGCGCCGGCCAGAGAGCGATCACTTGATCGGGCAGGAGAAGAGCGAGTGGCGTTGACACCACGGCGATCGGCGCCAGGAGGGCATGCTTCTTGCTTCCAGTCTGTTGCATCACGGTCAGAAAGTGAATGATCTCGCCGGTTGGACCGCAAAAATGGCGTTCCGGCATCACCTTGCCGAAAAAACTTTAGCCGTACCGAAAAACAGTCCACAGATTTAATTTTAAAAATAGGGGAAACGTAGTGGCGCTTCGGTCATAAATCCGGTCGATTTTAAAAGGTTATTCACAGAACTGGGAGATCGGCTAAAATTACTCAGGCATCTCCTAAATTTCCGCTTTTAACAGATGTATGGGCTTGCCCGACAAACTCATTTTCGACTCGCCTCAAGGCTGCAATTGGCAAAGATTCCAAAAATATGTTGAGTGAATCGCTTTCCCAGAACGCAGGGTCATCAGTTGGCCCAGGGGGCGAAACGGGGGGTAGGCGGAAGTTTCTGAGGGCATCGCTCCTCACTGCCGGCGGTCTTTTTGCCCCGGCCGGCGTGTCGCAGGCTGTCTCGGTGTTCAGCGGCCGGTCGGATCTTGACCTCGCCGAGTTACCGGCAGAGTGGGTGCGGAGGCAAGGGCCTGATCTGCACGCCTACGGACGGTATCTTTCGGCCCTGAGACTGAGGCATATTAGTGTGCAGCAGATCATTGCCTCTCATGCCCGCAAGAAAGGGAGTGTCTGGAACGCCCTTCCCGGGAGGGATAGTTGGCGGCAGATCAGCCAGACGCTCAGGGTAGTTGATGAAATATCGGTCCGCTTGTCTACTTCCGTGAAGGGTGTGACCTCTGCCTTTCGCAGTCCCTCCTACAATGCTCGTTGTCCAGGAGCGAAACCAAATTCGTGCCATAAGGAAAACGTGGCACTCGATCTTCAATTCCACGCCTCCACCCATGCAGTCGCACGGGCAGCGCGTAATATCAGGGAGGAAGGAAAGTTCCGTGGGGGCGTTGGTCGTTACACGGGGTTCACGCACGTGGATACCCGGGGTTACAACGTCGATTGGTAAAACTTCTGCCGGGTCCATCGTCCCGGGGATCAGGGTGCTCGGAGGGGCGGTAGCCGGCGGCAGCACCCTTCGAAGAAGCGACACTTCTTGACTGTCTTTGAACCAGTTGATTAAACGGCACTAAATCTGTTTCAATTCTCCAGACATGTCTTATCGCGCATTTCTACCACTCGTTTTTCTGCTCACCGGCCTCTTCCCTTCAGCCGGAGGTCAGATCGTTATTTCCCAATATTACGAGGGAACGAGTTACAACAAATGGCTCGAGCTCAGTAATACCAGCGATACAGCTATCTCTCTTGATGGCTATGTTCTCACCCGCTGGGCGAACGCTTCAACGGAGTCGTGGAAACAGGACGGAGCGAGTCCGGGTGGCAGTGATATTCTCGATGGTCTCTCAATACCAGCGAACGGATATCTGCTCCTTGGTAATACGCGCGCCGTAATTCCTGCCTACGCTGCCGCTGACCTCTCGACTAACGAAACCCCGAACTTTAATGGGGATGATAGCGTGGTGCTTTATGACACTTCACTGGGGCTGTTGGGAGACACAGTTGCAATTGTGGATGCGATCTCGTTTACCGACGCCGGTAATGAGGGTGCGAACAGGAGCTTTTATCGGATTGGTTCAGGTGCGGGTTATAACCTTACGCCAGGGTCAACAGCGGTAGATTTCCCGGCGGTATGGGCCACCGTAAGCAACGCAGAGGTCGATGAGGCCACACCGGGCGACCTATTCTATCTCCAGAATTTCAGTGATTCGGCTTCTGAATCGTTGAGTCTATCGCTCAGCGTCCTCTCTATCGTGGAAGATAGCGGTAGTGGCCAGGTCGATGTAACAGTCACGCGAACCGGAAGCCTACTTGAAGATCTGACGGTAACTCTCGTTTCAGACGACGAGAGTGAAGCGTTAATCAGCATTGGGAGGTTTGTGATTCCTGCGGGACAGGATTCGGTAGTGCTGACGGGAGTGATTGATGCCGTTAACGATGAAATTGAAGATGGAGATCAGGAGGTGGTCATCACGGGTTCGGCTACCGGGTTCGCTTCAGGCACCACAATTCTCACGGTCACGGATGACAATGACCTCTCACCGATCGCAATCACCGAGATCCTCGCCGATATTCCATCAGGTAGTGCAGGGGATGCTAACGGGGATGGTAATACCGACAGTAGCGACGATGAATTCGTCGAAATCGTCAACAAAAGTGGTGCTCCGATTGATATGAGTGGCTGGTCACTCCGTGATCGGAGCGAGGAGAGGCACCTTTTCCCCGGAGGAACCATTCTTCCAACAGACTGTGCGATCGTGGTCTTTGGAGGTGGGTCAGTAGACAATCTCGGAGGTTCGGCGATTTTCCAGACCGTGAGTAGTATCAGGCTTGGCCTGAACAATACCGGCGATACCGTCAGCATATACGATGCCCAAGGTGGACTTGTGGCTTCGGTGAGTTACGGCATTGAAGGGGGGAATGACCAGGCTCTGGTCAGAGATCCTGAAATTACAGGCGGATTCGCTCCACATGGTAGTATTGGGGATGGGCGACTTTTCTCTCCGGGAACACGGAGCGATGGAAGCGACTTCTGCCCTCCCTCTGGCGAATTATCTTTCAGCTTGAGTGCGGCTTCCATGAACGAGAACGGAGGGAGTATAGCAGCCCTTCTCCGCAGAACCGGCGATTTAATCGAGGCACTTGACGTAGTAGTTTTCGTCAGCGATGAGACTGAAGCTCTTGCAGATGCGGGTACTCGCGCCACATTTGCCGCTGGTGAGAGTGCTATTACCATCAATATTATTGCGCAGGATGACATCGCCGAGGATGGCACCCAGCAGGTTCGAATCCAGGCAGTTGCTCCGGGGTATACCACGGCGTCTGCAACCTTCGAGGTCGAAGACGATGGTGACGGTCCCTTTACGATTCTGGTCCTGAACGAATTCCTGTCAGACCCACCTAATCCCACCGGGGACGCAAATCTGGATGGGACTCTAAGTACCTCTCAGGACGAATTCGTGGAATTCCTGAATGTCTCCGAGGAGTCGTTCGACCTCAGCGGTTATGAAATTCATGACGGATTCGGGCAGCGCCATATTTTTCCGGTGGGCACTCTGCTGGCGGCAGGCAGAGCCATTGTTGTCTTTGGTGGGGGTGCTCCGGTAGGATCTTTCGGCGGTTCACTGGTCCAGGTTGCGAGTAGTGGTTTTCTAGGGCTCAATAACAGTGGAGATACGATTTCCCTGAAGACTCCCGGCGGTGGGAGCACTCTGCTTGAATATGAATATGACGGGTCGGTCATGGACGAATCCATGTCTCGGTCACCTGATGGGAGCGGAGCATTCGTCGCTCACTCGCTGGCTTCTGGAGCAGGCACGGCATTGTACTCACCGGGAGTGACGGTGGATGGGAATTCCTTCGATGGAGCCGTTGACATCGAATTCATCGCGATAACGGATTTTGAGGTAGATGCCGATAACCTCGAAGTCCTGGTCGAGGTGGAGGGCTTAACGCCGGGCGAACTTTACTGTTTTGATGTCAGCGTTGATCTGGGGCTGACCAGTCTCTGGTTTCCTTTCGAGCTTTTGACCACCGACACGGGAACGGAAGTATCGCCCGGTCGACACCAGTTTGTGATTCCGGACCTCTTCATCGCGGATGAGCCGTCCCAGTATTACCGGATCCGCAGGCCTTAAAGCCTGCTTTTGCAGGCCGCAGGGATCCGGGTAGCCCTCGACAGTAGTGTCGGGGTTTCTCCGGGCATTTGGCCTCGCCTCATTAGTTCAGAAATATTAAATATTGGGCCATGTCGGCGAGCTACACCGAAGAGGACATCAAGACTCTTAACTGGCGCGAGCACATACGGCTCCGGCCGGGCATGTATATTGGGAAGCTGGGGGACGGTGCGGTCCAGGATGACGGGATCTACCTCCTGTTGAAGGAAGTAGTTGATAATGCGGTTGATGAATTCGTGATGGGGCACGGAAGGGAGATCCGGATCGACATCGATGATGAGGGCCGGGTCGAGGTAAGGGATTACGGAAGAGGAATTCCACTCGGTAAGCTGATGGATTGCGCCGCAAAGATCAATACGGGGGCAAAGTATGACAGTGAGGCTTTCAAGAAAGCGGTGGGCTTGAATGGGGTTGGCATCAAGGCGGTCAATGCGCTGAGCGAGTTTTTCGAGATACAGGCGTGGCGTGATGGCAGAACCAAAGCCATTGAATTCAGCAGGGGTGAGGTCACCGAGGAGATGAAGCGCCCGCGGGCGGCCTCAACCACTAAACCGGGAACACGCCTTGCGTTCGAGATAGACCGTGAGATCTTCCCCTCTCAGACCAAATTTAAAGCGGCGATCGTAGAGCGGATGTGTCGCTATTATGCGTATCTGAATCCAGGGCTAAGCCTGGTCTTCAACAAGCAGAAGTTCCGCTCCAAGGAGGGGCTCCTGGACCTCCTGAAGGAGGAAATGGATGAAGCTCCACTTTATCAGCCGGTCGGACTTTCTGGCCGGGATATTGACGTGGCCTTTGTTCATACCCCGTCGAGCAGTGAGGAGTACTACTCCTTCGTCAATGGCCAGCATACGACACAGGGCGGAACCCATCTTGGGGCCTTTCGGGAGTCCATTGTCAAGGTTCTCCGGGAATTCTACAAGAAGCAGTATGATCCTGCCGATATCAGAGCGGGTCTGGAAGCGGCGATCTCCCTCAGAGTTGAGGAACCAGTCTTTGAGAGTCAGACCAAAACCAAGCTGGGAAGTGCCGCCATGAAGCCTGACGGGGAGACCATCAGAACATACGTTGGTAATTTCCTCCGCGAGCAACTGGATAATTATCTGCATAAGAATCCGGATACGGCAGATGCCATCCAGAAGCGTATTCTCGCTTCCGAGCGGGAGCGCAAGGAACTCAAGGGAGTGAAGAAGATGGCCCGCGACAGAGCAAAGCAGGCCAAGTTACACAACAAGAAATTAAGGGATTGCCGCGCCCACTGGAACACGAAGCATAAAGCGAGAGAGCGCAGCACGATTTTCATCACCGAAGGGGACAGTGCGAGTGGTTCCATTACCTCCTGCCGGGATGCGGAGACCCAGGCGGTCTTCTCACTGAGGGGCAAGCCACTCAACTCATTTGGGTTGAGTCGCAAAGTGGTCTATGAAAATGAGGAGTTTGCGCTCCTGCAAGCTGCCCTGGGGATTGAAGAAGGCATCGAGGGGTTGCGCTATAAGCGGGTCGTGCTGGCGACTGATGCGGATGTCGATGGTATGCACATCCGGTTACTGCTCCTGACATTTTTCCTGCAGTTCTTTCCGGAGTTGATCCGGGAAGGCCATCTTTTCATTCTTCAGACGCCTTTGTTCCGGGTGAGAACCAAGAAAAGAACGGATTACTGCTTTGATGAAGACGAGAAGGAAAGGGCCATCGAAGCACTCGGGAAGAGCGCTGAGATCACCCGTTTCAAGGGACTGGGAGAGATCTCGTCTCATGAGTTCAAGCATATGATCGGGTCGGAAATGCGACTCGATCCGGTGCTGATGGAAGAGGGTAAGGGACTCAGCGAGATGCTCGCCTTTTACATGGGTAAAAACACCCCCGATCGTCAGGAATACATCATCAATAACCTGAGGGAGGACGTGGATCGTGGGAACGAATGAGGGAGCAGAGTGCAATTTCGTAATCAACTTTAAGTCAATTATTTACAATCAATTGTTTTCAGGGTTGCAGATTCAATGAATTGGGAAAAGGCACTTGCCCGAAAGGGGCCTGAAAGGCACCAACCATGAGTAGATCCGCTCTTGCCAGAATGGTTAGGAGATCTTAAGTTTCACAGTGTAGAGGCAAGGGATGAGCTTGAAGGGAAAGGAGCACGGAAGCCTCGGGAACATGTATTCCGACTACTTCCTCGATTACGCCAGTTACGTAATCATGGAAAGAGCTGTGCCGCACTTGGGAGATGGTCTCAAACCGGTTCAGCGGAGGATTCTGCACTCGATGCGGCAGATGGAGGATGGGCGATACAACAAGGTCGCGAACATCGTGGGAGATACGATGAAGTATCATCCGCATGGAAACACCGCGATTGAGGATGCCCTTGTTGGAATGGGGCAGAAGGACCTTCTCATCGATACCCAGGGCAACTGGGGCAACGTTCTAACGGGGGATCCTTCCGCGGCAGGGCGCTATATCGAGGCACGCCTGACCCCCTTTGCTCTTGAAGTAGCTTTCAATCCCAAGACTACGGAGTGGACGCAGAGTTATGACGGTCGCAATAAGGAACCCGTGACTCTTCCCATGAAGTTTCCGCTCTTACTTGCTCAGGGAGGTGAGGGTATTGCGGTTGGTCTGGCATGTAAGATTCTCCCTCACAACTTCAATGAGCTGATCGAGCAGTGCATCCGGGCCCTCCGGAAGCAGAAAGTCGAAATCGTTCCAGATTTCCCCACGGGCGGCTTGATGGATGCCAGCGAATATAATGATGGACTCCGGGGTGGACGAATCCGAATAAGGGCGAAGATCGAGATCGTGAAGCGGAACCTTCTGAGAATCGTGGAGATCCCCTGGGGGACGACTACGACGTCACTTCAGGGATCCATCGTGGGCGCACAAGAGAAGGGTAAGATCAAGATATCCAGGATCGAGGATAACACCGCCGACGAAGCGGATATCCTCATTCACCTTCCTGCAGGCAGTGACCCGGAAGCCGTGCGTGATGGCCTCTTTGCGTTCACCGATTGCGAAACGAGCATTTCACCCAATGCCTGCGTGATTGCCGATGGCAAACCACAGTTTCTCGGGGTCAGTGAGATCCTCAAGCGATCAGCTTTTCAGACCAAGGATCTTCTGAAGCGGGAGCTTGAAATCAGGCTCGTGGAACTTGAAGAAAAGTGGCACTTCAGTTCTCTCGAAAAGATCTTCATCGAAAAGAGAATCTATCGGGACATAGAGGAATGCGAGACCTGGGAGAGCGTTCTTGATGCAATCGAGCTGGGCCTTAAGCCGTATAAGAAAAGGTTCCGGAGGGCCGTCACGAAGGACGACATCATTCGCTTAACCGAAATTCGCATCAAACGCATATCCAAGTATGATAGCTTCCGCGCGAATGAGGAAATCAAGGGGCTTGAGGATTCGATTGCGGAGACTGAGAAGGACCTTGGTGGGCTGACACGGTATGCCATCCGGTATTACAAGAACCTCCTTAAGAAATATGGTTCCGGGAAGGAGCCACGGACTGACGAAGCCGAATTCGAGCGTGTCGATCGGTCGCAGGTCGTAGCGGCAACCGAGACTCTCTATGTTGATGAGAGGAATGGGTTCGCGGGCCTAACTCTGAAAAAGGAACGGGCCGTTGAGAAGTGTTCCCGCCTCGACGACCTAATCGCCGTTTCTCAGGACGCAAAAATGCGGGTGCTTAAGGTTTCCGACAAGGCGTTCGTCGGGAAGCGGCCGGTCCACGTCGCCATCTTCCGGAAGAATGAGGAGAAGATTTATTCCATGATTTATCGTGATGGTCGTGATGGCGCAGTTCTCGCCAAGCGATTCCGGGTTGGTGGGGTGACCCGTGATAAAATCTATGAACTGGGTAAGGGCACAGCCGGGACCCGGGTCTTTTATTTTGCTGTGCATTCCAAAGAGGAGGAGAGTGATGGCAATACGGTCCTCCTCCATTTGAAGCCGGCCCTTCGGCTCAGGAATGTGTCGAGAGAGTTCCGGTTTGGTGAAATCGGCATCAAGGGGCGAGGTGCCAAGGGGAATATCCTCACCAAACATGCCGTGGACCGGGTCGTCCGGGCGTAACGAGCACACCCTGAAAGGGGTTGACAGGGACCCAGCGTCAGTTATGGTGTTCTTATGAACACCATAACATGGCATGTCCGCAACCACTTCCTGAAACAGAGGCTGAGGCGCCTGCAGAGGCAACTCGACCTGATGGACCGCCGTCGAATGGCGCCGAGAAGGCGACCATCCCAACTGCCTTTCCCGCGGAGCATTCGCTTCTGAGAATTACCCTCAGGGCGGGTATTTTGCCTGATTTCACCGGGATTTTTGTGCTGACTGGAAGGGGTTCCTCCGGTAGAAGACACGCCATCAAACCCGGCTCCCAGTACTTTGTTCTGCCGAGCGGTTGCCTTACGGGCTTCCGCTCACGATGGATACCCGTCGTTGCGGCTGTGTTTCTTGGCGCCCTCAGCGCGCTGGGTGACGATTCAGAAGTCGTGCAGAGGGAGCTGGAGAGACGGGGCAAAGCCACGCAGGAGGCTCAGAAGGCTCTCCTCGAGGGCGATAAGGCTTATCGACTCGCTGACTATGCTGGAGCGGTTACCGAGTTCGCAAAGGCCTTTGATCTGTTTCCGGGAGGAGATGCGACCGCTAGTCTTAAGGCGGCGGCGGCGGAACGATTGGCTCAAGCATCGGTAGAGCGGGCACGCGAGCTTGCGAAAATAGGCGATTACCCCATGGCCCGCTCTTTGCTCGAAAAGGCACTTCTGCCGGGAGTTGCACCGAAGCACTTGGGGGCGAATGATATGCTTTCCCGGCTCGACGATCCGGTTCGAAACAATCCTGCGTTGACCCCGGAACACGTCAGAAACGTGGACGAAGTTCGTCGTTACCTCTACGAGGCTCAGGGATTCGTGGAATTGGGGCAATTCGACCGGGCGCTGATCATTTACGAACAGATACTGAGGATTGACCCACATAACTCCGCGGCAAGACGGGGGATGGAGGCGGTGCAGAACCAGAAGTCCCGTTATTCGGAAAGCGCCCGTGACGAGGCCCGGGCCAAGCTCCTAAGTGATGTTGCCGAAGCCTGGAAGTCACCCAGTCCAGAGGCGGTCAGCGTGCTGGCAGACAGCGATCTTGGAATCCTTCGGAATGGTGCCCGTTTTGGAGCCTCCGCCTCGGAAAAACTCGATTCCATTATCATCCCTGTGGTTGATATGGACGGGGTTCTGCTGGGGGAGGCCATCGATTTCCTGAGGCAACAGGCCGCCACGCTGGACATCAATGAACTTGATCCTGCCCGTAAAGGCATCGCCTTCGTAATTCAGCTTGGAAATGCGGATGAAGCGAGGGCCCGATCCATTGAAACGACTCCTTTCAGCCTCAAGCTGCGGAATGTTCCGATGCGCAAGGTGCTCGATTTGATTCTTGAGGCGACTCGAACACAGGCGCGGGTTGACGAGCATGCGGTAGTCATCAGGCCGGCAGGCGCCATCAGCGATGAACTGATCTTCCGGCAATTTACAATGCCCCCCGATTTTCTCAGCAGGGAAGATCTTGGAGAGGGGGGAGGCGCGGATGCTGATCCATTCGCTGCAGATGATGCGCCCCAGAGAGGTCTCCTCAAGCGGTTGACGGCGGAGGACTACCTGAAACAGAAAGGGGTCAACTTTCCTCCCGGTGCCAGCGCGCTCTATCGGACCCAGTCATCGATTCTTTCGGTCAAGAACACCATCACGAACATGGCTCTGATTGAGGCCATCGTGGAGGCCATCGTCGATGCCGAACCCGTGATGATTATCGTCGAGGCTCGGATCATTCGTTCAACCGAGCAGCGTCTCGATGAACTTGGTTTCGACTGGTTGCTTGATGGAGCGCAGGGAGTGACGGACGAATTGCTCTTTCACGGCGGGACGGTTGGAAATGGTACTCCCACCGGTGCTCCTCCTTTCAGGCCACTTACAGCGGGCAACCGGAGCGGAAATCTTGCCACCGAGACGAACACCATTGATGGGGCAATTGCGCAGACATCGGTCGCAAATACCCAGCTTCGTGCGCCCGGTAGCATTAATGCAACGGGAATCGTGAACAACGCGACCGTGAGCATGTTGATGAGGGGCGTTGGTCAGCACAAGGGGCTCGATCTGATGACCAAGAAGACAGTCATCACGAGGTCGGGTCAGAGCGCCACGATCGAGTCGGTGCGTGAATTCATTTATCCGACCGAATATGAACCTCCAGAGCTTCCCAATCAGATTGGAGGAAACATCGGAATCGATGCAGATGGCGGTTTTGTGCAGCAGGCTGCAGGAGTTACTCCGGTCACCCCGGCTCACCCTACTGCGTTTGAAACAACGAATCTGGGATGCATGCTGGAGGTGCTTCCCCAGCTTGGAGAGGACGGTATCATCGAGGTGTCGATCAAGCCTGAGATCCGGGACTTTGATGGATTCATCAACTACGGAACCCCCATCCTCGGGGGGAGCAATAGCTCCGTGTTTGATCCCACGGGAGGAGTACTGAGTGGAGGGTCTTTTGGTGTCCTTACCGAGAACGCCATACTAATGCCGGTTTTCAGCACGATCCGGGGAAATTCAACTCTTTCGATTTATCAGGGTGAGACTGTCGTCCTTGGGGGCCTGCTCACCAGTTCCCAGATCAAAGTCGAGGATCAGACCCCGATCCTGAGCAAGATCCCTTTGATTGGACGTTACTTTAAAACCCAGTCGCAGACGTCTCTTAAGGACGCCTATATTATCATGGTGAGTGTTCGCCTGGAGGACCCTTCAGGGCAGCCCGTCACTCGCTAGGACATCACCGGGTTCTGTTCAGAGAAATGCCAAAGGAACCCGAGCAGAGAAGCTACTCCGTCGATGAAATGATGGAGCAACTTCAGAAGGGAAGACGCGAGGCATCTGAAACCCGCGACAAGGAAGTGGTGACCCGACCCGATGGTTCGCAGGTGACCCGGGTTCGTAAAAGGAAGCGGAGAAAGGGGCAGGAACGGCGAAAGCGCAAGGTAGTACGCCGAAAAAGGTACGGGCTTTACTCTGTGCTCGGCCTGGTAGTCCTCCTTGTTTTTGGCGGAGTGTCCCTGCTCATGGTGATGGCCCGCTTCAATAGTAAGGGCTTCCGGGAAGAGATTGCGGAGAGTGTGGGCAATACCACCGGAGCGGTCGTGCGAATCAACGATTTTTCGGTCAACCCGATCAAGACCCGACTCAAGTCAGTTCAAATGACGTGGCCGGGCGGAGGGATGCCGCGCTCTCTGAGGCTCTCCGACATTCAGACGCGTCTGGGCATATCCAGCTTTCTACGATCCCGGCTTGAGGGTTCCGAGCTATACGCCAGAACCGGAACGTTGAGACTAGGTCCGGATGATGGGAAATCCGGAGCGATCACACCTGCCGGGAGCGGGGAACTTCTGAACTTTGGTAATTATCGTTGTAATCAGTTCGACTTGGAATTTGAGACGGAGTCGCGTCGGAAGGCCTTTCGAATCCGTGATTCAGAACTGGTAGCGAGGGCCCGGGAACAGGCCGAAGGGATGAGGTTCACCTTGAGCGGAGGATTCCTTCGCTTTGGAACATGGTCCGAGTTGAAGGTTGAAAATGGACTTGGCGAATGGTACGACGGTGGATTTCACCTCGTTTCGCTCTTCACCCAGAGCGAGCAGGGAGGGGAGGCGGTTTTTAAGGGCGTGCAGCCGATCCGGCGCGGGGTTAGATCCGTCTTTGATGTCGAGCTTGTCGATTTCCCTCTGGAGGAGCTGCTCGGGGAGAAGGCGCTGGGACGATTGCTACGGGCTCGGATCAGCTCATCCAATGGCGCTCTTTCCATCAATCCGGTCACCGAAATGGAGGCACAGCTTGAAATCCGGTTTGAGGGAAAGGAGGGCGCTATCGAGGGATTCCGATTTCTCGGTGGACTAGCCTCCATTCTCCGCAAAGAGCACTACTCGCGGCCAGAGGGTGGATCTATCTCCGGCGTGCTACGTTTAGACGCTGACCAGCTCACGATCGAGGACCTGAGGTATGAGATTCGTTCACACCTGGTTTTGACCGGTTCGCTTATCGTTAGAAATGAGGAGATGAGTGGGGCGCTTCGTCTCGGCGTTCCCGAGGCCCTCATGATGAAGACGCTGAACGAACCTCGATATGCTTCGTTCAGCTTGCCGTCCCAAGGCTACTGCTGGGCGGAGATTCAACTGGGAGGCTCATTAGATCAGCCGGACGATGACTTCCTGAGGAATCTCGAGGCCTCGCCAACCTCTAACTCCTCGTTCGAGGTGCCCCCTTCATCCGCCTCAGTTGCTTCCAGTCGGTGATTTGCTGACAGGTTCTTCACAATATAATCCGGTCTTGTTCACAGCATTGAAGCTTGTCTGGGATGAATCGCTGTCACTACCCTTGGGGGCGAACTTTTCGCTTCCATGCAAATGAGCTCTCCCGACCCGTTCAGCCGCCGTTTCGAGGTCTTCGGACGGGAACCCCAGGGACTTGTTGAGTCCATCAACCGACCGGCTCGCGATCTTCTGACCTCCTATCTCGATGAGAATCTGGTGGATTCGGGACGGGTTATCCTCTTGCAAGCCCCGCGAGCCGGCTATGGAAAAACCGCATTGCTTCAGGCTGTCGCCGGCGACCTTGGTGAGAGTCATCGTTTCGTTCGGGTGCAACTGACCAACGGACGGACGACCGATGCGGCTCATGTCCTCGAGTATGTTCTTCAATCTCTTTGTCAGGTTGTTCCTGAGAGCACTACTCTCACTCAGCTGGATTTACTCGCACGGGAAGTTCTGGCCCTCGGGCTCGAGCCTCTGGTTGCCTCGGGAGAGGTGCCTTGTCAGGACCGGGAAAGTGCCTTGAAGAACCTGAGGGATAATCCTGCACAGACCTTTGATTTTCACCATGATGGGGCAGTTACCGCTCATTGGGCCAAGTCCAACTTTGAAGTGCTCGGGCCCCGACTAGCTGCTGAACTTGCGGCGGTCACTGGGGCGAGTCTCCGGGAATCCTCTTACTGGGTCGAACTGCTCTTTCGCTTTGCTACTACGCCTCCCGACAACGTCGAGCGTGCGCGCCTTCTTTTCGAAACCATCTTCCGGAATGACCTTCAAAACCAGTCATCCTCTACTGCAGAGGAGCGTCTGCAAGGGTTGCTCAGTCTAATGGCTACGGTAGCAAGCCCGGTGCTTGTGGTAGACGATACCGAGGGGCTTTCCACATCGCCACAGGATGCCCTTGCCCTCGCCTCTTTCCTTTCGAACATTTCACAATCCTGCCCAGGGACCTCTGTCATTTTGAGCGTGAACGATGATATCTGGGAGTCGTCGTTTCTTCCGCATCTACCGGGAGGTCTCGCGGATCGGCTGCTTGCCTACAAAGTGACCCTGGAGGCACTCAAGGCAGAGGAGGTAGAGGCCATCATTAATAAACGGGCAGGAGATCGGGCAGGCGAGGTTCTCGGCCAAATCAATTGGAGCGCCACCGGGGAGACCCTCTACCCAAGACTGGTGGTTGAGTTGGCGTCCAGCGCGTGGAGCCGGCTCGATCATA